>DASTXB010000066.1:0-166582 GCA_035765695.1 Nocardioides sp. | reverse complement strand
CGGCCGGCCGGTGCGGCTCGCCGGCCAGGACTCGCGCCGTGGCACCTTCGTGCAGCGGTTCGCAACGATCATCGACCGGACCAACGCCCACGAGTGGACACCGCTGACCGCCCTCACCGAGGACCAGGCGAAGTTCTACATCTACGACTCGCTGCTCTCCGAGTTCGCCGCCCTCGGCTTCGAGTACGGCTACTCCGTGGCCCGTCCCGACGCGCTGGTGCTCTGGGAGGCCCAGTTCGGAGACTTCGTCAACGGCGCGCAGACGGTCATCGACGAGTTCATCACCTCCGGCGAGACCAAGTGGCGCCAGCAGTCCGGCGTCGTGCTGCTGCTGCCGCACGGCTACGAGGGCCAGGGCCCGGACCACTCCTCCGCGCGGATCGAGCGGTTCATGACCATGGCGGCCGACGAGGCGTTCGTGATCGCGCAGCCGTCGACGCCCGCGTCGTACTTCCACCTGCTGCGGCAGCACTCGCTCGGCGAGGAGCACCGTCCGCTGATCGTCTTCACGCCGAAGTCGATGCTGAAGCGGAAGGAAGCGGCGTCCACGCCGGACGAGTTCACCTCGGGCACGTTCCAGCCGTTCGTCACCGACGCCACGGCCGACGCGGGCGAGGTCGACACGCTGCTGCTGTGCTCGGGCCGCGTGACCTGGGACCTGATGGTGGAGCGGGCCAAGCGTGAGGACGCCGGCCGGTTCGCGATCGCCCGGGTCGAGCAGCTCTACCCGCGGCCGGAGGCCGAGATCCGCGACGAGATCGCGCGGTTCCCGAAGCTCAAGGCCGTGCGCTGGGTGCAGGACGAGCCGGCGAACATGGGCGCGTGGCCGCACTACGCGCTGAACGTCTGGCCGCACGTCGACGCCCAGGTCGAGCTGGTCGGGCGCCCGGAGTCCTCCTCCCCCTCGGTCGGCACCGTCAAGCGCCACTCCGAGGAGCAGAAGGACCTGCTCGCGCGGGCGTTCGCCTGAGCCTGTCTGCCGTCGAGACCCGCGAAATGGCCCCTTCCAGCCCCGGAAGAGGGCCATTCCGCGTGTCTCGACGGTCTCGGCCACTGCACGAGGAGGACTGACCGATGTACTTCACCGACCGCGGGATCGAGGAGCTCGAGAAGCGCCGGGGTGACGAGGAGGTCACCCTGGCGTGGCTCGCCGAGCGCCTGCAGGAGTTCACCGACACCCACCCGGAGTTCGAGACCGCCGTCGAGCGGTTCGCGACCTGGCTCGCGCGGCTGGACGACCCCGAGGACTGAGCCGACCTAGCGCGGCGGCCAGGTCGGCGAGTTCAGCCAGTCGTCGAAGAACATGCCGAGGTCCTGGCCGGAGATCCTCTCGGTGAGGGCGATGAAGCCGACGCGGTCGACGTTCGTGTCGGGCCGGCCCTGCGGCCAGCGCCTCACGAGCGCCCAGAAGGCGTCGTCGCCGATCCGCTTGCGCAGCGCCTCGTACATCGCCGAGGTGCACAGGTAGACGCAGTTCGTCGCAAACATCGTCTTGTCGTACGCCCCGGGGCCGCCCTGCTCGGCGCGCTCGCTCTGGTTCGCCGAGCGGAAGTAGCGCACCCAGTCGCGCCAGGCGAGCGGCGTGTGCTCGGTCGACCAGCGGGCCTCGAGATACATCGCCATGCCCTCGTTCAGCCAGAGGTCGCTCCAGTCCGACGGGGTGACGGTGTCGCCGTACCACTGATGGGCGAGCTCGTGGACCATCACCTCGCGAGCCTGCTGCGGGTCGGCCCAGGTCTTCTTGCCGAACGTCACCAGGGTCTGGGTCTCCATCGCCGAGTCACCGGGGACGACGACCACGCCGGCACTCTCGAACGGGTACGGCCCGAGGCGCTGCTCGAGCCAACGCAGGTCCGACGGCAGGTGCTTGAGGACATCCAGGTACTTGTCCGGGTGACCCTTCGGGAGCCAGTAGTTCAGGGGCAGCCCGCGCGGCCCGGTCGCGGTCCTGTGGACGTACGGGCCGACGGCCAGCGTCGTCAGGTACGTCGCCACGGGGTGGTCGAGCTTGAACGACGTGATGGTCCTCGCGCGGGTGGTGTCGATCTCCGTGAGCCGGCCGTTGCTGACACCGATCCAGCCCTTCGGTGCCCGGACCCGGATGTCGTACCGGGCCTTGTCCGACGGCTGGTCGTTGGCCGGGTACCAGGTCAGCGCGCCGAACGGCTCCTGCATCGTGCGCAGCTGGCCGTCCTTGGTGACGCTCATCCCGACGTTCGGCTCGTCGCTGCGCGTCGTGGGGGCGGGGATCGGGTGCGGGGTGCCGCGGTAGGAGATGGCCACCGGGAACCGCTGGTTCGTGACGACCGGGTGGTCGATCGTCAGCACGGTCCCGGAGTGGTGGAAGGCGACGCGGGCGTCGTCGACCTCCACGCGCGTGACCTTCATGGTCGGGCCGAGGTCGAGCTTGAACGAGTCGGCGTCGGCGGTCGGCCGGATCCAGATGAGCGCCTCGCCGAGGAGCGTCCGGGTGCCGCGGTGCCACCTCAGGACCAGCCCGTAGTGCAGGACGTCGATGCCCGGGTCGCCGTGCTGCGGGTAGTAGCTGTCCTCACGCGGGGTCGACAGGCCGCCGTCGTACCTCGCCGCGGTGGCCGGTGCCGCGAGCAAGGAGGTCGCGAGCGCGACGGCGACGAGCGGCGGCAGGCGGCGTAGCAGGCGGTGACGGAGCATCGGACCTCCCGAGAGTCGAGGACGCCGATTGTCACACGGCGGCGTGACCGCGGGCACGCGCATGCCGGCGCAGCACCAGTCCGGTGAGGACGCTGGCGAGCCCGAGCACCCACAGCCCCGCCAGGGCGACGGCCAGGTCACTGTCACCGCGATCGGGGTAGCCGGCGTCGACCTTCGGCGGCAGCATGTGCGTCGGCCCGCCCTCCTCCTGGTGCACCACGGCCGAGACGTGCGCAGTGCCGTGGGTCAGGAACGCGCCCACCGGGTTGCCCGTGAGGATGGCGGAGGAGTCCGCGATGACCGTGCCGACGAGCGGGGAGCGCAGGTCGGCGCCGCGGTACTCGGGGTATCCCAGGTGATAGCTCGTCGAGACCACGAGCGAGAACGCGAGGACAAGGCCGGCGTAGCCGAGCTTGCGCTGGGCGCCGCGCCGGTCGCCGTGCACCACCAGGTAGGCCACCGCGGCGGGGAACACGAACAGGGTCAGGGTGTCGACGCAGCCGTAGACGACCCCGCGCCAGCCGATCTCGAACCACCACCGCCACCCGTCGGGGTGGTCGGTCGCGGCGGAGCCGAACACGACGGCCGCGACGGCGACACCGGCGAGCGCGCCCACGGCCAGGCTCCACGTCAGGTTCAGCCGCCAGAGGTCGCGCAGCTCCGAGCGATGGGCCGCGAGGAACACCGCGAACCACGTCACGGCGATCGTGAAGTAGCCCAGGTAGTACAGGTCGGGCTGGAGCCCGAGCAGGTCGGTCCCGACGAACGGGGCGGCGAAGAACAGCGCGGCGCCCCCGACCAGCCACGCCCAGGGCTCGACCGGGGTGCGATGGGACACGGGACTCGTCCCGGGCTGCTCGAGGGCCGCGGGTCGGTGCAGGTGCAGCGTGCGCACGGCACTCATCTCCTCTCCTTCTCGTGCCGCCCGACGCCGGCGGTCGGGTCGACCGGTCGCAGCGCGACGAACGGGCGGCTGCTGACGAACTGCCGGATCGCGGTGTCGGAGCGCAGGTCGACGCCGAGCGCGCGCCTGATCAACCGCACCCGCCAGGGGTGGCGACGACGGAACTCGACCCCCACGGCGAAGGCTTCCTCGTCGGTGAGGAACCGGTGCTGCGGGACGAACGAGTCGCGTCCGATCTGGACGCGGAGAGCCGGGTGGGCCCGCAGGTTGCGGATCCAGTCCGCGCGGGGCCCCCACACCGAGCAGATGACCGCCTCACCGGTGGTGGCGTCCTCGGCAAGGACCATGGCGGCGGCGGTGTGCGGACGACCCGTCCTGCGGCCGACATGGGTGACCACGAGGAAGTTGCGTCCCAGGAACAGCCACCCCCAGCCGGCCCGGTACAGCGGCAGCGGCAGTCGGAAGACCCACAGGGCCAGCCGGCCCGGCCGTCGCCGGAACCCGAGCAGCGGCCTGGCCTCTCGGTCCTGGTGACCGCGACCGATTGCCGCCACGTCATCACCTCCCATCCGGGAAGCCCCCGGCGTGGGCTGTTGTCCGGATCAGCCGGGCGTGACTGCTCGGGCCCTGGCCCCGGGGGGGCATCCATCACTCTCGTCGGCAGCGGAGGTCGTCGGCAGGTCCGAAGGTCCCGGGCCGGCGACTCCTTTCGACACCCGACCCGGGGCGCTTCGACCGGCCCGGTGAGGAGCAGCATCTCCCGATGAGGGATGGGCGCCCGTGGCGCCTGCGGCACCGGGGAGCCACTCGTCCGGCCCTCCCGGACGGCCGCCTAGGCGCGGTCCGGCGTCGCCGTGGCGAGAGCGTCGAAGCTGCGCTCCACCAGGTCCTCCAGCGACCCGCCCCGGTCGACCCACGCCGCCGTCGCGGCCCGGAACACCGCGATGCCGACGGCGGCGAGCGTCGCGGCGTCGGCCTCACCGCGCGCGTCGAGCGCGGCCGCCAACGTGTGCTCCCACGAGGCCAGGGTGTCGAACAGCCGGCCGCGCAGCACCGGCGAGGTCGCCACGGCCCGCTGCCGCAGCGCGACCCGCTCCCGGTCACCGGCGAAGCCCGCGGCGAGGTGCACGGCCGCGGCGCGGACGACGGCGAGGCCGGCTCCGTCCGCCCGGGCGACGACCTCGCACAGCCCGGCCTGCCGCTCGAGGCGGCCCATGTCGAGCACCTCGTCCTTGCCCGCGAAGTAGCGGAAGAACGTCCGCGCCGAGACCCCCGCGTCTGCCGCGATGGCGTCGACCGAGGTGGCGTCGTACCCCTCGGCCGCGAAGCGCCGGAGGGCGGCGTCCTCCAGCGCCAGGCGGGTGTCGGCCTTGCGCCGCTCGCGCCGACCGGTCACCACCCCCGTCGACGGCTCAGTCACTGGAGACGGCCGCCCGGAGCCCCGTGTCGTCGTCGGGACGGGCGTCCGGGGCACCACTGCGCAGCTCCACGCGGTCCAGGACCCCGGTGAACGGGAACGGCGGGCGGTAGTCGTGGCCGACCGCGATGCCACGGTCCCGGCCGACCAGGAGGCCGGCCCCCGCGGTCGTGAGGTTCGGGAAGAACACCAGCCCGGGCAGGGGCGCCTCCGCGACGTCGGCCCCGTCGACGGCGAGGACCACCCGTGCCGCCCGGCCGGGCTCGTAGCGCAGCTCCAGCACGTGCGCTCCCGGGTCCACGGGGTCGGCCGCGGCCACGCGGACGGGGCCGTCGAGCAGCGCGAAGGTCGCCGTCGGGCGCCCGTCGAGCAGGTAGAACGCCCAGCCTCCGTGCCGGTCGCCGAGCGCGGTGACGACGCCCTCGGCGCCACCGTCCGGCACCTCGACGTACGCCGTGAGCGTGAACCCGCCCAGCGCCGCCGGGAGCTGTCCCTCCTGGACCGGCCCACCGCCGGGGCGGTACGTCGCCGACTCCGGCCGCGGGAACTCGCCGGGGTGCATGTGCGCCATCGACGCCGGGAACTCGAACAGCGGCAGCACCTGGTTGCGGCCGGCCTCGGCCCACCACAGCGCCTCGAGACGGCGGACGATGTCGGGGTGCTCGTCGGCGACGTCGCGGGCCTCGGAGAAGTCCTCCTCGAGCCGGAACAGCGACCACCGGTCCGTGTCGAAGTCGAAGCTCCCCACGAGGTGATCGCGCTCGCCGAACTGGTTCGCGACGTGGTCGGTCACGGCCTTCCAGCCGTCGTGGTAGATCCCGCGCGAACCCATCATCTCGAAGTACTGGACGAGCCGGTGCTCGGCGGCGTCCGGGTCGCCGAAGCTGCCGAGCATCGACGTGCCGTCGACCGGCTGCTGGGTGACGCCGTCGACGCTCTCCGGGACCTCGATCCCGGCGGCCTCCAACACGGTCGCGTACAGGTCGGTGGCGTGGCAGAACTGCCCACGCACTCCCCCGCGGCCGGCCAGCCGGTCACCCCAGCGGACCACGAGCGGCGTGCGCACCCCACCGAGCCACGCGTAGCGCTTCCACAGCCGCAGCGGGGCGTTGCCGGCCCAGGCCCACCCCCACGGGTAGTGGTTGTTGGCCTCCGGTCCGCCGATGTCGTCGATGTGCGCGAGCGCCTGCTCGACGTCCTCGGACATGCCGAGCCAGCCGGCGGCCTCGTTGAGGGTGCCGGTCGGACCGCCCTCGGCGCTCGCGCCGTTGTCGGACAGGATCATCACCAGCGTGTCGTCGGCGATGCCCTGCTCGTCGAGGACGTCGAGCAGCCGGCCGAGGTGGTGGTCGGTGTGCGTCATGAAGCCGGCGAACGCCTCCATGTAGCGCGCGAACAGGCGCCGCTCGTCCCCGGACAGGCTCTCCCACTCAGGCACCCACGGCGGCCGCTCGGTCAGTACGGTGTCGGGCGGGACGATGCCCTCGGCGACCTGCCGGTCGAACGCCCGCCGGCGCCACGCCTCCCAGCCGTCGTCGAACTGGCCGCGGTACGGCGCGATCCACTCCTCGCCGACCTGGTGCGGTGCGTGGGCGGCGCCGGTGGCGAGGTAGCAGAAGAACGGCTTGCGCGCGGCGGCCTGCTGCTGGTCGCGGATCATCCGGATCGCCTGGTCGACCAGGTCCTCCGTGAGGTGGTAGCCCTCCTCCGGGGTCGACGGCGGGTCCACGTGGGTGTTGTCCCGCACCAGCTCCGGCGCCCACTGGTTGGTCTCCGCGCCGAGGAAGCCGTAGTAGCGCTCGAACCCGAGGCCGAGCGGCCAGCGGTCGAACGGACCTGCGGCGGAGTACTCCCCCTGCGGCGCCAGGTGCCACTTGCCGACCGCCATCGTGTTGTAGCCGCCGTCGCGCAGCACCCGCGCCAGGCTGGCCGCGCTCGGCGGGATCCGGCCGGTGTAGCCCGGGAACCCGAGCGCCGCCTCCTGCGTGACGCCCATGCCGACCGCGTGGTGGTTGCGCCCGGTGAGCAGCGCGGCGCGGGTGGCCGAGCACACCGCGGTCACGTGGAAGCGGTGGTAGCGCAGTCCCTCGGCCGCCACGCGGTCGATGTTCGGCGTCCGGAAGCCGGCGCCGAAGCAGCCGAGCTGGGCGAAGCCGATGTCGTCGAGGACGACCATGAGGACGTTCGGGGCGTCCGGCCCGGGCGCGGGGTACGGCACGAAGCGCGGCTCGGACGTGGCGACGCGGGTGGTGAGGCGCTGGGAATGCACGGGTCGATCCTGTCACTCGACTGACACTTTTGTCGTGGCCCCGGTTGCGGCAGGATGCCCGACATGGCCGAGCAGACGAGCGAACCGTCCTCCCCCTCGACCGGCGAGCCGGCGTACCCGGCCGCACCCTGGCAGATGGTGGGCCAGCTCTGGCTCTCGCTGTTCCGGCTGCGTGAGCCGGTCGACGACCTGCGGCCCGCGGGGGTGTACGGCGCCGCGTTCGTCAGCTACGAGCCCGGCTCGCCGCTGACGTACTCCGAGCTGCTGGTCGCCCGCCCGGTCCCGGTGCCCGGCAGCCGAGGGCGCCGCGTGAGCATCACCGACATCTGGGTGGACTCTCCCGCCTCGGTCGCCGGCGGCCGGGAGCTGTGGGCGATCCCGAAGGGCCTGTGCGACTTCGAGCTCGAGACCGAGCACCGCGGCCCGCTCTCGACGACCGACTGGACGGCGTCCTTCGGGCGCCGGCCGATCGCGTCGGCGACCTTCTCCGACGTCTCGAAGGCGATGGTGCGGCTGCCGATGAAGGGCGGCACCTGGCAGCCCGGCATCGACGACACGGGCGGCGAGGAGCGCACCGCCGTCCTCGGGGGCTCCTCGAAGGTGCTGCCCTGCCGTGGCCGGTGGGACTTCGCCGCCGACGGACCGCTCGCGTGGCTGCGCGACGCCCGCCAGCTCGCGTCGTTCCGCATGGCCGACTTCCGGATGTCGTTCGGCTGAGCCGTGGCCGACCGGATCGAGCCCGACGCGGACGTCGTACGCCGCCTCGGGTCGATCGCGCTGCGGTTCCCGGAGGCCCGGGAGGAGGACGCCTGGACCGGCGTCCGCTGGCGGATCCGCGCGACGACGTTCGCGCACGTCATGGTCGCGCAGCCCGGGTACGAGTCGGCGTACCGCGACATCACCGGTGACGACGCGGTCCGGACGGTCCTCACGTTCCGCTCCAGCGGGGACGAGCTCCTCGCCCTCACCCACGCCGGCCCGCCGTTCTACAAGCCGCCGTGGTCGCCGGCGATCGTCGGCCTGGTGCTCGACGACAGCACCGACTGGGCCGAGGTCGCCGAGTTAGTGACCGAGTCCTACCGGTGCAGCGCGCCGCAGAAGCTCGCGCGGCTCGTCTGAGACCCGGCCGCGGCGGCACGTCGGAGTACGGTGGGACGACCAACCGCTCTCGGGGGAGGCCTCATGGTCGTCTGGGTCATCATCGCCGTCGTCGTCATCGCGCTCGCGGCCTTCGCCTTCCGGCCGCGCAAGCCCGGCACGTACACCGACAGGGCCGTGCGCGATGCGCAGGGCAAGGGGAACGCCGACCTGTACGACGGGCGCCCGCCCTACTGATCGGCGCGGTCGGGCAGCTCGTGCTCCGCCGCCGCCCGTCGGGCGGAGTCGCGGATCTCGAAGATCTCGGTCGCGAAGCCGCCCACCGCGCGTGCGACGTCGCGGACGGCCCCGGTGAGGATCGTCGTCACCTGCCCGACCATCCCGGCCGTCGCCTCGACCGTGTCCTGCACGGCGTCCTTGCGGATCTCGCCGCGGCTGAGGTGGTCCTTCATCGCTCGTCCTCCATGCGGGCCATCCTCAGGCGGCGGCGGGCTCCGCGACAACGGGCGCCTCAGTCCGCGGACGCGGCGGGAGCGCGAGCCGCACGATCTTCCGCGCGACGCTGCCGAGCTGCTTGCGCAGCGGGCCGGTGTGGTACGGCAGGCCGTAGCGTTCGCAGATGTCGCGGACGTCCTCGGCGATCTCCGGGTACCGCCGCGCGGGCAGGTCGGGGAACAGGTGGTGCTCGATCTGGTGCGACAGGTTGCCGGTCATCACGTGGAAGAGCCGGCCACCGGTGATGTTCGCCGAGCCGAGCAGCTGGCGGTAGTACCACTGGCCGCGGGTCTCGTCCTCGCACTCCTCCTGGCTGAACGTCGCGACGCCGGCCGGGAAGTGCCCGCAGAAGATGATGTTGAACGCCCAGACGTTCCGGACCAGGTTGGCGGTGGCGTTCCCGGCCAGGGTCAGCGGGAACAGCGGGCCGGTCAGCGCCGGGAACAGCACGTAGTCCTTGAGCGCCTGGCGCCTGACCTTGCGCATGATCCCCGCGTGCAGGGCCTTGTTCTCCGACACCTTCCGCCGGCCGGCGACGATGTTCTCCACCTCGAGGTCGTGCATCGCGACGCCCCACTCGAAGAAGACCATCAGCAGGAACGCATAGAGCGGGTTGCCGAGGTAGTAGGGGTGCCACGGCTGGTCCTCGTCCATGCGCAGGACGCCGTACCCGATGTCCCGGTCCTTGCCGAGGATGTTCGTGTAGGTGTGGTGGATGTAGTTGTGGCTGTACTTCCACTGCTCCGACGGGCAGACGTTGTCCCACTCGTACATCCGCGAGCTGAGGGCGGGATCGCCCATCCAGTCGTACTGCCCGTGCATGACGTTGTGGCCGATCTCCATGTTGTCGAGGATCTTGGAGACCGAGAGCGCGGCGACCGCGAGCGGCCAGGCCGGCGGCAGGTAGAACAGCGCGCGGCCCGCGACCTCGAGGGCGCGCTGGGCCTTGACCACGTCGCGGATGTACCGCGCGTCCTCCTCGCCGAGGTCGTCGAGGATGCGGCGGCGCACGGCGTCGAGCTCCTCGCCGAACGCCTCGAGCTGGTCCTGGGTGAGCTTCGGGGTGAGCTTCGGTTCAGTCATGGGGTTTCCTCCTCAGAGGTCGACGACGCAGTCGCCGACGGGAGCGCTGACACAGATCTGGACGTCCTCGTCGGGCAGTGCGGACTCCACGCCGGTGACGACGTTGCGCACGGTGCCCTCGGACTTGCGGGTGGTGCAGGACCGGCAGATGCCCATCCGGCAGCCGGACTCCGGGGTCAGGCCGAGCGCCTCGGCCTGCTCGAGCAGGGTTGCCCCGGTGTTCTCCGTCGTCCGCCCGGCCCGGGCGAACGTCACCTCGCCACCGCTCGCACCGGTGGCCCCGTCGATCCCCGGGAGCCGCGGTGGCCGGAAGTACTCGACGCGCAGGGTCTCCGCGCCGTCGTACGCCGCCTGCACCGCCTCGACCATCGGCGCCGGGCCGCACGCGTAGGTGAGCACGTCGCGGTAGCCCGGGACGAGCCGCTCCAGGTATGCCGGGGACAGGTTCGGGTCGCCGAGCTCGGGGTGCAGCAGGTGCACGTCGGTGCCGTGGCCGGAGCGGCGGATCTGGTCGAGCTCGGCCGCGAAGATCTGGTGGTCCGGGCTCTGCGCGTAGTGCAGGAACGTGATCCGCCCGCGGTGCGTACGGCGGTGCAGCGTGCGCAGCATCGACATCACCGGGGTGATGCCGGAGCCGCCGCTGATCATCACGACGTGCTCGGGAACGGCGTCCGGGAGCACGAAGTCCCCCTCGGCCTGCGACAGGTGCACCATCGTGCCGGGCTGCGCGCGCTCGACCAGGTACTCGCTCACGACGCCCTCCGGGTTGGCGCGCAGCGTGATCGTGAAGCGGTCCCCCGGCCCGGACTCGGGGCTGGAGACCGAGAACACCCGCGTCGTACGACGGGCGCCGTCGACCTCGACGCCGAGCTGGACGTGCTGGCCGGCGCGGTGCCCGCGCCAGGTCGAGGTGGGCTGGAGGGTGACCGTGGCGACCGGCGGGTGGCCGGGCACGTCGACCTCGCGGTGGACGGAGACGATCCGGGCGCGCACCTCGTGCGCGGCCCACATCGGGTTCAGCTGCTCGAGGTAGCGGTCCACGCCGTGCGGCGACGTGAGGGCCGCCAGCGCGCGGGACCGGAGGATCCGGTTCATCGGCACTCCTTCCCTTCAGTGAACATCCGTGCACTGAAACTGTACGACGCATACCGGGAGTACGGTCAAGGCCGAGGCTCGTGACACCCGCCACGCCTTCCCCGTGGGGAGCACGGGCGTGCACCGGCGGCTAGCCTGAAGAGGTGTCCGAGCCGATCTCACGGGTGGAGCGCAAGGAGCGCACCCGGCGCGCGATCCTCGACGCTGCCCTGGAGCTCTCGGACGAGAGCACGCTCGCGGCGATCTCGTTGCGCCAGGTCGCCAAGCAGGTGGGCATCGTGCCGACCGCGTTCTACCGGCACTTCGACTCGATCGAGGCGCTCGGCCTCGCGCTGGTCGACGAGGCGTTCGTGTCGCTGCGCACGATGATGCGCGACATCCGGCGGGGCGACCCCGCGCTCGCCGACATCGTCGACCGGTCGGTCGGCGTGCTGGTCGACCACGTGCACGAGCAGCGGGCGTACTTCCTGTTCATCGCACGCGAGCGCGCGGCCGGTCCGCCCGGGGTCCGCGACGCCATCCGGCACCAGATCGAGCTGTTCGAGCGCGAGCTCGCCACCGACCTGGCCCGGCTGCCCGCCACCGATCGCTGGACGGCCGAGGACCTGCGCGTCCTGTCGAACCTGATCGTCACCGCGATGGTGTCGACGGCCGAGTCGATCCTCAGCGCCGCGGGCCGCCCGGACGTCGAGAAGCAGCTGGTCGAGCAGGCCCGCACCCAGCTGCGGATGGTGCTGGTCGGCGCGCTGAACTGGCGCTCGAAGCCGTAGCGACGGGTAGTCCCTGACGATCAAGTGGTCAGGACGGCGTGTCGACCGCTCGATCGTCAGGGACTATCCCCCGGGACGCACGGTCAGGTCGGTGATGGTCGCGTCGCGCGGCAGGTCGAGCACGTGCAGGATCGCGTCGGCGACGGTCTCCGGGCGGGTCCAGTCGGCCGGGTCGTACTCCTTGCCCTCCTGGCGGTGCACCTTCTGCTGCATCGGCGTCGCGGTGCGTCCCGGGTAGACCGTGGTGACCCGCAGCCGTGACTCCTCGGCGCGCAGGGAGTCGGCGAGGGCGCGGAGCCCGTGCTTCGAGGCGGCGTACGCCGACCAGCCCGGGTGTGCGGTCAGCCCGGCCCCGGAGTTCACGAAGACCACGGTCCCGCGGGCAGCGCGCAGGGCCGGCAGTGCGACCCGGGTCAGCGCCGCGGGGGCGACGAGGTTCACCCGCAGCTGCGCGGCCCAGTCCTCGATCGAGAGCTCGGCGACCGCGCCGATCTCGACGACGCCGGCCCCGTGCACGACGGAGTCGAGCTCGTCGGGCAGGACGAGCGACTCGACGGATTCAGGCCAGGACAGGTCGGCGACGAGGACGTCGGCGCGGTCGTACTCCGCGCGCAGCTCGGCCGCCCGCTCCTCCGACCGCGCGAGCAGCACCAGCGAGTCGCCGCGGTCGTGCAGCCGGCGCGCGAGGACCGCGCCGATGCCGGAGCCCGCCCCGGTGAGGAGGTGGGTGCTCATCGGGTGAAGACGATCTTGCCGAACTGGTCGCCGCCGAGCATGGCCGCGAACCCGTCGCGCGCCTCGGTCATCGGCAGCACCCGGTCGATCAGGGGCCGGACACCGGTCGCGTCCAGCATCGCCACCAGCGACGCGAGCTCGTCGCGGGTGCCCATCGTCGAGCCGATGACGCTGAGCTGGAGGAAGAAGATCCGGGTGAGCTCGGCGTCGTCGAGGTCCGGCCCGGACGTCGTGCCGGACGTGACGATGCGGCCGCCGGGGCGCAGCGACCGGATCGAGTGCGACCAGGTCGCCTTGCCGACGGTCTCCATGACGGCGTCGACCTTCATCGGCAGCCGGGCGCCGGACTCGAAGACCTCGTGCGCGCCGAGCTCCAGCGCGCGCCGGCGCTTGGCCTCGTCGCGGCTCGTGGCGACCACCCGGAGCCCGGCGGCCCGCGCCAGCGCGATCACCGCGGTGGCGACCCCGCCGCCGGCGCCCTGGACCAGCACGGTCTCGCCGGCGCGCAGCTGGCCGCGGGTGAAGAGCATCCGGTACGCCGTGAGCCAGGCGGTCGGCAGGCAGGCCGCCTCCTCGAACGACAGCGACGCCGGCTTCGGGACCACGTTGCGGCGCGGGACGGCGACCCGGTCGGCGAACGTGCCCTGGTAGCGCTCGGACAGCAGCGACCGCTTCGGGTCGAAGGTCTCGTCGCCGGTCCACGCCGGGTCGCTGATCACCGCGTGGACGACGACCTCGTTGCCGTCCTCGTCGTACCCGGCGGCGTCGCAGCCGAGGATCATCGGCAGCGACTCCTCGCGCAGCCCGACCCCGCGGAGCGAGAACAGGTCGTGGTGGTTGAGCGAGGCGGCCTTGACCGTGACCGTGGTCCACCCGTCCGGCACGACGGGGTCGGGCCGCTCCCCCACCTGCAGTGCCGAGAGCGGGTCGTCCTTCGAGAACTGGTCTGCGTAGACAGCGAGCATTCCTCGAACCTACCGGCGCGCCACCCCGTCCCGGCGTGCGGCGTTCGCCACAGCCGTCGCGACCGCCGGTCCCACGCGCGGGTCGAACGGCGACGGGATGACCAGGTCCTCGCTCAGGTCGTCGCCCACCAGGTCGGCGAGCGCCTGCGCGGCCGCGACCTTCATGCCCTCGGTGATCGCCGTCGCGTGCACGTCGAACGCGCCGCGGAAGATGCCGGGGAAGGCCAGCACGTTGTTGATCTGGTTCGGGAAGTCCGACCGCCCGGTGGCGACCACCCGGGCGTGCCGGTGGGCGACGTCGGGGTGCACCTCGGGGTTCGGGTTGGCCATCGCGAAGATGATCGCATCGGGCGCCATCCGGGCGACGTCCTCCTCCGGGACCGTCCCCCCGGAGACACCGAGGTAGACGTCGGCGCCGTCGAGCGCCGTGGCGAGGGACCCGGCCCGGCCGGTCCGGTCGGCGGTCATCGCGGCCAGCTCCCGCTTGACCGGCGTCAGGTCGCTGCGACCGGAGTGCACGACGCCCTTGCGGTCGGTGACCGCAAGGTCCTCGATGCCGGCCTCGAGCAGGATCTTGGCGATCGCCACACCGGCGGCGCCCGCCCCTGAGATCACGACCCGGGTGGTGGCGGCGTCGCGACCGGTGAGGACGAGGGCGTTCTTCAGCGCGGCGAGGGCGACCACCGCGGTCCCGTGCTGGTCGTCGTGGAAGACCGGGATGTCCAGGCGCTCCTTGAGCCGGTCCTCGATCTCGAAGCAGCGCGGGGCCGAGATGTCCTCGAGGTTGATGCCGCCGAAGCTCGGCGCCAGTCGCGCGACGGTCTCGATGATCTCCTCGACGTCGGTGGTGTCCAGGCAGATCGGGACGGCGTCGACGTTCCCGAACTGCTTGAAGAGCACGGCCTTGCCCTCCATCACCGGCATCGCCGCGGCTGGGCCGATGTCGCCGAGGCCGAGGACGGCGGTCCCGTCGGTGACGACGGCGACGGTGTTCGGCACCCACGTGTAGTGCTGGGTCAGCGAGGGGTCTCCGGCGATCGCCTCGCAGACCCGGGCGACGCCGGGCGTGTAGGCGAGCGAGAGGTCGTCGCGACCCTCGAGCGGCACCGTCGAGCGGACCGCCATCTTGCCGCCGAGGTGGAGGTCGAAGACCGGGTCGCCGGCGTGCGGGTGGGGAGCAGACATGGGGGCGCTTTCCATCGGGACGTGCGGGGGCGGAAGGCCCGGCTCGACGCGCGAGGGGTGGTGCGCGGAACCATCGGACCTCGGGGGTTCTCCCACCCGCAGTCTCGCACAGCGTCAGAGGCGTCGCGGGCGCGGCCAGATCCTGGCGAGGGTGAGAGCGATCACGTCGTCCTCGGGCACCGGACCGCGGTGCCGCGAGTCCACGCCCTCGGCCGGGTTGTCCGAGAGCAGCCACCAGGCCAGCCCACCGGTGCGGGTCGTACGACGCTCCGCCGCGCGCTTCACCGACACGGTGCCGTCGGCGAGCCGCGCGACCACGAGGCCGCCCTCGCGGACGGGCCTGCGGTACGACACCAGCAGCCGGTCGCCGGGGCGCAGCGTCGGGAGCATCGAGCGCCCCCGGACCACCGCGAACCCCCAGGGCAGGAGCGTGTCCCCCGGGGCGGGACGGGTACCTCGTGGACGGTGCGACACGCGGAGTAGTGTCGCAGCGACAGCCCCAGGACGACCGAAGACGAGAGGACCCGCATGTTCGCGCGACTGTTCGCCCCCACCCTCGAGGTTTCCGCCCACTGCGACCTTCCCTGCGGTGTCTACGACCCCGCGCAGGCCCGCATCGAGGCCGAGTCGATCAAGGCCATCATCGCCAAGGTCGCCGACAACGACGACCCGGACTTCCGCACGCGGGCGGTCCTCATCAAGGAGCAGCGCTCGGAGCTCGTGAAGCACCACCTCTGGGTGCTCTGGACCGACTACTTCAAGCCGCCGCACTTCGAGAAGTACCCGCAGCTGCACACGCTCTTCAACGAGGCCACCAAGCTGGCCGGCGCCTCGGGCACCAAGGGCGAGTTCGACGCGGGCAAGGCGGACGAGCTGCTCGCGAAGATCGACGAGATCGCCGAGATCTTCTGGGAGACCAAGAAGGCTTGAGCGAAGCGAAGGCCTTCGACGCCCCCAGCACGTCCGAGCCTGCGAGGGCGTGACCGCCCACGGTGACCACCGCGGACCTCGGAGGAGCGCCTGAGCTCGCGAAGGCGACACGCTCTCGGGCTCCACGAGGGCCGCAGTTCGCAGCCGGCGCCTGTTTGTTAGCGGGGACCTGCCCCCGGGTACGACACCCGGAGGCCGGTCCCCGCTAGTGTTCCGGCAGGGACTCGGGCCAGCCCACCCACGACCACCGGCCCGGAGGACGACGACATGGCTTCGATCGGCGCAACGACCGCGACGACCGGGCAGCCGAACCGACGGGCGGACGTCGAGCTGCGGCTACCGGCCGACAGCGCGTTCGCGTCGGTGCTGCGCACCACCACGGCCGGGCTCGCGGCCCGCCTGGACTTCCCCATCGACGACATCGAGGACCTGCGGATCGCGGTCGGCGAGGCCAGCGCGATGGTGCTCCCGGAGGCCGCGGCCGGCTCCGACCTGACGTGCCGGTTCTTCATGGCGCAGGGCGAGCTGACGGTGAGCGTCTCGGTGACCGCGGCCGGCCCGGTGACGCCGGACTACGACAGCTTCGCGTGGCAGGTGCTCACCACCCTGGCCTCGCGCGCCTCGGCAGAGAACGAGGACGGTGCCTTCGTCATCACGCTCAGCATGGAGTCGGGCCACCCCGAGATCGGGATCTGATGTCCTCTGCGACAGGGGTGGGCGACCCGGAGTCGGACGTACCTTCCGGGGTCGAGGTCACGCGGCGACGCAGCGCGGAGCTGTTCGTCGTCTTCCGTGACGAGGGCGCCCCGGTGGCCGAGCGGGACGGTGCCCGTGACGCGTTGGTGCACCTGCACCTGCCGCTGGTCGAGCACTGCGCCCGCCGGTTCCGCAACCGCGGTGAGCCGCTGGAGGACCTCGTCCAGGTCGGGACCATCGGGCTGATCAAGTCGATCGACCGCTTCGACTCCGACCGCGGCGTGGAGTTCTCGACGTACGCGACGCCCACGATCATCGGCGAGATCAAGCGCTACTTCCGCGACAAGGGCTGGGCGATCCGGGTGCCGCGGCGGCTCCAGGAGCTGCGGATGCAGATCGGCTCCGCGACCGCGGAGCTGACCCAGAGCCTCGGCCGCTCCCCCACGCCGCGCGAGCTCGCCGAGGCGATCGGCTGCTCGGTCGAGGAGATCGTCGAGGGCATCGAGTCCAGCAACGCCTACTCCACGCTCTCCCTGGACGCCAGCGACGACGGCGACGAGGGCGGCGCGGCCAGCATGCTCGATGCGATCGGCATCGACGACGAGGGGCTCGAGCACGTCGAGATCCGCGAGTCGATCAAGCCGCTGCTCGACCGCCTGGAGCCGCGCGAGAAGAAGATCCTGCTGCTCCGGTTCTTCAAGAACATGACGCAGTCGCAGATCGCCGAGGAGATCGGCGTCTCCCAGATGCACGTCTCCCGGCTGCTCAACCGCACCCTCGAGCAGCTGCGTACCTCGCTGGAGGAGCAGAGCTAGTCGCGACCGGACTGGTCGGCCTCGTCGGCCAGCGCGTCGATGCTGCTGGGCACCAGCAGGCCGGCGAGCACGACGACCGCGACCACGGCCATCACGACGGCCACCACCATGGTGTCGCCGCCGCGGAAGCTCCAGGCGACCCCGAGCTGGATCAGCTGGGCGAGCACGATCGGGCTGCGTGCCCACGACCGTCCGTGCGTGACCGCCCATGCGGCGCCGAGCAGCAGCAGGCCGTACGCCGCGAAGAACAGCGAGGTGGTCACCGCCACCGAGACCCGGTCCGACGAGACGTTGGCCAGCTCGAGTACGGCGTACCCCAGCAGGAGGACGGCCTCCACGACCACCAGCGAGGCGGCCACCACGAGGGGCGCGGGGTTTCGGGTGCTGCGTAGACTCACACGGGGAGCCTAGAAGAGCATCATCCGGACTCGGGCACGGGTGTGACGGCTGTGACCGAACGAACCACCTGCAGGGGTTGTTTAACGGTCCAAGACTTGCCAGTCTTGGGGATGCGCTCGTGAATGCGTTCACTTCGCTGTGCCCATCGGCACTCCCGCAGGTCTTGTCTGCCCCTGACCTGCACGCTGAGCTTAGGAAAGAGGGATCCCCCAGCCATGGATTGGCGCCACCGTTCCGCCTGCCTCGACGAGGACCCCGAACTGTTCTTCCCGATCGGGAACACCGGTCCGGCCATCCTCCAGATCGAGGAGGCCAAGCAGGTGTGCCGTCGCTGCGAGGTGCGCGAGCAGTGCCTCGCGTGGGCCCTCGAGGCTGGCCAGGACCACGGCGTGTGGGGTGGTCTGAGCGAGGACGAGCGTCGCGCGCTCAAGCGCCGCAGCGCCCGCTCCCGGGTCCGCACGGCCTGACCTCGGGCCCCGCCGGTCACTCCAGCGGTACGTCGAGAGCCGCCCGCGTGCCCGTCCCTCCGGGGCTCGGACCCAGCTCGAGCTGACCGCCCAGCTCCGACTCCACCAGCGTCCGCACGATCGACAGCCCCAGGTTCGTCGACCCGTCCAGGTCGAACCCCTCGGGCAGGCCGCGCCCGTCGTCGTCGACGGTGACGTGCAGCCGGCCGACCAGGCGCCGGGCGGTGATCACGATCTCCCCCGTCACGTCCGGCGCGTCCGCGTCGTACCCGTGCTCGACGGCGTTCTGCAGCACCTCGGTCAGCACCATCGCCAGCGCGGTCGCCGCCTCCGACGGCAGCACCCCGAAGCTCCCCTCACGGCGCACACGCACCCGGCTGCCGACGGCGCTCACCTCGGTCACCATCCGGCCCAGGGGGTCCACGATCTCGTCGAAGTCGACGCGCTCCTCGACCGCCTGGCTGAGGATCTCGTGCACGATCGCGATCGACCCGACGCGGCGGACCGCCTCCTCCAGCGCCAGCCGGGCGGACTCGGAGTCCATCCGGCGCGCCTGGAGCCGCAGCAGGGCGGCCACCGTCTGGAGGTTGTTCTTCACCCGGTGGTGGATCTCGCGGATCGTGGCGTCCTTGGTGACCAGCTCGCGGTCGCGACGGCGCAGGTCGGTGACGTCGCGCACCAGCACCAGCGCCCCGATGTGGTCGCCCTGCGGCCGGAGCGGGATCGCCCGGACGATGAGCGAGACGCCGTCGGTGCCGATCTCGGTGTCGCGGTGCGCGCGGCCGCCGAGCACGGCGCTCAGCGTCTCCTCGTCGGGCCGGCGCCGCGGCGGCACGAGCTCGCGGGTCGTGTCGGCCAGCGAGAGGCCCGTGAGGTCGCCGGACAGGCCGAGCCGGCGGAACACCGACAGCGCGTTCGGGCTCGCGTAGACGACCTTCCCGGCCGCGTCCACGCGCAGGAACCCGTCACCCACCCGCGGCGAGTCCGCGTGGTCGGAGCGCTGCCCGGCTGCCGGGAAGTGGCCGTGCGCGATCATCTGGGTCAGGTCGGCGGCGGTCTGCAGGTAGGACAGCTCCAGCCGGCTGGGCGTGCGGACGCCGAGCAGGTTCGTGTTCCGCGCGACCACGGCGATGACCCGGCCCGCACGGCGCACCGGGATCGTCTCCACCCGGACCGGCACGTCGTCGCGCCACTCGGGGTCGCCCTCGCGCACCAGGCGCCCCTGCGCGTACGCCGCGTCGATCAGCGGCCGGCGGCCGACCGGCACGAAGGTGCCGATCACGTCGTCGACGTACGCCGTCGGACCGGTCGTCGGCCGCATCTGCCCCGCCGCCCAGAAGCCCTTGCCCTCCCGGTCCGGCAGCCAGAGCACCAGGTCGGCGAAGGACAGGTCGGCGATGATCTGCCAGTCCGCCTGCAGCAGCTGCAGCCACGCGACGTCGTCCGCGTCGAGGTCGGTGTGGCTGCGCACCAGGTCGGTCAGGGACGGCACGGGGGCAAGGGTAGGCGCCCCGCGCGAGCCGGCGGACGCATGGACCCCGACTGGACGTCTGGACCAGCTCTGAGAGGATGGCCCCCATGGCAGGGTCCTACTGGCAGCAGGTGCAGGCGACCGGCCTGGCGGTCCCCCAGGACCGTCCCCTCGACGACCTCACCGCCGAGCTGACCCGGATGCTCGGCGACCCGGATCCGGCGCTCCGCGACGGGACGGCGTACCCCACGCTGGCCACCTGGGTCGACCGTGGCGTCTACGACGACCTGCTCGGCGGGCTGGGCGACGGCATGGCGGTCGGCCTGCTCGTGGGGCTCGGCGAGAGCGGCACCGACACGGTGTTCCGCCGCAGCTTCTCCGCGCTGGTCCTGGGCGAGTGCATCGCGCGGGACAACCAGCGCCCGCTGCTGCCCGGCGGCAAGATCCTCGAGTGGGGCGACCGGATCGCCACCTGGCTGCTGCGCGAGCGCGACCTGCGCGGGTTCGTCCCCGACAAGGGCTGGGCGCACGCCGTCGCGCACGGCGCGGACGCCCTCGCCACGCTCGCGAGCTCGCCGCACCTGGCCCAGCCCGAGCTCACCGTGGTCCTCGACGTCGTCGCGGACCGGGTGCTGCTGCCGGTGGACCGGCTGTTCACCAGCGGCGAGCCCGACCGGCTGGCGGTCGCCACGATGAACGTGCTGCGCCGCAACGTCGTCCCGCTGCGCGTCCTCGAGCCGTGGATCCGCCGTCTCGCGGTCGCGGCCGGCACCCGGGGGACGTACGACGGGCGCGACCCGTACCTGGTGAGCGGCAACGCCGAGGCCTTCCTCCGCGCGCTCTACCTGCAGCTCGCGATGGGGTCCCGGCCGCCGCAGGTCCGCTCGGACCTGCTCCTGGTGGTGGTCGACGCGCTGAAGGCCACGAACTCGGCGTTCCTCGCACCTACGGCTGAGTAACATCGGCGCATGCCCGAGGAACTGACCGGCCACGCGGGCGAGCTCGCGGTGGCCGTGGCGCAGGCGCACGGCGTCGAGACCATGTTCACCCTGTCCGGGGCGCACGTCTTCCCGCTGTACGACGGAGCGGTGAAGTCCGCGTCCCCCGTGCGGCTGCTCGACGTGCGGCACGAGCAGACCGCGGCGTTCGCGGCGGAGGCGACCGGCAAGCTGACCCGGGTGCCCGGCCTGGCGGTGCTGACCGCCGGTCCCGGCGTGACCAACGGGCTCAGCGCGGTCGCGCAGGCCCAGTTCGCGGGCTCACCGATGGTCGTGGTCGGCGGCCGCGCGCCACAGAGCCGCTGGGGCACCGGCGCGCTGCAGGAGCTCGACCAGCCGCCGATCTTCGCGCCGGTCTCGAAGCTCGCGCGCACGATCCCGACCGCGGCCGACGTGGTCACCGGGATGCACGAGGCGTTCGTGACGGCCGGCTCCCCGCACCGGGGCCCGGTGTTCGTCGACGTCCCGATGGACGAGCTGTTCAACAGCGCGACCGGCGAGCAGCCCGACGTCACCCGTCCGCGCGGGGCCGACCCCGACCCGGACGCCCTGACCCGGATCGCCGAGCTGCTGTCCGGGGCGAGCCGCCCGGTGCTGATCATCGGCACCGACGTGTGGGCCGACCGCGCCGAGGAGGCCGCGCTGCGGTTCGTCGAGAGCGCCGGCGTACCCGCGATCACCAACGGCATGGGCCGCGGCGTCGTGCCGGGCGGCCACCCGTTCCTGGTCACCAAGGCGCGCAGCCAGGCCCTCAAGGGCGCCGACCTGGTCGTCGTGGTCGGCACGCCCCTGGACTTCCGGCTCGGGTACGGCGTCTTCGGCGACGCTCAGGTCGTCCACGTCGCCGACTCCTCCGCCCAGGTCTCGGGCCACGCCGCGCTCGCGGCGTCGGTCTCCGGCGACCTCACCACCGTCCTCGACGGGCTCCTCGCCGAGCTCGAGCAGGTCGTCCGCCGTCCCGACTGGTCCGCGTGGGTCGCCGACCTGCAGGCCGGCGTCGCCGCGGCCGTCGAGAGGGACGCGGCGCTCCTCGGCGCCGAGGCCGACCCGATCCATCCGGCGCGCATCTACGGCGAGCTGGTCCCGCGGCTCGCCGAGGACGCGGTCGTGATCGGTGACGGCGGCGACTTCGTCAGCTTCGCCGGCAAGTTCGTCGAGCCGAAGCGGCCCGGCGGCTGGCTCGACCCCGGCCCGTACGGCTGCCTCGGCGCCGGCCTCGGCGCGGCGATCGCCGCCCGCATCGCCCGCCCGTCGTCCCAGGTCGTGCTGCTGCTGGGCGACGGCGCCGCCGGCTTCTCCCTCATGGACGTCGACACCCTGGTGCGGCACGGCCTGCCGGTCGTGATGGTGATGGGCAACAACTCCGCCTGGGGCCTGGAGAAGGGCCCGATGCAGATGCTCTACGGGTACGACGTGATCGCCGACCTGGCGCCGCGCACGGCGTACGACGAGGTGGTCCGCGCCCTCGGCGGCGCCGGCGAGACGGTCACCGACCCGCGCGAGGTCGGCCCGGCGATCGACCGGGCCTTCGCGTCCGGCGTGCCGTACCTGGTCAACGTGATCACCGACGTGGCGGCGATGTACCCGAGGGCCAGCTTCGGTGTCTGAGCTGCTCGCCCCCGGCGTGGTCGTCCGCCGCGCGGAGCCTGCTGACCTGACGGCGGCGGGCGAGGTGACGGTGGCGGCGTACGCGGAGTTCACCGAGGGCCCCGACGACCACTACCTCGCGCTGCTGCGCGACGCGGCCCGGCGCGACCGGGAGGCCGAGCTGTGGGTCGCCGAGCGCGAGGGCGAGGTGCTGGGGACGGTGACGATCGCGCTGCCGGGATCGCCGTGGCGCGAGATCGCGACCGACGACGAGGGAGAGTTCCGGATGCTCGCCGTCTCCCCCGCCGCGCGGCGCCAGGGCATCGGCGAGGCACTCACCCGGCTGGTGATGGACCGGTTCCGCGAGCTCGGGTTCCGCTCCGTCGTGCTCTCCAGCCTCGCGCAGATGACCGCCGCGCACCGGGTCTACGAGCGGCACGGGTTCCGCCGCGTGCCCGAGCGGGACTGGTCGCCGGTCCCTGGCGTCGACCTGATCGCGTTCCTGGCGGAGCTGTGAGATGACCGCGATCGAGGCGACGCTGACCTTCACGGTCACCGAGGCCGACACGGCTGCTGCGGTCGGGTCCGGCACCCTGCCGGTCCTGGGCACCCCGCGGCTGCTCGCGTGGTGCGAGGCGGCCACCTGCGCGGCGCTCGAGCCCACGCTGCCACCGGGCTCGACCAGCGTCGGCACCCGCATCGAGCTCGCGCACCTCGCCGCGAGCCCGGTCGGCCAGGAGGTCGAGGTGACCGCGTCCGCGTCGTACGTCGACGGCCGGCTGCACCGGTTCACCGTCGCCGCCCGGCACGTCGGGGGCTCGGGTGGCGGCAAGGTCGTCGGCACCGGCGAGGTCACCCGGGTGGTCGTCGACACCGAGCGGTTCCTGAGCCGGCTCTGACTGTTCGCGCGGTCGACCGTTTCCTCGCAATTGAACGACCACGCCACGGGTACCAGCCGGTAACCGCGGGCGGGGCCGACAATTGAACGCTCCGGACCCGATTTCGCGCTCGGGTCGAGGTTTGAGAGACTGGGCGCTGGCCCTCGAGGCCGACCACGTCCGATCAGGAGGAAATCATGGGCAAGACCGGCCGCAAGCGCCGCGCTCGCAAGAAGAAGGGCGCGAACCACGGCAAGCGCCCCAACGCCTGAGCGCGAGAACACCGCGACAAACACTGAACCCCCGAGCCGACGGCCCGGGGGTTCACTGCTTCTCGAGCAGTCTCGTGCTCAGGGGTTCTCGCGGATCTCGACCTGCACCTGACGGATCCGCAGCAGCACCCGCTCGCGCAGCTCGTCGGGCGCCGCCTCGGCGCAGGAGCGGGCGACCATCGCCTTGACGGTGCGCTGGAGGTCGTACTTCTCCAGGCACGGGTTGCACTGGTCGAGGTGCACGCGGACGGCCGAGCAGTCGGACTCGTCCAGCTCGTTGTCGAGGAAGTACACGATCCGCTCGAGGAAGTCGGCGCAGTCGTCCAGCGACGGGTCGGAGTGTCGGTGCTCGGTCACGACGCGCCCCCGTCCCGGCCCACCGTCAGCAGGTCGTTGTCGCGCACGTAGTCCGACAGCATGTCGCGCAGCTGGCGCCGGCCGCGGTGCAGCCGGGACATGACGGTCCCGATCGGGGTCTCCATGATCTCCGCGATCTCCTTGTAGGCGAAGCCCTCGACGTCCGCGAGGTACACCGCGAGCCGGAACTCCTCCGGGAGCCGCTGGAGGGCGTCCTTGACCTGGGAGTCCGGCAGGTGCTCGAGCGCCTCCATCTCGGCCGAGCGGAGCCCCGTCGAGGTGTGCGACTCCGCGCGGTGCAGCTGCCAGTCCTCGACGTCCTCGGACATCGACTGCTGCGGCTGGCGCTGCTTCTTGCGGTAGTTGTTGATGAAGGTGTTGGTCAGGATGCGGTACAGCCAGGCCTTGAGGTTGGTGCCCGGCCGGAACTGGTGGAAGGAGGAGTACGCCTTGGCGAACGTCTCCTGCACCAGGTCCTCCGCGTCCGCGGGGTTGCGCGTCATCCGCATCGCGGCGGAGTACAGCTGGTCGAGGAACGGCAGCGCGTCGCGCTCGAAGCGCGCCGACCGCTCCGCCTCGGTCTCGGCATCGAGGTCGACGACCTCGGGAGTCACATCAATGGGCTCTGTCATCGTCTCCCAGACTAGCCCGGTGGTGGGGCGTTCGAGCACAGCCAGCATGTGAGGCCCAACGCCTCAGTCGGGGCGCTCATTCCCCGCGACCTCGCGGATCACCCACTCGAGCGTGGACTCGACGATGATCTCCAGGGCCTCGTCCTGCGAGACCGGCCCCTTCTTCGGGACCCTGAACGAGTGGTCGCCGCCCGGGACGACGGCGAGGTCGATCCCCGGGGGGAACTCCTCGGGGCGTCCCATCGTGTCCCGCTCGCCCTGGATGACCAGGGTGGGTACGCCGACGCCCTCGAGCTCGGGCAGCCGGGACTTCTCCGGCCGGCCCGGTGGGTGCAGCGGGAACGCCAGCGCCAGGCAGCCGCTCGCTCCGAGCGCCCGTGCGCACCGGGCGGCGGATCGTGCGCCCGCGCTGCGGCCACCGACGACGAGCGGCGTCCGGGTGCGCAGTTGGTTGGCGGCGGCGGTCAGCCCGTCGTCCAGGGTCGGCGGGGCGGTGGCGACCTTGCGTCCAGCGACCCGCCAGGGCTGTTCGAGGCGCACCACGGTGATGCCGTTGCGCGGCAGGTGTCGGGCGAGCGCCTCGAGATCGGCGGTGTCGATGCCGACCCCGGCGCCGTGGCTGAGCAGCAGCGTGGCGAACGGCCTCCGCGACCGGTCGGTGACCAGCCGGGCCTCGCCGTGCGGGGTGTGGATGCGGCGCTCGGTCACTCCGGCACCTCCTCCAGCGGCAGCGGCTCGAGCAGCTCGGGACCGTTGTTGCGCACGTTGCTGACCAGCGTCGAGACCGGATAGGCCTCGAGCGTGCCGGGCGCGGCCGGCACCAGCAGGCCGGTGTCGCCGCCGGTCCGCGGGTCCAGCCACGCGGCCCACCGATCGCGCTCGACCATCAGCGGCATCCGGTCGTGGATGTGGCCGACCGCGTCCTCGGCCTGGGTGGTGATCACCGTGCAGGTCCAGCGGAACCGGTCGGGGTCGTCGTCGGCCCTCGTCGGGTCGCGCCAGATCTCGTACAGCCCGGCCATCGCCAGGACGCCGCCGTCCTTCGGACGGATGAAGAACGGCTGCTTGCGCGGCCGGCCCGCCGCCGTGTGCTCCTCGGTCGGGTACCACTCGAAGTAGCCGTCCGCCGGCAGCAGGCACCGGCGCACGGCGAAGGCCCGCTTGTACGCCGGCTTCTCCGCGACGGTCTCCATCCGGGCGTTGATCATCCGGTTGCCGATCGACGGGTCCTTCGCCCACGACGGGACCAGGCCCCAGGTCAGCACCCGGAGCTGACGCTCGGGCGGCTCGTCGCTCTCCTTCGACGGGGGCCGCTCGACGACTCCGTAGACCTCCTTGGTCGGCGCGACGTTGTAGTCGGCCCCGAGCGGCGCGGCGATGCGCACGTCGGCGATGTCGAACTCCTCGACGAGGTCCTCCGGGCGCCGACTGGACGCGTACCGGCCACACATGCCGCCAGCCTAGAGGGCGCGGCCGGTCTCGATGCGCCGGTCGCGAGCTCGTTCCTCGCTCGCGCTGCTACTCGGCCCGACTCCTGCGTCCCGGTCCTCGCAGGCTCGGAACGGGGAGCTCACGCCCGGGTCAGCTCGTCGAGGAGCCGGCCGGCGGCCTCGTCGCTGCCCGGCAGGCCCTCGATCCACACCCGGGTGCGCGGGAGGCTGCCACCGTCGAGCATCCGGCGGAGCAGCCCGACCCGGCGGCCGATCCGGTCGTCACGGTCGGCGAGCACGACCACCCGGCCGGAGCCGACGGAGCCGACCGTCTCCGCACCCGCGAAGACGGTGCGGACGGTGTCGCCGACCTGGGCGTCGTGCATGGCCCGGGTGAGCACGTCGTCGGGCCACGGCGGGGACGCCACGACCACCAGCGCGTGCGCCTCGTGGTCCCCGGCGCGGTAGACCTCGGAGACCCGGCTGCGCAGGTGGTGGCGGGTGGCGAGGCCGGTGAGCGGGTCGTCGCAGGACAGGTCGTTCAGGTACCCGAGCATCGTGTCGCTCCAGGCCGTGGCCAGCGCGCGGGACTCGGCGTACCCGGGCTCGGTGCCGAGCACCGCGAGACTGGTGGCGGCGAGCGCATCGAGCGACTCCGCGAGCGTCCGGCCGTCCCGTGCGAGATCTCCCCCAACCACCTCGCACGCGACGACCGTGCCCGACCCCGAAGCAAGAGCCTCCCCTACTGCCTCGAAGCGCGGCGGCAGCGCCGCACGCAGCTCCGAGGACAGATCCCGCTCTGCTCCGGGGTCGTCCGTGGCCCCACGTCGCCAGTGCGTCGTGAACATCCCCACGGTCGGCTCCCCCTCGCTCGGTCTGCCGCGGATGGAACGTGCCTGCGGACGGTCCATGACGCGGAACACGAAAGAAATTCCGTGATCTTTTCCGAGGTCGCGCGTTGGACCTTCGTGGCCGGCCACCTCGCAACCGTCGACGGACCCCCGAACGACGGTGAGCTGATCAGTCTCGTGCGCGCCGGGGACACCGACGCGTACGGCGAGCTGTTCGCGCGCCACGTCGAGGCCGCGCGCCGGCTGGCCCGCCAGCTGGTGTCCGCGGGTGACGTCGACGACCTCGTGTCGGAGGCGTTCGCGAAGGTCCTCGTCGTCCTCCAGCGCGGCGGCGGGCCCGACCTCGCCTTCCGCGCGTACCTGCTGACCGCGGTCCGCCGGCTGCACGTCGACCGGATCCGCCTCGGCGCCCGCCTGCACACCACGGGCGACCTCACGCCGTTCGACCCCGGCGTGCCGTTCCGGGACACCGCCGTCGAGGGATTCGAGAACGCCACGGCCGCCCGCGCGTTCTCCTCGCTGCCGGAGCGGTGGCAGCTGGTGCTGTGGCACACCGAGGTCGAGGGCCAGAAGCCGGCCGAGGTCGCGACGCTGCTGGGGATGACGCCGAACTCCGTCTCCGCCCTGGCGTACCGGGCCCGCGAGGGCCTCCGGCAGGCGTACCTCTCCCTGCACGCGCAGACGGTCGACGACGACGCCTGCGCCCGCACCCGCGCGAATCTCGGCGCCTACGTCCGCGGCGGGCTGTCGCGCCGCGACTCGGCGCGGGTCGAGCAGCACCTCGAGGAGTGCCGCGGCTGCGCCGCGATCTACCTCGAGCTGTCCGAGGTGAACTCGAACCTCGGGGCGCTGCTGGCACCGCTGCTGCTCGGCGCGGCCGCGGCGGCGTACCTCGGCGCGGCGGCCGGGACGGCCGGCGGGGCTGCAGCCGCGGGTGGTGTCGTAGCCCTCCTCGACCGCGCCAAGGACATGGTGCTGGCCCACGGGCCGACCGCCGCCGTGGCCGGCGCGGCGGCCTCGGTGGTCGCGGCCGGCATGCTGATCACCCTGCACCAGGGCGCGGACGACCTGCCGGCCGCCGAGGACGCGCCGTCGGCGCAGGGGTCGCCCTCGGCGGGAACGCCGGGTACGCCGGGCGCGACGGCCCGCCGGCCGGGTGGGGACCGACCCGGACGGGGCAGCACGAGCAGCGCCGGCGACGTGCCGGTCGTGGCGACCACGCCGGCGGCACCCTCGTCCTCGACCCCGGCGGCCCCGGCCACCCCGGCGGAGCCGTCGCCGACGGCTCCGTCCCCCGCACCGCCGTCGGCCGACCAGCCGACCCCGAACCCGCCCTCGGACCCGCCCAGCCCGCCCTCGACGCCGCCGTCAGCGCCGCCGCAGTCGCCCCTGGTGCAGCTCGACGCTCACGCGTCGGTCGGCCCCGACGGGGTCGGCGCCTCGGTCGGCGGTGGCCTGCTCGGCCAGCCGCTGCCGACGATCGGAGCCACGATCCCGGCTCCGTGACACCCGCCCGTCAGCCGAGCCCGGCAGCCGAGCCCGTGAGCGGGGCCACGACTGGGCTCAGGAGTCCCGGGGTACACAGGAGGGCATGACCGTCAGCAGACTGATCGCCCGCCCGATGCTCGCGTCGATCTTCGTCGTCGGTGCCGCCACCGCCCTGAAGAACACCGCGGGCCCGGCCGCGAAGGCCGACCCGGTCACCTCGCGGCTCGTCCCGCTCGCCCGCAAGGCCGGGATCCCGCTCCCGGAGGACCCCGAGACGCTGGTGAAGATCAACGCCGGGGTGCAGATCGGTGCCGGTCTCGCGCTGGCGACCGGTCGGGCGCCGCGGCTGTCCGCAGCGGTCCTCGCGGGGTCGCTCGTCCCGACCACCGTGGCCGGCCACCGGTTCTGGGAGTCCGACGACGACGCGACCCGCACCCAGCAGCGGCTGCACTTCTTCAAGAACGTCGCGCTGATCGGCGGGCTGATCATCGCCGCGGGTGACACCGAGGGCAGGCCGGGCGTCGCCTGGCGCGCCCGGCACGCCGCGAAGGACGCCCGCCGGGAGGCCCGGTTGCTCAAGGCCAAGGTCACCTGAGACCCCGGCGGCCGCTCGATAGGCTGCCGCCCGTGACCGCCCCCTGGCCAGCACCCCGCGCCCGTCATCCCGTCGACGCGGTCGTGTCCCTGCCCGGGAGCAAGTCACTCACCAACCGCGCGCTCGTGCTGGCCGCGATCGCCGACGGCCCCTCGGTCGTCCGGCGCGCGCTCCGCTCGCGCGACACCACGCTGATGGCGGCCGCGCTGAGCTCGCTGGGCTCGACCGTGGACACGTCCGGAGACGACTGGACGGTGACGCCGGGGGCGTTCACGGCCGACGCGCAGGTCGACTGCGGGCTGGCGGGGACCGTGATGCGGTTCGTGCCTCCGGTCGCCGGGCTCTCGACGGGGACCGTCGCGTTCGACGGCGACGTGCACATGCGACGCCGACCGGTCGGCGAGATCCTCGGGGCGCTGCGCACCCTCGGCGTCGACGTACCCGGCGAGACGCTGCCCTTCACGGTGCACGGCACGGGCTCGGTCCGCGGGGGCACGGTCGTCGTCGACGCGTCGGCGTCGTCGCAGTTCATCTCCGCGCTGCTGCTGGCGGGCGCGCGGTACGACGAGGGCGTCGACGTCCGCCACGACGGCAAGCCCGTGCCGTCCCTCCCCCACATCGACATGACGGTCGCGATGCTGCGCGAGCACGACGTCGACGTCGACGACGCGGACGCGAACCGGTGGCGGGTGGCGCCCGGCCCGATCCGCGCCGTCGACCACCTGATCGAGCCGGACCTCTCGAACGCCGCCCCGTTCCTCGCGCTCGCCGCGGTCGCGGGCGGCAGCGTCACCGTCCGCGACTGGCCGCGGCGGACGACCCAGGCCGGCGACGCGCTGCGCGACATCCTCACCGCGATGGGCTGCGAGGTGGCGTTCGTCGACGAGGGCCTGCGGGTCACCGGCAGCGGCACGCTGCTCGGCATCGACGTCGACCTGCACGACGTCGGCGAGCTGACCCCGGCGGTGGCCGCACTGTGCGCGCTGGCCGAGGCACCCTCGCACCTGCGGGGCATCGGCCACATCCGCGGTCACGAGACCGACCGGCTGGCGGCGCTGGCGACCGAGCTCGGCGGCCTGGGCGCGACGGTCGCCGAGCACCCGGACGGGCTCACGATCGAGCCCGCACCCCTGCACGGCGGTGTGTTCCACACCTACGGCGACCACCGGATGGCGCACGCCGGGGTGATCCTCGGCGCCGCCGTGGAGGACGTGCTCGTCGAGGACATCGCGACGACCGGCAAGACCTTCCCCGACTTCGCGGGTTTCTGGTCCGGCCTGGTCCCGCCCCGGGACACGGCACCGTGAGCGGGCGCTACTCCGACCAGGACGTCGAGCACTACGACCGTCCCCGTCGGCGTACGCGTCCCCGCACCAAGGAGCGCCCCACGTACGACGACGCCGAGGACGGCGTGGTCGTCACCGTCGACCGCGGGCGGTTCACCCTGCTCGTCGCCGACCGCCCGGTGATGGCGATGAAGGCGCGGCCGCTGGGCCGCAAGGGCGTGGTCGTCGGCGACCGGGTCCGGGTCGTCGGCGACACCTCCGGCCGCGACGGAAGCCTCGCGCGGATCGTGGAGGTCGTCGAGCGCAGCACCGTCCTGCGGCGCACGGCCGACGACGACGACCCCGTCGAGCGGGTGATCGTCGCGAACGCCGACCAGCTCGTCGTGGTGACCGCGCTCGCCGACCCCGAGCCGCAGCCGCGGCTGCTCGACCGGGCGCTGGTGGCGGCGTACGACGCCGGGATGCAGCCGCTGCTGTGCCTGACCAAGTCGGACCTGGCCGACCCCGAGACGCTGCTGACGACGTACCGCTCCCTGGGCGTGCCGTGGGTGGTCACGCGCAAGGGCGGCGACCTCGGGGAGCTGCGGGAGCGGCTGCGCGGGCGGACCAGCGTCCTGCTCGGCTCCAGCGGCGTGGGCAAGTCCACGCTCGTCAACGCGCTGGTGCCGGACGCCCAGCGCGACGTCGGGCACGTGAACGCGGTGACCGGTCGCGGCCGGCACACCTCGACCTCGGCGTACCTGCTGGAGATCCCCGACCTGGACGCCTGGATCGTCGACACGCCGGGCATCCGGTCGTTCGGGCTCGCGCACGTGCGCCCGGAGCACCTGATCGAGGCGTTCCCCGACCTCGACGAGATGACCGAGGACTGCCCCCGCGGGTGCACGCACGGCACGGACGAGCCCGAGTGCGGTCTCGACGAGGCCGTGCGCGCCGGCGTGGCCGACCCCGTCCGGGTGGAGTCGTTCCGACGGCTGCTGGCGGCGCGCAGCGAGCCTGCCTACTGACCCCACACCGACCGGGCGCCGGCGTCGCCGGTGAGCACGACGTAGACCAGCGTCGCCAGGCCCGCGACGACGAGTCCGGCGCTCAGCACGACGCGGACCGCTCCGGCCCGGGCGTGCATCCAGGCCGCGAGGACCGCGACCAGCGCGAGGCCCGTGGTGACCCAGCGCAGGATCCGGGCGAGGTGCGCGTGCTTGTCGATCCGTGCCGCCAGCGGGGGCTGGTTGAAGAAGTCCCTGCTGCTGCGGAAGCTGACCCCGGTGTAGTACGCCGTCCAGATCGCCGCCGTGGCGACGAGGACCAGCGCCAGCATCGGCCAGCGGAGCCGGTCCCGCCACCCGGGCAGCACCGCGTAGAGGATCGCGGCGACCGCGGCGAGCGGCCCGAACACCACGGCCGCGTGCACCACGAGGGGGTGGAGCGGAAGCCCGTTGATCTCCATGTCGTGGTCTACGGGCGATCGGCCCGCGTCGTTCACCGTCCCCATTCACTAGGGTGGCGCCGTGGCCACGGACTACACGGACGACCTGCGCCTCGCGCACGTGCTCGCCGACGACGCCGACTCGATCTCGGAGAGCCGGTTCCGCGCGCTCGACCTCCACGTGATGAGCAAGCCCGACCTGACGCCGGTGACCGACGCCGACCAGGCGGTCGAGGAGTCGATCCGGCGCACGCTGTCACGGGTCCGCTCCCGCGACGCGGTGACCGGGGAGGAGCAGGGCTCCACCGGGCACAGCCAGCGCCGCTGGGTGATCGACCCGATCGACGGCACCAAGAACTTCGTCCGCGGCGTCCCGGTCTGGGCGACGCTGATCTCGCTGGTCGTCGACGACGAGGTCGTGCTCGGCGTGGTCTCCGCCCCCCTGCTGCAGCGCCGCTGGTGGGCGTCGACCGGCAACGGCGCGTGGACCGGCCGGTCGCTGCTCAAGGCGACCCGCTGCCAGGTGTCCGACGTACGCCGCCTCGAGGACGCGTCGCTGTCGTACGCCTCCCTCTCGGGCTGGGACGAGCGCGACCGCCTCGACGACTTCCTGTCGCTGATGCGCCGCTGCTGGCGGACCCGGGCGTACGGCGACTTCTGGTCCTACATGCTGCTCGCCGAGGGCGCTGTCGACATCGCCGCCGAGCCCGAGCTCGAGGTGTACGACATGGCGGCGCTGGACGTGATCGTGCGCGAGGCGGGCGGGCGGTTCACCGCACTGGACGGCACCGACGGCCCGTTCGGCGGCAACGCGCTGGCCACCAACGGTCACCTGCACGAGGCGGCGCTGTCGTTCCTCGGCTCCCTGCCGGACGACGACGACGATCCCGACGTGCGCCGGACCGGACCCGGGTCGGTCTCCGACCTGCGCGACCGCCGGCGGGAGTGACCGCGCCTGCTGGCCGGCGACGGACTGACTGCCGGACAGAGGGGTGACGACCGCCATGTGGGACGGCTACCGTCGACTCATGCGGATCGGCGACGTTCTGAAGGCCAAGCCCAGTCGTGACGTGGTCACGATCGGTCCGGACGCCGGCGTGCGCGAGCTCATCGCGACGCTGTCCGAGCACAACATCGGTGCGCTCATCGTCAGCTCCGACGGCGCCACGGTCGACGGCATCGTGAGCGAGCGTGACGTCGTGCGCCACCTCCACAGCGACGGGACCGTCATCAACAACACGGTCGGCGCGATCATGACCGAGGTCGTCGAGACCTGCGACGAGGACGCTCCGCTCGACGAGCTGATGAAGACCATGACCGAGCGCCGGATCCGGCACGTGCCCGTCGTCCACGACGGTCGGCTGGTCGGGATCATCAGCATCGGTGACGTGGTCAAGCACAAGATCGGCCAGCTGCAGTTCGAGCGCGACCAGCTCGACAGCTACGTGCACCAGACCTGAGCCGCACCCGGCACACGCAGGCGCTGCGGCTACTGGCTCTCGCTCTCGGCGAGCACGAGCGCGAGGTCGTCGTTCACCCGGTTGCCGGCGTACGCGAGCAGGTGCTCGACGAGGCGGTCCAGCGCGTCCTCGACCGTGCCCTCGCCGATCTCCGCGGCGTACTCGTCGAGCGGGAAGAACTCCCCGGTCCGGTCCCGCGCCTCGACCAGGCCGTCGGTGTAGAACAGCATCCGGGCGCCGACCGGCCAGGCGTGCTCCGTCAGGCCCGGCTCCGATCCGAGGCCGAGCGGCACCGTGGGCTCGCCGGTGTCGACCTCGGTGACCTTCTGGTCGTGGACGAGCAGCGGCGGGTGGTGGCCGCAGTTGGCGAGCGTGACCCGGTCTCCGTGGAACTCCCCCACGATCGCGGTCACGAACTCCTCGTCGCCCACGAACCGCTGCAGCGTCTCGTCGATGGTCCGGGCCAGGGCCGCAAGGTCGGGCTCGGTGAACGCCGCGGCGCGGAACCCACCGAGCACCGCGGCCGCGGTCTGCACGGCCTCCAACCCCTTGCCGCGCACGTCGCCGACGATCACGCGCACGCCGTACGGCGTCGCCGCCACCTCGTAGAGGTCCCCCCCGACCAGCGCCTCGGCGGTCGCCGAGACGTAGCGCGCCGACAGGCCGACCGAGCCGATCGCGGTGGGGATCGAGCGCAGCACGGCGCGCTGGGCGGTCTCGGCGATGACTGTCATCCGCTCGAGGCGGCTCTCGCGGCGCTCGCGGAGCGCGGCCCCCTGGACGGCGACGAGGCCGAGCAGGCCGCACAGCAGGACGCGCGCGAGCCAGTCGACCATCCCGCTGTCGTCGTGCCACAGGTGCGCGAGGAAGCCCACGGCGACCGCGGCGACCGCGAGGTACGCCGTGCGCCGGGTCGTGGTCAGCAGGCTGGCGACCACCGCACCCGCTGCGAAGACCGCGATCAGCTGGACCTGGGTCGTCATCGAGAGGAGCACCAGGACCGCGAGGACCGCGATGCCTGCGACCAGCCCGGGGTCGAGCCGTCGCCAGAGCGCGCGTGTCGGGGTCACGCGGGCATGATGTCAGGCGTCCCTGAGCCGCGGAGCCGAATGCGACGAGACCCGGTCGGAGGAGGCGGAATCCACCCGTCCGGGTCAGGACCTAGGCTGGGGGTCATGGACAAGCCCGAGATCGACTTCCCCGACTTCGACCCGCCCGCCGAGCTGGTGGTCACCGAGATCACCGAGGGTGACGGCGCCGAGGCCACGGCCGGCTCGACGGTGTCGGTGCACTACGTGGGCGTCGCCCACTCGACGGGCGAGGAGTTCGACGCGTCCTACAACCGCGGCGAGCCCCTGAGCTTCCGCCTCGGCGTCGGCCAGGTGATCTCCGGCTGGGACCAGGGCGTGCAGGGCATGAAGGTCGGTGGCCGCCGCCAGCTCGTCATCCCGCCGCACCTGGGGTACGGCGACCGGGGTGCCGGCGCCGTCATCAAGCCCGGCGAGACGCTGATCTTCGTGGTGGACCTGCTCGACGTCCGCTGATCCCACCACGGCGACCTCACCAGGGCAGGCCGTCGTCGGCGCCCTCCTCGGCGACCCGCGCGGCCTGCCCGGCCACCTGGACGACGTCGCCCTTGACCAGCTGACGCCCCCGCCGGGTCTCCACCTCCTCGTTCACCCGCACCATCCCGGCCGCGATCAACGGCTTGGCCTCGGACCCGGACTCCACCAGGTTCGCCAGCTTCAGGAACTGCCCGAGGCGGATGGAGTCGTCGCGGATCGGGACGTCGAAGGGCTCGGCCATGGCGCCATTGTCCCAGCAGCGGCGACCCGAGCGGGCCGCCGGTGCGTGGGCAACCTTCTCGCGACCCGAAACGGGTGCTCACCCACCGCCCGCCCGCCCGGCCCGTGCCTGCAGCCCGGTCAGCCCAGGAGCACCGAGACCGCGTGGATCAGCACGCCGACGAGACCGCCGACGATGGTGCCGTTGATCCGGATGAACTGCAGGTCGCGGCCCACGTGCAGCTCGATGCGGCGCGCGGCCTCCTTGCCGTCCCAGCGCTCGATCGTGTGGGTGATGACCGTGGTGACCTCGGCGCCGTAGCGCTCGACGGCGAACACGGTGGCGTCGGCCGCCAGGCCGTCGAGGCGGGCCCGGAGCGCCTCGTCGGAGAGCAGCCGCGACGCGAACGCCGAGGCCTCGGTGAGCAGCCGGGCCCGGACCGCGCCGGACGGGTCCTGGAGCGAGGCGAGCAGCGAGCGGCGCAGGGCGTTCCAGAGGGAGACCGTGGAGGTGAGCACCTGCGGGTGGTCGAGCAGGCGCTCCTTGAGCCGCTCGGTGCGCTCCTGGGCCGACGGGTCGTGCTGGAGGTCGTGGGCCAGCTGGGCGAGCATCGAGTCGAGCGCCTGGCGGACGTGGTGCTGCGGGTCGTCGCGGATGTCGGCGACCCAGCGGACCATCTCGCGGTGCACCCGCCAGCTCACCGCCTCGTTCAGCCGCGTGGGCGCCCACCAGGGTGCGCGCTCGCCGAGCACCTCCGCGACCGTGTCGGGGTTCTCGATCAGCCAGCGGTGCAGCTCGTCGAGCCCGAGGTCGACCAGCCCGTGGTGGAGGTCGTCGCGGATCGTCTCCTCGAGCAGCGACCCCAGCAGCGGCGAGATCGGCTCCTCACGGAACCGCGGGACGAGCGCATCGCGGAAAAGCTCCTCGATGTGCGAGTCCCGGACCCGGTGCAGGCCGATCGCGACCACGTCGGCGACCTCGTCGACGGCCCGGCGCGCGTGCTCCGGCTCCGACAGCCAGCGGCCCAGCCGCAGCGAGATCGTCGCCGCGGCCACCCGGTCGCGGATGATCCCCTCCTGGAGGAAGTTCTCCCCCACGAACTCCTCGAGCCCGCGGCCGAGCTCGTCCTTGCGCTTCGGGATCAGCGCGGTGTGCGGGATCGGCAGCCCGAGCGGGTGCTTGAAGAGCGCGGTGACCGCGAACCAGTCGGCGATCGCGCCGACCATCGAGGCCTCGGCGCCGGCGTTGACGAAGCCCAGGAACCCGTCCTGGTCCAGGGTCGCGACGTAGACGGCGGCGGCGAACAGCAGCAGGGACACCGCGAGCGTGCGCATCCGGCGCAGCCCGCGGCGCCGTACGGCGTCCGCGGCCGGGTTCGGGGTGATCATGGCGACGGTGCTCATCGGGGTCCCCTCGGCGGTGTCGGGCGGAGGAGCGCAGCAGGGGAGGCCGAGAACGGCGTGGGGTGGTTCATCGGTCGCCATCCTTGCGCACGCCTGCACACGGCCCCGTGCCAGAATGCGCCGCATGTCTCGCACCGTGATCACCTTCGGCACGTTCGACGTCTTCCACGTCGGGCACCTGCGGGTGATCGAGCGCGCCGCGGCGCTCGGCGACCGGCTCGTCGTCGGCGTGTCGGCCGACGAGCTCAACCTGCGCAAGAAGGGCCGCGAGCCGGTCTTCAGCCAGGCCGAGCGGCTCGCGATCGTCGCCGCACTCAAGCCGGTCGACGAGGTGTTCGTCGAGGAGAGCCTGGAGCTCAAGCGCGAGTACATCGTGAAGTACGGCGCCGACGTCCTCGTCATGGGGGACGACTGGGCGGGCCGCTTCGACGAGTTCGAGGACATCTGCGAGGTCGTCTACCTCCCCCGGACGCCGGCGATCTCGACCACGGCGCTCATCGAGAAGATCTCCGGCGGCAGCTGATCCCGGACGATCGCGTACGGTAAAGGCCTCGTCCGTCCTTTCGTTCTCGAGGAGAAAGATGCGTCGATCGTTCGTCGTCGCGGCCGTCACGGCTGCCCTGGGGCTCTCCGGCCTGCTGCCCGCTGCGGCGAGCGAGGCGCCCGAGCCCGCTGCCCCGTCCTCCGGTGAGCAGGCGCTGGCGACCGTCAAGGACCTCCTCGGCCCGACCACGACGCTCGCCCGCCGGTCGGAGCAGGGGGCCCACCCGGGGCGGCCCGAGGTGTCGCTGGCGATGCGCGACCTGTTCGCCGCACTGCCCCAGCTCGACCCCGCGGCCCGGCGGACGGCGCAGGGCTACCTCGCCCGGCCGACGGACGGGAGCGCCGACCCCCTCGGCGACGGCTACACCGTCTCCGCGCGCAAGAAGTGCCGCGGCCACCTGTGCATCCACTGGGTGCCGAGCACGGCCGACGCACCGCCCAGCGAGGCGTGGGTCGGCACGACCCTGCGGTTCATGAACAAGACGTGGCGCACCGAGGTGCGCAAGCTCGGCTACCGCAAGCCGATCGGCGACAAGCACCGCGGCGGCAACGGCAAGTTCGACGTGTACCTCAAGGAGCTCGGCTCCCGTGGCATCTACGGCTACTGCACCCCCGAGCGCCGCGCGCCGGGGCACAAGTGGCTCGCGTCGGGCTACTGCGTGCTGGACAACGACTTCGCCGAGGCGCAGTTCGGCGCCCCGCCGAAGCACAGCCTGCGGGTGACCGCCGCGCACGAGTTCTTCCACGCGGTGCAGTTCGCCTACGACTACGCCGAGGACCCGTGGCTGATGGAGAGCACCGCCACCTGGATGGAGGAGCGGGTCGCCGACGACGTCAACGACAACCGGCAGTACCTGCCCTACGGCCAGGTCGGCGCCCCCGGCCGGCCGCTGGACCTGTTCAACCGGCAGGGCTTCAACCAGTACGGCAACTGGACCTTCTTCGAGTACCTCAGCAGCCGCTTCGGCGCCGGCATCGTCAAGCAGGTCTGGACCCGCGCAGGAGCCTTCAAGGGCGCCGGCCACCAGTACTCGACCACCGCGGTCAAGGGCGCGCTCAAGCACCACGGCGGCTTCGTGAGCGCCTACCGCGGCTTCGCGGCGGCGAACACCGTGCCCGGGCGGGTCTATCCCGAGGGCAAGTCCTGGCCGACCGCGCCCGTCGCGGCGACCTGGAAGCTGTCGAAGGTCGCTCCGCGCCAGCACGCCAGGATGGCGATCGACCACCTGTCCTCGCGCAACGTCCTGGTCAAGCCGGACGGCGCGATGAAGGACAAGCGCTGGAAGCTGCGCGTCGTCGTCGACGGGCCGGCCCGCAAGACCAGCCCCACGGCGTACGTCGTCACCCGGACCAAGCACGGCGTCGACCGCAAGACCGTCCGGCTCAACCGCCAGGGCACGGGACACACGATGGTCGGCTTCAGCACCACGCGGGTCCGCTGGGCGAAGGTCGTGCTGGTCAACGCGTCGACCCGGTACTCGTGCTGGCACCGCACGACGTGGTCGTGCCAGGGCCGGCCGCGCGACAACAACGAGAAGTTCAAGGTCGTCGTCGCCGCGGTGCGCGAGAAGCACTGAGCCAACGCCCCGCCCGGGCCCGAATTGGCCCGGGCAGCGCGATCCGGATTGGCGCTGCGGCCGGACCTCTGCCGGCCCTAGATTGAGCGCGTGACACGCGCCCTGACCCCCGACCCGATCCCCGTCGACGACCCCGTCGCCGCCGGCGGGCTGGGGGTGCCGCAGGGCGCCGCACTCACCCTGGGCGCGGTGCTCGGCACCGGGGTGATCTCGCTGCCGGCGCTCGCCGCGCACGAGGCCGGCCCGGCATCGCTCGTCGCCTGGCTGGCGCTGGTGCTGCTCTCGGTGCCGCTGGCGACGACGTTCGCCGCGCTCGGCGCGCGGTACCCCGACGGCGGCGGCGTCTCGACCTACGCCCGCCGTGCGTTCGGCGCGCGGGTGGCGACGGTGATCGGGTGGTGCTTCTACTTCGCGATCCCCCTGGGGGCGCCGGCGGCGGCCGGCTTCGCCGGGGCGTACGTCGCGGACAGCGCGGGCGGCGGCCGCCAGACCCAGCTGCTCACCGCGGGGGTGCTCATCGGCGTCGTCGCGGTGATGAACTGGTTCGGCATCCGGGTCTCCGGGCGGGTCCAGCTGGTCATCGCCGGCACCCTCGCGTTGCTGCTGCTCGTCGCGACGCTGGTCTCCCTCCCCCACGCGAGCGGCGCCAACCTGACGCCGTTCGCCCCGCACGGGTACGCCGCGATCGGCACCGCCGCCGCGCTGCTCATCTGGGCCTTCGCCGGGTGGGAGGTCGTCACGTCGTTGTCGTCGGAGTACCGCGACCCGGCCCGCGACATCGGCCGCTCGACGCTGATCGCCCTGGTGGTGATGGGCGTGATGTACCTCGGCGTCGCCTTCGCGACCGTCGCGGTGCTCGGGCCGCACACGGGCAAGGCGCCGCTGTCGGACCTGCTCGTGCTCGGCTTCGGCGAGCCCGCCCGCGCGGTGACGACCGTGGTCGCCGTGCTGCTCTCGCTGGGCGCGATGAACGCCTACTTCGCCGGCAGCGCCCGGCTCGGCGGTGCGCTGGGGCGGGACGGCTCGCTGCCGGCGTGGTTCGCGCACGGGTCCAGCGCGGGCCAGGTGCCGCGCCGGTCGCTGGTGGTGGTCACCGCCGGCGCGCTCGGCACGCTGGTCGCGATCGCGGTCAGCGGCATCGCGATCGAGCGGACGATGCTGCTGGTGACCGGTGCGTTCTCGATCGTCTACCTCGTCGGCACCGCCGCCGCGATCCGGCTGCTCCCGCGCGGCACCTGGGTGTGGCGCGGCAGCGTGGTCGCGTTCGTGTCGTCGGTGGGGCTGCTGGCCGTGACCGGCCGCTACCTGCTCCCCCAGGTCATCGTGGGGGTGGCCGCCGTCGTGTGGCTGTCCCGCTCGCGAGCAGCCGCGCCAACCGCTCCAGACCCGGTGTGACCGCGGCGGTCCGGGTCGCGCCGTAGCCGAACACGAGGCCGGACACCGGGGCCGCCACGGCGTACGACGAGAGTGCCTCGACCGCGACGCCCTGCGCGGCCGCGGCGGCGACGACCGCGCCATCATCGATCGGCAGATCGTCGGCCGGCTCGCGGAACGTCGCCGTGACGTGCAGTCCCGCCGCCGACGGCACGACCTCGAGCTCCGGCAGCAACCGGGCGATCCCGTCGAGGACGAGCCGGCGGCGCTCGGCGTACGCCTTGTGGGCGCGGCGCAGGTGCCGGCCGAGCAGGCCGTCGGAGACGAAGCGCGCGAGCGCGACCTGCTCCGCGGGAGCGCCGTACCCGTCGGCGAGCTGGCGGGCGCCGAGCAGCGCGTCGCGCAGGCTGCGCGGCGCCACCAGGTAGCCCGCCCGCAGCGCCGGGATCAGCGACTTGGAGAACGTCCCGACGTAGACGACCCGCCCGTGCCGGTCGAGGGCGTGCAGGGTCTCCATCGGCCGCTCGGTGAAGCGGAACTCGCTGTCGTAGTCGTCCTCCACGATCGCCACCCGGTGGCGGTTGGCGAACTCCAGCAGCGCCTGGCGGCGCGCGAGGGACAGGGGCGGGCCGGTCGGGAACTGGTGCGACGGGGTGGTGAACACCAGCCGGGCCCGGTCGGGCACCTCGTCGACGACGAGGCCGTCACGGTCCACCCGCACGGGCACCACGCGGGCGCCGTACGACGCGAACAGCTCGCGCGCGTACGGGTAGCCGGGGTCCTCGACCGCCACCACGTCGCCGGGCTCGACCAGCACCCGGGTGATCAGGTCGAGCGCCTGCTGGGTGCCGTGCGTGACGACGACGTCGTCGGCGTCGGCGGCGACACCGCGGCCCAGGGCGAGGTAGCGGGCGATCGCGGCGCGCAGGTCGGGGTGGCCGCCCGGGCTCGCGTACGTGCCGGGGTGGTGCGCGCCGCCGCGGAGCTCGGCCGCGACCAGCCGGCGCCAGGTGTCGAACGGGAACAGCGTCGCGTCCGGGATGCCGACCCGGAAGTCGTACGGCGGTGGCTCGCTGTCGCCGCTGACCGGCAGGGGGCGGAACGTCCAGCCCGGGCGGGGGTCCAGGGCACCGGGGTGGCGCGGCGCGGGCGCGGGTGCGGCCAGGTCGGCGACGTACGTGCCGTCGCCGACGCGGGCCTCGAGGAAGCCCTCGGCGACGAGCCGCTCGTACGCCGAGGCGACGGTGTTGCGTGCGACGCCGAGGTCCTGCGCGAGCGCGCGGCTCGGCGGCAGCCGGTCGCCGACCCCGAGGCGGCCGGAGCGGACGGCCTCGAGCAGCGCCCGGTAGATCGCGCCGGTGCGGTCGCCGCGCGCGTCGAGGTCCACCGGCAGGTCCACGGCGACAGACTAGGTCCGGGCGCCGACCACTCGCGTGGGCCGCTCGTGGTCGCACGTCGGTCGGTGGTCGAGCCGGTCGAGACCCCGGGTGCTGTGCGCGCTGCCCGGTGTCGTCCCCGCCGATCACCCGACGTCGCTCAGCAACGTGTGCCCGCTGCGGGCCTTGGCGGCGAGGTAGCGCCGGTTCGCCGAGGACAGGTGCACCGCGGTCGGGACGAGGTCGACCGACAGGCCGTGGGCGGAGAGCTGCGCGCCCTTGTCGGGGTTGTTGCTGAGCAGCGACAACCGAGAGACGCCGAGGGCGGCGAGCATCTGCGCGGCGGCGGTGTAGTCACGGGCGTCGGCTGCGTACCCGAGCGCGAGGTTGGCCTCGTAGGTGTCGAGGCCGTCGTCCTGCAGGGCGTACGCGTCGAGCTTGGCGTACAGGCCGATCCCACGGCCCTCCTGGCGCAGGTAGAGCAGGTACCCGCCGGAGGCGGAGATCCGCCGGAGCGCCTCGTGCAGCTGCGGCCCGCAGTCGCAGCGCTCCGAGCCGAGGACGTCACCGGTGAGGCACTCGCTGTGCACGCGCACGAGGGGTACGGCGCCCGGCGTCCCGAGCCGGATCGCGAGGTGCTCGGCGCCGTCGGCCAGGCCGTCGAACGTGAACACGTCGGCGGCTCCGGACCAGCCGTGCAGCCGGATCGGGAGCGTGAGGGACGTGCGGATCGTGGCTCTCATGCGGACTCCTCGAAGCGCTCGGAGAGCGCGTAGCGCAGCAGGACGACCTCGCCGATGCGCTGCACGTCGGCGAGCCGGGCCGGGCTGCCCGGGCGGAACGGGAAGGGGCCGTCGTCCACGAAGCGGCGGGCGCGCGAATCGCCGACGAAGAACGGCGCGACGACCAGCTGCAGCTCGTCGGCAGCGTCCTCGGCGAGGAACTGCGTGTGGATCGACCCACCGCCCTCGACCATCAGCCGGCGGACGCCGCGCGCGGCCAGGTCGTGCGCGATCGCGGACATCGACACGCGTGCGCCGCCGTCGACCACCGTGGCGCTCGCGCCGAGCCGCGCCCGCGCGGTGGTGAACGACGGCGTCGGGCAGTACACGAGCTTCTCCGACTCCCCCGTCGTGAAGAAGCGGGACGCGGGGTCCAGCCGGGCACCGCAGGTGACCGTGACCTTGACCGGTGACGGCTTCAGGCCGCGCGCGATCCGGCCCAGCTGCCGCTCGGGACGACGGACCAGCAGGCGCGGGTCGTCCTTCCGGACCGTCGTCGCGCCGACCAGGATCGCGTCGCAGCCGGCGCGCACCTCGTCGACGCGGTCGAGGTCCGCCTCGTTGGAGAGGATCAGCCGCTCGTCGCCGGCGCTGTCGAGGTAGCCGTCGATCGACATCCCGCAGCTGAGCAGCGTGTACGGACGGTCAGCCACGGACCGCTCCCCTCGTGAGCAGGACGGCCCCGGGCAGCGTGGCGACCAGGGCGAGGACGCCGTACAGCACCGCGACCGTCGCCCCCTGGGCAGCGCCGAGCCCGCCCGCCGCGAACGCCCAGGCGGCGACCCCCTCGCGCGGCCCCCACCCGGCGACGTTGAGCGGCACCGCCGCCGCCAGCATCACCAGGAGCGCGAGCGGGACGAGGTCCACGAGGGAGGCCGCCGTGCCCGCCGCCCGCGCGGCGACCAGGAAGACGACCACGTGGCCAGACGCCGCCACGACCGAGGTCGCGACCACCGCCGGCCACCGCACCAGCGCGGCGACCACGGCGACCCCGAGCAGCGCCGACGCCCACGGCGCCGGGCCGAGGAGCAGGACGGCGCCGGCCGCGACGACCTGGACGGCCTGGCCGGTGCCGCGATCCGCGACCACCGGGAGCGCGCCGTGCCGCACGGCCCGGTGCACGTCGCCGACGACGCCGCCCGGCAGGGTCGCGTTGAGGAACTGCGAGCGGTAGTACGCCGCCACCGCGTCGCGCAGCGGCACGTCGACGCCGAGCCGGCAGGCGAGCGCCCGCCAGCGCCACGCGCAGGCGACCGTGGTCAGCGCCGTGATCGCCAGCGCCGCGAGCAGCGAGGCGGGCCCGGCCGATCGCACCGCGTCGGCGAAGGGCTGCGGACCGAGCCGCCAGGCGACCACCGCGAGGATCGCGGCGCCGCCGAGGACCCTGACCCACCTCATCCGACGACCGCCAGGGCCTCGGACACCAGCGCCGCGGTGCGGTCCCACCCGGCGAGCGACTCCCGGCGCGCCCGCGCGGCCGCCCGGAGCGCGGCGCGGTACGACGGGGCGGTCAGCCACTCCCGCAGCGCCGCCGCCAACGCGTGCCGGTCCCCCGGTGGCACCAGGACGCCGCCGTCACCGAGCGCCTCGCGGACACCACCGACGTCGGAGGCGACGACCGGCACGCCCCGAGCGATCGCCTCGGTGACGACCATGCCGTAGGTCTCGGCCCGCGACGCCAGGACGAGCAGGTCGGCCCCGGCGTACGTCGCGGCCAGCCGCTCGCGCGTCATCGGGCCGGTCAGCCGCACCGTCGCCGGCAGCGACGCCGCGAACGCCGGGTCGATCGCCGTCGACCCGACCCCGCAGCACGACCAGGCCAGGTCGTCCAGCGTGCGCAGCGCACCGGCCAGCACGTCGTACCCCTTGAGCGCCGTCACGGCGCCGACGCTGAGCAGCGAGCCGCCGGTCGGCGTGCCCGCGGCCACCGGCGCGGGGTCGACGCCGGGCTCGGCGACGAAGACCCGCTCGAGGCCGTGGCACGCGACCAGCCGGTCCCGGGCCCAGTGGCTGGTGGCGATCACGCCCGCCGCGGCCCGGAGCACCGGTCCCTCCCACCACTCCCAGCGCGGCATGTGCACCAGCACGACGACGCGCACCCGCGCCGACTCCGCCAGCAGGGCGGGCGACGCGAGCAACCCGTCCACGAGCGCCAGGGCACCGTCGGGGACCGAGGCGACCGAGGCGTGCTCGACCAGGCCGAGCGCGTCGGCGACCCGACGGTCGTAGACGTTGCCGCCCGAGGGCCGGGCGGGGTCGTCGACGGCGGCCGGACGCACCAGGTGGGTCGTCATCTCACACGGCCCTCTCGTAGCTCGCCCACGCCACGTGCGACTCGTGCAGCGTGACCACCAGCCGGGCGACCGGACCGAGCCCGGTGGCCCGGTCGGCCAGCCGGTCGGCGACGGCCTTCGCCAGCACCTCGGTGGACGTGTTGACGCCGGCGAACGCGGGCTCGTCGTCGAGGTTGCGGAACGTGAGCCCGCCGAGCACCTCGTGCAGCAGCTCCGCCGCGGCGCCGATGTCGAGCAGGATCCCGTCCGGACCGAGCTCGGGCCCGGAGAACGCCGCGTCCACCACGAAGGTCGCGCCGTGCAGCCGCTGCGCCGGACCGAAGACCTCCCCGCGGAAGCTGTGGGCGACCATCATGTGGTCGCGGACGGTCACGGTGAACACTCAGCGCACCTCCGGGTAGGCGATCGTGTGGCACAGCGCCGGCAGCACGCCGGACTCGAGCCGGGCCATCACGTCGGGGAGCTCGACGAACGGCGACTCGCCGGTCAGCAGGACGTCGTACGCCGGGTCGCGCAGCAGCCGCAGCGCCAGGGTGAGCCGGTCGGCGTGGGTACGCCGGGCGCGGCCGGCCACGGTCCCGACCTGGCTGGCCCGGATGCCGAGCCGCCGGGAGTGGAACGCGCCGCCGAGCGAGAGGTGCACGCGCCGGTCGCCGTACCAGCTGAGGTCGAGCACGGTGCCCTCCGGCGCGAGCAGGTCGAGCGAGAGCTGGAGACCGGACGCCGTCGCGCTGGTGTGCACGACGGCGTCCCGCTGGCCGGCCGCGTCCCGGGGGATGGCGAACGCGACGCCCAGCTGCTCCGCGACCTCGGCCCGCGTGGGGTCGACGTCGACGAGGGTGACCTCGGCCTCGGGGATCCCGGCCAGCAGCCGGGCGACGCAGCACCCGACCATCCCGGCCCCCACCACGGCGACCCGGTCGCCCACGAGCGGCGCGAGGTCCCACACAGCGTTGAGCGCGGTCTCGACGGTGCCGGCGAGCACCGCCCGCCGCGCGGGCACCCCGCCCGGCACGGGGACGACCGCGGACGCCGGGACGACGTACGCGGTCTGGTGCGGGTGCAGGCAGAACACCGTGCGCCCGACGAGCTGGTCCGGGCCCGACTCGACGACGCCGACGCTGAGGTAGCCGTACTTCACCGGCCCCGGGAACGCCCCCTCCTGGAACGGCGCCCGCATCTCGTCCCACTGGCTCTCCGGCACGCCGCCGCGGAACACCAGCGTCTCGGTGCCGCGGCTGACGCCGGAGTGCAGCGTGCGCACCAGGACCTCGTCCGGGCCGGGGTCGGGCACCACGGCGGCGCGGATCTCCCCGTGGCGCGGCGCGCGCACCCAGAACGCCGTGGCCGTGAACCCCGACGGCGCCGTCCCCGTACGACTGGTCACACCCCACACACGGAGGCACCGTGCCGCTGGTTCACCGCCCCGCAGTCCGGCCCGCAGACCTGGTCACCGGGGTGCGTGCCGCGCTCGCGGTCGTCGTGGCGGTCCTCGGACCCGACGGGTGGGTCCTCTGGCTGGTGGTCGCGGCGCTCGCCCTGGACTGGGTGGACGGGCAGGTCGCGCGCCGCACCAGCAGCGGGTCGGCCTTCGGCGCGCGCTTCGACATGGAGACCGACGCGTTCCTCATCGCGGTGCTCAGCGCGTACGCCGCCGCGGCCTACGGCTGGTGGGTGCTGCTGATCGGCGCTGCGCGATACCTGCTCTGGCTCGCCGAACGCGTCCTGCCGTGGCTGCGCCGGCCGGTGCCGCCGCGCTCCTGGCGCAAGGTCGTCGCCGCGGTGCAGGGCATCGTGCTCGCGGTGGCGGTCTCCGGCCTGCTCCCCCACGCGTTGACCGAGGCGATGCTGCTGACCGCGCTGGCGCTGCTCGCCGAGTCGTTCGGTCGCGACGTCTGGTGGCTGCGGCGCACGCGGTACGTCGACGCGTCGTACCCCGCCGGCGGTGGGCTCACCCTGGTCGCGGTCGCGGCGGTCTGGGTCGCGCTCGTGCTGCCCCACGACCCCGGGGACCTGGTGCGGCTGCCGGCGGAGGCGCTCCTGGTGGTCGCGATCGCGCTGCTCCCGCGACGGGCCCGTGGCGCGGCGGCGGCCGTGCTCGGGGTCGTCCTCGGTGCCGTGGTCGTGCTCCGCGCCCTCGACACCGGCTTCGAGACCTTCCTGGACCGGCCGTTCGACCCCACGGCGGACTGGGTCTACCTCGGCCCGGGCGTCGGCGTGCTCGGCGACTCGATCGGCGTGACCGCGGCCCGCGCGACCGCGGTCGGCGCAGGGCTCGTCGTGCTGGCGGTGCTCGTGCTGCTCCCGCTGGCGACGGTCCGGGTCGCCGGGGCGGTGGCCGGTCACCGTCGCGTGCTCGCCTCGGTGACCGGGCTGGTGGCCCTCGCGGCGCTGGCGCAGGTCGGCTCCACCAGCGCGGCGGTGCTCGCCTACGACGAGGTCGCGCAGGTGCGGGCGGACCTGGCCGACCGCCAGGCGTTCGGCCGCGCGATCGACGCGGACCCGTACGCCGCGGTCCCCGGTGACCGGCTGCTGCGTGGGCTGCGCGGCAAGGACGTGCTCGTCGTGTTCGTCGAGTCCTACGGCCGGGTGGCCGTGCAGGGCACGACGTTCTCCCCCGGCGTCGACGCGGTCCTCGACGACGGCACCCGGCGGCTGCGCGCGGCGGGCTACCGGTCACGCAGCGCGTTCCTCACCTCACCGACGTTCGGCGCCGCGAGCTGGCTGGCGCACTCGACGCTCCAGTCGGGCCTGTGGGTGGACAGCCAGCGCCGGTACGACCAGCTGCTCGGCGCGGACCGGCTGACGCTGACCTCGGCGTTCGCCGCCGCCGGCTGGCGCACGGTCTTCGACGTCCCGGCCAACACCCGCGACTGGCCCGAGGGGCAGCGCTTCTACGGGTTCGACCGGCTCTACGACTCGCGCGACGTCGGCTACGCGGGGCCGCAGTTCGGCTACGCCCCGGTGCCCGACCAGTACACGCTCGCGGCGTTCCAGCGGCTCGAGCTCGCGCGGCGCGACCGGCGGCCGGTGATGGCCGAGGTCGACCTGGTCTCCAGCCACCACCCCTGGGCGCCGTCACCGCTGCCCGTGCCCTGGGACCGCGTCGGCGACGGGTCGGTGTTCGACGGTGCGCCGACGCAGCCGGGCTCCTCCGACGTGCAGACCCTCTACGGCCAGTCCGTCGAGTACTCGATGGGCACGCTCGTGTCCTGGCTCGAGCAGCAACCGGACCGGAACCTCGTGCTCCTGGTGCTCGGCGACCACCAGCCGCACTCCTACGTCACCGGCCCCGACCCCGGCCACGACGTCCCGGTCTCGCTGATCGCCCGGGACCGGTCCGTCGTGAGCCGGACCGCCGGCTGGCGCTGGCAGCCGGGCCTCCACCCGTCGCCGGACGCACCCGTCTGGCGGATGGACACGGTCCGCGACCGGTTCCTCGAGGCGTTCAGCTCCTGAGCTCGAGGAGGGGCCGGCCGTCCGCGTCCTGCACCTCGACCGACGAGATCTGGTCGGCGGTGAGCGCGGTCGCGCCGGTGACGTGCATGGTCCGGCCGGGCAGGCCCTGCCAGGTCGCGACCTGCTCGGTGCCGCCGTCGCGGGTGTGCACGACCAGCGCGTAGGTGTGCCCGCTCTCGGGGTAGCCGCCGGCCGGTTCCTCGTAGCTGCACGTGAGGTCCAGCCGGGTCCCCCACAGCACGGAGGTGAGCGCGACCTTGCCCCACACCGCGGTCTGGTCGAGCTGCGCCATGTCCTGCGCGGTCGCCAGCGACGGCGTCGCCGAGGGCGGGGCGCTGTCGTCACCGGTCGCGGCGACCACGGCGACGGTGCCGGCGCCGAGGACCACGACGGCGGCGGCCGCGGCCAGGCCGGCCACCCGGTGGCGGCGGTGCTGGGTACGGCGTACCTCCCGCACGAGGTGCGGGAGCAGCGTGTCCGGGACCGGCTCGGGCTCCCGGGGCGTCTCCACGACCTCCGGCGACACCTGGGCGAGCAGCCCGGGCAGGCCGGCGAGGTCGCGGACCGCGGCCGAGCACGACGGGCAGGTCGCGAGGTGGCGCTCGAAGGTGAGGCGCTCCTCCGGCGAGAGCGCGCCGAGGACGTAGGCGCCGTCGAGGTGGGCGAGGTCGCACGTCATGCCACGACCCCCATCTCCTCGAGGGCGAGCCGTAGGGCGCGGAGCGCGTAGTGCGTGCGGGACTTCACGGTTCCTTCCGGGATGCCGAGCTTGCGGGACGCCTCGGCCACCGACTGGCCGCGGTAGTAGCACTCCAGCAGCACCGCGCGGTGCTCGGGCGAGAGCCGGGTGAGCGCCTCGGCGACGACCCACGAGAGCAGGAGCTGGTCGGTGCGGTCCGCGTCGGCGGGCACCTCCGGCACGTCGGCGACGGCGAGCTCACTCTGCGAGCGCTTGGTCCGCCACTCGTCGATCACGATGTTCCGGGCCACCTTGAACAGCCAGGCCCGCACCGAGCCGGACGCCGGATCCAGGCTCGGGAAGCTGCGCCAGGCGCGCAGCAGCGTCTCCTGCACCACGTCCTCCGCCCGCGCGTGGTCGTGGCCGGTCAGGCGCAGGCAGTAGCCCCACAGCGCGGCGGCGTGCTCGTCGTGCAGCTGGGTCATCAGGGCGACCGGGCTCTCGGGCATCACACCTCCACCCCTGTCACGGGCGAGCGGCCCGGTCGGTTCAATCCTCACCGATGACCCTTCCGGACCTCAGGCGGCGGCCTTCTCCTCCAGCGCCCGGGTGAGCAGCGCGACCAGGGCCTCGAGCTGGACGTCCACCGAGGAGCCGACCTCCTCGTCGGAGCCGTCGAGCGCGACCGCGGCCAGGCCGGCCTTGCTGTCGATGAGCTCGGCGATCCGGGTGTCGATCGTCTGCGAGGCGATGATCCGCCATGCGGTGACCGGCTCGACCTGGCCGATGCGGTGGACCCGGTCGATGGCCTGGGTCTGCTCCGCGTCGGTCCACGAGAGCTCGGCGAGCACGACGTTCGAGGCGACCTGGAGGTTCACGCCGACGCCGGCCGCGGTGAGCGAGCAGACGATGACCTGGACCTCGGGGTCCTTGGTGAAGGCGTCGATGTTCCGCTGCCGGACCGTCGTGGTCTGGTCGCCGCGGATCGAGGAGAACTTCAGGCCGCGCGCCGCGAACGTCTCCTCGGCGGCGTCCATCACCTCGATGTGCTTGGCGAAGAACACGACCTTGCCGACGCTGCGGGCCAGCTGGGCGGCGTAGTCGGCGGCGAGGCCCGCCTTCGCCCGGCCGATGCGGCGCATCATGCTGAACACGTTCTCGCCGGTCGAGGTGTCCATGTCCTCGCGCTCCCAGGTCGCGACGCGGCGGACGAGCTCGTGGTCGATGCCCTCGACGGTGCTGCCGGACTTGCGGGTCTGGAGCGCGACCTCGTAGCGCTCGACCAGGCGGCGGGCGAGCTCGCGCTCGGCCTCGCGGATCGAGCGGCCGGCCTCGTCGTCGAGCTCGACCGGGAGGTCCGCGACGCGGCGGGCCGGGATGTCGGCGGCGACGTCGATCTTGCGGCGCCGGACGATGCCCATGTCCACGACCGCGCGGCGCGCGTTGGGGTAGAAGCCGGGGTCCGCGGGTGTGAGCCCGGTGTCCTCGAGGGCGTCCATGAGCCCGCCGAGCGGCTTCTTCTCGTCGATCCAGCCGAGGAACTCCCAGATCGCCTGGAAGTCCTCGATGTCGTTGATCAGCGGGGTGCCGGTGAGCGCCATGAGCAGCGGCCGGCCGAACCGGCTGCGGATCCGGTCGGAGAGGTGCAGCACGTGCTGCGAGCGCTGCGAGGACTTGTTCTTGATGAAGTGCGCCTCGTCCACGACCATGCCGCGCATGCCGTGGTTGCCGAGCCAGCCGACGTGGCGGTCCAGGATCTCGTAGTTGACCACGAAGATGTCGGCGTACCCGTCGACGTCCTCGCCATCGCCGTGGATGACGCTCACGGTCTTCTGCGGGGTCCACATCCCGACCTCGCGGGCCCAGTTCATCTTGACGACGTTCGGGACGACGACCAGCAGCGGGTACGCGTCGGCCGCCTGCGCGGCCAGCAGTGCCTGCGCGGTCTTGCCCAGGCCCGGCTCGTCCGCGAGCAGGAAGGTGCGGTGCCCGTCCGCGGCCGCGGCGACCAGCTGGGCCTGGTGGTGCATCAGCTCGCGGTCGGCGGGCAGCCGCACGTTCGCGGCCTCCGGCAGCGGCATGCACGACACACCGTTGCTGGCGTACTCGAACGAGCGGAACAGCGGGCCGAGCAGCTCCCAGCCGGCGAGCCGGCGGGCCCGGCCGCTGCCCTGCTGGACCGCGGAGAAGTCGGGGACGAGGAAGGGGTTCGCGAGCTGCCGGGAGATCACCGACTGCGGGACCACCCGCCGGCTGGTGCTGGCGGACGCCTCGGACGGTCCGGGCTCGACGACCTCCTCCTCGGGCACCTCGATGCCGGCCTGCTGGAGCATCCGGCGCCGGAGGTCGCGGGCGTCGTCGGACACCTCGGAGTCCTCGGCGAGCAGGGCGAGCAGCGACGGGTGGACCGCGGCGGTCTTGGCGAGGATCGTGGCGATGCCGTCGAGCCGCTTGAGCTGGTCGGCCCGGTGCGCCTCCGTCGCCTCGGTGTCGGCCTTCAGGCTGGCCCGCTCCTCGCGGACCAGCAGGGCGACGACCTGGAACTTCGTGCGCGTCGAGCCGTTGACGGCGCCGCGCTGGACGGCGGTCTCCACCTCGCGCACGGCGCGGGCGAGCACCGGGATGATGCCCTCGTTGTCGAGGGCACGACCTCGGCGCTGGTTGCGCGCGGACGTACGACGGTTCGCCTGCTGGCGTTGGCCCTGTCGAGCCAAGGACCCCTCCTCCGGAGTGCCCGGGAACAGAACTGGTGCTGCTGCGACGGCTCACGGGGCGGCCCGGGCAAGCCACCCTCGAGCGGTCGATCGGACCACCGGTCAGACGGTCGGTCCTGGTGTGCGACACCCACCGGCGTGCACAGATGAACGTCGGTGCCCCTCCAGCGTATCAGCCGGGCCGGTGTCGGTCCGCATCACTACCGTGTCCTCCATGGCGGACTCCTCCCCCCTCGTCCTCGTCCCCGGCTGGTGGCTCGGCGCGTGGGCGTGGGACGACGTGGCCGCGACCCTGCGGGCCGACGGCCACGACGTCACCGCGCTGACGCTCCCCGGCCTCGAGCCCGACCACCCCGACCGGGGCACGGTGTCGCTGTCCGACCAGGCGGACGCGATCGTCGCCGCGATCGAGGCCCACGACCGCCCGGTCGTGCTCGCCGTGCACAGCGGCGCGAGCCAGCCGGGCTACGTCGCCAGCGACCGCGTGCCCGAGCGCATCGCCGCGATGGTCTACGTCGACACCGCCCCCGGGACGGGGCCGATCAAGGAGGAGTTCGCGGACCCCGAGCTCCCGCTGCCGTCCTGGGAGGACCTCGGCGAGAACCTCGACGGCATCAGCGAGGCACAGCTCGCCGAGTTCCGCGAGCGCGCCGTCCCCGAGCCGGCCGGGCCGATGCGCGAGGCACCGGTGCTCACCAACGACGCCCGCCGCGACGTGCCGTCCCTGGTGATCGCCACCGGGTTCCCCGCCGCCGAGTACCAGCAGGCCGCCGCGGCCGGCGCGCCGTGGCTGGCCGGCCTCACGGAGCTGCGTGACCTCGCTTACCTCGACCTGCCGACGTCGCACTGGCCGATGTGGTCGCGGCCGGCCGACCTGGCCCGGATCCTCGACGAGGTCGCGAGGCGGACAGCACCCCGCGGGTGAGGAGCAGCCGACCGACGGCGTACGTCGCCATCAGGTCGAGAGGTCGAACCGCGTGCTCGGGTGGTGGACGACCTGCGCGGCGAGCGCCGGCATCGAGCAGGTGACGACGGCGGGCGGCTGCGGCAGGACGCGGAGCCCAGCGATCGGACGCCGTCCGCTGTGGTTCACGTCACGATCGCCGCGGGGGTGACGCAATTGGTTGCCGTGGGCAAGCATCTGTAGATTTGCGCGGGTGTCCACCGCCACCCGCCACCCGATGCTCCCGGTCGTCGCCCTGTGCTTCGGCGGCCTGTGCGCCGCGCTGACCCAGACGCTCGTCATCCCGATCCAGAGCGAGCTCCCCGTCTTCCTCGGAACCTCGGCCGCGAACGCCGCCTGGGTCGTCACCGTGACGCTGCTGGCGGGCGCCGTGGCGATGCCCGTCGCGGGCCGGCTCGCCGACCTCGTCGGCAAGCAGCGGGTGCTGGTCACCAGCGCGCTCATCCTGCTCGTGGGCTCGATGGTCTGCGCGCTGTCGAGCTCGCTCGCGCCGGTGCTGGTGGGCCGGGCGCTGCAGGGGCTGGCGATGGGCTTCATCCCGGTCGGCATCTCGCTGATGCGCGAGATCACTCCCCCGCACCTCACCTCGACCGCGATCGCCGCGATGAGCGCCACGCTCGGCGTCGGCGGCGCGATCGGCCTGCCGCTCTCGGCGTGGATCGCCGAGGCCGGCGACTGGCACGCGCTGTTCTGGGTGGCGACCGGCCTGTCCGGGTTGGTCGCGGCGCTGACCTGGTGCGCGGTCCCGCACGTGCGCGACGCCCAGCCCGGGCGGTTCGACGTGGTCGGCGGCATCGGCCTGGCCGTGGGCCTGGTCGCGGTGCTGGTCGGCATCTCGAAGGCCACCACCTGGGGCTGGGGCGACGGCCGAACGCTGGCCTCGGTCGCCGCGGGTGTTCTCGTGCTGGTCGCGTGGGCGGCCTTCGAGCTGCGCCAGGCGGACCCGCTGGTCGACCTGCGCACCTCCGCGCAGCGACCGGTGCTGATGACCAACGTCGCCGCGATCGCGATCGGCTTCGGGATGATGGCCCAGTCGATCGTCGTGCCGCAGCTGCTCCAGCTGCCGGAGACGACCGGCTACGGCCTGGGCCAGTCGATCCTCGCCGCCGGCCTGTGGCTGGCGCCGGGCGGCCTGATGATGCTGGTGTTCGCCCCGGTCTCGAGCCGGCTGATCGGCAGCGTCGGGGCCCGGATCACGCTGATGGTCGGGGCAACCGTGCTCGGGTTCGGTTACCTGGTCGCGCTGTTCCTCATGGACGCGCCGTGGCAGCTGCTCGTCGCGTCCTGCGTCGCCTGCGCCGGTGTCGGCATCGGGTACGCCGCGATGCCGACCCTGATCCTGGACGCGGTCCCGGTGCGCGAGGCCGCCTCGGCGGTCGGGCTCAACGCGCTGATGCGCTCGGTCGGCACCACCTTGGCCGCCGCGGTGATGGGCACGATCCTCACCAGCCGGACCCAGTCGATGGGCGGGGTCGAGATCCCGACGCTCGGCGCGTTCCAGCTGTGCTTCGTGGCCGGGGCGGTCGCGGCGTTCGCAGGGGTCGCCATCACCGCGGCGATCCCGCGGCGTCAGGCCCCGGAGCCGGTCCCCGAGCGGTCGGAGGCCCGCACCGCGGCGTGAGCCCCGGTCCGGGCTCCGCTCGGCGGGCCCTCCTGGCCGGCAGGCAGGAAGACGGTGACCGTCATCCGCTCCGGGTGGTGTCGGCACGGCAGGTCGACGTGGGTGCCGAACCGCCGGTGCTGGCCGCGGCAGCACAACCGCAGCTGACCACCGGCCGACTCGGTCAGCTCTCGCACGATCGCCAGGCCGAGACCGGAGCCGGGCCGCGACCGGGCGTCGTCCGCCCGGGCGAAGCGGTCGGTCGCGCGGTCGAGAAGCTCGGCGTCCATGCCCGGGCCGTCGTCCTCGACGGTGAGCACCTGCCACTCGCCCACCCGCTGCAGGTCGACCTTGACCGGCGGCCGGCCGTGCAGGTGCGCGTTGGCGACCAGGTTCGCGGTGATCCGGTCCAGGACGTCGTCGGTCAGCTCGGGCCGCAGCTCGAGCAGCTGCTCGGCGAGCCGGGCCAGGCGCTCCACGTCGACGAGCAGCTCGGCCAGGATCGCCTCGTGCTCCTCGACCGTGCGGGTGCGGCGCTGCGCGGCCTGCACGCGGCTCTTGAGCACCGTGAGCGGGGTGCGCAGCTCGTGGCTGGCGTCGTCGACGAAGTGCCGCTCGGCGTCCAGGGCCCGCTCGAGCGCGGCGAGCATCTCGTTGAGGGTGTTGCCGAGCCGGACCACCTCGTCGTCCCGGTTGTCCGGCACCGCGAGGCGCATGCCGGACGCTCCGGACGCGATCGCCTCGGCCTGCCGCCGGTAGGCCTCGACGGGCTGGAGCGCCGAGCGCGCCAGCAGGTAGCCGACCGCGGAGGCCACGACCAATGAGCCGATGACCGAGATCCCGAGCTGCAGCAGCAGCTCGCGCAGCGCCTCGTCCCGGTGGTCGCGGCGCACCGCGACCACGAGGTAGCCGGGCATCCCGTCCACCTCGGTCGGGGTCACCCGGGCCCGCAGCGGGTGGTCGGAGATCGGCAGCAGCCGCCCCACGTCGACGGTCTGCGGGTGGTCGACCCCCCGCGGGTCCGTGATCGGCACGGCGCCGGCCGACGGGCTGTGGGCGACGACCTGGCCGCCGGCGTCGAGCACCTGGTAGATCGCGCCGGTCGCCGCGAGCGCGTCGCCGTCGGCGACGGTGCCGTCCGGCCCGGTCTCCTGCTGGAGCGCCGTGGTCGCCCGCGCCAGGTCGCCGTCGAGGCTCCGGTCCAGGGCGTACTCCACCCGCCAGTAGACGAACACCGCGGCCGCGGCCAGCAGCACCAGCATCGCGGCGGAGAACCCCGCGACCAGGCGCACCCGGATCGGCCAGTGGCTCACGGCGCGTCGACCCGGTAGCCCGCGCCGCGCAGGGTGGTGATCGTGCTCGTGCCGAACGGCTTGTCGATCTTGGCCCGGATCGAGGCGAGGTAGACGTCGATGACGTTGCTCCGCAGGTCGGTCTCCCCGTCCCAGACCTCGTCGAGGATCGTGAAGCGCGAGACCGCCTCGCCGGCACGCGAGACCAGCAGCTCGAGGATGTCGAACTCCCGCGCCGTCAGCTGGATCTCGGCGCCGCCGCGGGTGACGCGACGCGCGGCCGGGTCGACGACGAGGTCACCGACCGTGACCGGCCCGGATGCGGACGCCGTACGCCGGGTCAGCGCGCGCAGCCGCGCCAGCAGCTCGTCGACGTCGAACGGCTTGGGCAGGTAGTCGTCGGCACCGGCGTCGAGTCCCTCGATCCGGGCGGCGACCTGGCCGCGGGCGGTGAGCATCAGGACCGGCACCTCGATGCCGGCGGCCCGCAGCTTGCGGCACAGCGTGACGCCGTCGAGGCCGGGCAGCATCACGTCGAGCAGCACGACGTCGTACCCGCCGCCGAGAGCCGCTCCGTAGCCGGAGCGGCCGTCGGCAGCCTCGTCGACCTCCCAGCCCGCCTCGCCGAGGGTGGCCGCGAGCAGGGCACGCAGCCGGTCGTCGTCCTCGACGATCAGGATGCGCATGACCCGACCGTAGTGCGGCGCTCGTGAACGCAGGATGAAGCCAGGGCCCGGCGTCCTACCGGAACGTCCGCAGCCGCAGGCTGTTGCCGACCACGAACACCGACGAGAACGCCATCGCGGCGCCCGCGATCATCGGGTTGAGCAGGCCGGCGGCCGCCAGCGGGAGGGCGGCGACGTTGTAGCCGAACGCCCAGACCAGGTTGCCCTGGATGGTCCGCAGGGTCCGGCGGCTGAGCCGGATCGCGTCCGCCGCGACCCGGAGGTCGCCGCGCACCAGCGTCAGGTCGCTGGCCTCGATCGCCACGTCGGTGCCGGTGCCCATCGCGAGGCCGAGGTCGGCCTGCGCGAGCGCCGCGGCGTCGTTGACGCCGTCGCCGACCATCGCGACCACCCGACCCTCGGCCTGAAGCCGCTTGACCACGTCGACCTTGTCGGCCGGAAGCACGTCGGCGACGACCTCGTCGATGCCGACCTCGGAGGCGACCGACCGGGCGACCGCCTCGTGGTCGCCGGTGAGGAGCACGGGGTGCAGCCCGAGGTCGCGCAGCATGCCGATCGCCTCGGCGGAGGTGTCCTTGACCCGGTCCGCGACCACCAGGACGCCGCGGGCCCGGCCGTCCCAGCCGACGGCGACCGCCGTGCCGCCCTGCGCCTGCGCGTCCGAGAGCGCCTGCTCCAGGTCGGCGGTCAGGTGCTGCGACCACTCGGCGAGCAGCCGGGGGCGGCCGACCAGCACGGCGTGGCCGTCGACGATGCCCTGCACGCCGAGGCCCTCCACGTTGGCGAAGTCCTCGACCACCGGCAGCGGACCGGCCGCGCGGGCGGCGTCGGCGATCGCCCGGGCGATCGGGTGCTCGGACGCGTCCTCGAGCGCACCCGCCAGCCGGAGCACCTCGTCACGGTCCTCGCCGCTGGTGGCGACCACGTCGAGCAGCGACATCGTGCCGGTGGTGACGGTGCCGGTCTTGTCGAGCACGATCGTGTCGACCTTGCGGGTCTGCTCGAGCACCTCGGGTCCGCGGATGAGGATGCCCAGCTGGGCACCCCGTCCGGTGCCGACCATGAGCGCGGTCGGCGTGGCGAGGCCGAGCGCGCACGGGCACGCGATGATCAGCACGGCGACCGCCGCGGTGAACGCCGCGGTCGTGCCGGCACCGGTGCCCAGCCAGAAGCCGAGCGTCCCGACGGCGAGGGCGATCACGATCGGCACGAAGACCCCGGAGATCCGGTCGGCGAGCCGCTGGGCGGAGGCCTTGCCGTTCTGCGCCTCCTCCACCAGCCGCGCCATCTGGGCGAGCTGGGTGTCGCCCCCGACCCGGGTCGCGCGGACGACGAGCCGGCCGCCGGCGTTGACGGTGGCACCGGTGACCTGGTCACCCGGTCCGACCTCGACCGGCACGGACTCGCCGGTGAGCATCGCGGCGTCGACCGCGGAGGTGCCCTCCTCGACCACGCCGTCGGTCGCGACCTTCTCCCCGGGACGGACGACGAACAGGTCGCCCACCGCGAGCTGCTCGACCGGGACGCGCTGCTCCACGCCGTCGCGCAGCACAGCGACGTCGCGGGCACCGAGGTCCATCAGGGCGCGCAGCGCGGCCCCGGCCCGGCGCTTCGACCGGGCCTCGAAGTAGCGGCCGGCCAGGATGAAGGTGGTGACGCCCGCCGCGGCCTCGAGGTAGATGTTCCCCGAGCCGCTCATCCGCTCGATGGTCAGCTCGAACGGGTGCTTCATGCCGGGCTCGCCGGCGTCGCCGAGGAACAGCGCGTACAGCGACCAGCCGAACGCGGCGATCACGCCCATCGAGACCAGGGTGTCCATCGTCGAGGTGGCGTGCCGCAGGTTGGTCCAGGCCGCCTTGTGGAACGGGTACGCGCCCCAGACGACGACCGGCGCGGCGAGCGTCAGCGACGCCCACTGCCAGTAGGTGAACTGCCAGGCGGGCACCATCGCGAGCGCGATGACCGGCACCGCGAGGACGGCGGACACCAGGAGTCGCTGGCGCAGCGCGCGGACCTCGGGGCCGTCGCCCTCACCGGCGTCCGACCCGTCCTCGGTCGTGCGGGTCTCGGGCAGCCGCGCGTCGTACCCCGCCGCCTTCACCGCGGCGATGAGGTCCTCGGTGCTGACGGTGTCCTCGAAGGTGACCTTCGCCTTCTCCGTGGCGTAGTTGACGGTGGCGGTGACACCCTCGACCTTGTTCAGCTTGCGCTCGATCCGGTTCGCGCACGACGCGCAGGTCATCCCGGTGAGGAGCAGCTCGGTCTCGGTCATGACGCCTCCAGGACGAGCTCGGCGGTCCGCACGACTCCCGCGTGCTTGAAGTCGAGGTACAGGTGGTAGCGGCCGGGACTGGGCACCTCGGCGCCGAACTCGAGCCCGTCGCCCGGGTGCACGTGCAGGTAGGCGAGGTCGCCCTCCCGCAGCGCCACCAGGTGGCCCGCGGCGCCCAGGTACGGCTGCAGGTCGTCGACCGGCGCGCCGTCCCTGGTGACGCTCATCGCGAGCATCGAGTGCTCGCCGGACTCCAGGTCGCCGGCCACGGTCACGGTGTACCCGTCGACGGTGTCGGTGCGCTTCTCCGGCGTCGGGGCCGGTGCGTCGACGCGTCCCGGCACGAGCAGGTCGCTGCCGAGCGTCAGGTCCTCACCGCCCGTGGGGACGAAGTCGGCGAGCACGCGCCAGGCACCGGGGGTCAGGTCGACGTCGGTGCGCCACTCCCCCGTCGCCTCGTCGAGCACCGGGTGGACGTGCTGGAAGCCGGTGAAGTCGCGCCGGACGACGATCAGGTGCAGGCGCTTCTCGTGCTCGACCTCGTACGCCGTGACGGGCCGGCTGTCGGGGCCCAGGACCGTGAAGGACAGTGTCCGGGCGCCGGCCGGCAGGACGCCGTCGGCGAGCTCGAGGCGGTAGCCATCCTGGGCGACGGCAAGGCCGCCGGGGAGGTGCTCGGCGGCGCCGTGCGCCTCCGTGCCCTCCTGCTCCGGCATCGCGTGGGCCATCGGCTCGGGCTCGTCGACCACGGGGCCGACGGCCGCGCCGGCGGCCCAGGCGACCCCCAGGACGACGGCGAGGCCGACGCCGAAGCCCGCGACCCGGACGGCGGCGTTCATGCCAGCTGGTAGCCGGCCTCGTCGACAGCGGCGCGCACGGCGTCGTCGTCGATGGTCCGGCTGCTCGTGATCGACAGGGCACCGGAGGCGAGGTCGACCTGGACGTCGGTGACGCCCGGGATCGCCTGGACCTCCTCGGTGACGGAGGCGACGCAGTGGCCGCAGGTCATGCCGGTGACGGTGTAGGACGCGGTGTGAGAGTCAGTCATGTTGTTACCATACCCCCCTAGGGTATCTAGGACAAGGCGTCGGCGATCGCCACCACCAGTCCCCCGAGCAGGAAGGCTGCGATCACCGCGACCAGCGAGCCGGTCGGGATCGCCGGGATGAAGCGGCGCGCACCCTGCGGCTCCTGGGCGCCGTCGTGGTACTCGTGGGTGAGGGCGTGTCCCTTGCCGCGCCGCAGGAGCGCGCGGTTGACCGGGAACGCCGCAGCGAAGGCAACGGCGAGCGAGAGCGCCATGCTCAGCCAGAAGACGACGTTGACCAGGCCTGCGTCCATCGCGCCCGGGACGAGCACCATCACCAGGTTGTCGACGACCTCCATCGTCAGGATCGACAGGGTGTCCGCGGCCACGACGACCTTGAGCGCCGCACCGACGTCGAGCCCGGCGCGCAGCAGGGGCAGCGACGACAGGGTGAACCCGAACACGAACGCGAGGGCGATCGACAGCGGCACCGTGACCGCGTTGCCGACACCGGCGGCGGTGCCGATCAACATGCCGGCGATCTCACCGATCGCACAGCCGGTCAGGCAGTGCAGCGTGGCACTGACCGCCATCGTGTCCAGACCGGCGCCGTGCCGCTCGTGCTGCTCGTGCTGGTGCTCGTGTGTCTCGACCATGAGGTCGAGTCTGGCACCCACCCGGATCCGGCCTCAGCGCCAGCCGAGCTCCGGGGCGAGGTGGCGCAGGACGCTGTCGAGCACGTGGACGTTGTAGTCGACGCCGAGCTGGTTGGGGATCGTGAGCAGCAGCGTGTCCGCGGCCGCCACCGCCTCGTCCTCGGCCAGGTCTGCGACCAGCTGCTCCGGCTCGCCGGCGTACGACTTGCCGAAGCGGGCCAGGCCCCCGTCGAGGTGGCCGACCTGGTCCTGGCTGCGCGACTCGTGGCCGAAGTAGGCGCGGTCCATGTCGCTGACCACCGGGAAGATGCTGCGGCTGACCGAGACGCGCGGCTCGCGCTCGTGTCCGGCGGCCCGCCAGGCGTCACGGAACCGCTGGATCTGCTCGGCCTGGAGCTGGTGGAACGGCACGCCGGTGTCCTCGGTCAGCAGCGTCGAGCTCATGAGGTTCATCCCCTGCGCGGCGGTCCACTCCGCGGTGGCGCGGGTGCCGGCGCCCCACCAGATCCGGTCGCGCAGGCCCTCCGAGTACGGCTCCAGGCGGAGCAGGCCCGGCGGGTTGGGGAACATCGGGCGCGGGTTGGGCTGTGCGAAGCCCTTCCCCTGGACCACCTCGAGGAACACCGCCGCGTGCTCGCGCGCCATCTCGCCGTGGTCGCTCCCCTCCCCCGGCTCGTAGCCGAAGTAGCGGAACCCGTCGACGACCTGCTCCGGTGAGCCGCGACTGATGCCGAGCTGGAGCCGGCCGCCCGCGATCAGGTCCGCGGCGCCGGCGTCCTCGGCCATGTACAGCGGGTTCTCGTAGCGCATGTCGATCACGCCGGTGCCGATCTCGATCCGGCTGGTCCGCGCGCCGACGGCGGCGAGCAGCGGGAACGGCGAGGCGAGCTGCCGCGCGAAGTGGTGCACGCGGAAGTACGCCCCGTCGACGCCGATCTCCTCGGCGGCGACCGCGAGGTCGATGGACTGCAGGAGCGCGTCCGAGGCCGAGCGCGTCTGCGACTGCGGGGAGGGCGTCCAGTGGCCGAACGAGAGGAAACCGATGTTCTTCATGACAGGCACAACAGGATTGAAGCGTCAATCTTCCCGGGGCGTACCCGGCGCCACGTGGTAGACGTGCCAGTCGCCGAGGACGGCGTGGAGCTCGTAGCGCCGGTCCAGCACCGGCTGGGCGGCCGAGTCGTCCACGCCCCAGGTCGCCAGGGTCGCCCCGTTCACGACCACCCACGTCGGCCGCTCGGGCCCGTCGAGCACCGCTGCCAGCTGGGCGAGATGCGGGTCGCGGACGCGCACCGGCAGGCTCCACACCAGCGGGTAGGGGCTGTGCATGCCCGTGCTCCGGAGGATGGCCGGGTCGCCGAACGCGACCACGGCCGTGTCTCCCGGGCGCTTCTGCGCCGCGAGGTAGCGATCGACCTCCGCGTCGGCCGGCTGCGGACGACCGACCACCGCCAGCGCGACCACGGCGGCCGCGGCCGCGACCGCGGAGTAGGCGAGCACGCCGCCGGTCCAGCGCCAGCGCTCGGGACGGTGCCGGACGACGGCGACGACGATCAGCACCAGACCGGGCACGGTCGCGATCAGGTAGTGCAGCCAGTAGCTGCCACCCCCGACCACGACGAAGGCCTCCCAGGCGAGCACCACGGCCGCGAGGGGACGGACGTCGACCGGGGTGGCTGCGGTGGCCGCGACGCTGCGCCGCCGCCGCTGCACGGGCAGCAGGGCCACGAGGGCCAGCAGCACGAGCCCGGCGGCTCCACTGACGAGGAACGCCGTCCAGACCTGCTGCGCCCGCTCGGGCGTGGCGTCGCTGGCGGACGACGAGATCACCTCGGCCGCCTCCCCCCGGAAGGTCACGACGGCGTCCCACAGCTCGCTCGGATAGGTCCCGTGGACCGCCGCCCACCACAGCAGGACGCCGAGCGCGCCCCCGGCGCCCAGCGCGAACACGCCGGCGGCGACGGCGGCCTCGGTCCACCGGCGCCGCCGCAGCAGGGTCACGCCGGCGACCGCCGCCGCGAGGAAGACGTCGACCTCGCTCTGCTTCACGGCGGCCGCGGCCACCGCGAGCACCCCCGCCGCCAGCCACCACCGACGGACCAGCGCGACCAGCCCGGCCAGGACGAACGGCATCGCGAGGAGTTCGCCGTTCACCTCGCTCGTCCCGAAGAACGGGGTCGCGAGGAAGATCGCGGCGGTGGCCGAGCCGGCCACCGCCGCGACCTGTCGGCCGGGTGCCAGTGACCGGCCGAGCTCGCCGGCGAGCAGCACCGAGACGACGACCGCCACCATCCCGAGCAGGCGGAGCGCGATCGCCCCGCCGCCGAGGTCCGCGAGCTGGAACAGCCCGATCAGCAGCGGTGGCCGGTCGACCCAGTAGTCGCCGTACAGGGACGTGCCCGGGCCCCACTGCGAGGCCACCAGCAGGAACCCGCCCTCGTCGTTGCTCAGCGGCCGGCCGAGCACCGGCAGCCAGGCTGCTGCGGCGGCGGCGGCGAACGCACCGACCACCACCGCGGCGCCGGGGGCGCCGAGGAGCGTCGTACGTCGGGCGGCGTCGAGCACGTCGTCCACGCTAGGCAGGTGCCCGTGAACGGACGATGAAACCGCGGCCTCCCCCGGTCATCGGGGCAGCGCTCAGGGCAGGGACGGGCAGGAGGTGCCGCGCGGCAGCTTGTAGGGCGCCGCGATCCGGTAGGTGCCGGGCGCCGGGGCGTGCAGCACCAGCCAGTCGTCGCGCGGGCCATTCGCCTCGTCGTCGGACTTCTCGGACTCGAGGTGGGTCAGGCAGGCCGGACCGCCGGCGCCGAGGGCCTCCGCGCCCTCCTCGACCTCGGAGCCCGGCAGCGGGTCGCCGGCGGCGTCGACGAGGCTGAGCCACGGGGAGTCGGCGATCCGGATCACGACCCGCCCGGCGACCGGGGTGGTGATGGTGAGCTCGGCGGCGTCGTACGCCACGACCATCGCGGGCGGCGAGACCAGCGGCGTCGGGTGGCGGACCTCGTAGAGCGACCACTCGTCGTCGGACCAGACCCGGTCGAGGTACGGCAGCCCGCCGGCCACCAGGTCGGCCTCGTCGACCGCGGCCGGGTCGGGCGCCGCGGCGGTCGACAGCACCACGAACCGGACCGCCCAGCGCCGCAGCCACCGCTTGTACGCGTCCGCAGTGAGGTCGCGGTCGCGGTAGAAGACCGGGTTGCGCTCGGCGTCGGCCTGGCGGTTCCACCCGCGCGCCAGCGGCACGTGCGGTGCCAGCGCCGCCGCCTCCCGGTGGCTCTTGGTCGGGACCACCTCGACGCGGCCGAGGTCGGCGTCGCGGATCTGGAGCTGGTGGATCAGCGGGTCGATGTCGGAGGTGAACGACTCCGGCGGTGCCGAGCTCACCACGTCGCGCACGGCGTACGCCGTCTGCCAGATCGTCGAGGTGATCAGGGCCATGCCGAGCAGGACCGCGGCGGCGCGGGCGCCGTACCGCCGCCCGACCAGCGAGGTGCGCCACGCCCCGAGCGCCACGGCCGCGACCAGCACGACGCCGCCGAAGAGCAGCCCGAGGCGGGACACGTTGGTGCCGACGGGCGACGGGATCAGCCAGGCGCCGATGACCGAGAGGATGTAGAGGACACCGCCGGCCTGCACGAGCCGCCACGCACGTGGCGTCAGGATCACCACGGCCAGCCCCATCGCGACCGGCAGGATGGTGGAGTACCACGCCATCGGCTGGCGTCCCGAGAACGGGAAGAGCACCGCGGAGACCGCCACGACGACGATCGGCGGGATGCCGAGGGCGTACGCCGCGGTCCGGCGGCGGCGCACCCACAGCGCGACCGCGACGAGGCCGAGGAACGCACCCGCGACCGGGCTCGACGCGGTCGCGAGCGCGCTGGCGAGCACGGTGATCGCGCCGCGGACCCAGCGCTCGAGGCGGGTGTCCGCGTCCCACGGCCAGGCCAGCACGACGCAGAGCGCCAGCAGGGCGAAGAGGGTGCCGAGCGCGAACGTCACCCGGCCGGAGAGCGCGTTGCCGACGAGGGCGATCGCGCCGTACAGCGCGACCAGCCAGCGGCCCGGACCCTCGCGGCGACCCACGACCAGCCACGCGAGCAGGCCGGCGGACAACGTGCCCGCGAGGATCATCGAGGTGCGGACGCCGATCGCGGCCATGATGTACGGCGACACGACGCTGTAGGAGACGGGGTGCATGCCGCCGTACCAGCCGAGGTTGTAGGCGCTGCCCGGGTGGGTGCGGGCGAACTCCGCCCAGGCGTCCTGCGCCGCGATGTCACCGCCCGAGGTCGCGAGGAACTGCCACCAGAGCAGGTGGAGCACCCCGGCGACCAGCACGGCGAGCAGCACCGGCGGGACGGACCGGATCCGGTCGGGAACAGCCAGCGCGGGACGCTGGACGAGCGTCATCCCTCGTCCCGGGCCTCGAGCCGTGGCCAGTGCACGGTGAGCCGCGCCAGGGCGACCGCCACCACGGCGATGGCGATGCCCGCGACGTCGTCGACGACGAAGTGCATGCCGAAGTAGATGGTCGCGACCATGACCACGGCCAGGTAGACGGCCATCACGATGCTGAGCAGCCGCATCCGCAGGTAGAGCGCGACGAGCAGGATCGTGCAGGTGAACGCCGTGTGCAGGCTGGCGAACGCCGAGATGCTGGCGAACGCGTCCGGCGCGGACGGCGTCGACAGCAGGTGGGCGCGGTCGACGAGGTACTCGGCCTGGGACGCGGAGACACCGGTGGGCCGCAGATCGGCGAACTCCTCCGGCGCCGACGCGAACGGGCCCAGGCTGGGCACCGCGTAGTAGGAGGCGACGCCGAGGATCCACACCCACATGCCCGCGAACAGCATCACGTAGGCGTCCTTGACCCGCGGCAGCAGCGCCACCGAGCCGACCACGGCCGCCACCACGACGTACACGAAGACCTCGTAGAAGAACGCCATCGGGCGGGCGGACGCGTCCGTCCCCAGCAGGCCGTGCAGGAGCTCCGCCGGGCTGTGGCCGAGGAACAGCGTGCGGTCCAGGTCGAGGAGCTGCTGGTCGCGGTCGGCGTTGAAGGCGTCCCAGCTCTTCAGGTTGCGGTAGCAGACGTAGACCACGTGGTAGGCGACCAGTCCCGACGCCACGAGCGCGGTGCGCCGGAGCGTCCAGCGCTCGCGCACGGTGCGCCAGACGGCCGGGAAGAACCCGCGGACGCTGCGGCGGTGCCACCAGGTGCGGGCGACCGCGTCGACCGTCACGAGGACCAGGCCCAGGGTGACGGCGCTCTGCAGGCGGCCGCTGAACATCCGGCCGTTCGGGTCACGCAGCGGGATGCCGATCTGCTGCGACCGGGCGACCGTGATGATCGCGAACACCGCGGCGATCGACCACAGCACGGCGGTCAGCCGCAGGGCCTCACGACGTGACGGCTCCGCGGGCGGCGTACGCCGCTCGCTCGCCTGGGTCGTCCGCGCCGGGAGGGGGAGGACCTGCTCGTCCGCACTCATGCGGTTGCCGCTGCCATCACTGCCATCGGTCTGTGACTTTACCGTGACCGAACCGCAGGCCCCTCATCCATATGAACCAGCCCCTCCCCCACACTGGGCCGCGTGACGTGGACCCCGTGGCGCTCCGTGGTGGCGTTCGGCGTCGTCTCCCTCGCGGCCGACATGGTCTACGAGGGGATGCGCTCGATCGCGGGCCCGTTCCTCGGCTCCCTCGGCGCCTCCGCTGTGACGGTGGGCGTCGTCACGGGCGCGGGCGAGGCGATCGCGCTGGCGCTCCGACTGGTCACCGGGCCGCTCGCGGACCGGACCGGCCGCCACTGGGGCCTCACCACGCTCGGCTACGGGCTCACCGCGGTGTGCGTGCCGCTGCTGGCGGTGACGCCGTTCCTCGGCGCCGCCGGCGTGGGCGTCGCCAGCGTCCTGATGCTCGCCGAGCGCACCGGCAAGGCCGTCCGGTCGCCCTCGAAGTCGGCCCTGCTCGCCGGGATCGCGGCCTCGGTGGGGCGCGGACGCGGGTTCGCGGTGCACAAGGCGCTCGACCAGATCGGCGCGTTCGCCGGGCCACTGGTCGTGGCGACCTGCGCCGCCCTCTCCGGCGAGCTCTGGCTCGGCTTCCTCGTGCTCGCGGTCCCGGGCGCGGTCTCGCTGGTGCTGCTCGCCCGGCTGCGTCGCAACGCGCCGGTCGACGAGCCGGCGCCCCGCCCCACCGAGCACCACGAACGCGCCCGGCTCCCGCGGGCGTTCCGGCTGTTCGCCGTCTCCTGCTCGGCGAGCACCCTGGGGCTGATGACGTTCGGAGTGATGTCGTACGCCTTCGTGGAGGCGGACCTGGTCTCCCTCGCGCTCGTGCCGGTCGTGTACGCCGGGGCGATGGCGCTCGAGGCGCTGGGAGCGCTCGGCACCGGCTTCGCCTACGACCGCTGGGGTGCCCGCGTCCTGTTCCCGCTGCCGCTGCTGGTCGCGGCCGTGCCCGCGCTGGTGTTCACCCACGCGCTCGGCGCGGTGCTCGCCGGCGTCGCCCTGTGGGGCCTGGCCACCGGCATCCAGGACTCGACGGTCAAGGCGCTGGTGGCCGACCTGGTGCCCTGGCCGTCGCTCGCCACGGCGTACGGCGTGTTCGCGGCCGCGCAGGGCGGTGCTGCCCTCGTCGGCGGCGTACTCGCCGGCGCGCTGTACGCCCACCACCTCGGCGTCCTGGTCACCGTGGTCGGCCTGCTCCAGCTGGTCGCGCTCGTGACGCTCGTCGCGGCGCTGCGTCAGCGGGTCGGGACACCGGGAGTAGGTTCGGGGGCGTGATCGAGCTGAGCCCCGGGCAGGAGCTGCCCCTCGACGGAGTGACGAAGGTCCGGCTGGGACTCGGCTGGGACCGGCTCCGCAACGCCGGGGCCGCCGGCAGCGGGCTGCCGGACGTCGACCTGGACGCCTCGGCCGTGCAGTTCGCCGGCGACCAGCTGTTCGACCTGGCCTTCTACAACAACCTGTCCACCCGTGACGGGTCGGTGGTGCACCTCGGTGACAACCAGACCGGCCGCGGCGAGGGTGACGACGAGGCCATCACCGTCGACCTGGCCCGGGTCCACGGACCGGTCGACACGGTGTTCTTCATGGTCAGCAGCTACCAGGGGCACACCCTGGAGTGGATCGCTCGGGCGTACTGCCGGATCGTCGACGAGGAGCGCGACGTCGAGCTGGCCAGGTTCACCATCACCAACGGGGTCCCGGAGACCGGCCTCGCGATGGCCAAGCTGGTCCGCGACGGCGCCGGCTGGACGCTCGTCGCCATCGGACGGGGCATCGCCGTCCGGGTGCCCTCGGAGTCCACCGCCAGGCTGCGCCCCTTCCTCTGACCGTTGAGTCGAGGCTTCCGTCGGTTGAGTCGAGAGTTCCGTCAGTTGAGTCGGGAGTTCCGACGGCCGGGTCCCGACTCGATCGCCAGAAGTGACGATTCGATCGACGGAAGTCCCGACTCGACGTGGGTGGACAGCGCGCCGAGGATTCAGGTGCGGCCTGGCGGGTATCAGATGTCTGTGTCTTCTCCGGACCCCGTCGCCGACCGCGCCAGCCTGGCCGTGGTGGCGCTCGTGATCGGCATGCTGCTCGTGTGGGCGGCGACCGCCGACGTGCTCGGCGGTGCCGTCGGCCTCGCCACCGCGGTCGTGCTCGGCATCGTGGTCGCCTGTCTCGGCTGGCGCGACCGGATCACCTACGAGCTGGTCTCGAACGTCGGCCTGGTCGGCATGCCGGTCCTGATCGTGGCGCTGTCGATCTCCTGACCGCCACCCACCGTCAGCGCTGCGCCTTCGCGATCGTCTCCTCGACGATCTGGTTGACCCGGGAGCCGCTCGGCCACCCGGCGTAGTGGCACAGCAGGATCACGACCTCGCGGAGCTGCTCCTCGTCGAGCTCGCCGGCGGCGTACGCCGCGGGGATCTGGATCGTGAGCACGTCGTGCTGGTTCGACCCGGTCAGCAGGCCGATCAGCAGCAGCCGCCGGTCGCGGTCGGTGAGCCCGGGACGGTTCCAGATGTCGGCGAACAGGTGGTCGGCGGTGTAGGCGAAGAAGTCGCCGGTGCCGTCGGTCATCTCGAAGCCGTAGACCTCCTCCATCCGCTCGAGGCCCCGCCGGCGGACCTCCGGGAGGTCGTCGAACCTGCCCTTCCCTGTATCCGTCACAGCCCCAGTCCCTTCCCCAGTCTCGGCAGGGCCTCCCGCGCGAGAGGTACGTCGACGCCGAGCTCGTCGGCGAGTGCGATCGCGAACGTCAGGTCCTTCTCCCCCAGCGCCTTCACGTGGCCGAACACGCCGTACCAGAAGTCGTCGGGCTCGATCGGGGCCGTGGTGTTGCGGTACATGATCGCGCCGGGCCCGCCGGTGATCCGGTCGGTGTGCCGGACCACCTCCCCGAGGCCCTGCAGGTCCAGGCCGGCGGCCTCGGCGAGGCGCTGCGCCTCGGTGACGGCGGTGAACGCGACGAAGTGGACGAGGTTGCGGGCGAGCTTCATGCGGGTGCCCGCGCCGACCGGACCGGCGTGCACGACCTTCGAGCCCATCGCCTCCAGCACCGGCCGAGCGACGTCGAACGCGTCGCCGGAGCCACCGACCATGATCGCCAGCGAGCCGTCGGCGGCGCCCATCGGCCCACCCGAGACCGGGGCGTCGAGCACCGTGTGCCCGAGGCCCGCGAGCTCGCCCGGCGTGCCGGGAGCGACCGTCGAGTGGATCACGAGCACGGTGTCGCGGCCGACGTCCCGCGCCACCTCGCGCACCTGGTCGTCGTCGCGGACCATCACGCAGACGACGTCCGCGTCGATCTCCGCGACGCTCGCGGCGGCGGCAGCGCCGGCCGCGACCAGCTCCGCGACCGGCTCGGGCACGACGTCGTGCACGACCAGGTCGATGCCGTCGGCGGCGGCGAGCCGCAGCGCCATCGGCTTGCCTATGGTGCCGAGGCCGACGAAGCCCACCCGCAGGCTCATGCGCGGAACGTCTGTCCGCCGTCGACGGCGATGATCTGGCCGGTCACCCAGGACGAGTCGTCGGAGAGCAGGAACAGGCAGGCGCCGACCATGTCCTCGGGCTGGCCCATCCGCTTGAGCGCGAGGTTCTTGACCAGCTCCTTCGCGGCGTCGCCGGCCTGGGTCCGGGTGGCGGCCGTGTCGGTCGGGCCCGGCGCGATCGCGTTGACCCGGATGTTCATGCCGCCGAGCTCGTGCGCGAGCTGCTGGGTCAGGCCGTTCACGCCGACCTTCGCCAGCCCGTAGAAGCCGGAGTACAGGTACGCCGCCGTGCTCGACTGGTTGACGATCGAGCCGCCGCCGCGCTGCTGCATCGACGGGTAGACCGCGCGGGTCATCACCAGCGCGCCGTCCATGTTCACCGACATGAACCTCCGGTAGTAGTCCCAGTCGACCGAGATCAGCAGGTCGAACTGCATGTCGCCGTAGATCGCGGCGTTGTTGACCAGCCCGTCGATCCCGCCGTACGCCGCCACGGTCGCCTCGACCAGCGCGGCCGCCGACTCGTGCGAGGACACGTCGGTGCGGACGAACAGCCCCCCGACGTCGGCGGCGACCTTCTCGCCGGCCTCGGCGTTCAGGTCGGCCACCACGACCGAGGCCCCCTCGGCCGCGATCGCCCGCGCGTACGCCTCGCCGATGCCCTGCGCCGCGCCGGTGACGACGACGACCTTGTCCTGGAATCGCATCTCGCTCCTCATGCCGGCTCTGCGACGGTCTTGGTCTCGAGGTACTCCTCGAACCCCGCGACGCCCATCTCCCGGCCGAGGCCGGACTGCTTGTAGCCGCCGAACGGCGCGTCCGGGCTGAACCAGACCCCGCCGTTGACCGCGACCGTGCCGGTGCGGATCCGCGCCGCGACGGCCTTCGCCCGCTCGAGCGAGCCGGACTCGACCGAGCCGGACAGCCCGTACGCCGAGTCGTTGGCGATCCGCACCGCATCGTCGTCGCCGTCGTGCGGGATGACCACCAGCACCGGGCCGAAGATCTCCTCCTGCGCCAGCCGGCTGGCGTTGTCGAGGCCGGCGACCACGGTCGGCTCGACCCAGTAGCCGTCCCGGTCGATCACGTGGCCGCCCGTCGCGAACGTGCCGCCCTCCTCCTCGGCCAGCCGCAGGTAGGACTCGACCCGGTCGCGCTGGGCCCGCGAGATCACCGGACCGCAGATCGCGCCGGGGTCGGCCGGGTCCTTCACCCCGATCGACTCCATGGTCGCGGCGGCGACCTGCACGGCCTCGTCGTACCGCTCCCGCGGCACGACGAGCCGGGTCGTGATCGCACACCCCTGGCCGGCGTGGATGCACGCGGCGAACGCCGTCGCGCCGGCCGCCGCGGCGATGTCGGCGTCGTCCAGCACGATCGCCGCGGACTTGCCGCCCAGCTCGAGGAACACCTTCTTCAGCGTCGGCGCCGCGGCCGCCATGATGGCGCGACCGGTGGCCGTGGAGCCCGTGAACGACACCATGTCGACGCGGGGATCGGTGGTCAGGAGCGCAGCGACGTCGTCAGCCCGGGGGGTGACCACGTTGAGCACCCCCGGCGGGATGTCGGTGTGCTCGGCGACCAGGCGCCCGAGCTCGCACGCCACCCACGGCGTGTCCGGGGCCGGCTTGAGCACGACCGTGCACCCGGCCGCGAGCGCGGGCCCGATCTTTGCGAGGTTGATCTGGGTCGGCACGTTCCAGGGCGTGATCGCGGCGACCACGCCGACCGGCTCCCGGCGCACGGTGCGCCGGCTGGGGATCCCCATCGGCTCCGCGACCCCGAGGTCGGTCTCGAACGCGTACGTCTCGAGGAGGTCGGTGACCCACCTCAGCCCGTCCACGGGGACGTCGAAGCCGGCCGCGGCCATCATGAAACCGGGCATGCCCACCTCGGCGGTCGTCAGCGCACGGAAGGCGTCGGCGTCGTCGAGCAGCGCCCGGTGCAGCTGCCGCAGGCACCGCACCCGCAGCGCGACGTCCGTGGACCAGTCGCTCTCGTCGAACGCCCGGCGGGCGGCGGCGACCGCGGCGTCGACGTCCGCAGCCGTCGCGTCCGGCGCGACCCCGATCTCCCGCCCCGTGGCGGGGTCGAGGATCGGGTAGGTCTCAGCGGCACCGACGAGCTCGCCGTCGACCAGCTGCTGGGCCGGGGGCGGGAGGGTCATCGGGTGGGCTCCTGGGTGAGGCTCTGCTGAGTGATGTGGGCGCCGCGTTCGACGGGCGGCGGCCAGACCGTCGAGGGCATCTCGCGGTAGCGGTAGTGCCCCGGCACGCCGAGCCCACCGACCGACATCCGCCTGACCAGCGTGTCGGGCGCCTTGCCGGCCTCGACGATCTGCAGGAACGTGTGCGCGGTCGACGGCATGTCGAACCAGTCGCGCTGCCAGGCGAACTTCACCCGACCCGCGTCTGGGCCGTCCGCCTGCCGCTCGACGCCGAACCAGGACCCGCCGATCCCGAGGATCTCGTACTCCTCGCCGTGGTCGTCGAGGATGCCGGAGCGCTGCTTCCAGAAGCCGACGACCATCGACTTCTGCTCGTCGATCATCGTGCACTGGTAGTCGTAGTGCCAGCCGTCCAGGCCGTCCATCTCGATGCCGATCGCGTAGTCGCGGATCTGGTCACGGCCGACCGCCATGAAGTGCTCGTCCGGGCTGTACATCCAGCCGTACGTCGCGTCCTCGGCGTACCACTCGGCCATGATCCGCCAGTCGCCGATCCGCTCGGCCTCGCGGTTGACCGCCAGCCAGGAGTCCCAGAACTCCTCGATCTCTGCTCGGGTCAGGGACACGTCATTCCTCCTCGATGGCGAGCGCCATGGCCGGGCAGTAGCGCACCGCTGCCTGAACCTGTGGGCGCAAGGACTCGTCGGGGTGCTCCTGGAGCACCGTCACCCGGTCGGCGTCCGCGTCGAAGCCGAACACGTCCGGCGCCTCGCCCTGGCACATCCGGTGTCCCTGGCACAGGTCCAGGTCGGCGACGGCTCGGAGGCTCATCGCGTCCCTCGCTCGATCGGTGGTCGAGCCGGTCGACGCCTCACCGCTGCCTCCGGCGGTACCTCACCCGGCAGGGCTGCTGTAGCTGGATGACCATCTTCGACACGTCGTCGCGGTACGTCTCCGACGGCTGCGCCATCTCGAACTCGTAGTCGCGCAGGACCACCGAGAAGATCGCCTTCATCTGCATCATCGCGAACGCGTTGCCGACGCAGCGGTGCCTGCCGGCGCCGAAGGGGATCCAGGTCCACCGGTTCTGCAGGTCCTCCTGGCGCGGGTCGACGTACCGTCCGGGGTCGAAGAGGTCCGGCTCGGGGAAGTCCTCGGGGATCCGGTTCGACACCCGCGGCGACGCCGCCACGACCGTGCCGGGCGGGATGCGGTGCCCGGCCAGCTCGATCTCCTCCTGCACGACCCGCATCAGGATGATCAGGGGCGGGTGCAACCGCAGGGTCTCCTTGAGCGCCGCCTCCAGCCGCGGGATCGAGCGCAGCGCCTGGAACGAGACCTCCGAGCCGTCGGCGTACAGGTCGTCCAGCTCGGCGACGACGTCCTTCATCACCTCGGGGTGCCGCAGCAGCTCGATCAGCGCCCACGACGCGGTGCCGGACGACGTGTGGTGGCCGGCGAACATCATCGAGATGAAGATGCCGGTGATGTGGTCGGCACTCATGTCGATCGAGATCAGGACGTCGAGCAGGTCGCGCTGCTCCTTCGGCACCTGACGCCGGTCGGTGGTCGAACCTGCCGAGACCCGGCGGTCGATGATCCCCTGCACCAGCCCGACGAGGTCCTCCCGCGCCGCATCCCGTCGGCGGAACGACTCGATGTCGGCGTAGGGGTCGACGTACGCGATCGCGTCGGTGCCGCGCTCGAGGTCGTGGTAGTGCCGGGCGAACGACGAGTCGAGCTCCTCGCGGAACGGCTTGCCGATCAGGCACGCCGACGTCGTGTAGATCGTCAGCTCGGCGAACCAGTCGAGCAGGTCGATCTCGCCCTCCTCGCCCCAGGTGGCGACCATCCGGCGGATCTCCGCCTCGATCGTCGAGGCGTGGCCGCGCATCATGTCGCCGCGCAGCGCCTGGTTCTTCAGCATCTGCTGGCGCTCCTCGGGCGAGGCGTCGAACACCACGCCCCTGCCGAAGATCGGGGTCATGAACGGGTAGGCCGCCGCCTGGTCGAGCGTCGAGTCCGGGGCCCGGAAGAACTGCTCCTGCGCGTCGGCGCCGGACACCAGGACGACGTCCTTGTCGGCCAGCCGGAACCGGCCGAGGTCGCCGCACTCGGCCCGGACCCGCTCGAACAGGCCGATGGGATCGACCCGCATCTCGGCGAGATGGCCCCAGTCGCGGGCAGGGTCGCCGTCGGGGACGGCGTACGAGACCTCGCGGATGTCGGGGATGCTCATCCGTCCTCCAGAGGTGCCTCGGGGTTGACCTCGATCAGGCTCAGGTGCACGCCCCTCGGCGCGCTGACGACGGTGGTGATCGCGTCCGCGATCGCCGTGGGCCTGAGGAAGTGCGGGTGCCGCGCGTGCCCGAAGCGCACCCACTGGTCGAGGACGAACGCAGCCTCGTCGACGTCCCAGTCCGAGCCCATCTCGCTCCACGTCGGGCCGGGGCGCACGATCGACGCGCGCACGCCGGTGCCCTCGAGCTCCATCTGCATCGCGTGCGCGAGCCCCTCGAGGCCCCACTTGCCCGCGGCGTACGACGACATGAACGGCCGCGCCCGCACGGCCACGTCGGACGAGACGAACACGAGGTCGCCGCGGCGCCGCTCGACCATGCCGGGGACGAAGGCCCGCACGAGCCGGTGTGCCCCGAGGATGTTGAGGTCGAGCTCGCGGGCGAACCGCGCGGAGTCGACCTCGTGGATGGTGCCGGGGCCGACCGCGCCGGCGTTGCTCACGACCACCTCGACGTCACCGAGGTCCGCGGTGACCTTCTCGGCGAACGTCGCCACCGACGTCTCGTCGGTGACGTCGAGTGCGTGCACCACGGCCTCGCCGCCCGCCCCGCGAACCCGTGCGGCGACCTCCTCGCACCGGTCGGTGCGCCGCGCGCCGAGCGCGACCGGGAACCCGGCCGCCGACAGCGCCAGCGCCGTCGCCGCCCCGATGCCCGAGGACGCACCGGTGACGACCGCGGGCCGCCGGTCCGGCTGGTGGTACTTCTCGCTCATCGGGGTGCCACTCTCACCGGCACCGACGCGAAGCCGCGCACGTTCACCGAGTGCACGCGGACGCACTCGTCGTGGGCCACCTCGACGCGCCCCACCCGGCGGACCAGCTCCGTGAGCGCGATCCGTGCCTCGAGCCGCGCCAGGTTCGCGCCCAGGCAGAAGTGCCGGCCGCCCCCGAAGCTGAGCAGCTGGGCGAGCTCCTCCTTGTCCCGGAAGATGTCGTAGCGGTCCGGGCCGTGGAAGACGCGGTCGTCGCGGTTGGCCGACCCGAGCACGAGCACGGCCTTCGACCCGGCGGGCGCCACCTTGCCGTGCAGCTCGACGTCGCGCAGCAGGTGCCGCGCGACCATCTGGCTCGAGGTGTCGTACCGCAGCGTCTCCTCGATCCACGGGACCACCAGGTCGCGAGGGTCGTCCGGGTGCGCGAACACCTCGTCGTACTGCTCGGGGTGCCGCGTCAGGTGGTAGAGCGCGTGCCCGAGCAGCTTGGTGGTCGTCTCGTTGCCGGCCACCACCATGAGGAACAGGAACGCGATGATCTCCTCGTCGGTGAGCCGGTCGCCGTCGAGCTCCGCGGACAGCAGCGCGCTGGTGAGGTCCGACGTCGGCCGCTTCTTCCGGCTCTCGACCATCTCGGTGAAGTAGACGACCAGCGTGAGCGCCGCCTCCGAGCCCGCCGGCGGCACGTCGCGGACGCCGGGCTCGCGGTGCACGAGCAGGTCGGCCAGCCTGCGGATCTCGGCGCGGTCCACCTCGGGGACCCCCATCATCTCCGAGATGACGTCCATCGGGAGCCGCCCGGCGAAGTCGTGGATCCAGTCGAACGAGCCCTCCTCCAGACACCGGCGCAGGTGGAGGTCGGTCAGCCGCTGGATCTGCGGCGCGAGCTCGGCGACCCGGCGCGGGGTGAACCCCTTCGACACCAGCGACCGCAGCCGCGTCTGCCGCGGCGGGTCCATCCCGAGGATCGACATCACCCGGTGCGCGTCCGGCCCCCAGGCGCTCCGGTCGATCGAGACACCCATGGCGTTCGAGTACGTGCCCACGCTGCGCACGGCGTCCTGGATGTCGGCGTGCCGGGTGAGGAACCAGACGTCGAGGTCCGTGTTGTGGTGCAGCGGGTCCTCGTCGCGGCACCGGCGGTACGTCGGGTACGGGTCGTCCTGGAACGCGTAGTCGTACGGGTCGAACACGATGTCGGTCGTCGGTGCCGTCATGCCACGTGGCCCTCCATGATCACGGCGACGACCGAGTCGAGCCGGTCGGCCATCTCGGCGTACGTCATCAGGCCCATGCCGGCCTGGAGCAGCGCTCCGGAGAATGCGAGCGTGAGCGCCTCGAGCAACGCGGTGTCGCCGTCCGGGCCGAGCGCGGTCTGGAACCGGCGGACCAGCTCGCCGCCGATCCGCAGCCGGAGCTCGTCGACCTCGGGATCCGCGCCCAGCAGCGCGGGTGTGACCGCCGCGGCCAGCTCGGGCCTCCCGGCCAGGCGGTCGCCGAGGTTGCGGGTCACCGACCGCACCCGCGCCACCGGGTCCTGGTCGACGGGGACGTGGCCGCCGTCCTCGAGCAGGAACCGCCAGAACAGCTCGGCGTACAGCCGGTTCTTCGAGGCCAGGTACGTGTACGCCGTTGCGGGCGAGACGCCCGCGCGCTGGGCGACGGTCCGGATCGTCAGCGTCTGGTGCCCCACCGCGCGCAACTCCTCCCGGCCTGCTTCGAGCAGCCGCTCGGCGGTCGGACTGGACACCTGTCCAAACTAGAACGTGTTTCGCTTTCGTCGCAAGCCCCCATCGGACCTCCGGACGTGTCATCCTGCGTGGCAACGCGGACCTGTCCGTCCCTCGTCGAGGAGGCTGCACATGCGCAAGCGGAACACCCTGGTGGCGGCGACCACCCTGCTCACGGCCCTGCTGCTCGCCGGTTGCGGCGGCTCGGACAGCGGCGGGGGCGGCGGCAGCGGGTCGGACGCACCGGCGGCCGGCAGCGGGGTCTGCGGCCAGGGCGGGACCGACGGGCTGCTCAAGGAGGTCTGCGACAAGGGCACGATCACCGTGTCGACCGACCCGGCGTACCCACCGCAGTCCTCACTGGACCCCAAGACGAACACCTACGAGGGCTTCGACATCGACGTGGCGACCGAGATCGCGCACCGGCTGGGGGTCGACATCGACTGGGAGACGCCGAACTGGGACGTCATCACCGCGGGCAGCTGGAACGACCGCTGGCAGATGAGCGTCGGGTCGATGACGCCGACGAACGCCCGCCAGAAGGTCCTCGACTTCACCCAGCCCTACTACTACACACCCGCGGTCGTGGTGGTGAACTCCGACAACACCAGCATCACGGACCTGACCACCGACCTGGACGGCAAGAAGATCGGTGTCTGCTCCGGCTGCACCTACGAGCAGTTCCTGGACAAGAGCCTCGAGATCAAGGGCTTCACGTTCGACTTCGTCATCGACGACGCCGACATCCACGGCTACGACACCGACACGACGGCGCTCCAGGACCTCGCGCTCGGCGACGGCACCCGGCTCGACGCCGTCATCACCTCGCTGACCACCGCGCAGGGCTACGCGGACGCCGGCAACCCGGTCAAGATCGTCGGCGACCCGGTGTTCTACGAGCCGCTCGCGGTGGCGATCGACAAGTCGGCGGAGCTGGACCCGGCCGGCCTGGTGGCAGCGGTCGACGAGATCGTCGGCGAGATGCACGACGACGGCACCCTCTCCGAGCTCTCCAAGAAGTGGTACGACGGCGTCGACCTGACCGTGTCGCAGCAGTGACGGGCCGGCGATGACGGCGGAGCCGCAGCAGTCCCGGGAGTCGCCGCTGGAGCGGCTCGCCCTCGCGAGCGCCCGGATCCCGTTCCGGCTGAAGGTCGCGGCCGTCTGGGTCGTCATCTTCGTGCTGCTCGCGCTGTTCTTCCTCGCGGCCGGCTTCGACCGGCCGTGGATCCGCGACAACATCGGCTACATCGCCGGCGGTCTGCGCTACACGATCACGATGGCGATCGGCGGCATCGTGATCGCGATCGTGCTCGCCACCTTCGGCGCCTTGGCCCGGCTGTCGTCGAACCCGGTCGCGTACGGCGTCTCCGGGTTCTACGTGTCGTTCTTCCGCGGCACCCCGCTCATCGTCCAGATGTACCTCATCTACCTGGCGCTGCCACCGGTCGGCCGCAACCTGACCGACAAGTACGCCTGGCTGCCCGAGGGGTTCGAGTCCGCTCTCATCCTGGACGCCGCGGTCGCCGGCACGATCGCCCTCGGCCTGAACTACGGCGCCTACATGACCGAGATCTTCCGGGCCGGCATCCAGGCGGTCGCGCTCGGTCAGTCCGAGGCCGCCGACGCCCTCGGCATGACGCACGGCCAGAAGATGCGCAAGGTGATCCTGCCGCAGGCGTTCCGGGTGATCATCCCGCCGACCGGCAACGAGTTCATCGCGATGATGAAGGACACCGCCCTGGTGTCGTTCCTCGGCGTCACGATCGCGAGCGCCGAGATGTTCCGTCGGGCGCAGCTGCTCGGCAAGGCGGACTTCAAGAACCTCGAGGCCTACCTCGCGGTGGCGATGCTGTACTGGGGGCTGACGGCGATCTTCTCGTTCTTCCAGCGGCGGCTGGAGAACCGGCTGGCGCGCGGCTACGTGCGGACTCCTGTGAAGGCCCTCCCGGTCCAGCCCCACAGCAGCGGCGGGGGGCTGGCGCCATGACGGAGGCGATCGTCCGCATCGAGGGCCTGCACAAGAGCTTCGGCGGCCTCGAGGTCGTCAGGGGTGTGGACCTCGAGGTCCAGCGCGGCGAGGTCGTGGTGATCTTCGGGCGCTCGGGGTCGGGCAAGTCCACGCTGCTGCGCTGCGTGAACATGATCGAGGACCCGACCTCCGGCACGATCGAGGTCTCCGGCGTACGCCTCTCCGGCGGCCACCGCACCCGTCGCAAGCGCCGGCAGATCCGCCAGCTGCGGCTGAAGACCGGCATGGTGTTCCAGCAGTTCAACCTGTTCCCCAACATGACGGTGCTCGACAACGTCATGTGCGGGCCGGCGTGCGCCGGTCACGGCAGGGACGACGCGGTACGAGAGCGAGCGTTGGAGCTGCTGGACCGCGTCGGGCTGGCCGACAAGGCCGGCGAGCACCCCATCCGCCTGTCCGGCGGCCAGCAGCAGCGGGTCGCGATCGCGCGGGCGCTGGCGATGCAGCCGGACGTGATGCTCTTCGACGAGCCGACCTCGTCGCTCGACCCGGAGCTGACCGGCGAGGTGCTCAGCGTGATGACCTCGCTGGCCACCGACCTGCACATGACGATGCTGGTGGTCACCCACGAGATGGGCTTCGCGCGCGAGGTGGCGGACCGGATGTGCTTCTTCCACGAGGGCCGCATCCTCGAGGAGGGCCCTCCGGAGCAGATCGTCTCGGCACCGGCGTGCCCCGAGACGAAGACTTTCCTCGACGCGGTCCTCTGACCTCTGAATATGCTGGCGTACCGGCCAGGAGGGACCCCCATGATCAGGACGACGCCGTTCCACGCGCGGCTCAGCGAGCTGAACGACCAGCACCTGTACACGCACTGGCAGGGCACGCTGTCGCCGCTGCGCTACACCCATGCGCCGAAGCACGAGTACTTCGCGGTCCGCAACAGCGTGGGCGTCTTCGACACCTCTCCCCTGTTCAAGTACCGGATCACCGGCGCGGACGCCGAGCGGCTCCTGATGGGCGTGCTGACCCGCGACATCCGCACCTGCCGTCCGGGCCAGGCGATGTACACCGTCTGGTGCGACGACCGCGGGTTCGTGATGGAGGACGGCGTGGTGTTCCGCCACGCCGCCAACGAGTTCCTGCTGACCGCGGCACGGCCCGCACTGGGCTGGTTCGCCGACCACGGCCGGCACCTGCGGGTCGAGCTCGAGGACGTGACCGACGACCACGGGATGCTCGCCGTGCAGGGGCCGAAGTCACGGCTCGTGCTCGGTGCGCTGACGGACGCCGTCGACGGCCTCGGCTACTTCGACCACGCACCGGCGAAGATCGGCCCCGCGGCGGTCACCCTGTCGCGCACCGGCTACACCGGTGACCTCGGCTTCGAGATCACCGTCGGCGCCGACGACGCGATCGACGTGCTGGACGCCGTGCTCGAGGCGGGCCGGCCGCACGGCCTGCGCCCGTTCGGCGAGGAGGCGCTGATGATGCTGCGCATCGAGGCCGGCCTCGCGCTCATCGACGTCGACTGGCACAACAGCCGCACCGCCTGGGTGGACGCCGACCGGGTGACGCCCAAGGAGCTGGGCATGGGCTGGATGCTCCGCGGCATCGACGACGACACCCGACCGTTCGTCGGGCGCGACGCGATCCGGCGCGAGCTCGCCGACGGCACGTCGCGCTGGGCGACCACCGGCTTCGTCGTCGACTGGCAGGCCTGGGACGCGCTCTACCGCGGCGCCGGGCTGCTGCCGCCCAAGGACCCGCACCCGCTGCCGTACGAGGTGATGCTGCGCGACGCCGAGGGCGGCGAGGTCGGCCACGCCACGGCGTTCATGTACTCCCCGGTGCTCCAGCGGCACATCGGCATGGGCCGGGTCCGGCCCGAGCTCGCCGCACCGGGCACCACCGTGCACGTCGAGCGGACCCTCAACCACCACACCGTGACCGTGCCCGCGCGGACGGCGCGGCTGCCCCTGTTCAACCCCGCGAGAAAGACGGCCCGCTGATGACCAGCTCCCCCTCGACGTACGACGCCATCGTGGTCGGTGGTGGTCACAACGGGCTGGTGAACGCCGGCTACCTCGCGAAGGCCGGCCTGCGCACCCTCGTGCTCGAGCAGCGGCACCTCGTCGGCGGCGCCGCGATCACCGAGGAGCTGATGCCCGGCTTCTCGTTCACGACGTTCTCCTACGCCCTCAGCCTGCTGCGGCCGGAGATCATCCACGAGCTGAACCTGGTGGAGCACGGGTTCATGCCGCTGATGATGCCGTCGTCGTTCCACCCGACCGGCGACGGCGACTACCTGCTGCTCGGCGACGACCACGCCCAGAACGTGCAGGAGATCCGGCGTCACTCGCGGCACGACGCCGACGCCTACGAGCGCTACCACCACGACCTCGACCGGGTCTGCCAGGCGATCCAGCCGCTGTTCGACAACCCGCCGCCCAACCTCTGGGGCAAGGACCCCGAGGACCAGGCGGACGTGGCGTGGCTGCTCGACCACCTCGGCTCGGTCGAGCGCAACGTCATGCACGACACCGTGCGCCTGCTGACCGGCAGCGCCGCCGACTGGCTGGGCGACTACTTCGAGCACGAGGCGATCAAGGGGTACCACGCCTCGTCGAGCATCATCGGCTCGAAGGTCGGCCCGATGTCGCCGGGGTCCGGGCTGGTGCTGCTGTTCCACAAGATGGGCGAGCACGACGGCCACCTGGGATCCTGGGCGTTCCACAAGGGTGGCAACGGCGGCTTCACGCAGGTGCTGGCCCGGGCCGCCGAGGCGTTCGGCGCGGAGATCCGGCTCGAGTCGAAGGTCACCGGCGTGATCACCCGGGAGGGCCGGGTCACCGGCGTCGCGCTCGAGGACGGCACCCAGTTCGACGCTCCGGTCGTCGTGTCCGCGCTCGACGCGCGGCGTACCTTCCTCGAGCTCGTCGACCCGCGCGAGCTGCCGGGCGACCTGGTCGACAACGTCGAGCGCACGAAGTACCGCGGCGTGTCCGCGAAGGTGAACTTCGCGCTCGACGGGCTGCCGGTCTTCCCGGCGCTGGCGGACACGGTCGACCACTACGGCGGCTTCCTCAACATCGGGCCGACGATCGAGTACGTCGAGCGCGCGTTCGACGCCGCGAAGTACGGCTGGTACAGCGAGCAGCCGTTCATCGACGGCGCCATCCAGTCCGTCGTGGACCCGGACATGGCACCGCCCGGCAAGCACGTGATGTCGTGCTTCGTGCAGTACGCGCCGTACGAGCTGCGCGGCAGCGACTGGGAGACCGAGCGGGAGAACTTCGCCGACAAGGCGCAGGCCGTGCTCGAGTCGCACTTCCCCGGCTTCGGGGAGCTCGTGCTGCACCGGGAGGTCGTCACGCCGGTCGACATCGAGCGCCACACCGGGCTCACCGAGGGCAACATCTTCGCCGGCGAGTTCCTCGCGCCGCAGATGTACTTCTTCCGGCCGGCACCCGGGTGGAGCCAGTACGCGACCCCGATCGACGGCTACTACCAGTGCGGATCGGGTACCCACCCGGGTGGCTGCGTCATCGGGTCCCCGGGCAAGCTGGCCAGCCGACGGATCATCAAGGACCTCAAGCGCTGACGGAGGAACACCACGTGCCGGACGACAACACGCCCCGGCCGGTCCGCGTCGCCCTGTCGAACGACTACGAGCTCGCCCTGCTCGGGCTCGCCCAGATGCTGGCGCGCCACCCGGAGCAGGTCCAGGTCGTCGACCTCACCACGCGGGTCGAGATGGCGCACGAGCCCGACGTCATCCTCTTCGACACCTTCGGCCGGGTGCCGGACGTGGACGGCAAGCTGCGCAAGGTCATCGACGAGAACGACGCCCTGGTGGTCGTCTACAGCTGGGACGAGTACCCCGAGGACGCCGCCCGCCGCGCCGGGGCCGCGGGCTACCTGAGCAAGCGGCTGGGCGCGGGTGAGCTGGTCGCGGCGATCGTCGCCCTCCACGACGGGCGGGAACCCGAGCCCGGCGCCGGCGCCGCCGACGACGCCGACCGGACGATGACCTGGCCCGGCCAGGCCGTCGGCCTCTCCGAGCGGGAGGCGGAGATGCTGACGTTCATCGTCCGCGGCCTCACCAACGAGGAGATCGCCCGCCGGTCCTACCTCAGCATCAACACCGTCAAGACCTACGTCCGGACGACCTACAGCAAGATCGGCGCCCGCAACCGCGCCCAGGCCGTGGCCTGGGGCTACCGTCACGGCTTCGAGTCCACCGACGACACCGGTTTCTGACGGCCACCCGCCGGTCGAGGCTGTCGTCGTCGGTCGAGCGAGAAGCACCTCGACCTCGGCGGGAGTGCGCTCACCAGCCGAGACCGGGTGAGTTGTGCTACTGGGGCATCGCGCCGCGTGTGGGTGTCGGCTCCGGCCCCACCCACGCGGGTGGGATCCCGCGGCACCGAGTGCGGGCCCGCGAGACCAGCTGTCTGTTCGCCGCACCGCCGGTCGCGCAAGCGGCCAGGCTGTGCGTTGACAGCTGGTCGCGGTGCGACTCCGGCCCTCGCGCCCGGTGCTGCGGGAGTCCGGTTGGGACTTGTTTGGGACTGCAGGTCCCATGACAGAGGCGGCCCGCGGCTTGCAGGCTGTGGCTACTCCCGGCGTTGGGCCGGGACCTGAGGAAGAAGGAGGAGCCATGCTCCGTCAGCATCCGGTCCGAGTTCTGTCGGTCGTCGCCATCATCACCGCGGGCCTGCTCCTGCTCTCCGCACCCGGAGCCGACGACACGAGCGGTGCTTGGTACTACATCAGTGCCTTCGGCTGGTTCGGGTTCCTGATCGGAGTCTTGACCCTGCTGGTGCTCGCCATCGTCGTCACCGTCCAGAAGGTCCGCTCTCGCGGGCAGCACGCGTGACAGCGCGAACGACCTGACGGCTGGCCGTCGCCGTGCGACGCTGTTCGCCATGACCGCAACCGACGGGCCGGTCCCGCGGGCCCGGCGCGTCTCGGCCCGGACGCTGTGGGACCGCTCGGTGCACCGGGTGCTGTACACCCTGCTGTTCATGTTCGTGGCCGTCATCATGGCGACGCTGGTGGTGCCCCCGCTGCGGCTCTACTCCGGCGTGCACGAGCAGATCATCGCCCTGGCCGTCATCATGGTGCTCGCGATCGAGCTGCTGAGCGCCCGTCTGCACCGCTTCGTGGACTGGCTCCTCTACGGACAGCGCAGCGACCCGGTGGCGGCGACGGCACGACTGGCGAGACCGATCGCCGACGGCGACGATGCGCACACCCTGGAGGAGCTGCTCGCGGCACTGGCCGACACGCTGCGACTGTCGTACGTCGGTGTGCGCATCCACGAGCCGGCGAGCATCACCGAGGCCGGCCACGATGCCGGGTCAGCGACGCTGGCGGTCCCGATCCGTCGCGCCGGTCGCGAGCTCGGCGTCCTGCGCGCGGGACGACGCGGCCAGCCGCTCGACCGTCGCGACGAGCGGTTGCTGGAGGCGGCCGCCGCGCAGATCGGGCTCGTCCTCCACGCGCGCTCGCTGGCCGACGAGGTGCGCACGGCCCGCGAGGAGCTGATCGCCGGTGTCGAGGAGGAACGCCGCCGGCTGCGCCGCGAGATCCACGACGGAGTGGGACCGACGCTCGCCGGCATCGCGCTCGGCGCCGAGTCTGCCGAACGAGCGATCGACCTGGACCCCACGCGCGCCCATCAGCTGATGTCGTGCCTCCGCGACGACGTGGCCGGTCTGGTGGTCGAGGTACGCCGCGTCGTCGACGGACTGCGGCCGGCCCTGCTGGACGAGCTCGGCCTGGTCGGCTCGCTCCACCAGCTCGCCCGGTCGATCGAAGAACGCACCGGAGTTGCCGTCATCGTCAACGCCCCCGACCAGCTCTCGCTCCCGGCGGCCGTCGAGGTCGCGGCGTACCGCATCGCGGCCGAGGCGCTCACCAACCTCGCGCGCCACGCCTCACCACGACGAGCCCGCCTGCACGTCGCACGCGTCGACGACGACCTGCTGCTCGAGATCGCCGACGACGGCCACGGCGGCGCCGCCGACCGGCCCGGCGGCATCGGCCTGGGCTCGATGCGCCAGCGTGCCGAGGACGTGGGCGGAACCCTTCAGGTCACGAGCAACCGGAGTGGCACGCTCGTGCGGGCACAGCTCCCGGTGGGAGCGGCGGTATCGGCGTGACCGTGCTCCGCGTCGTCGCCGTCGACGACCATCCCGTGTTCCTCCGTGGCCTGGTGTCCTGCCTGGAGGACGCACCCGACGTCGAGATCGCGGGACTCGCGGCCGACGGCGAGTCCGCGCTCGAGGTCATCGCTGCCACCGACCCCGACGTCGTGCTGCTGGATCTCAACCTGCCGCGCCTGGACGGGGTCGGAGTCCTCCAGCGGCTCCGGGCGAACGGAACGACGCCTCCGGTCCTGATGCTGACGATGTACGAAGACGAACGCGGCCTCCGCGCCGCCTTCGACGCAGGTGCGCGCGGCTACCTCCTCAAGGGATCGGAGCAGGACGCGATCCTGGCCGCGCTCCGCACGGTCGCCGAGGGAGGAGTCGTGGTCGGCCGGGAGCTGGCCGACCGACTCACCAGCCTGATCAGCGGGGCTTCGACCCACCCTGCGCCACGGCGAGTCGCCGACCTGAGCGAACGCGAGACCGAGGTCCTGGCCCTGATCGCCGCCGGGCGCACGAACTCCGAGATCGTCCACGAACTGGTGGTCAGCGCCAAGACCGTCCGCAACCACATCACTCGCATCTTCACGAAGCTCGGCGTCGACAACCGCGTCGAGGCGATCACCCGTGCCCGAGAGCTCGGCCTGTGATCAGCTCGATGACGACCCACCAGGTGAAGACCGGGGCTCGAGGTCGAGGGCAGCGTGCGGATGGCCCACGTGCGGGGCCCGATCGTCGTGTCGCTGTCCGAGCAGCTCACACGGTGAAGTCGACACCCTGGGCGAGCGGTAGCTCGCCGGAGAAGTTGACGGTGTTGGTGGCCCGGCGCATGTAGGCGCGCCAGGCGTCGGAGCCGGACTCGCGGCCGCCGCCGGTCTCCTTCTCGCCGCCGAACGCGCCGCCGATCTCGGCGCCCGAGGTGCCGATGTTGACGTTGACGATGCCGCAGTCCGAGCCCTCGGCCGACAGGAACAGCTCGGCCTCGACGACGTCGGAGGTGAAGACGCTCGACGACAGCCCCTGCGGGACCGCGTTGTTGAGCGCGATCGCCTCGCGGAAGTCGTCGTACGGCAGCACGTAGAGCAGCGGGGCGAAGGTCTCACGGGCGACGACGTCGGCCTGCTTCTCCAGCCGCACGATCGCGGGGCGGGCGTAGTACGCGTCCGGGGCGACGTCCTCCAGCGCGCGGCCGCCACCGGCGACGAGCTGCCCGCCGTCGGCGAGCGCCTGCTCGACGGCCGACGCCATCGCGTCGTACGCCCGGCGGTTGACCAGCGGACCGACGAGGGTGCCGGCAGTGAGCGGGTTGCCGATCGGCAGCCGGTCGTACGCCGCGGCGAGCCGGTCGGTCAGCTCGTCGGCGACGCTGCGGTGCGCGATCACCCGGCGCATGGTGGTGCAGCGCTGCCCGGCGGTGCCGGCGGCCGCGAACACGATGCCGCGGACGGTGAGGTCGAGGTCGGCGCTCGGCGCGACGACGGCCGCGTTGTTGCCGCCGAGCTCGAGCAGTGAGCGGCCGAACCTCTCGGCCACCCGCGGGCCGACGTGGCGCCCCATGCGCGTGGAGCCGGTGGCGCTCAGCAGCGCGACGCCGGGATGCGCGACCAGGGCCGCACCCGCCTCGGGTCCGCCGAGCACCACCTGGGAGAGCCCGGCCGGGGCCCGGTGCTCGGCCATCGCCTGCTCCAGCACGGCGTGGCAGGCCAGCGAGGTGAGCGGCGTCAGCTCCGAGGGCTTCCACACGACCGGGTCACCGCAGACCAGGGCGACGGCGGTGTTCCACGACCACACCGCGGCCGGGAAGTTGAACGCCGAGATGACGCCGACGACGCCCAGCGGGTGCCAGGTCTCCATCAGCCGGTGCCCGGGGCGCTCCGACGGCATGGTCCGGCCGTAGAGCTGACGAGAGAGGCCGACCGCGAAGTCGCAGATGTCGATCATCTCCTGGATCTCGCCGCGCGCCTCGGACGTGATCTTGCCGGCCTCGATGCTGACCAGGGTCGCGAGGTCGTCCTGGTGCTCGGCGAGCAGCTCGCCGAACCGCTTGACCAGCGCGCCCCGGGCCGGCGCGGGGACCCGGCGCCAGGCCAGGAACGCGTCCTGGGCCCGCGCCACCGCCGCGTCGATCCCGTCCGCGTCCTGCCACGCCAGGTGCGCGACCGGCTGCCCGTTGATCGGCGACACGGTGGTCACGTCGCCCGCGAGCGCGTCGGTGTCGACGCCGCAGCGCCGGGCGGTCTCGAGGGCGAGCGTCGCGAGCTCGGTCTGGCTGGGGATCGTGGTCATGGGACGTTCCTACACGACGAGCGCCCGCGCCGCCTCGGCGATCTCCTCCTCGGTGACCAGCACCAGCCGGGACGCGGGTCCGAGCGGCACGTAGGAGTCGGCACCGGCGACGCGGGCCACCCGGCCGGCGTACCCGCGGTCGACCAGCGTGGCGACGATGCCCTCCCCGACCCCGCCGGAGCGCCGGGTCTCGTCGACCACCAGCACCCGGTCGAAGCCGGCGGCGTACGCCGCGAGCTGGTCGACCGGCAGCGGCGACAGCCACCGCAGGTCGAGCACGGTCGCGTCGACCCTGGCCGCGCGCATCGCCCGGAGCGACATCGGGACGCCGTTGCCGAACGTGACGACGAGCAGGTCGGCGCCGCCGCCGTACGCCCGGGGACCGCGGCCCGGCCCCGCGACGCTGTACGGCGCGGTCCAGAGCCCGTCGCCGGTCTCGTGGAGGTCGCGCGAGTGGTAGAGCGCGATCGGCTCGACGACCACGCAGACCCGGCCCTCGACCTCGGCCAGCTCGACACACTCGCGCAGCAGCAGCGGCGCGTCGGCGGGGTGGCTCGGCACGCACAGCACCAGCCCGGGGACGTCGCGGAGGACCGCGAGCGAGCTGTCGTTGTGGAAGTGGCCGCCGAAGCCCTTCTGGTAGGCGAGGCCGGGGATCCGCACGACCATCGGGTTGCGGTACTGCCCGTCGGAGAAGAACGCCAGCGACGCCGCCTCGCCGCGCAGCTGGTCCTCGGCGTTGTGCAGGTACGCGAGGTACTGGATCTCCGGGATCGGCAGCAGCCCGGCCAGGGACGAGCCGAGCGCGGTGCCGAGGATGGTCTGCTCGTCGAGCAGGGTGTCGAAGACGCGGCGGCCGCCGTACCGCTTCCGCAGCCCGCGCGTCACGCCGTACACCCCGCCCTTGACGCCGACGTCCTCGCCGAACGCGATGGCGTGCGGGCGCTCGGCCAGCACCTGCGCGAGCGCCGTGTTGATCGCCTGGGCCAGCGTGAGCGGCTCCCCCGCCGGGACGGTGACCGGGGTGGCCGGCGGGGCCGGTCGCGGGTCGGGGTCGTGCAGCGGCCGGACCACGGCGGCGCGGGTGTCGAGGCGCCGCGCGCCGATCACCGAGGTCGCCGCGTCCATGACCCTCGCGCGCGTCGCCTCGTAGCGGCCGAGGACCTCGTCGGGGGTGAGCACCCCCGCCTCGACGAGGTACGACGCGGTCGCCAGCAGCGGGTCCGGCTCGAGGTCCCGGGTGATCTCCGCCTGGGTGCGGTAGCCGAGCTCGACGTCCGAGCCGGCGTGGCCGAGGTACCGCACGGTGCTCAGGTGCAGCACCACCGGTCGCCGGCGCCCGCGCACGAGGTCCACGGCACCGGCCACGTCGGCGAGCAACCGGTCCGGGCGCGGCGACGGCGCCGCCACGTACCCGATCCCGGGCAGGCGGCCGGTCGACGCCGCGACCCAGCCGGCCGGCGTGCGGGTGCTGATGCCGAGGCCGTTGTCCTCCACGACGAGCAGGATCGGCACGTCGAGGCCGCGATGGGTCAGGTACGCCGCAGCGTTGAGCGCGCCCTGCGCGGTCGAGTGGTTGACCGACGCGTCACCGAGCGAGCAGACCACGATCGCGTCCTCGGGCCAGCGTCGCTCGGCCGGCAGGTCCGCGAGGTTGCCGAGGGCGTAGGCCAGGCCGACCGCGCGTGGCAGGTGCGAGGCGATCGTGGACGTCTGCGGCACGATGTGCAGCGCCGGATGACCGAACACCTTGTGCCGTCCGCCGGAGATCGGGTCGGCCGCGGCCGCGCTCAGCCCGAGCAGCACGTCGCGCACCGGGTCCGTCGCGCCGGCGCGCGCCGCCCGGGCCGCGTAGAAGCCGCCCGACCGGTAGTGCAGCAGCGCCGGGTCGTCGACGCGGGTCAGCAGGCCGACCGCCGCGTTGGCCTCGTGGCCGGCCGAGCCGATCGTGTAGAAGCCCTCGCCCCGTGCCTGCAGCCAGCGCGCGGCGAAGTCGAGATGCCGCGCCTGCAGCTGCGCGTCGAGCAGCGCGATCAGCGGGCCGGCGTCCCCGTCGTACGGCGCGCCGGCCGCGCGCAGCGCCCGGACCCGGGCGACCAGGTGCTCGTCGATCGCCTCCGCCACGGGGCAACTCTGCCACCCGGCTCGGTCACGATTGCGCATCCTTCGGGACAACATTCCGCAGCAGTTCCGGTGCTCGCGTGAGTTCCCAGCGGATGCGGGCTACGAAAGAGGGGTCGCCCCGCCTCTGGACCACCGGCTGATGTGGGACGGGCGACGAGACGTGGACGGTGGTCGAAGCACGAGGGCCCGGCGCGCGCGCCCGGTCCTCGGACGCTGCCGCCTGCGCGCATGCGCGCAGGCGGGGAGAGCATGACCCTCACCCAGGAGCTGGCCCATGAGCCTTCGCAGACGTGTGGTCGCGGCAGGTGCCGCGACCGCGCTCGCAGCCGGACTCGCCGCGTGCGGCGGCGGCTCGAGCGACAACAACAACGGCGGTTCGCCACAGTCGGACAAGACCGGCGGCGACCTCCTCTACTACATCTACACCCCGATCGAGCACCTCGATCCGCAGCGCGTGTACGTCGGGCGCGACATCAGCAACCTGAGCCGGACGGTGTACCGGACCCTGGTGTCGTTCCCGATCTCCGAGGACCCGGACGTCGCCAACACGCCCGTCCCGGACCTCGCGACGGACACCGGGACGTCCACCGAGGGCGGCAAGACGTGGTCCTTCACCGTCAAGGACGGGGTGACCTGGCAGGACGGCAAGCCGATCACCTGCGAGGACTTCAAGTACGGCGCCTCACGTGTCTTCGCGACCGACGTGATCACCGGCGGACCGAACTACCTGCTCAGCTACCTGGACATCCCGACCGACCCGAAGACCGGTCTGCCGGCGTACGACGGTCCGTACAAGGGCGACGGCCAGCAGTACTTCGACAAGGCCATCACGTGCGACGGCAACACGATCACGTACCACTTCAACAAGCCGTGGCCGGACTTCCCGCTGGCGATCGCGGGCCTGCACATGATGGACCCGTACCGCCAGGACAAGGACCAGGGCGACAAGTCGAACTACGAGATCTTCTCCAACGGTCCGTACCAGCTCCAGGGGACGTGGAACAAGAACCAGGGGGGCACCCTGGTCCGCAACCCGAACTACGACGCGTCCACCGACTCCCCGGACCTCCGCAAGGCGCTGCCGAACACGATCGAGTTCCAGATCGGCCTCACCCCGGAGAACCAGTACGACCGCCTGATCGCGGACACCGATCCGAACGCGATCACCGGCACGTCGGTGCCCCCGGCGTACTACAGCCAGATCGAGGGCGCGGTCGCCGACCGGTCCGTGCTCGTGGACTCGCCGTACGTCTACTACCTGGTGCCCAACTTCCGCAGCCCGGTGATGAAGAACCCGCAGGTGCGGCAGGCCCTCGCCCTGGCGACGAACTCCGACGCGTACAACGTGGCGCTGGGCGGCGACAAGGCCGGCAAGCCGGCGGAGTCGGTCGTGAACCCGTCGGTCGTCGGCTACCAGGCGAATCCGGCGTTCGACGGCTCGAACTCCGGGGACCCGGCCGCGGCGAAGAAGCTGCTGGAGAGCGCTGGCGTCAGCCTGCCGGTGCCGGTCAAGTTCACCTACCCGTCCAGCGAGACCGCCGACAAGTGGGCGGCGGCGCTGAAGGACACGTGGGACAAGGCCGGGTTCAGCACGACCCTCGACGGCCTCGGTGACACCTACTACGACGTCATCCAGAAGCCCGACAAGGACTCCGACGTGATGTGGGGCGGATGGGGCGCCGACTGGCCGTCGGCGATCACGGTGACGCCGCCGCTGTTCGACAGCCGGCCGAACCTCACCGCGGCCTCCGACGGGCAGGACTACGGCGCCTACGACAGCGCGGCGTTCAACAAGCTGGTCGACCAGGCGCAGCACGCGTCCGACCTCGACGCGCAGACCGCGGCGCTGCAGAAGGCCGACATCCAGCTCGGCAAGGACGTCGCCTACATCCCGCTGAGCATCACGAAGTTCTACATGCTCTACGGCTCGCAGATCACCAACTACACGACGACCCCGTCGTCCAACGGGTACCCGGACCTCGGCGCCGTCGGCGTCGGGACCTAGTCCTCTGGCGCCCCGGGCCGCCACCTCCCCACGATGGTGGGGAGGTGGTGGCCCATGCCTGCCCGCGCCGTCGTCCGCACCCTCGTCCTGGCGCTGGTGCTGGTCCTCGGCCTGGGGTCGTGCGCGACCCCGGGGTCGTCGACGCGGTCCTGGACGCCGGAGACCCCCGCGTCCGACCCGTCCCTGACCGTCCGGTACTCCCCCGGCCTCACCGAGGACGTCTACCTGCCCCGCCGCACGGGGCGGGTGCCCCTGGTGGTGCTGGTGCCCGGCGGCTCGTGGACCACCTCCGACCCCAGCGGCTTCGCGGCGCTCGCCGCCGACCTCGCGCACTCCGGCGTCGTCGCCGCGACCGCCCGCATCCGGGCGGCCGAGGACGACGTCGTCTACCCGGCGCCGGTCGAGGACGTCCTCTGCGCCGTCGCGGTCGCCGTCCAGGAGGCCCGCTCGCGTGGGTACGTGCCGGATCCGGTCGCGGTGCTCGGCCACTCCTCCGGCGCGCACCTCGCGGCGCTCGCCGTCCTGGCGTACGACGACTACGCGTTCGGGTGCCGGGCGCCGGCCGTCGAGCCCGACGCCCTCGTGGGCCTGAGCGGGCCCTACGACATCAGCCGGATGCCCGACGTCGCGTCCGCCCTGTTCGACGTCGGACCGGACGGCGCCCCGGAGGCCTGGCAGAACGCGAATCCCGTCGTGCGCGCGGACCGGCGCCCCGACGTACCCGTACTGCTCCTGCACGGCGTGGAGGACGCCACGGTGCCGGTCGACTTCACCACCCAGTTCGCCGACGCCCTCGAGGCGGCGGGCCATCCGACGACCGTCGACCTCGTCCCGGGCGTGGACCACCTCGGGATCATCCGCGCCGATGTCGCCGGTGACCCCGTCGCGGAGTGGCTGCTGTCGGTGGCCGGGTAGCCGCTTGCCGCCATACGGCGCCGGACCGCACACTGCAGAGGTGCCCCTCATCGAACGGGAGCCGCAGCTCGACACCCTCGGCGAGTACGCCGGGGAGGCCCGGCGCGGGGAGGGGCGGCTCGTGCTGGTCTCGGGTGAGGCCGGCGCCGGCAAGTCCGTGCTGCTGGAGGCGCTCGAGCAGCGCGAGCGCGACGCGGTCTGGGCGTGGGGCTCCTGCGACGGGCTGATCACGCCCCGCCCCCTGGGCCCGGTCCTCGACCTCGCGCCCGTGCTCGGAGGCGACCTGTGCGACGCGATCCGGGAGTGCCGCTCGCGGGAGGAGGTGCTCCACGCGCTGCTCGCCGACCTGGCCGCGTGCGCGCCGTACGCCGCGGTGGTGGTCGAGGATGTGCACTGGGCCGACGAGGCCACGCTCGACCTGCTCCGGCTGCTCGGTCGACGGATCCGGCGCACCCCCGTGCTGCTGCTGGTGACCTACCGGGACGACGAGGTGCCGTCCGGCCATCCGCTGCGGCGCTGCATCGCCCAGCTCGCGGTCGAGCGCAGCACGAGGCGCCTGGACGTGCCCCGCCTGACAGCGACCGGAGTGCGCGCCCTGGCCGAGGGCACTGACCTCGAGCCGGAGGTGCTCCACCGGCTGACCGGCGGCAACCCCTACTTCCTCAGCGAGCTGCTCCGCAGCGCCGGATCGGGAACGCTACCCACGTCGGCGCGCGACGCCGTGCTCGGACGGGTCGAGGGCGTGTCCGGCGCCGCCCGACGAGCGCTCGAGACGGCGGCCCTGCTCGGCGCCCGCATCGACCTGCAGCTGCTGGCGGCCCTGGCGGACCCGGCCCCGGAGGCGCTCGACGAGCTCGTGGACTCCGGCCTGCTGGTGGGCGATGGTGCGGGCCTTCGGTTCCGGCACGAGATCGCGCGGCTCGCGGTCGAGGGGACGGTCCCGCCGCACCGCGCCGCGCCGGTGCACGCGCAGATCCTCGCCCTGCTCAGGGCACGCTGCGACGTCGACGACGCCCGGCTTGCCCACCACGCGGAGGGCGCGGCCGACGCCGCCGCCGTCGTACGCCACGCGACGTCCGCCGGACGCCGCGCAGCCGGCCTCGGGGCACACCGCGAGGCGGCGCTGCAGTACGAGCGGGCGCTGCGCTGGGCCGCCGATCTCGACGACCCGACCCGCGCCGACCTCGAGGACCGGCTCGCGACGGAGTACGGGCTGGTGGACCGCTGGGACGACGCGCTGGCGACCCGGCAGCAGGCGCTCGCGCGCTGGCGGGCCGTGGGCGACCGGCGCCGCGAGGGCGACGCGCTCCGGCTGCTGAGCCTCGCCCTCTGGCGGCTGTGCCACGGACCCGAGTCCGCGCGGGCGGGCGAGGAGGCCCTCGCGATCCTGCGGCCGCTCCCCCCGTCCCCGGAGCTCGCCCGGGCGCTGGTCGCCCGGGCCGGGATGCAGATGGGGAACGGCGAGGACCTGGCGGCCATCGCGACCGCCGACGAGGCGATCGCGATGGGCGAGCGGCTCGGGCTGCCGGACGTCGTCAGCCAGGCGCACAACACGCGCGGCTGCTCCCGCATGTCCCTCGGGCTGCCCTGGCGTCCCGACCTCGAGCGCGCCCTCGAGACGGCCCTGGCCGCCGACGTCCCGGAGGCAGCGGCACGGGCCTACACCAACCTCCAGGCGGGAGCCCTCACCGAGTACGACGTCGCGCGCGCCGAGCACTGGTACCGCCTCGGCATGGAGTACTGCGAAGGTCTCGACCTCGGCACTTACGTCAACTGTCTTGTCGGCGCCCGCACGAACGTCCTCGAGATGGCGGGCCGGTGGACGGAGGCGGTCGACCTCGGCGTGGGCCGGATGGCGGCTGCGGCCCTCTCGCCCGTCAACCGGCTGAGCACCTACATCGTCCTGGGGCAGATCGGCGCCCGCCGGGGCGATCCCGACGCGGCCTGGTCCAACCTGGACACCGCGCGCGACCTGTCCGCCCGCCTGGACGAGCCGCAGTACCTGGTGCCCTGCCACGTCGCCCGGGCCGAGGCGCACTGGCTCGCCGGCGACCTGGACGCGGCCCGTCACGAGATCCGCACCGCGCGCGGGTTCGCCGACCGGGTCGATCCCTGGATGCGCGGCTCCGCAGCCGGCTGGTGCGTCCGGCTGGGCGTCGAGCCGTGCACCGGTGCCCTGGGCGAGCCGTTCTCCACCCAGCTCACCGGCGACATCACGAGCGCCGTCGCCGCCTGGGACGAGCGTGGGACGCCGTACGAGGCCGCACTCGCCCTGATCGACTCGTCCGAGGAACGCCACTGGCGCGAGGCCCTCGACCGTCTCGACGCGATGGGCGCGACAGCCACCGCTGCCGTCGTCCGGCGTCGGCTGCGCGAGTCCGGCGCGCGCTCGGTCCCGAACGGAGCGCGCGCGACCACGCGAGCCCACCCGGCCGGCCTCACCCGGCGCGAGCACGAGGTGCTCGTCGAGGTGGCGGCCGGGCTCACCAACGACGAGATCGCGGCCCGGCTCTTCATCTCGCCGAAGACGGTGGACCACCACGTCTCGGCCGTGCTCGGCAAGCTCGACGTGGCGAACCGCCGCGAGGCGGCCGTCGCGGCCGCCCGGCTGGGCATCACCGGCCCCGACGCTCCCGAACCTGGGGAGTCGGTCGCCGCAATCTAGGGAACCGCTCCCGATCCGCCGCACCGCCGGGCGCTCCTACCGTCGCAGGGTCCGCACAACCCACTGCAGAAGGAGCTCCCGATGCCGCTCTACATGGACGTCCACCACCTCGACGGTGGCGCCGCGATCGAGGACGTCGCCAAGGCGCACGCCGCCGACCTCGCCGTCCAGGACAACTACGAGGTGAAGTACCTCCGCTACTGGGTGGACGAGGCCGCCGGCACGATCTTCTGCCTCGTCGAGGCGCCCTCCGCCGACGCGGCGAGCACGGTCCACCGCGAGGCCCACGGGCTCGTGGCGGACGAGGTCCACCTGGTCAAGGAGGGGTCGTGAACGCCCGGCTCCGGCGCGGCTCGGTCGCCCTGCTCGGGGCAACCCTGCTGACGACCGGCACCGTCACCGACGCCACCGGCGCGTCGACCCACTCCTCGGACCTGGACAAGGTCCGCTTCTCGACCGCGCGCTACTTCGACCTCGACGAGGCGGTCGACGACGGGTACGGCGAGCTCCAGGACGCCGCGGGGATCGCCTGCATCGACAGTGGCGACCCGGCCGCCGGCGCGATGGGGATCCACTACGTCAACGGCGACCTGGTCGGCGACGGCGAGGTCCGGCTGCGCCGGCCGGAGGCGCTGATCTACGAGCCGCAGAGCGACGGGGACATGGAGCTGGTCGCCGTGGAGTACGTCGTGCTCCGGTCGGCCTGGCGCACCGGCCACCCGACCGGCAGGCCGCGTCTGTACGACCGGTCGTTCACGCTCGTCAAGGCCGGGAACCGCTACGGCCTCCCGGCGTTCTACGAGCTGCACGTCTGGGCCTGGCGCGCGAACGCCAGCGGTCGCTTCGAGGACTACAACCCCGCGGTCAGCTGCGAGTTCGCCCCCGCCTCCTGAGGAGCGCGACGCTGCGCAGGACCGTCCGGCCCCCGGGGTACCGATCGCGGGGGCCGTCCGGACGTCCGCCGCACGTCGCCAGGACCTATGGCGCTCCCTCGTCGGGGATTCCGGCCCTGATCACCCGGCTCCGGGTCACGCCAGGCTGTGCTCGAGGAGCTAGCCGGGAGGTGCGATGACGCGGCGCCACTCGCAGGCTGCCGTCGAGGTCGACGGGCATCCCGCGCTGCTCCAGGGCCGGCACCCGCTGGCGATGGTGTACGGGGGCGGCGGCGTCGTCGGGATCGCCTACACGGCCGGCGTCGCGGCGGGCCTGGCCAGCGCCGGGTTCCCCGTCGCGACGGCGCCCGCGCTCGGGACGTCCGCCGGGTCGTGGACGGCCTCGGCACTCGCCCTCGGCATGACCTACCACCACCTGGCGGACCTTCCGGTGCCCTCCGTGCCTGCCGTGCGCCCGGGGATCCTCGCCGACATCGCCCGGCAGGCCTTCGGCGAGTCGACACACCCCCTGGTCTCGGTCTCGGCCGTGTGCGTCCGGTCCACGCGTCGCCACATCCTCGACGGCGGGGCGTACCCGCTGGCGGACCTCGTGGCCGCGTCCTCGGCCGTGCCGGGCCTGCTGCCCCCGCACCGGATCGACGGACGCCTGTACGTCGACGGCGGCATGTGGTCGGCCACGTCGGTCGACGCGGCGGAGGACGCCGACCGGGTCATCGTGGTGGCGCCGCTGGCAGGCCGGATGATGGGCCCGATGGGCCGCGTCGCCGGCGCCCTGCTGGGGCGGGAGCTCGAGCGCTGGCAGGAGCGTCGCCCCGAGGCAGCGATCCACCTGATCCGGCCGAACCGCGAGATGGCGAGGCTGGTGGGCGTACGGCCGCTGGCACTCTTCGACGCCGACCGTGCCCGCGCCGTCTACCCGCTCGCCCACGAGCAGGGCGCTCGGTGGGGTGATCACATCGCCGGCGGCACGGTCCCCGGACGGGAAGCGACCGGGTAGCCGCTACCGGTCCGGGTCCTCGGGCGCGATCTCCTCCAAGATGTCCTCGTCCTCGGCCAGCCGGTGTTCGGTCTCCTCGATCTGCGGTCCCAGCAGGTCCGGCTGGTCGACCGTCTGCGCGAGGCCGAGCGCGGCCCGGTGGCCGGACATGCGGTGCCGGATCACCCGCTCCGGGTCACGGTTCCCGGCCTGCTCGCCGGCCGCACCCTCGTCCCCGTCACTCGGGTCGCCGTCGTCCTGTCCCGGGTCACGTGTGCCGGGAGAATCTCCACCAGTCACGAGGCCGAGGGTAGATCCGTCCCGGGACTTCGACGGGCCGTCATCGATTCTCCCGACAACGGTCCAGACCAGACCGGTCAGTGGCCGAGGACGTCCGCCAGCTCGCTGCGCGAGGCGATGCCGAGCTTCGTGTAGACCTTGCGCAGGTGGTACTCGACGGTCTTCGGGCTGAGGAAGAGCGCGGCCGCCGCCTCGCGGGTCGTGCGGCCCTCGACGAGCAGGAGGCTGACCTGCAGCTCCTGCGGGGTCAGCATGCTGCGCGGGTCCGTGCCCCGACGCTGGACGGTCTCACCGGTGGCCGCGAGCTCGGTGGCGGCGTGCTCGGCCCACCGGACGGCGCCGAGGTCCTCGAAGTCGGCGAGGGCGGTGCGCAGCTGCTCACGAGCGTCGACCCGCCGGGCGGAGCGGCGCAGCCAGGCTCCGTACGCCACGCGGGTCCGTGCGGTCTCGAACCGGTCGAGCGTGGCGGCGTGGAGCTCCAGGGCGGCCTCGAAGCAGCTCCCGGCGGAATCGTCGTGGGCCACCAGACCGCGCGCGCGGGCGGCGCGGGCCAGCGCCCACGGTTGCCCCTTCGCCTCGCTCGCCCGCTGGAAGTCGGCGACGACCCCGGACGCCTGCTCCCCCTCGCCGAGGCGGAGCAGCGCCTCGGCGAGCTCGGGTCCGGGCACGAGGTCGACGTCGGCGAGCTCGTGCTCGCGCATCAGCGACTCCAGCAGGCGGAACTGGTCGACGGCGCGCGCCGGCTCGCCGAGCGACAGCTCGAGGTCCCCGAGGGCGAAACGGGTCCAGGCCCCGGCCAGGTGCAGGTGCGTCGCGTCGAGCTCCGCCAGCACCTCACCGGCGTACCGCCGGCACGCCTCGTCGTGCCCGCGGCGCGACTCGAGCCAGCACAGCCCGGCCAGCGACATCAGCCGCTCGGTCACCTGCCCGGTCTCGTCGGCCAGCCGCACGCCCTCGCAGTAGTTCGCCTCCGCCTCCGCCCACGACGAGGTGGTCGCCTGGTCGCGCGCGACGTGGAACAGCACGGCGGGCAGCGCCCCGACCCCGGCCGCGCTGCGCACCTGGTCGACGTACTCGAGCAACGTCGCCGCCTGGTCGGCGTCCCGCAGGAACAGCGGCACCAGCATCACGCACGACAGCCGGTGCGGGTCCTCGTGGAGCGCCCGGGTCGAGCGGATGAGCGGCACGGCCGCGCGCAGGTCCTCGGCCCCACCGGGCTCCCCCGACACGATGCGCGCCATCCCGGTGGCGATCAGCCCGAGCGCCCGCGCCTTCGGATCGGTGACCGTCGGCGCGAGGGTCGCGAGGCGCTGCGCGAGGAGGGCGGCCGCAGGGGCACCCGCGAGGTAGAAGCTCGCGTGGACGGCGTCCGCGACCAGCGTGCACTCCTCCGCGGGGTCGGTGCTCAGGTCGGCCGCGGCGATCAGCATCTCCCGCGCGTCCCGCAGCCGGCCGGTCCGGGCGGCGATGGCGCCGCGGAGCCCGAGCTCACGGACCCGGGCCGCGGTCGAGGGATCGGTCCGGGAGTGGGCGTCGAGGAGGCCGAGGGCCCGCTCGGTGAGCCCTGCCGACCACGCCGTCTCCGCCGCGTGCAGCAGCCGCTCGGCGCGGGGCCCGGGGTCGGGGTGCAGCCGGGCGGATCGCTCGAAGGCTCCCGAGGCGACCGAGTACGCCGTCCTGGACCGCGCCCGCTCCGCCGCCCCGGCGAGCAGGTCGGAGATCTCCGCGTCGGGTCGCCAGACGGCCTCGGCCAGGTGCCAGGCACGCCGGTCGACGTCCGCCTCGGGCAGCGACCTCGCGACGGCGGCGTGCGCTGCCCGGCGGTCCTTCGCCGCCGCTCGGGAGTACGACGCGGCTCGCACCAGCGGGTGTCGGAACGTCACCTGCCCGCCGCGGACCGAGACCAGCCGGGCGTCCTCGGCCTCGGCCAGCGCCTCGACGTCCACCCCGAGGACGGCGCAGGCCGCCGTGGTGACCGGCAGGTCACCGCCGCAGACCGCGGCGACGAGGAGCGCCGTGCGGGAGTCCTCGGCGAGCAGGTCGAGGCGGCGGGCGAAGGCGGACGTGACCGCGTCCGGCACACGCGCCGGCAGGTCCGCCGGGTCCGTGGCGAGCGCATCGAGGTCGTCGTTGACGAGCTCGAGCAGCGCCAGCGGGTTGCCGTCCGCCACGGCCAGCAGCGGCCGCAGGCGGCCGGGGGCGAGCGGGCCGCCGACCGCCCGGGCAGCCAGGGTCGCGGCCGCGTCCTCGGGCAGCCCTTCCAGGTGCAGCACCGGGAGCCCCGTGACGAGCCGGTCGGCCTCCGGGCTGCGCGCCGTCGCCAGCACCACGACCGGGTCGGCCGCCAGCCTCCGCGCCGCGAAGACCAGCGCCTCGGCCGACGGCAGGTCGAGCGCGTGGAGGTCGTCGACGACCACCGCCAGTGGACCGTCCTCGGCACACCGCGACAGCAGCCCGAGGACGGCCGCGCCGATCATGAACCGGTCACCGCTGGCGGGTGCGGCCGCGGCGACCTCGAGGGCCCCGCTGAGCGCGGCGGCCTGGGCGGGCGCCAGCGCGTCGATGCGGTCCAGCACCGGTCGCAGCAGCTGGAGCAGCCCGGCGAACGGCACGTGCCGCTCGGCCTCGAGACCGGTGGCTCGCAGCACCTGCATGTCGGCGGCGCCGGTGAGTGCGTCCTCGACCAGGGCGGTCTTGCCCACACCGGGCTCGCCGGTCACCACGAGCGTCCCGCTCATGCCGAGTCGGGCGGTCGTCAGCAGCCGCCGGACCACCTCGCGCTCGGCGTCCCTCCCCAGGAGCGAGAGCTCCTCCACGGACGGAGTCTAGTGCCGCCCCAGGGTCTCCCGGCAGGCACAACCAGGGGGGTCACCGGATGCGGCCCGGGGCGTCCGGCGGCGAGGTTGGGAGCTCACCACCACAACCCGGCCACGGCCGAGAAACGGAGAACAGCATGACCACCATGACCGCCCCCGCCGACAACGGCGTCAACGTCGAGGCCCTCCTCGGCGTACGCGAGGCGTCCGCGGAGAGCCCCGAGATCACCGAGTTCCAGTGGCGCTCCTCGGTGACCTGGGTCAACGGGACCCACAGCCGCTCGGACGTCGAGGGGTTCTACGGCTTCGGCGCCGAGCAGGCCCACCACACCCGGTTCAGCCTCGACGCCGACCACCCGCTGCAGTTCGCGGCGAACGACCACGGACCGACGCCGGTGGAGTACGTCCTCGTCGGGCTCGGCGCCTGCCTGACCGCGGGCGTCGCCGCCGTCGCCCAGCAGCGCCAGGTCCAGCTGCGCTCGGTCAGGGCCACCCTGGCGGCCGACATGGACCTGCAGGGCATCCTGGGCGCCGACCCCGACGTCCGCAACGGCTTCAGCGGCGTCTCGGTGTCCTACGAGATCGACGCCGACGCATCGCCCGAGGACATCCGGGCCATCGTCGCGCAGTCGCAGAAGCGGTCCGCGGTGTTCGACATCATGACCAACCCGACCGACGTCACCGTCACCGTGGTCTGATGCGCACCCGCACCGCAGTCGTCATCGGCGCCGGGCACTGCGGTCTCGCGATGAGCCGCCACCTCGCCGCCCGCTCGATCGACCACGTGGTCCTCGAGCGCGGCGAGGTGGCGAGCTCGTGGCGGACGCTGCGCTGGGACTCCCTGCGCCTGCTCACCCCGAGCTGGATGACCCGCCTGCCGGACCGTCCCTACGACGGCGACGACCCGGACGGCTACCTGTCGGCCACCGCCGTGGCCGACCTCATCGCCGGGTACGCCGCCGAGACGGGGGCGCCGGTCGTCACCGGCACGACGGTGACCTCCGTCCGGCCCGGCGGCGTCGGGTTCGTGGTCGAGACCGACCGGGGCAGCTGGCAGGCCCGCCACGTCGTCCTGGCCGCCGGCACCACGCGGAGCGTGGTCCCGACCCTGGCCCGGCACCTCCCCCGCGGGGTGGCCTCCCTCCCGGCGCTGGACTACCGCAACCCCGCGCAACTGCCCGAGGGCGGCGTCCTGGTCGTCGGCGCGTCGGCCAGCGGCGTGCAGATCGCCGAGGAACTCCAGCGGTCCGGTCGGCAGGTCACGCTCGCCGTGGGCGAGCACGTGCGCGTGCCGCGCCGGTACCGCGACCGCGACATCCTCTGGTGGATGGACGCCGTCGGCATCCTCGACCAGCGCTGGGACCGGCTGGAGGACCTGGACCGCGCCCGGCGGCTGCCGTCACTCCAGCTCACGGGCGGCGAGCGGCCGGTCGACCTGGACGCGCTGCAGGCGTACGGCGTCCGCCTGGTCGGCCGGCTGGCCGGGCTCCGGGACGGCGTCGCCCAGTTCTCGGGCTCGCTCGCGAACGTCGTCGCGCTCGCCGACCTCAAGCTGGGCCGGCTGCTCGACCTGATCGACGAGCAGGCCGGCGGCCGTGGCGAGCGGTGGGACCCGATCTCGTTCCCCCGCGCACCCCTCGGCCTCGACCTGCGCAGCGGCGAGGTCCGGTCCGTGGTGTGGGCCACCGGGGTGCGGCCCGACTTCTCGTGGCTCGACGTCCCGGTCCTCGACCGGCGTGGCGCGCTGCGCCACGAGGGCGGCGTGACCCCGTGGCCGGGGCTCTACGCGCTCGGACTGCCGTTGATGCGGCGGCGGCGCTCCACCTACATCGACGGCGCGCGCCAGGACGCCGCGGACCTGGCACGCCACCTGCACGAACGCCTCCGCACGGGAGGCGAGGCCCACGGGTCCTGGACGAGGGAGGCATCATGAACACCCACCCCCTGGCGACCACGGTCGCCACCGCGGTCGCCGACCGCTGCCCCGAACGGCTCGGGGCCTGCCTGGACGACGCCGTCCGGCTGCGCGCGCTGCTGCCCGGCGGCCCGATCGAGGAGCACGGGCGGGACGCCGTCCTGGCTCGCTTCGACGACTGGTTCGGCAGCTACGACACGGTCGTCCTCGCCGAGGCCTCCGGGGACCTCGTCGGCGACCGGGTGCTCGTCCACTACAAGCTCGTGCTGGATCCCGACGCCGACGCCCGCGTGATCACGCAGACCCTGGTGTGCAGCATGCGTGACGGCACCGTCGGTCGGGTCGACCTCGTCTGCTCCGGATTCCGGAGGCTCTCATGACGTCGACCTGCCCCCACGCCGTCGAGCGCGCCCTCACCCGCTGGGGTGACCACGACCGCGACGACCCGTTCCCCCTCTTCGCGCAGGTGCGGGAGGCCGGACCGGTGCACGAGGTCACGCTGGCCGACGGGCACCGGGCCTTCCTCGTGGTCGGGTACGCCGCCGCCCGCGAGGCGCTCAACCATCCCGACCTCTCCAAGGACATGCACGCCGCCCTGGCCCGCGACGGCGCGGTGGTGGCCGAGGGCCTGCCCGGGCCGGACTTCGCCCGCCACATGCTCAGCGTCGACCGACCCGACCACACCCGCCTGCGTGGACTCGCGGCGCAGGCCTTCACCCGGACGCGGCTCCAGGCGCTGGAGCCGCGCATCGTCGAGATCGTCGACGAGCTGCTCGACGGGCTCCAGGACGCCACCGCCGGGGGCGGCCCGGTCGACCTGGTCTCCGGCTTCGCGGGACCGCTGCCGTTCGCCGTGATCGGCGAGCTCCTGGGCGTCGGGCGGGCCGACCAGCGCCGCCTCGCCGGCTGGTTCGCGACCCTGCTCGCGCCGTACGACGGCGACCGCCCGCCCCCGGAGGCCGTCGCCGCGTCCGACGCGATCGTCGGGCACCTGACCGACCTCGTCGACGACAGGTGGCGCGCCCCGACCGAGGACCTGGTCGGTGACCTGGTGACCGCGTGCCGCGAGGGAGCCCTGACCCGGCAGGAGCTGCTCTCCACGATCTTCCAGCTCGTCGTCGCCGGCCACGACACCACGACCAGCCTGATCGGCAACGGTGTCGTCGCCCTGCTGACGCATCCCGCGCAGCGCGACGCGCTGGTGGCCGACCCGGGGCTGGTGCCCCAGGCGGTCGAGGAGATCCTGCGCTGGGACGCGCCGGTGCCGCACTCGACGTTCCGCTACGCCGCGCGCGACCTCGCCGTCGCCGGCACCGAGATCCCCGAGGGGGTCCAGGTGCTCGTCTCGCTGGCCGCGGCGGGTCGTGACGACGCCCGCACCCCCGACGCCGAGACGTTCGACGTCCACCGCAGCGACGGCGCACACCTCGCGTTCGGGCACGGCATCCACCACTGCCTCGGCGCGCGCCTGGCCCGGCTCGAGGCCCGCATCGCCTTCACCAGCCTCCTCACACGCTTCCCGAGGATGCGGCTCGCCGTCGCTCCGCAGGAGCTCAGCTGGGGCCACGGGGACGGGCTCGTGCTGCGGGGCCTGAGCGCCCTGCCGGTCTTGCTGGAGGGGTCCGCAGCGCAGGAGACTCGACCATGACCCGGGCACGGGAACCCGACCTGGACGGCTACGTCGAGCACGCCGGGGTGAAGCTGCACTACGAGGTCCACGGCGACGCGGGACCCACACTCCTGCTGCTGCCGACGTGGACGATCCTCCACAAGCGGTTCTGGAAGCTCCAGGTCCCGTACCTGTCCCGCCACCACCGGGTGGTGACCTACGACGGACCCGGCAACGGGCTCTCCGACCGGCCGCGCGACAGCGCGGCGTACCACCACGACCGCCAGGTCGAGTACGCGCTCGCGGTGCTCGACGCCACCGGCACGGACCGGGCGGTCGTCGTCGGCCTCTCCATGGGTGGTCTGTGGGCCCTGCAGCTGGCCGCCGAGCACGGCGACCGGGTGCTCGGCACCGTCGTCATCGGCGCGTCGGTGCCCCTGACCGACCAGCACCCGTCGCGCGCGCAGCCCGGTGGCGACCCGCTGGCGCTGCCGCCGTCCGCCGTACCGGACGTCACCCGCGACCCCGTGGAGCACTGGGCAAAGTACGACCCGGCGTTCTGGGAGCGGCGGCACGAGGACTTCCTGTGGTTCTTCTTCGGGATGTGCTTCCCCGAGCCGCGCTCCACCAAGCCGATCGAGGACTGCGTCGGCTGGGGACTCGACACGGTGCCGGAGGTGCTCACCGCCGAGCGGGCGAGCGAGCCGCCGGCGCGTGAGACCGTCGAGGGCTGGTGCCGCGCGATCACCGCGCCGGTCCTGGTGGTCCACGGCGACCGCGACCTGATCAGCCCGCTGTCCCGCGGCGAACGGATCGCGGAGCTGACCGGCGGCGAGCTCGTGGTGATCGCGGGTGGTGGCCACATCCCCCTGGCCCGCGATCCCGTGAAGGTCAACCACCTGATCGGCGACTTCGCCGCCCGGGTGGCGCCCAGACCGGGCCCGACCACCTGGCGCCGCGGCCGGCTGCGGCCCCGCCGGGTGCTCTACGTGTCCTCGCCGATCGGCCTGGGCCACGCCCGCCGCGACCTGGCGGTGGCCCGCGCGTTGACGCGTGAGCGCGACGACGTGCAGGTCGAGTGGCTCGCCCAGGACCCCGTGACCCGGTTCCTCGAGCAGGCGGGCGAGACCGTGCACCCGGCGAGCGCCTGGCTCGCCAGCGAGTCGGGACACATCGAGTCGGAGTCCGGTGAGCACGACCTCCACTGCTTCGAGGCGCTGAGGCGGATGGACGAGATCCTGGTCAACAACTTCCACGTGTTCCACGACGTGGTGCGCGAGGGCGACCACGACCTCGTCGTCGGCGACGAGGCCTGGGACATCGACCACTACCTGCACGAGAACCCCGAGCTCAAGCGGTTCGCGTTCGCCTGGCTCACCGACTTCGTCGGCATCCTGCCGATGCCCGGCGCCCCGGAGCGCGAGGCCCGGCTGGCCGCCGACTACAACGCCGAGATGATCGAGCACGTCGAGCGATTCCCGTGGCTGCGCGACCGGGCGATCTTCGTCGGCAACCCCGAGGACGTCGTCCCCGACGCCTTCGGCCCGGGCCTGCCCGACATCCGCGCGTGGACCGAGGAGCACTACGACTTCGCCGGCTACGTGACGGGGCTCGACGACGCCGCCCCCGTCGACCGTGCCGAGGTGCGTCGTGTCCTCGGCTGGCACGAGGACGAGCAGGTCTGCGTCGTCACCGTCGGCGGCTCGAGCGTCGGGACCCACCTGCTGCGCCGAGCCGCAGCGGCGCACGACGTCGCACGCCGGCTCGTGCCCGGGCTCCGCACGGTGCTCGTCACCGGCCCCCGCGTCGACCCCGACGTCGTCCGCGCCCGGCCGGGCCTGGAGGTGCACGCCTTCGTGCCCGACCTGCCGCGCCTGCTCGCCGCCTGCGACCTGGCGGTCGTGCAAGGCGGCCTCACCACGACCATGGAGCTCGCGGCCGCCGCCCGTCCGTTCCTCTACGTCCCGCTGCGCAACCACTTCGAGCAGAACCTCCACGTCCGGCACCGGCTCGAGCGGTACGGCGCCGGCCGGTGCCTGCCCTGGGACGAAGCCGCCGACCCCGACCGGCTCGCGCAGGCGATCGCGGAGGACATCGGCACCAGGGTCACGCCCCGTCCGGTGGAGACCGGCGGCGCCGCACGCGTCGCCTCGCTGCTCGCCGACCTGCTCTGACACTGGTCACGCCACACCGGTGACCTTGGCCCCTCGACCTGCCGGCGCCGTCCGGCCGACCATCGGAGGATGGCGGACCACGCCGACGTCCGGTCGCCCCTCCCGGGGCTCACGCGGCGTCACCTCGGCGGGCTGCTCGTCGGCGGCCTCGCCGTGGCCGCGTGCGGGTCGACGCCGCCGAGGCGGCAGCTCGCGCAGCTCCGCCCCGACCGGGTGATCGCCCTCCCGCAGCCGGCCACGACGGCGGGCATCCTGCTCACCGACGCGCTGGCGCGACGTCACTCCGTGCGCGAGTTCGAGCCGGCCGTCCCGACGGCACCGCAGATCGGCCAGCTGCTGTGGGCCGCCCAGGGCCAGACGCGCGGCGGGGCCGGTCGCACCGCACCATCGGCCGGAGCCCTCTACCCGCTCGACGTGTATGCCGTCACCCCGGGGGAGCTCTGGCACTACCTCCCGGAGGGACATCGCGCCGAGCAGTGGGACGCACCGGACACGCTCGCCGCCGAGCTCGGCGACGCCGCCCTGGGGCAGGCGGCGGTCTCCGCCGCTCCCCTGCTCCTCGTGATCACCGGAGCGACCCGGCGCTCCAGCGGCAAGTACGGCGACCGGGCCGCGCGGTTCGTGACGCTGGAGGCCGGTCACTGTGCCCAGAACGTGCTGCTGCAGGCGGTCGCGCTCGGGCTCGGCGCGGTCCCGATCGGGTCGTTCTCGGACGAGGCCGTCCGCCGCCGCCTCGGGCTCCTCGACGAGCTGACGCCGTACTACCTGATGCCGGTCGGCACCGAGCGGGTCGGCGCGTGAGGTCGGACGTGTCGTCGTGCGGCAGCTGCCGCCTCGGGGGTCCGAACCTTCCGTCCCGGAGAGAGCGTGTAGAGATCAGGAGCACCATGGGCCTGTGGTCCCGGCAACGCGGGAGGCGACATGCGCGATCACGGCGACATCGCCGCCTTCACCGAGTTCGCCGATGCGCGCGCGGACGCCCTGTTCCGCACCGCGTACCTGATGGTCGGCGACCACCAGCTCGCCCAGGACCTGCTCCAGGAGGCCATGGTCAAGACCCTGATGGCGTGGCCGCGGCTCCATGACCGCGGCAACCTCGAGGCCTACACCCGGCGTGTCATCGTCACCACCTCGATCTCGTGGCGGCGGCGTCGCTCCTTCCACGAACGCCCCCTCGAGCCGCTTCCCGAGCAACCGGGTCCGGACCCGGCCGACGCCGTGGTGACCCACGACGCCGTCGTCGCCGCGTTGCGCACCGTGCCGCCCCGCCAGCGGGCCGCGATCGTGCTGCGCTACTACCAGGACCTGACCGAGCAGCAGACCGCCGACGTCATGGGGTGCTCGGTGGGGGCCGTGAAGAGCCAGGTGTCGGCGGGTCTGCGCCGGCTGCGGCAGACGTTGGGTCCCGCCTTCGACCGGACGACCACCGTCGATCACGAGGTGCGGTCATGACGCAGACCCTGAACGAGCTCCTCCGCCGCGGCGCGGACTCCGTCGCGGCACCGCGCCTGGACCTGGGTGAGGTGGTGGCCGAGGCAGGCAGGCGCCGCCGTCGACGGAGGTCGGTCGTGATCGCCGCAGCGGCGGCAGGAGTGAGTGCGATCGTGGTGGGATCCGCCCTGGTCGCGCAGACCGGCTCCACGACGGACGGTTCCTCCCCTGCCGACTCTCCGTCGTCCTCCGCCGGCACCGCTGTCGACGGGCCGGTGCGGCCATTGGTCTACGCCGAGGGCAGGACGGTCCACGTCGGGGAGAAGTCCGTCGCGGCCGACAAGCCGGTCGCGTTCATCGCCCCCACCGACGATGGTGCGGTCTACGAGGCCGCACTCGACGGCACGCTGTGGTTCACCGACGGCACGACCACGCGGGTGATCGGCACGTCGGGATCCGCCGCAGCCCCGACCTCGCACCCCGAGGCGGTGTCGACGGGCAGCGCCGGCTCGCTGGTCGTGTGGGCCGACGTCGTTCACCAGAACCGCTCCGAGCTCGTGGTGTACGACACCGCACGCCTCGACGAGGTCGGCCGCATTCCGTTCCCGGTGCGCGGACACGAGGCGCTGGTGGACTACGTCGGCGAGGACGAGGTCTGGTACGCCACCGACGACGGACGAACCGACTCGAGCATCTACCGCTTCGACGTGCGCTCCGGGACGACCACCTCGCACCCTCGTTCCGACCTCGACGCGGTGCTCGAGAGCCGACCCCGCACCTTCGCAGCCGTGGACGGCGACGGACGCGTCGTCCACGGCGAGCCGTCCTTCACCGAGGAGGCGGGGCGGCTGGTGGCCGGCATCCACACCGCCGGCGTCAGCGAGGATGCCGCGCCGGTGACCCTGGCCGACGGGTCGGAGCTCCGGCTGCGGCTGCCCAGCGCTTACGTCGGGCCGTGGCCGCCGGACGAACAGCCGGCGCTCTCGGTCTCCCAGTGGCTCGACGACGACCACATCGTGCTCTGGGCAGACGACGGAGGCGGGGACCTCCCGGCCAAGAGGGGCGACTTCCTGGTGTGTCCGCTTCCCGACGGCGTCTGCGACGTCACCGTTCCCCGGGCGCCGCAGCCGTACGTGGCTCCCTACCCGAGCTGAGCGTTCGGATGAGCCGGCCGACCTGTCCTCGTGCGGCACGAGCCACCGCGTGGCTCGCCGTGGCGTCCTGCGTACTCGCCGCCTGCGAGGGTGAGGGATCCCCGGACGATCGCCCAGCACCCCCGCCCACCGGCGCCGTCACCGGGACCGGCGATGCCTCCCACGTGGACCACCCCTATGCAGGTGCCTGGCGGGACGTGACCGGCAAGTCCCTGGGCAGGACCGCGGAATGGACCAACAACGTCGAGGCCGCCGACCTCGACACCGACGGCGACGTCGACCTGCTGTTCGCCAACAGCGGCGACGAGAGGTACTGGACCCCGGTGGAGAACCGGGTCCTGCTGAACCGGGGAGACGGCACCTTCACCGACGCCACACGCCGGGTCTTCGGCAAGATCGAGGGCACCAGCAGGGTCATCAAGGTCGCCGACCTCAACGCCGACGAGGTCCCCGACATCGTGGTCGGGAACATCGTCAGCAGCCAGAGCCGGCTCTACCTCGGCGACGGCCACCGACACTGGCTCGACGCCACCGCCAGCCACCTGCCGGCGGCCCGGCTCAGCGTCGGCGACCTCGAGCTGGGCGACGTCGATGCCGATGGCGACCTCGACATCGTGCTCGTCGACTGGGGTGATGGATCGCCGGAGACAAACAGCGGCGGTGAGGTCACCCTGTGGCTCAACGACGGGGAAGGCCGGTTCAGCGACGCCACCGCGGAGCAGATGCCCGGCAGGAAGGTGCGCTTCAGCTGGGACCTGGAACTGGTGGACGTCGACAACGACTGGGACCTCGACATCGCCACGTCCTGCAAGATGTGCTCGTCCAGCCTGTTGTACGACAACGACGGTCACGGCCACTTCCACGACGTGTCGGCACTGCGGATGCCTCACTACACGAACAACTACGAATTCGAACCGCTCGATCTCGACGGGGACGGATACCTCGACCTGGTCACCATCAACGACGGCGACGCGACCGCACACGGGCTCGCCGAGCACGTGTTCCGCAACGACCACCACGGCGGCTACGTCGACAGCACTGCACGCTGGTGGCCGCCCGACGCCAACACCGGCTGGGACGACAGCGTGGCCGTCGGCATCGATATCGAGTCCGACCGCGACGTCGACTTCATCGTCGGGTCCCTCGACGGCCCCGACCGGCTGCTCATCAACGACGGCACCGGCGTGCTCACCGCCGACGACGACATCTTCGCCGGGTCCCCGAGCCTGGGCACGCTCGGCCTGGCCGTCGCCGACCTCAACGGCGACGGCCGCCCGGACGTCGTCGAGGCCCAGGGCGAGGCGCCGGGCCACATGGACGAGCGCATGCACCTGGCCGGGCAACGGGTGCCTCGCGACACCGCCCCGCCCACCGTCCGGGCAGAGCTCGTCGACGGCTCGGTCGTGGCTCGGGTGTCCGACAACCTGACCCCGAACAGGCCGTACGACTGGCGGCGGATCGTCGAGAGCAGCGCCGGGCGCGACCGTGCGATGACCTGGTACGGCGAGAACCTCTTCAGAGACCCGGGGTCGGCAGGAGCCCGCGACCTCGAGGTGTGCGCGACCGACGCCGCCGGCAACAAGACCTGCGCGCCGGTCGAGTTCGAAGGGAGGTTCTACGCTACCCAGCAGGGCAAGAGCGCCCTAGTTCGAGTCAGATGACCAGAGCCTCCATCAGACCCAGGGCGATTCACCTGTTACCCCTGGCGCTGAGCTTGCATGCTCTCCGAGCCGGAAGACCGGACTGCTGAAGGACCGATCGCTTCGGCTTCGAGGCGGCTACCCGGCGCTGGTAGCGCTCCTCAACGAGCACGACCCGGCGGGGGGCTCAGCCCGCCGACAGCGCTTGGATCATCGCTCAGCTGAAGCCGTCTCACGCTGCGCGTCCGCCTGCGTTGCCGTCCGCCGACGGGCCAGGAACGCTCGGACCACGTCACCGAGGATGGCGAGCACCGCGATCCCGAGGAACGCGAGGCTCAAGGGCTGCAGCAGCATGTCGGACAGGCTGCCATGGGAGAGCAGGTAGGCCTGGCGGAAGCTGCGCTCCAGCATGGTGCCAAGCACCAGACCGATGACGAGCAGGGCAGTGGAGAGCCGCGCCGCGCGCATGAGGTAGCCCACGACGCCGAAGACGAGGGTCATCAGCGCGTCGAAGACGGAGTTGTTCAACGCGTAGCCAGAGAGCAACGCGAGGACCATGATGACCGGGAAGAGCAGGTGCCGCGGGACCTCAAGGATCTTCGCGAACATCGGGATCAAGGGCACGTTGATGATGAGGGCCAGGACCGCGCTGACGAACATCGAGGCGATGACCACCCAGGCCAGATCACCGTGCTGGGTGAAGAAGCTCGGCCCCGGGTCCAGGCCGTACATGACCAGGTAGGCCAGAAGGACCGCGGTCGTTCCGGAACCGGGAATGCCCAAGGTGAACATGGGGACCATCGATCCCCCGACGGCTGCGTTGTTCGCAGCCTCCGGAGCCGCGACCCCTTGGATGGCACCCTTGCCGAACTCCTCGGGATGCCGGGAGATCTTCTTCTCCAGCGAGTACGCGAAGAACGAGGCGAGGGTGGTCCCGGAACCAGGGAGGACCCCTGCGATGAACCCGAGGAGCGAGCCGCGCAGCACTGTCCATCGCAGCGTGGCGACCTCGTGCCAGCGCGGCCAGAGACCGCCGCTCACCCTGACCGGAGCGTCTTCGCCATTGCGAACGGGGTGGCCCACGCTCCAGAAAATTTCCCCCAGGCCGAAGAGGCCGATGATCGGGACAATGGGATCGATGCCGTTGAGCAGCTCCGAGATCCCGAACGTGAAGCGTGGGACGCCGGCTTGGGTGTCGATTCCGATGGTCGCCACCATCAGCCCCAGCAGCACCGCGATACCGCCGCGCAGCAGCGACTCGCCGACGAGCGTCCCGCTGAGGACCAAGGCCATGATGACGACGGCGAAGTAGGCTGCCGGACCGAAGGCCAGGCCTACGTCCGACAACGGGCCTGCCAGGAAGACCAGGCCCAGCACCGAGACGATCGTGCCCACGAAGGACGCCAGCGCTGAGGCGGTCAGTGCCGTCCCCGCCCGACCTGATCGCGCGAGCGGATAACCGTCAAGCGTCGTCATGATCGCGCCCGCGTCACCGGGCATGTTGAGCAAGATGGCGGAGATGCGCCCGCCGAACTCGGCCCCGAGATAGATCGCCACCATGAGGATCAGCGCCGGCGCAGGGTCCAGGGTCAGCGCCACCGGCAGTAACAGCGCGATGGCGGTCGAGGGCCCCAGTCCCGGCAGCAGCCCCACCACGGTGCCCAGCAGGACACCGGCAGCGGCGAGCACGATCATGAGCGGGCTGTCGACGAAGTCGCCGAAGCCGGCGAAGAGCTGGTCGAGCGTGTCCATCATGTTCCTTGTCGTGAACGGATCGAGTCGGGTCGCGGGTTGAGCTCAGAAGACGAACGGCCCGTGCGGAAGCAGCACGCCGAGCGAGCGTCCGAAGACCAGGTAGATGGCCAGGGCGGCGACGCACCCGAACACCACCGGCACCCAGGCCCGCCGGCCGCGATAACGGTCCACACCACCGATGAGCACCGTCTCCACCGCGAGGTAAATGGCCGTGGCGACCAGGAAGCCCAGCAGCTCCATCATCTGCAAGTAGGCAAGCGTCACGACGACTACCGCGGCGAGCCGGAGGACCACGTAACGGCGCCGCGTGGATTGCGTCGATACGCCCTCGCCGGCGTCGGCGCTCGTCCGGTCGGCCACTGACGTGGCACGCCAACGGACCAGCGCCTGGGCGACCAGCAGCAACGTGCCCAGCGCGAGCAGCAGCAGGATGAGCAGTGGGTATGCGCGTGGTCCGATGTCGGCCTGATTCGGCGAGTCCTCCGGCAGGGCTAAGGTCTGGACGCCGTAGACGACGGTGATCGCCGCCAGCACACCGCCGAGCACCAGGTCGTCGCGGGCGTGCCGCCGTTGTCCGTCGGCCGCGGAGGTGCTGGTCCCCGGAGGTGGGGACTTGTGATCAGGCCCTATCTCCGAGGTGGCGATCATCTGCGACTCACTTGGCAAGGCCGACCTCCTGGAGAAGCGATTCGTACTCGTCAGCCTGCTCCTTGACGCGCTGGGTGAACTCGTCGCTGGGAAGGAAGTCGCTGGTGAGGTTGGCGTTGTCCATCTGCTTCTGCCACTCGTCGGTCTTCGTGGCCTTCTCGATGTTGTCCTGCCACCACGTCACGGCGTAGCCGGGCATATCCGCCGGACCGAAGATGCCACGCCAGTGATCGACGGTGAAGTCGAGGCCGAGATCCTTCCACGTCGGGACGCCCTCTGCTGCGCCGGGCTGCTCCTCGGGTGCCGAGATCGACAGCAGGCGGATCTTGCCGGACTCCGCGAGCGAGGCGGCCTCGGAGAAGCCCGTGGAGACCACCTCGACGTGGCCACCCAGCAGCTCAGTGTTGAGGTCTCCTCCGGACTGGAACGCCACGATGTTCAGGTCACCGAGATCCTCGACGCCGGACTCCTTCGCCGCCTTCAAGATGTTGATCTGGTCGTCCGACGGGACGGTTCCGACACCGAAGGTCACCGACGAGGGGTCTTGGCCGATCTTGTCGAGGACCTGCTCAGCGGACTCGTACGGAGAGTCGGCCTTGACCGCCCAGACCAGGTAGTCGTTGCTCAGCTGGGCCAGCGGCGTGAAGTCGTCGACGGTCATGTCGGTGGTCCCCAGGATCGGGTTCAGGAAGACCCGGTTGGACTCGGCGACGACCGTGCTCCCGTCGTTGGGTCGCTTGAGCACCTCGGCGCGCGCAGGGTTGCCGCCGCCGCCGCCGTTGTTCTCGATCGTCATCCGCTGGTCGACGCCCGCGGACTCCATCGCGGCCTGCAGTTGCCGGGCGGCCTGGTCGAGCCCGCCGCCTGGGTCCCCGGCCGCGATGATCGTCAGGGTTCGGCTGGGGAAGTCCGAACCGTCTCCGGACGCCGCCGAGTCACCGGCACAACCGGTTGCGGCGACGAGCGGTCCCAGGGCCAGGGCCGCGCCTAGAAGCTTGGCTCGATTGCGCATCGGGCGCGAGGTGGGGGTCTTCATGAATGTTCCTTCCGTCTTGCTATCGATGGTCGGCTCTCGGGTGCCGGCCATGAGTGGGGGATGGTTGAGGTGCGTGCCGTCGGGTGGCGCCGTCAGCTCATGACGGGCTGGTCCTCGGGCCGGCGAGGGCCTCGAGGATCGTGCGGACCGGCTCCGCGTCGGTCGTCGGTGAGGCGAGTGCAAGGACGCTGTCGAGCAGCGCCTCCACGTCCTCCTTCTCGAGGACCGTGCTGGCGAGTCGTCGGTACTTCTCGACGACCTCCGCCGGCGAGAGCGGCCGGTGCGCGCTGCCTCGCGCATGCCGCACCTCTTCGTCGTACTGGCGACCGTCTCGGGTCAGCAGGGAGACCCGTACGAGGTGCCGGGCTTCTCGTCCTTGGGCGTCGATGTCCGGGGCTGGATCGACGAAAACGCGTGAGGCCAGGTCCACGATCTCTGGGTCGCCGAGCCGCTCGGAGTTGAATTGCTCGACGAAGACCTGACCGTCGACGGCCTGGACCGCCAGCGTGTAGGCCAAGTTCATCTGGGCCGAGGTGACGCTGTCCGGCACGTATCTCCATCCCACATGGTGGGCTGTCAGGGTCGAGCACCGGACCCTGATGGAGTCGATGGCAGAGGCACGCAGCGCGGGTGCTCGGTCCAGGATCGCCGCCAGTGCGTCGATCGAGGTGTGGTTGGAGCCACAGCAGGGGTAGGCCTTCTGGGAGAAGCGCAGTGTCTCCCAGCGACTTCCCAGCTCGGCAGTCACCTCCTCGAGCTCTGCGACGCCGACGCCGGCATAGGCCCGCGCGAAACCCCCGTAGGGCTCCTCGACCACCTCGCCGATGCCGGTGAACCCCCGCGCGGCCAGGATCGCCGCGAGTACTCCGGCTTGGGCCGACCGGCCTGGGTGCATGCGCTTGACCATGGCTCCGTATTGCGCCGCCATGAGGAATCCGCCGGAGGATGCTGCGATCCCGAAGGCGTGCTGCAGTCCCTGGGCGTCCAGGCCGAGCAGGCGTCCAGCGGTCGCTGCCGCGCTGAACAACCCGGTATTGGGGCTGGGGTGGAAGCCGCGGCCCAGCTGTGCCGACCCCGTAGCCAGGCCGATGCGGGCTCCCACCTCGAAGCCTGCGACGCAGGCGAGCGCGAGCTCCTCGGTGGATGGCGCAGCTGCTTGCTGCGCCATCCGCATCCCGGCGACGGCGAGCGCCGCGGGGACGACCTGGGCCGCCCCGTGGAGGACAGCCGGGGCGTGCAGGTCGTCGAACTCGAAGCTGTGCATGAAGGTCCCGTTCGCCAAAGGCGCCTGGGTCGCAGGGACGGCGATCCCACTCCCCCACACAGCTGCCTCGGCTACGCCTCCCTGCTCGACCACCAGGTCTCCGACGATCCGGCCCCACGGCGTCGCGGAACCGAACAGTCCCGCGCCCAAGCCGTCGAGGACCAGACGTGCTGTGTGCTCCAGGACCTCGTCGGGGACGGCGTCGCGCTCCAGACCTGCTGTCCACGTGCAGAGGCGACTCGTCACGCCCGCGTTCGGCGCAGTGGTCAGGGGGTTCTCGTTCACCGGCAGCTCCTGATGTTCGTGCGGCTGGCCCACGTCCCCGATTGGGAAACCCTCACTGTGATGTGGACCACTGTCGGCACGCTACTGTATGCTGTCGACAGAACACAAGACACGGATTGGGAGATGTCAGATGGGTCGCACCATCGTGGAGAAGATCTTCGAGAGCCACCTGCGCCATCCGGTGCAGGCTGGCGACGTCGTCGTCAGTCCGGTCGACTTCGTGTTCTCCCACGATGGCAATCGCCCCCAGCCGCTGGAGACATTCGAGGAGCTCGGTGGTGACCGGGTCTTCGACCCGGGCAGGGTGGCTCTGTTCCTCGACCATGGTCCGAACGTGCACACACCCGCGGTCTCGGCCATGCACCAGCGCATGCGGGCCTTCGCCGTCGCCCAGGGGGCACGGCTCTACGAGGTCGGTCGAGGTATCTCGCACCAGGTGTTGCCCGAAGAGGGGCATGCCGTGCCGGGACGGATCATCGTCGGGTCCGACTCCCACTCGTGCACCGCCGGCGCGTTCAACCTGTTGGCTACCGGCGTCGGGTCCACGGACCTGGCGACAGCGATGATGCTGGGCAAGCTGTGGTTCAAGGTCCCGGAGACGATCAGGGTCGTCATCGACGGGCCGCTCCCCCCGGGCGTGTACGCCAAGGACCTCGTCCTCCACCTGCTGCGCGAGCTCGGTGCTGACGGCGCTACCTACCGCGCACTGGAGTACACGGGCGGCACGATCGCTTCGCTGGACATGCACGCGCGTATGACGCTGACCAACATGGCGGTGGAGATGGGCGCCAAGTTCGCGGTCATGCCCGCCGATGAGGTGATGCAGCGGTTCCTCGCGGGTGTCGGCGTGACGGACTATTTCGAGACTGCCTCGGACCAGGATGCCAATTTCCAGGCCGTGCACCACGTGAACGCTGCGGCAATGGTGCCTCTGGTGGCGGAACCGCCGAACCCCGACCGGGTACGACCGGTCGAGGAGGTGGCCGGGAAGCCAATCCGTCAGGCGACGATCGGCACGAGCGCGAACGGTCAGCTCGACGACCTGCGGGCAGCAGTCCAGGTGCTGGGCGATCGACGCATCTCGCCGGATGTACGGCTCTTCGTCGCGCCGGCTTCGCGGCGCGCACATCTCGACGCCCTCCGCGAGGGTCTGGTCGACCGTCTGGTCGAGGCGGGCGCCATCTGGGGGACTGCCGGGTGCAGTGGCTGCACCGGCGCGTCCGGGTTCGGAGTCCCCGCGGACGGCGAAGCGATGATCACCAGCGCACCGCGCAACTTCGTGGGCCGCACCGGCAACCGCAACGCCGACATCTACCTGGCCTCACCGGCAACGGTGATGGCGTCGGCACTCGAAGGCAGGATCGCCGATCCCCGGCCCTACCTAGCCATAGCGACTCCGGAGACGGCTGGAGTCTCGCGATGATCGCGCAGGGCAAGGCTCAGCGGTTCGGGAGCGACATCAACACAGATGTGATCATCGCGGCCCAGCACAAGGCTGCATCGCTCGATCTCGCCGAGATGGCCAGGCACACCTTCGAGGACATAGATCCAGGCTTCGTCGAGCGCGTGCGACCCGGCGACGTCGTGGTCGCCGACACGAACTTCGGCTGCGGCTCCTCACGCGAGACGGCTGCGCGCGTCTTGCTGGCCTGCGGCATATCCGCCGTCGTGGCACCGTCCTTCGGTCGCATCTTCTTCCGCAACGCCATTAACGTCGGCCTACCGGCGATCGAGTGCGACACCTCGGGCATCGAGCAGGGCGACCTGATCCGGGTCGACCTCGCCGAGGGGCACGTCTCGGTTCCCGACCGCCACATCACCCGGCCGACCACCGCCTTGCCCGCGGTGATGCGTGCACTGCTCGCGGCAGGAGGGCTGGCTGCCTACCTGCACAAGCACCAGGACCTCGTCCTCCCCCCAGACATCCCCAACAACAAGTGAAGGAAGCGTAAGCACATGACCCAGCCCCACGAGAAGCGTCTCCGCCTGCGCAGCCTGCTCGCCGGAGAAGAGCCGGTCGTCGCCCCGGGCGTCTACGACAGCCTCACTGCTCGACTGGTCGCGCTGGCGGGCTTCCCCGCCACCATCGTGACCGGCGCCGGTGTGTCTGCGAGCGTGCTCGGCACTCCGGACGTCGGCCTGATGACCATGCCCGAGGTCCTCGCCCAGACCCGCAACATCGTGGCCGCGACCGACGTGCCCGTCGTGGGTGACTGCGACACCGGCTACGGGAACCCGCTGAACGTGGGTCGAACGATCCGGGAGTTCGAGAACGCAGGCGTCGCCGGGCTGTTCATGGAGGACCAGGTCGCCCCCAAGCGCTGTGGACACTTCGCCGGCAAGCAAATCATCCCGGCCGAGGACATGGTGCAGAAGATCCGTGCCGCGCGCGACGCGCGCACCGACCCTGACCTCGTGCTGATCGCCCGGACCGACGCACGCGCCACCGACGGCATCGACGAAGCGATCCGGCGGGGTCGGCTGTACGCCGACGCCGGGGCCGACATGATCTTCGTGGAGGCGCCGCACACCCGCGAGGAGCTCGAACAGGTCGGCGCCGAGCTCGGTCGCTTGGGGGTGCCCCTCATGGTGAACCTCGTCGAAGGCGGGAAGACCCCGCTGGTAAGCGTCAACGACCTCGGGAAGTACGGCTTCCGCTTCGTCAGCTTCTCCGGCTCGCTGCAGAAGACCGCAATCAAGGCGATGCAGGAGATGTTGCAGGCGCTTCTGCGCGACGGTGAGGTCACCGAGTTCTACCCTTCGAGGATGATCAGTCTCGAGGAGCGCAGCGAGATCCTGGGGTTGCCCGGGTACTTCGAGCTCGAGCAGCGGTACGCGAGCCGCGCATGACCGAGCGAGTCCAGCAGACCGTCCCCTACTCGGTGCAGGCCGCCGACATCCTGCGTGCCCGGATCCTCGGGGGCGAGTACGAACTCGGCCAACGGCTGAGTGAGGTGGAGCTGTCCACCTCACTCGGCATCAGCCGCAGCCCGCTGCGCGAGGCGCTCCGCGCCCTGGCCAACGAAGGGCTGGTCGACCTGGTCAGCGGCCGCGGCGTCTTCGTCGCCGACTTCTCGCCCCGCGAGGTTCGCGAGCTCCTCGAGATCCGCGAGGCGCTCGACGTCCTGGCCATCCGGCTTGCAGCCCAGCGCGCCACGGACGAGCAGATCGAGGTCCTGCGCCACAGCCTGGAAGGCCTCAGCTCCGCTTTGCGCAGCCACGGCTCGCAGGCACCCGACTGGCCGTCCGACTTCCACCTGTGCATCTACGAAGCGGCCGGAAACCAACGCCTCAAGGAACAGGGTTGGTCGATCCACACCCAGATCCGCCTGGTTCGGTTCCGCTCCGGTGCCGCAGCTGAGCGCATGGAGCGCGCCCATCAGGAGCACTTGGCCCTCCTCGCCGCCATCGAGGACCACGACCCGGACGCGGCCGAGCAACGCATGCGGGAGCACCTGATCAACAGCGGCAAGCACATCCTCGAGCAGCTGGCGCCCGCACAGGGCGGCGGTAGCTCGCCCCGCTGAACCGACCCCGTCTTCGCGACGGACTGCCGACTGACCGTCGGCGGTCCTGTCGCGCCTACTTCCCGAGGTGCTCGTGTCGAGTCAGGAAGCCCCAACCACGCAACGACGCAGCAACAGCCCGTGGTTTCTCAAGGCGCTCGGTGTCATCTTCGCGATGCAACTCGTCGTCAACGCCGTGCGCCCGACCGTCTCCTACCGTGCGCTCGCCCTGGGCGCCGACAACTTCCAGCTCGGCCTGATCGCCGCCGGCTTCGCCCTGCTCTCGCTGGTCTTTGCCATCCCCGTCGGTCGGATGATCGACCACCGCGGGGAGATGCCCTTCATCGTCTCAGGACTGGTGCTCGTCACCGCCGTTGCCTTCGCGTTGCTCACCGTGGACTCCATCTGGGCCCTGTTCGCGACCCAGGCGGTGCTGGGTCTCGGTCAGGTCCTCACGACGGTGGGCATGCAAGCCCTGATCGCCAACTCCGGGAGCGAGCACCGTGACAGCCGGTTCGGCGCGTTCACCGTGGTCGTCTCCCTCGGTCAGTTCGCAGGCCCCGCCGTAGCCGGCGTCCTGGCGCAGCACGTCCCAGTGCCCGAAGCGTTGCGGATGGGGCCGGCCATGTCACTCGCGGGCAGCAGCGTGTTCCTGGCCGCGGGCGTCGCCGGGCTCATCGGCTGCCTCCTTGCCATGTCGAACCGGCATCAAGGGTCCGCCGCACGCGGGGACCTGGTCACCAAGCCGCCGACCGATGTCTCCATGCTGCGAAGCATCGGGCGCGTGCTGCGGCAGCCGAGCGCACCGCAGGCGATGTTCGCCAGCATCGCCGTGTTGACCACCACCGACCTCCTCGTCGCCTACCTGCCGGCTTACGGCGAGGCCGCCGGACTCTCGACGACCACCGTCGGTCTCTTGCTGTCCGCCCGCGCCGGCGCCTCGATCTGCTCACGGCTGTTCCTGCAGCCGCTGACCCGGATGGTCGGACGCTTCCGCCTGCTGGTGCTCAGCACGGCGGTGCCCGCCCTCGTCCTCGCGCCGCTGACGCTGCTGGAGTCGGTCCCGGTCGCCTTCGTCCTCCTGGTCATCGCAGGCTTCGGACTCGGCATGGGCCAGCCCTTGAGCTTGGTCTGGATCACCGAGACGGCACCAGGGAACATGCGCGGGACTGCCGTCGGGGTCCGCCTCAGCGGCAACCGTCTGGGACAAGTGGCCATCCCGGCGCTCGTCGGAGGCGTGGTCGGCTCTGCTGGTCTCGGCGCAGTCTTCGTGGCCATGGCGGTGATGCTCGCCGGCAGCTCGATGCTCACCATCACAGGCTCGCGCGGACGGCAAAGCGAAGAAGGTTGACGTTCCGGTCCCGTCGACGGAGGTCGGCCAGTCCGGTGTCGCCGCCGTCAGGACACGTAGTCGGGTCACAGTCCTGAGTGCACGACCGCATCCCGCTACACCGACGTCCGCTGGGCGGCACCGGTGGCGACCTCACCTCGAACGTTCCCGAGCGGTCGTTTCGGAGCAACCTCGGCGGGCCGTCCGTCAGGGGGGCGATGGTGATACGGCTAGCTCGACCTCGCGCTCCGTCCCCTCCAGCAGCACGAGGGAACCGAACGCGCCCGTGGCCTTCGGTCCTCCGGGCCTGGCATCGCGCTCGCCACCTACGGTCAGAACCGTGCCCGAGACCGTCGGGTCAGGGGGATCGAGCGTCACTGGGCTCGACGTCTGGCCTCGGCGCTTCGCCGACCCGCTCTCGCCGCCTAGGAACAAGTCCGTACAGCAGTGACACCGGCCCGTGCCTGGGGGATGTCCTCGCCCCGCAGTCGACGTCGGAAGAGAGCAACATCCACGCACTCACCCGCTCGTGATCGTGCCGGATGATGGGTCCCCCGCGGACACTGCCGCAGTCGGGAGGTGCGGCCTTGGGAGCCCGGGTCTCGGCGAGCAGATTAATCATGGACCACGAACTACGCCGCGATCCGGCTCGCGACCTCAGGCTCGAGTAGCAGGCTTCGGGAAGGAGGGTTCTTGGAACGTGGATCAGGTCGAAATGCTTTCAGGCGTGGGATCCGACTGGATCCCACGCCTGAACTTTGTAGCGGGGGCAGGATTTGAACCTGCGACCTCTGGGGAACTACGTGCCCGTTTCACCAAGGGTCACAGAAATGCCCAGAGACCCTCTGTTGAACGGGATTCTGAGCGCGCAAGTTCTCACGCAGTCACTCCCATTCACAACGTTCCTTGGGTTTAGTTTGTGAATGAGTTGGGACCAGAGACGGGGCATCCCTCTCGGCCAAGGTGGTGCCACGAGGGCACCCACAAGCCCGTCTCGGGCGGGGTCAGCGACGGGCGACACCGAACTCGTGACGCTCTTGCCCCTCGGAGGGACGGCGGAGCCCTGGTAGCGCTCGGAGCGGCATCGGCAGCCGAACACCTACCACCCCGACAGGGTCGTTTTGCGTAATGTGAAGTGAGCCAGCCGGGGCCTTATACCCACCTCAAGGCGACCGCTCTGCTTAGTGTTCCTTCCCCAGCGAGCCCTCACATCGGGGCTCTCATCAGCGACCCTGACCGACGTCTCACGCCCTGAGGCCGAGAGAGGAAGCGCCCCTGACAACCGACACGAAAGGACTCATCCATGACCATTCCGCCATCACCGACCTACCTGCGACCTGAGGCCCTGGCCGAACGCTGGGGCGTGTCCCCAAAGTCTCTCGCCAACGCCCGCTGCCGCGGGGGTGGCATCCCGTACGTGAAGATCGGCGCAGCCGTTCGCTACGCCCTGGCCGACGTGATCGCGTACGAGCAGAGCCAGCGCGTGGAGGCGGTCGCGTGATCGACCACGATCGCCCCACCTCCGACCCGAACAGCTCGGCCGACCTCGCTGCGGTTGCCGCGCTGGGATCGGCTCCCACCATCGTTAACGACGACGCCACGGCCCTCGCGCTGGTCGGCTACCCAGTCGGTCCGCTCTGGATCGCACCGGCTGGGCCAAGGCCCGATGATGGCCGACTCCTGTTCCACGTCGAGCACGTTGGGACGGGGCCGGTCGAACATCTCCTGAGCCGGCAGGTACTTGTCATCCACGACCGATCCGAGCTCAACGGGGAACTCCGTGGTTCGAGTCGGTGGCCGGTGAAGGCGCACATAGCCTGTTCCGAGCCGTTCAACGTGACTCGTGAGGAGTTGGCGGCAGCGACGGGCATCGACGCGACCGAGGTGGCGAGCACCCTGGACACGCTCGTGAGCCGTGGCTACGTCGAGCGGGTCGGCGAAGACTGCTACCGGCTGGTGATGCCGGAGTGACCAGCGCTAAGCGGATGCCCCCGAAGCCGGAGCGGGGCAGCGACTACAAGTTCCGATGGGTGAAGTGGGCGACCTCGCCGCCGTCGCCGTTGACTTCGCCAGAGCGCCACGTCTGCCACGTGCTCTCCATGTTCGCCGACGTGGACGGAACCAACTGCTACCCCGGTGAGGCCCGGATCGCTGAACACGTCGGGGTCTCGACCAGGAGCGTGCGCACTGCACTGTCAGGCATCCGCGACAAGGGTGCTGCGACTCGGGTGCATCAAGGCACGGGGCCGGGTGACTCGGACGTCTATGACCTGACCATCGCCGAATGGGAAACACCGGGGCTGGCTTCCGCAGATCTGGGCGCTGCGTCGGAGGGAGATCACCGGAAGGATCTGACACCGACTGCGGAAGAATGTGACAGCAACTGCGGAAGCCAGCTTCCGCCTACTAACCAATACCAACCACTACTAACCATCGAAGCCGTTGCGGTTGAGGACAACGCGGGGCCGATGTGTGAGTTCCACGTAGATGAGCCGGCTGACCATTCGGTGTTCTGCGAGGCGAGGCGGATCGGAGCCTGATCGCTCGTAGCCGCTACCTGGCTACCTGGCTCCCACCTCCGCCGCAACCTTCCTCGCTGGCGTGCTGGAGTGACCCGTAACCGCAGGGCTGCGCCCTGCCCCCACGGCGTACTCAGGCACCCACCTGAACGTCTCACCTCCCTTGCGCTTGAAGGGATGCGAGGCCGCTCCGGCGAGGCAGGTCGGTCGGTAGCCGCTGGGCCAGTCCAACCCAGTGGATCGACCTGCCTCGCCGTCGAGACAGACCTCTAGGTCTGCTCGTCAACTCTCACTCCGCTGCCACCTCCGTTGAGGCGCAGCAGTGCAACGGGCCATGCCCGAAACAGATCGACCCCCAGTGACGGCGATGCAACGGGCATCGCGGCTGGGCTCTCCGTAAGGAGGTCTTCAACATCAACATCTATGACAACAGGTTCACCGCCGTGAAGGTGCTGACCCCCGAGGAAGCCGCGCGCCGAGCGGTCGCACTCCTCTCCGAACACCACGCCCCGCTTGTGGGCTACACGCAGGAGCGAACGGCTGCCCCGCTGACGGTGACCGTGCACCGGTCGTACGTGGCCCAGTACGCCCGACGCAAGGCGGTGACGGCATGACCGTGAACGCTGAGGCCAAGGCTGCCGAGAGCTACGCCGAGCGGGTAGCTGACCTCACCCTGGCGGATGCGGCAGTCCGATCCGCTCGCGCCAAACTGCGCAGAGCTGGACAGGTGGAGGAGAACAAGGCACGGCAGGAAGCCCTACAGGCTCGCCAGGAGGCTGAGGCTGCCGTCGCTGCCAAGTCCGTCGCGCTCGATGCCAAGCGCCGTCACCTCGCCGACCTCATCGCCCGTGACGAGGCTGGCGACGAGACCCTGACCGGAGCCGAGATCGCGGCTGCCAAGGAAGACGTGCCCCTCGCTGAGAGACGACTGGCGAGGGCCGAGCAGGAGGCCAGCCAGGTACGTCGTGTCACCGCTGCGGCAGTGAGCGACAACCACCTCGCCAACCTTGCCGCGGACGTCATCGAGACCGTGACAACCGCTCCGGTGATCGTTCGCAGTAACCCTGCGAATGCTCCCGACGTGTCTCCCAAGGTGGTGGTCTCACAACGTGCGGACACCGAGGGATACGGCACCGTGGATGCTTCCGGGGCTGTCGATGTTCTCGTGGTCGGTGAGACTGGTCTCGACTGGCGCAGAGTGCCTCAGGCGTTCGCTGACGCCGGCTGCGATGCCCAGGTCTCAGAGACCGGCATCGTCTTCCATCGGGCCTCCTGGCCGCTCCCAAGGCTCACCGAGCCGTCCTCTGTGGCGGTGGATCGGTTCGCCCGTCACATGGTGAGCATGTGGGTTGAGAACGTCGAGCAGCATGAGCGGCGAGCGAGGCTCACCGAGCTGGGTTACAACGTCTCCACCATCAACGACCTGGGCGCGCTGGCCCGCGTTGAGGGAGTGTCACTGGCTGCGGAAGACGGGACGGCTACGGGCACGGCGCGCATCCGACTCGGTGTGAAGTACCTCGGAGCAGGGACTCAGGTCACGGCTGACGATCTGGTCTCAGACGCCGGGTCACTGGTCTCCGCGCTCAGTCGTGAGTGCATCGGCGAGGTGACTCCTGCGGGGCAGATCACCAGTGTCGAGCTGGTGAGTGCCGAGCGCTCTGCCGGAGACGTCTGGGACGTCGCTGCGACCTACGGCGCTACCGGCAACGCGCTGTGGCCCGCGACGATCATGGCTGAGGTCCGGCTCGGTTTCGCCTATGAGCCGGCCCACGGTCACGAGATCGCGGAGGACTGAGCGATGGCTGAACGTCGCGAGCCGCGTCCTCCGCACCATCGCCTTGGCAGGCACCGGGGCTACCAGGACTGGCAGATCGTGCAGGGCATCCCAGAGCAGGACGCGCTAGACGAAGCGCGACGACGGCAAGCCGCCCGCGAGGACGCGCATCGCATCAAGGCCGATGGTGGCTTTGATGCTGACCTGTTCTTCGGGACGCCGAGCTACGCCACGGGCGGCGCGGCCGGACGGCACGCCGTCGCAGAAGCTGCACCGGACGAACAGGACGAGCCGGATGACGGATGAACCTCCCCGACCAGGACGACGGCGGGTCTACCTACCCGGTGACCGCTTCGGCGAACTCGTGCTGGTCGAGCGGACAAAGCCGGACCAGTCTCGGAACTACTTCGGCGTCTGGGCATGCGACTGCGGCAACACGAAGCAGATCGCCATCCGCAACGTCGTGCAGGGCAAGACGACCAACTGTGCCGACCGCAGCAGGCATCCTGACCCCCGCTGGAAGACCCTCCGATACAAGCCTTGGCACGACTGGCTAGCGGCCAACTACGGGAAAGCAGCAGACAAGCCGTGCCGGTTCTGTGGCGCAGCGACCGAGCACAACGGCTGGGCCTACGTCCACGGTGCGGCCGATGAGCTCACGGACGAGACCGGCAAGGATGCGGGCAAGGCGTACGTCATGGACGCATCCCGCTACATCGTGCTTTGCAAGCCCTGTCACGGCGCGTACGACAGGGCATGGGCCGAAGGTTCGCCTCCGATCCTTAGAACCATCTACGCCCGCCTCACAGGTGGCGCTGGCTCCGCCTGACTCAACCGGGTGCCGGTTGCACCTCGGCACCAAAGTTCCATGCCGAGGTGCAACCGCCGGTCCAAGAAGGGACACCGCGAATGTCATCGTCAGCCGTTGGCAGCTACTCAGTCGTCGGACTCCGGCGTTCATGGAATAGCCGCCAGCCAACCTCCAAGAAGGCATGCGAGAACGACAGCGCGCCCTGGAGTTGCGTCCATGACGGCAGATACAGCGTCCCGGCGTGCCCGTCCAGCTCAGTGGCCTGCTTCTCAGCACGGGTGCTGATGTTCCATGGCAGCGCGTGCGCAGCGCTGCTGAGGTGCCGAAACTCTGCCAAGCACTCCGCCCAGATCTCTGGGTCGGGCGGACTTGCATAGACGTACTCGGCGGCTGCTCGGATCACTGTGCCCAGCTTGACCTCGGCGCCTCTCTTGCCGGGGACGAGTTCGCGAAGCGTCTGGCGGACAGTCGTCAGTTCAGTCGGGTCCACGCCGGGGTCTTCTAGCGTGATCGTGTTCGCCCACATCGCTTGGTTCCAGTACGCATCGCGCGCGAGTTGAGTGGTGCGATCCACTCGTATCGACCGATCGTCGGGGGACAGCAACCAGACCGCCTGCGCGCCGCCGATCATCGCCGTGCGTAGGAGAGTCTGCATCGAGAACAGGCTTGGGCCGAAGTTGAAGGAGTAGCCCAGGGCCGTCAACAGGTGGTCAGTGCCCATTACGAGGCTGACGCGAGCCAGGTGGGAGCTCGCCATCAGTTGCTGGGTCTGCTCGTCATCTTCGGCTAGGGCGCTACCGGCCGGCGGGACGCAGGGCTTGCTGGCGTCCGCCACCCACTCTTTAACGGTCGGCCACCACTCCATCGCCCTTACCCGGACTTGGTCGTCGTCCAGCCGCTCAGAGCCCTGCTCGGTCACGGGGCGAGCGTAGACGGCGGCGACTCCGAAGACCTTGAACATGGACCTTCCAAGGCGCCTATTACGCGCTCCAACTGGCGTGATTGACCCTGAAACCTGCGCGGAACCGTTGGTGCTATCACCCTCCGGTCCCTCAATGCTGCCGTACGGAGTCATACCCCCACCCAGCCGTCAGGTCAGAACAGTCCTGGGTCTAGCGTTACGTCCTGGCCCTTAGACGATGTTCAAGGGCGGCATCCACCCTGCCCGGAGGCTGCGCTCTAAGAGATCTGCCTGCAAGGCGGTTGCGCACTCGAGCCAGGCAACTTCGGCGTTCTTAAACCACTCGTTCACGACACCGATCTCATCCTCGGTCATCAGAGACGGACGCGCGCGAGCATGTCTGCGCGTCACCCCAAGCTCAGCCACGGCGACCGAGGCGCGCAGGGTGCTGCGGCTGAGGTCCCGCGAAGTCTGGCGATGAGCACGGAGACGAGAACGAAGGTTGGCAGCCTTCCCTACGTACATGCACTCACCGTCCTGAAACCACGCGTAAACGCCAGGGCCGGGCGGGATCGCTGCGTCTTCCAGTTCCCAGTTTTTGTGACGCGGCTCTGCACCTAGCGCCTTCCAATCGACTGTGGGGTTCACGAAACCAGTGGATCACCGCCCGCCGACATCGCGGTGGCCGTTGTGTCAGCATCACGGTGTGTTGTTGGCCGGAGTCGAGTTCGCGCTGGTGGCTGAGATCGACGCTCTCCGCGGCAGGGATGGCGCCGTCGCCACGTATTCGGCGCACGATCGTTTTGCGAACCCGCAGGGCTTGCCCCTCCATGCCTACGGGCTCGGGCCGTTCGTGCGCCTGCAACTGGGTAGTTGTCCGCCGGCGACGCCTGGCGTCTATGCGGTGGTGCGCGAGGGCGACATTCTCTACGTCGGCAAGAGCGAGAACCTCGCTGAGCGCTGGGGCCGTACGAACTACGCTGTGATCGACCCTCGCAACTGCTACCAGGGCGGACAAAGCACCAATTGCCGCATCAACAACCTCATCGGCGCAGAGCTCGGTGCGGGTCGCGCGCTGGAGCTGTGGACCCACGAAACGAGCGATCCGGCAAGCGTTGAAACTGCTGTCTATCGTCCTCTGCTACCTCCCTGGAACGTCCGGGTTCTCTGATTCGCACATCGTGTGGCTTCCCCATCGCTGACGGTGAAGGATGCGCGCAGGTCCGTCAGAGCGAGGTGACGCGTTTGAGTTCGCCTAGACAGCTGACATTCGCCTGAGGACCGTGCTGTCAGGAACACGCTCGCCGAGCTCGTCGACTCTCCCCAACCAGTTCAGTAGAGAACGCCTAGCAATTCGTACGATGGACGTCAGGCTTAACGGGGAAGGAGTGACTCACGTCCACCGACAGCGAGGGCATCCTCCGCGTGAACTACAACCGGCGCGTTCAGTTAACCGACGTCGCGTGCGTCCCTCCGTCAGGCTGGTTCGAGTACCACGACGGACTCGCGGACATATCGAGAGTCGCTGGCTCTGCGGGTGAGCATCCGAGCGACGCGGATCTCCTCGACCCGCCACCCGGTGAGTTCGCCAATCCTCGCGATCAGGACGTCAGCAGCAACGACGAATCCTGACGGCGAGTGGCCGTGGACCGAGTTGCCGACGATGCAGTACAAACGTCCGTTCGAAGCGATCGCTGAGCGGCATGCTCGCAGGACGCTTCGCATGTCGTCCACGTAGCCCCGAACGAGCTGATCGCGACCGCGCGAGTATCGATCTTTGGGGATCGAGTCGATCAGCGGATCGACAAGAGCCGAGATCGCCTCGCTATCCGACGACTCGAGATAGTCGTATTCATCGGGGAAGAGGACGCTTGGGTGACTGCGCAAGGTGGCGAGCCGTTGTGCACGCATATCAGCTGGTGAACGCCACTCACCGAGCACCCAGTTCTCCACCTTGTACACCTCGGTGTAGTCAATGTTGTTCGGATACGGAGGCGAGAAAACGATCCGGTTGAAGGTCTTGCCCTGGAGGCTCTCGAGCTGATCGACTGCTCGGGCATCGCCAAGTTGTACGCGTGACTCGAACGAGGGGAAGTGATTCTCGGTCCGACCCCTGATGTCGTTCGCAATTGCTTCGACACGAGACGCGAACGATGCCTGCGAGGTCAGCGTCTTCTTGTTGGGATCGAACCGTAGGGCTCGACCATCGCGCCTGACCTTTCCGGTTCCTTCGACGGAGGCCAGGAGTGCACACTCCAGGATGGTCCGCGTTCGCACGTCATCGATGCCCTGAAGTTGCGCCCGAACGTTGAGGAGCGCTGCGACCTGCGTGGAGTCGAAGAACCGGGAGTTGTTGAGAGTGGACGACTCTGTGGACGCGTTAGTTGACGTACTGAAGTCCAGTCGTCGCGCTGCTTCCAGGAGCGAAGGCAGCTGAGGCTTAGGCAAGGTGAAGCCCAACAATTTTGCGTCAGCGACAACTCGGAGCGCGGCGTTTCGCTCTACCCCGGCAATCACGGCATCACTGGATCCGGCGTTGAGCATGAGTGCGCTGAGCGGTGTCGTGCCGCCGCCGGCGAACGGATCGAGTACCGACGACCAGTCAGCAAGATCAGGGCGCTCTGTCTCGTCGGCCTTCAGGCGCTGCAAGAGGTCGTGTGCGAACGCCTCCTTTAGGTGGAACCATCGGTGGAACGGTTCCTTCGCGTTATCTGAGGACGTCACGAGCGCCTTGTAGGCAGTCGTTCGATCCGTGACGTGCCAGTCAGACTCGAAGTCTGCATAGTGACGGTCCAACTTCTCGTGAGACTCTTCCTCCGTCGTCACGAGGCGATCCCCTCCGCCGCAGGTTCGAGGAAGAATCGCTTGGGACTTGCCATGTCTGGCCTGGCCAGTAGATCGGGCTGGAACGGCAGCGCATCGTGCTCGAACTTGAATGCATCCGCGCGGGAGATGGCCTCACCACTGACCTTTAGCTTGTTCCGGCGCCCGTCGAAAACGACCAAATATCCGCGAGCGTCCAGGTGCGGCGACTCGCCACGGAACAGGTCAAGGTAGTCCGCCAATTGCTGCAGTCCGTCAAGGCCGCGCTTCGCGGAGTGCTGCGACCCCCAGCCGGCGGCACCGACAGCCGCACTCTTCCCGAGCCACTTAATTTCAATCATGGCTATCTGTCTGCCATCGTTCCAGCGAACCTTAATATCGACGGGACGGGTAGCGTTGACGTTCTGTTCAGGCATGACTTCGACGTCTTTATGTTCCCGAAGAAAAAGGCGCAACGTATACACCAGTGAATCTCGCATGTGATGCTCGGGCCCGGGAGCGAAGATGAGTCGGCGACCGTCATTTCTCCACGCCCGCGACAGAATCGGACACTGGCTGAATTTCGCGCACCGATCCCGGTAGTCCTCCAGAATGTCCTCTAGCTCAAGGAAGTAGGGAACGGCCCAGCGCGACAGCGTTCCGCTGAGCGGCGGAACACAGATTTCTTCGCCACCGACATGAATCAATTCGTCGCTCGGCCCTCGGTAGCGATATACGAGGCGCCCTGCATGGTTCAAGTTGGTAGGTCCGACCCAGTAACGAATGCGCCCCGCGTTATCAATCTCCAGTGCGAGTTCCTCGTCTGCGCCTCTCAGAACCTGTAGCGCCTGTGCACTCGTGACCTCTTCGTACGCTCCGTCGGCGAACGGGCCAGTGTCATCCAGCTCGATCCGGATGGCGACTACGAGGGTCGCCTGAAGCTGATCGGGCGAAATGACCTGGTAGATCGTGGTCACGTGCGCAATCAAGTCTTGGAGGGGGTCAGAACCCGCGTCGCCGCAGCGGTTCGCGACCTCGGCCACGAAGACTGCCGCGCTCATCAGATCAGAGCTCACCGCTCACCTCACTGGCGACATCCTGGTCAGCCGAAGACGTGCTCTCTTCTGCGTCACCGTGATCATCGATGCTCGCCAGTTCACTGATCCACGTAACGGCAGCCACGAAGAGATCGCTGCGATCTGGAAGTTCCTCGGCCAGGCGCTCAAAATGACGGTGCAGTCCCTGGGGGCCGGACTCATCGGACAGCAGCTCACGGCTGGCGGAGATCGAAAGTGCTCTCTGCAGCGTGGGCTCGTTATTCAGCGCCGCTCCGACAGCTGGCAGGGGGATCATCAGGCTGCTGTTGCACGCGGCGCGAAGGTAGCGTGACCGTCCAGCAAATAGTGACTGGGCAGAAAATATCTGATAGTCGGCATCCGCAAGATCATTGGATACATAGCCTTGCCCGGACGCATCCAAACGCCCTCCAGCCGCCAGCGCGCCGATGCTCTGGGCGAGACTTGCACTATAGGGCGAGATTGTCTTGGTGGCAGCGAACTGGTAGCCCCATTCGTCGGCTGGCTTGCCCTCGTACACGGACAGGAGGCACGCCAAGTAGCAAAAGTACGTGACCTCGCCCGTGGTGATCGCGTAACCCTTAGGGGTCGAAAATCTCACAACGTAGAGGGAATCGAATATCGCTTCAGGAGACAGGCTGGGCAACCGGGTCTCCTCCATGCAGCGCATCCTCGATTGCGGAGTAGGCTTCGTCGAATAGATCCTCGGCTTCGGCTTGCACCTCACTCAACGGCGCCCAGTTCGTCATGCGCATGAGATCCATGTGCTGTGCCCGGCAGGTCCCTGCCAAAGTCTTCAGCATCTGGCTGGCGTTGATGTTCGCGGTCATAACGATCTGGTTCGATCGTTTAACAAATTCGGCAAAGAGTTCGCCTGCGCGTGCCTCATAGGCAATGTCCAGGCTCCCCTCTGGGGTATCGATGATGAGCGTGGCGCCGCCACTCGACTTGGTCATGTGCTCGACCAGTGCCATGCGGAGGGCGATATCGAGGAAGAAGCGTTGGCTCTCTGACAGCTGCGTCGTGGTTCGACGTCGCACGCCGGCGACTTCCAGTCCCAAGGAGAGGCCGGTATTCGACTGACGAAGAAAGACATCCAGGTCAATGCCAATGAATTTGAACGCGAGTTCGCGGAACAACGGAACGAACTCGGACTCTGCCTGTGCGTAGGCAGCAGTCAGCTCATCTTGAAGCGGTTGCAGTTCGCGCTTGTACTCGTCACGGCGTCGCCTGTGGTCATCTCGACGGCGTTGGGCATCGGTTCGCTCAGCCTGGAGTTGCACGATCTTTGCTGCGATCGCCGAATCCGGCGAAGGGCGCAGGGCGGTCACCGACTCGGCATTCGCGGCTTCGAAGGCACCAAGTGCCTTCTGCGCTGCCTCCAACTCCCTTGCCCTGTCATCGAGTTCCCTTGCGAGTCGCTCAAGGCGATCGGCTCCGGCCTCGACGAGCACGGAGGCGTCGGCAAGCTGGGTGTCGATCTGCGTGAGTCGTTCGTGGATCGCACTCGTATCGACGGGGGCGTCGGATACCTCTGAGGCGCAGAGAGGGCACTGGTGAGAGGACAGCGCCCGCTCGATCCGTTCTGCGATCGACGGTGACTCTGTGCCGCAGATGGCGCACGTCGACGTGGACACCGACTCGCGCACGACTGGGTGTCGCGACGGCGCACTCTTGTGCTCGTACTGGGACGTGAAGAGGTCGGCGTACTGCGCCCTCAATGAGGCCCGCCGTGCGGCAATCTCGGCGAGTTCGAGCCGACAATCAGCATGCGCCTGCGCCGCTGCCTGCTTGTTCTCGGTCGCATGATCGACTGCTTCCACCAACGACTGATGCTCAGCAACAAGATCCATATCCGTCGGGGTGTTCGCGACGTCTATTCCGAATGCCTTGATCCGGTTCAGTGCTTGGGTGGCCTGCCACTGAGCGTTACGGGCGTCTGACTCCAGCTTGTTGATCCGCTTTCGGAGGTCGCTCGCGCGGACCGACGCGTTGGCGGAGAGTCCGAACGCCAGGTAGAGGGCTGGCTCAGTGGCAGCTTCGTCCCAGAACAGCAGGTGACGACGTTCGTCGAAGGTCAGCAGGAAATGTTGAAAGAACACGAACTGCGCGAAATCCCCCAGCGTCGCATCCGAGAGAATCTGGTCAGCGTAACGGCGGTGGAGTTCTTCGCTGCCCTCCCCCGTGTCCGGGTCGCATGCGGCGTCAAAGTGAACGGCGCCGGTCTCGCGGTCCTGGAGACGCAGGCGTCGAAGTTGAGTCGGTTCGAACAAGCTGCGAACGATCTCGTAGCTTGTGTCGCCTAGATCGAAGTGAAGTTCGACCTCCGCCTGGTCTCGGTCGAACTCGGTGACCCGACCGTCGAAGTACGTCCGGGACCATTCGATGCTCTCAGAGTAGAACTGGCGAAAGTTCTCGAACTTCCTTGTGGGCGATGCCACGATCCCGGTGAAGCCAAAGTTGACTGCTGCCAAGAACGTCGACTTGCCCAGGCCGTTCGCGCCGGCGAGGCAAAAGACGCTCGCGGGGCGCATCTCCTGCGACACATCCTCCACGTTGGCGTACAGGCTGAAGTGACGAAGGTTGACCTGCTTGAGGGTTGGTACGTGGCGGATGACTGTCAACGTGGGTCCCGTCAAGGAGGCGATAAGCGGCCCGATCATAACCGTTCTCGAGCGAGCAACTTGCGCGTTCAGTTGCCCGCGCAGCGGCCTTCGAGGCTCCGACCGGCGCCTTCCGATCGCAGTAGGGGCCCTGTGCTAACTCTGTGAGCCCGATTGCGGCCGTCTCGACCCGCCACAACGGCCAGGAGGACAGCAGGCCAGCGGCCACGATGACTTGATCCACGGGCGGCGTCGTTCACCGCCTTGAGATGTCGGCCTAGGAACCGCCCACAACGTCCGGCCACCCCGGATCGCAGTTTTAAACCATGTTGACTATTCACAATCAAGGAGGAAAACATTCCCGGCATGACACAGCCCTTCGCACACGTTCGCGCGCTCCACGTCGTCAGCCTCGATCAACTCATCAGCGCCGGCTCCAGCGTCCGGCCTGCCGCCGGGCAGATCGACCAGGAAGGGAGGGCGTAGAGCATGGCGCGACAGACCAACCCGCCCTTCACCGTGAACACGATCGCGACTCGACCGCACCCGACTATGCCGGGACAGGTCCAGGCGCGAAGCACCTATCTCGACAACAACCGCAAGCGGGTAGACGTGACCGCCAGCGGAAAGACCGAGGCAGCGGCCAAGCGTGCACTACAGGCCAAGGTGAACCTGGCTCGCGACGAGCACAAGGGAGGCGATGGTGTGCTGGGCAACAGCACCAAGATGCCTGCCGCTGCCGCCGTGTGGCTGGACTGGAAGGCACGCGAGGGCAAGAGCGCGAGCACGATGCGCGACTACACGGGGTACGTGGAGCGGTCCATCAACGTCGGCGCGCTCGCCAACCTCACCGTTGTGCAGGCCAACGACGTCGCCCGTATCGAAGCGTGGCTGACGAAGATCGCGGACGAGCGCGGAGAGACTGCGGCGCGGCAGTCGCGCAAGGTGCTCTCCGGCATCCTCGGACTGGCTGAGCGCCGTGGGGCGATCCCTGCCAGCGTCATGCACCGCGTACGCACTCCGAAGGCCAAGCCGGGGAGCAGCGGCGACAACCGATGCACCGACGCTGAATGCGACCTCGACTGCGGCAAGCGCCACCTGGACACTCGACGTGCCTTCACTCAGACCGAGGCCGTCGCCGTGCTCGACGCTGCCGACGAGGCGAAGGCCGACGTTGGCGACCTCGCACACTTCCTGTTCGGCACAGGCGTTCGGATTAGCGAGGCTCTGCACTGCACCTCATGGGCTGACGTTGACCTCGACGCCGCAACCGTCCGCGTGCGTGGCACCAAGACCGCTCAGGCAGACCGGACCCTCGGACTGAGCACCGATCTAGTGGACCGACTCCGCAAGCGTGCCGAACTGCACGGCACAACGGGCCTCGTGTTCGGGATCACCTACTTCACGACGAAGCTGGGCCAGCCACGCGACCGCAACAACGTGAGCAAGGCCCTGAGGCGCGTGTTCAAGACGGCTGGCGTCGAGTGGGCTGGCACGCACACCTTCCGCCGAACCGTGGCGACGTGGATGGATGAGGCGGGGCACTCGCTCGCGAGCATTGCCAACCAACTCGGTCACGCAGACACCAACGTGACTGCGAAGTACCTCGGTCGGCAGGACACCGCGACTCACGCGGCTACCGTCATGGTGCTGCCGCCGAAAGTGGAGAAGCCAGCCAAGGCACACCTTCACGCGGTGTGAGTTGTGAATACTTTGTGAACGCCCCGAAATGCCAACAGGGCCTGATCTGCGTCTCCGCAGGTCAGGCCCTGTTCTTTGTAGCGGGGGCAGGATTTGAACCTGCGACCTCTGGGTTATGAGCCCAGCGAGCTACCGAGCTGCTCCACCCCGCGTCGGTGTCACCAACCTTAGGCGATGGCGCGGTGCGCGCCAAATCCGGGGTGGGTCCGCCGCTGGCCGGCAGGGGGCGCCGGGAGGTCACCGGGCCGGACGACCTCGCGGAGCCGGCCACCGTCGAACAGGGCCACCCGGTCACCGAGGGCGAGTGCCTCGTCCGCGTCCGCGGATGCGAAGACGGTCGTCGTGCGGTGTCGCTTCCGGGAGACGGTCATCAGCTCCGCGACCTCGTCGCGGACATCGCGGTGGAGGTTGGCGAAGGGCTCGTCCATGAGGACCACCGCCGGCTCGCGGACCAGGACCCGCGCCAGGGCGACCCGGATCCGCTGCCCGGCCGTCAGGCCGTCCCCCGGGCGGGCGAGGAGCCCATCGAGGTCGAGGTGCCCGGCCGCCTCGGCTGCGCGCTGGGCGACGATCTTCTTCCTCACGCCCTGCTGCGTGAGCGGCAGCCCGATGTTCTCGGCCACGGTGAGGTTCGGGTAGAGCGCGTAGTTCTGGAACAGCAGGCTGACCACGGGGGCGGGCCCGACCGTGAGCTCCTGCCCGTCGACCAGGATCCGTCCACGGGTCACCGGCACCAGCCCGGCCAGCATCCGCAGCAGCGTCGACTTGCCCGATCCCGGCCCCCCGTGGACGACGACGAGCTCGCCGTCGGCGATCGCCAGGTCGACGTCCGAGACGGCGGGCTGGTCGCTGGCGGGATAGCAGCAGGTGACACCTTCGAACACGACGTGGGGCATGCCAGGAGGTACCCCGCACGCCGACCCGCACGCCTCGACGGGGGGTGGGGAGTGGCCGGCGGGGATCCGGGTACCGCACCACCCTGGGCAGGAGCGCCACACCGGGTACTTCGCCATCACGGCAGGAGAACCCGGTTTGGACATCGACGACTACTCACGCGTCACCCAGCAGAGCCCGGAGGACCGGAGGGCAGCGACCCGACAGCAGTACTCGCCGGTGCTGATCGTCATCACCGCCCTGGCGGTGGGCGGCGTGCTGCTCTACGCCCGGTTCCTCCTCGATCCCGGGAACCGGGGCGACCTGCTGCCCTGGATGATCGTGATCGTCGCCGAGGGCGTCCTGGTCCTCCACGCGCTGCTGGCGATGTGGACGATGCTGTCCGCCACCAAGGACCCGCGGTCCTTCCACTACTGGACCAGCAAACAGCGCCTCTACGACCTCGGCGGCACCGACAGCGGCCTCCAGCTCGACGGGAAGGCGGTGAGCGTCGAGCTCTTCATCACGGTCTTCGGTGAGCCCCTCGACGTGGTCCGCCGTACGGCGGAGGCGGCACTCGCCGTACGCGGCAAGCACCGCACGTGGCTCCTCGACGACGGCGACTCGGACGCGATCCGGGCCCTGGCCGGCGAGCTCGGCTGCTTCTACCTGCGCCGGCTCGGCAGCGCCGGGGCCAAGGCAGGCAACATCAACCACGCCCTCACCCAGGCCAAGGGCGACTACTTCTGCGTCTTCGACGCCGACTTCGTGCCGCGCCCCGAGTTCATCGAGGAGGTGCTGCCGTTCTTCACCGACCACGACGTCGCCTTCGTGCAGACCCCGCAGACCTACGGCAACCTGCACACGATGATCGCCCGAGGCGCGGGCTACATGCAGACCGTCTTCTACCGCTTCGTCCAGCCCGGCCGGAACCACTTCAACGCCGCCTTCTGCGTCGGCACCAACGTCATGTTCCGGCGCACCGCCGTGCACGAGATCGGCGGCATCTACGCCGACTCCAAGTCCGAGGACGTCTGGACCTCGATGAAGCTGCACGAGCGCGGCTGGCGGAGCATCTACCTGGCCCGCACGCTCGCGGTGGGTGATGCGCCGGAGAGCGTCGAGGCGTACACCAAGCAGCAGCTGCGCTGGGCGACCGGCGGTTTCGAGATCCTGCTGCGGAGCAACCCGTTCTCACGCAAGCGCCGGCTGACGGTCGACCAGCGCATCATGTACGGGATCACCGCGACGCACTACCTCACCGGCATCGCACCGGGTCTGCTGCTGCTCGTCCCGCCGATGGAGATCTACCTCGACCTCCATCCGGTCGACCTGGGCGTGGGTGTCTGGGAGTGGGTCCTGGTCTACGCCGGCTTCTACCTCATGCAGATCGCACTGGCGTTCGTCACGCTCGGCAGCTTCCGGTGGCAGGTGCTGATGCTGGCCGCGGTGTCGTTCCCGATCTACCTGCGTGCGCTGACCAACGTCGTACTCCACCGCGACCAGAAGTGGCACGTCACCGGCAGCAGCCGCGGTGCCGCGTCGCCGTTCAACTTCATCATTCCGCAGGTGCTGGCCTTCGTGCTGCTCCTGGTCACCTCCGGAGTCGCGGTCTGGCAGGCGGATCGCCAGGGTGCCGTCACCCTCGGCGCCGCCTGGAACATCACCAACACCCTGATCCTCGGCACCTTCCTGGCCGTCGCCTGGCGGGAAGCACGACTCGCGCGTCGCTCTCGACGGCGGCCGCCCGTCACCCCGGCCACCGCGCCGGCACCGATCCTCCAGGAGGTACACGCATGACATGGGGCAACCGCCTACGCCTGCTCGCCGGCGTCATCGTCATCCTGGCGCTCTGCGGGGTGCTGACCCTCGTGGTGAACCAGCGTGAGCGACAGGCGTTCAGCGCCAATGCCGCCGTCGCGGCCGTCCAGTACCAGGTCGGATCCGACTACGGCGGCATCATGGTCGACCAGCTCGTGGAGCCGGGCGCCGAGGTCAAGGAGGGGCAGGAGCTCTTCACCGTCTCCAGCTTCTCCCTGCAGAAGGACCTGGCGAACGGCCTCGACCCACTGTCGACCGCGGCGTACCACGTCGATCCGGACACCGGCCTGGTCACCTACCTCGCCGCCGCCGGGGGGACGTTGGAGGAGATCGGCACCCGCCAGGGCGGCTACGTGCCGGGCGGCGAGTCCATCGCCGTCATCACGCAGGACGACACGCAGTTCGTCCAGGCGCAGTTCCAGCTGCGCCCGGTCGACTACGCCCGGATCGAGCTGGGCGGCGAGGCCACCGTCGAGCTGCCCAACCGCACGACACTGCCCGGCACCATCAGCGACATCAGCGTGAAGACCGCGGACGGGATCGCCTACACGACCGTGCGGATCGACGTCTCCGAGCTGCGCTCGGAGACCTACGCCGACTTCGCCAAGCCGGGCTCACCGGTCAGCGTCACGCTGACCCTCCAGGACGACGGCGTCCTGGCCGGGCCGACCGACTCCCTCATGGGCTTCCTCCACCGGGTCGGCGTCCGATGACCGCCGCTCGACTCCGCAGCGGCGCTGTCGCCGTCGTCGCCGCCCTGCTGGCGAGCGGCTGCAGCACCGGTCCCGACGGGGCGTCGTCCGGGGCGAGTGACCAGGGTCCCGGCCGCGGCCGGCCGGCCCTGCCCGCGTCGACCCTGGCTCCCCTGGTCGACCGGGTCCCCGAGCTGAGCCTGGCCCCGCTGCCGGCGATGCGCCTGGCCGACGGCCTCACGCCTCCGACCAACCGCTGGTTCTCCGGGCTGGTCTTCGGCGACCAGCCCCAGCCGGTCTTCCCGCTGCCCCTGGCCTTCAGCGTCGACGACCGCTCCTTCGGGGCGGGTCTCCCCCAGATCGTGACGAGCGCGACCAACATCGTCGGCAGCCACCAGCGGGACGTGGCGTTCACGGTCGCGGGCGCCGCCAGCACCACGGTCTCGGCGTACGACGTCGGCTCGGTGACCCTCGAGCTCCGAGACGACCAGGACCGGCCCCTCGGCCGGACCACCGTCGCGGAGGGCTCGCCGTTCGTGACCCACGTCGCCACCGCCGACGAGGAGCTCAGCACGTCGGTCACCTTCACCGGCTCGGGCGACGTCGCGGTCGCGGAGACGCCGACCGGCCGGTGGGGCATCCGGATGCGGGGCGCCACCCTCGCCGGCGACTCGCTCTCCCTGTCGGAGGGCGACAGCGTCGTCCTCTTCCCGATCCCCCACGGGGGCACCCTCGACGACATGGCCCGGGTGGCGACACCGATCACCGGGACCACCTCGTCCTACGCCGTCGGCGCGGACGACGTGACGAGCACGATCACCTACGAGACCGCGGACGGCGGGCCGACCGCCTTCGGCGTCCTCCCCCACCAGGCGTCCGCCCTCTCCGACGCCTGCACCGTGGGCACGTTCCCCACCGTCTACGGGCGGATGACCCTGTGCCCCGGCGCGACGCTGGCGTGGTCGGTGCCGCGGCAGGACGCGAGCAGGGCCCTCGACCTCGCGGTCCTCTCCCCCGGGCAGCGCGCGACGCTGGCCCGCCAGGTGACGAAGGACGTCACCGACCTCCCGGACCCGCCGGCCGACACCTACTTCGGAGGCAAGTGGGCCTACCGCACCGCCCAGCTGATGGAGATCGCCCGGCAGGTCGGAGCCCACCGCGCGGCCGGGCAGGCGCGCCGACAGCTCACCGAGGTGCTGGAGCGGTGGACCGAGCCCCAGGGATGTGCCCAGCGCGCGGAGTTCTGCTTCGGCTACGACCCGGCCTGGAAGGGCGTCGTCGGCCAGACGGTCGCCTTCGGGTCGGAGGTCTTCAACGACCACCACTTCCACTACGGGTACTTCCTCTACGCGGCGGCGGTGCTGGCCGCCGAGCAGCCGTCCGTCGTCGACGACCTGAAGCCCGTGATGACCCTCCTGGCAGCCGACGTCGCGGGCGGCACCGACACCGGCATCACGCCCCAGTGGCGCCCCTTCGACGTCAACGCGGCGCACTCCTGGGCGGCCGGCACCGGCGAGTTCGCCGACGGCAACAACCAGGAGTCCTCGTCCGAGGCCGTCACCGCGTGGGCCGGAGTGCAGCTGTGGGCCGAGGCCGTCGGCGACGACGACCTGGCCCGCCAGGCCACCTGGATGATGAGCTCGGAGGCCGACTCCGCGACGACGTACTGGACCGACTTCGACACCAGCGACCCGGTCTACGACGGGTTCACGCACGGTGTCATGGGCATCAACTGGGGAGGCAAGCGCGACTACGCGACGTGGTTCTCCGCCGAGCCCTCGGCGATCCTGGGGATCCAGCTGATCCCGATGAGCCCGTCGTCGGGCTACCTGGCCGGGGACCCCGCTCGGATCCGCTCGAACACCGCCGAGGGAGGTCGCGGCGTGCTGGGCGACTACGCCCTGATGTACGCGGGCCTCGCCGGTCGCGCCGACGCGCGTGCCGCACTCCGGCAGGCTCGTAGGCTCCCCGACGCATCGATCGACCAAGGCGACTCACGCAGCTACCTGCTCGCCCACCTGATGGTCTCCCTCGCCGCGGGCTGACGGCGAGCCGAGTCAGCCGTTCGAGGACGACGCCGACGGGGACGCAGACGGGGATGCCGACTGGCTGGGCTCGCCGGACGGCTGGCCGGACGGCTGGCCGGACGGCTCGCCCTTCGGCAGCTGGCTGGACAGGTCGAACGCCTGCTTCACCAGCTCCTTGCCGTCCTCCATCTCGCGCGCCCACGTGACCGTGTCGCCCTGCGCCTGCGCGGCGTCGGCGGCGTCGAAGTGCGACTGGGCCCGGTCGAGCAGCGTCCGGATCCGGCTCACCAGCGACCCGGTGGGCTCTTCACCCCCACCGTTGCCGCCTCCGTTGCCGTCGCCGCCACCACCGCCGGTGCTCGGCGGGAGGCTGCTGTCGAGCGCGTCGGCGAGCGCAGCCGGCAGCGAGGTGCCGATGCCGACCTCGCCGTTGTAGGACACCAGCACGTACGCCAGGCTCGGGTAGCTGACCGAGGACGCCGCACGCACGGCGTACACCGGCTCGACGTACAGGAACCCGTCGTCGACCGGGATCGTGAGCAGGTTGCCGTTGATGACCTGGCCGCCACTGCGGTTGAACAGGGCGAGCTGGTTGGCGACGTCGGAGTCGGAGATGAAGTCGTTGGCGACCTGCCCCGGACCCTTCGCGCTCTGGTCGGTGAGCTCGAGGACCTGGATCTTCCCGTAGTCGTCCGAGGCCGCGTTGGAGTTCACGGTCACGAACGCCGCCAGGTTGCTCTTCTTGTACGGCACGAACGTGGACGTCAGGGAGAACACCGGGCTCTGGGACGCCGCGGTGTCCCCCACCGGCTGGTCGACGAAGAGCCGGTACGGCGGCTGCAGGCTGCTCGGTGCGTTCGGGTCGACCGGCACCTCCCAGCGCTGGTTGCCGGTGTAGAAGTCGCTCGGGTTCGTCACGTGGTACCGCGCGAACTGGTAGCGCTGCACCTTGAACATGTCCTCGGGGTAGCGCAGGTGGTCCGTGACGGCCTCGGGGATCTCCGACTTCGGCTGCACGACGCCGGGGAACACCTTCTCCCACGTCTTCAGGATCGGGTCGTCCTCGTTCCACGCGTAGAGCCGGACCGTGCCGTCGTAGGCGTCGACCGTGGCCTTGACCGCGTTGCGCATGTAGTTGATCTCGTCGGTCGGGATCGTGCGCAACGTGTCGTTGGTCTGCAGCGAGTCGTTCGTCATCGTCTCGAAGGACTCGCGCTTCGAGCCGGGGTACCGGTCGGTGGTGGTGTAGCCGTCGAGGACCCAGAGGATCCGGCCGTCGGCGACGACCGGGTACGGGTCGCTGTCGACGGTCAGCCACGGCGCGAACTTCTCGACGCGCGTCCGCGGATCGCGGTTGTAGAGGATCTCGCTGTTGCTGTTCACGCGGCCGGACAGCAGGAAGTTCGTCTCGCCGAACTTCACCGCGTACATCAGCTGGCGGAACGTGCTGCCCATCGGCACGCCACCACTGCCGGTGTACGTCGTGGTCCGGTCCGTGTCCGTGTCGTTGCCCGGTCCCTCGTTCGTGGGCAGGTCGAGCTCGACCGACTGCGCCCCTGGCGCCGTGCCGACGATGGAGTAGTCGGGACTCTGCTCGCCGAAGTAGACCCGGGGCTCGAAGCCACCGGTCGCCTTGGACAGCGCGTCCTGGCCGGGCAGGAGGCCCTGCGCCCACTGGGTCTTGTCGTCCGACGTGCTGGCCGGCAGGTCGTCCTCGGCCGTCCGCTGGTTGCCGTAGGCCGCGATGACGCCGGTGCCGTGCGTGTAGACGGTGTGCAGGTTCGTCCAGTTCTGGTCGCCGTCCGGGATGCCGGACTGGTCGAGCTCGCGCACGCCGAGCACCAGGGCCCGGTCGGTGCCCTCGAGGTCGTAGTGGTCGACGTCGAGGACGTCACCGACGGAGTAGTACGCGCGGCCCTGCTGGACCTGCTCGAAGGTGGGGCTGACGAGCTTGGGGTCGACGAGCGGCACCGACGCCGTCTGCGAGTCGAGCACCCGCTGGTCGACGTTGTTGATCGTCGCGTCGCCGACCTTCTTCACCTCGATGGAGTCGAGGTCGTACGCCTCCCGTGTCGCGTCGATGTTGGCCTTGATGTACGGCTGCTCCTTGTCGGCCTCCGACGGCTTGACCTGGAACTGCTGGACGATGCCCGGCCAGATCAGGCCGAGCAGGATCGCGGAGACCGCGAGCAGCGCGAGGCCGACCGACGGCAGCAGCCAGGTGCGGCGCCAGACGTTCACGAAGAACAGCACCGCGCAGATGATCGAGATGCCGAGCAGGATGTTCTTGGCCGGCAGCACGGCGTGGTCGTCGGTGTAGTTCATGCCGGTGATCAGGGCGCCGCCCTGGTTGACCAGGTCGAAGCGGTCGAGCCAGTAGTCCGCGGCCTTGGCCAGCACGAAGAGCCCGAGCAGCACCGACAGCTGCACCTGCGCAGCACCCGAGAAGCGGTCGCGCGGCGTCTGCAGCCGGATCCCGCCGTACAGGTAGTGGACGACGGCCGCCGCGATCAGCGCGATCACCAGCGTGGCCATCGTGAAGTCGACCAGGTAGTGCAGCCACGGCAGGTCGAAGACGTAGAAGCCGATGTCCTTGTGGAACCACACGTCCTGCTGGTCGAACGGCACGCCGTTGCGCCACATCAGGTAGTTGCGCCACTCCCCGATCGCCGAGCTGCCCGCGAACGCCCCGAGCACGACGGAGACGCCGACCAGCAGCCAGGTGCGGATCGGGGTGATCGCGTCGCGGTAGCGGTCCAGCCCGTTCTGCTCGCTCGAGCTGGGCCGGAAGAACGGACGGAACCGGTAGGCGAGGTAGATGTTGAGCCCGACCACCACCGCCATGAGCACGCCGAAGACCAGGAACAGCACGGTCTTGGTCCAGAACAGCGTCGTGAAGACCTCGGAGTAGCCGCCGCTCTGGTACCAGAGCCGGTCGGTGTAGAGGTTGGCGAACGTGCTGAGCCCGAGGAACGCGAGCACGAGGACCACCGCGGTGACGATCAGCGCGCGGGACCGCCGCGATCCGGTGCGCGGCGGGGGCAGGTCGTCCCGGCCGCCCTCGTCGAAGAGCTCGCTCATCCCTGATCCTCCTCCAGCGTGGCGACGAGCAGCTGCAGCAGCCCGGGCACCAGATCGGCGCCGCCGACCACGGACTGGTCGTCGTCGTGGGCGCGCAGTCGCAGCGCGCAGTACGTCGCACCGGCGCGGGTCGCCCCGGCCACGATCCGGACCTCCTGGCGGTCCGGGTGCTCACGGGCGAACTGCTCCGCCGACGCGCGGTCCTCCGGGATGTCCCGGTCGGCGTCCGGCGGCAGCACGAACCGCTCCACGACCGCCGCGCAGCCCGTCACCCCGGGCGGCCAGGCGATCGACTCCAGCGCGACCTCCAGCGGCTGGTCGGGTGCGAGCTGGTCCTGCTCGACCGGGGTGAACGACCCCTCCGCCGACGCGGCGTCGAGACCCATCGCGGCGGCCAGCGCCGGCTCGCTCTCGACGAGCCGGGCGGTGTCGACCAGCGCGTAGAGCCGCGCGGGCCGGTCCCAGCCCTCGCCGGCGGCGTGGCCCTCGATCTCCAGGACGACCGCGGCCAGGGCCGGGTCGACGTCCAGGCCGGCGTCGAAGTCGGTCATCAGCTCGCTCCCTCGCAGCTGGGCAGCTCGGCGTCGGGGTCCTTGACCCACGTCTCGATCGCCAGCCGCGCGTCGTGCATCGTGTCCGCCTTCACCAGCCGCATGTCCTCGTTCGGCGCGCCCAGCGCATCCTTGCAGTTGTCCGGAGGCACCAGGAACAGCTGGGCGCCGGCGTCGCGGGCGCCCACGATCTTCTGCTGGATGCCGCCGATCGGGCCGACGCTGCCGGAGGCGTCCAGCGTGCCGGTGCCGGCGACGACCTTGCCGCCGGTCAGCGAGCCCGGGGTCAGGGTGTCGTAGATGCCCAGGGAGAACATCAGCCCGGCGCTCGGCCCGCCGATGCTGGGGTCGATGCCGACCTTCACGTCGACCGGCAGGTCCTTCTCGACCTGGGTGCCGACCTGGATGCCCACCTGCGGCTTGCCGTCGACGGTGTCCGGGGTGACCCGCACGGTCTGCCGGCCGTCGTCACGGCGCACCACGAACGTGACCGGGGCGCCCTGGGGCGCGGCGGTCACGGCGTCCACCACGTCGCTCGATGTCGAGACCGGCGTGCCGTCGACCCTGACGATGACGTCGTCGGCCTCGAGCTTGCCCGCCGCCGGAGCCCCGTCGGTCACCCCGGCGACGACCGCCTCGGTGACGTCGTACCCGAGCTCCTCGAGCGCGACCGCGGTGGCGGCGTCCTGCGAGGAGGTCATCTGGGCCGCGCCCTCCTGCTTGTTCTGCGCGACGGTCTCGTCCTTCCGGTACACCGCGTCGTAGGGGTAGACGGCGTCCTCGTCGCTGATCCAGTCGTGCATCAGCTCGAAGAGGTTGTTGCGCCCCTCGGGCTTCGGCTGCGAGACGTAGACGGTGGTCATCCGGAGCTCGCCGTCGTCGGGGTAGGACCTGCGCCCCTCGATCGAGATGATCGGCGCGCCCTCGTCGTTCTTGCCGAGCACGTTCACCGTCAGCCCGGGCTCATAGGTGACGTACGGCAGGGGTACCAGGGCGGCAGTCACCCACAGTCCGATGAGCAGCGGCACGGCCAGGATGCCGGCGAGGGTGCGCTGCGTCATGCGCCAAGACTGTCAGATGCGCCCTAGGCGCCGGTCAGGACGCCCGGCGCGAGGGACGCACCGCGACACCGGTGGAGCGGTCGGGCGCGGGCCGCTCGACGGCGTATCCGGGCGCGGGCCGGCGGCCGCGCCGCGGCTGCCGCTCCAGCGCGGTCGCGAGCCGGCGTACGGCGACCTCGCGGTCGACCTCGCCCCGCCCCTCCCGGCCCAGCCAGGCGACCCAGAGCATCGCCACGACCGTGACGACGACCGACGGCACCAGCCAGAGCAGGATCTCCACACACCGAGGGTAGGACGGATCTTCAGACAAACCCGCGCACCTCGCCGTACGCCTCCCACGCGAGGCTCGCTCGGGGATCGCCGGCGCTCCTACGCCGCTCGCCGCGTCGAGCGGCTCACGGCGTGCCGACCCACTCGTCGCTGCCGTCGGCGAAGCGCTGGTACTTCCAGATCGGCACCTCGGCCTTGAGGGTGTCGATCAGCGCGCGGGACGCGGCGAACGCCTCGCCGCGATGGGAGGCGGTGGTCGCGATGACCACCGCGATGTCGCCGATCGCCAGCGTGCCGATGCGGTGGACGGCGGCGACCCCGTGCACGTCGTACTCGGCGGCGACCCGCTCGCACACCTCGCGCATCCGGTCCGTGGCGCTGGGGTGGGCCGAGTAGTCGAGCCCGTCGACGCCCTTGCCACCGTCGTGGTCGCGCACGCGACCGACGAACAGCGTCAGGCCGCCGGAGGCGTCGTCGTCCAGCGCGGCGACCACCTCGGCGACGTCGAGGGGGGTCTCACGCAGGTCCACGAGGCGTACGGCGGAGCTCACAGGAAGACCTTAGTCAGGGCGCGTACGGTTGAGTCATGAACGACAAGCCGGGCGAGACGCCCGACGACGGCCAGAACCCCTTCAAGGGCACGCCGTTCGAGCAGTTCTTCGGAGCGATGGGCGGCGCCATGGGCGGCCCCTCGGGCGCCGCCGGCATGCCCGACCTCAACCAGCTCTTCAGTCAGATCCAGTTCCTCATGCAGCCGTACGACGGCCCGCTCAACTGGGATTTCGCCCTCGACGTGGCGCGCAAGACCGTGGCGCAGGAGCCGGACCCGTCCCCCAGCCAGAAGCAGAAGGACGCCGTCGCGGACGCGGTGCGCCTGGCCGACCACTGGCTCGACGACACCACGACCTTCCCGTCCGGGGTCACCTCGACCGCGGCCTGGAGCCGCGCGGAGTGGATCGTCGGCACCACCGACGTGTGGAAGGTGCTCGTCGAGCCGATCGCCGAGTCCTCGGTCAACGCGCTGTCCGGCGCGCTGCCCGCCGAGGCGCAGGCGATGACCGGCCCGCTGCTCGGCATCCTCGGCAAGGCCGTCGGCGGGATGCTCGCCCAGCAGGTGGGCTCCGGCCTCGGCGCGCTGGCCGCCGACGTGCTCAGCGTCTCCGACATCGGGCTGCCGCTCGCCGCCGCCGGCCGGGCCGCGGTCCTGCCGGCGAACGTCGCGACGTTCGCCGAGGGGCTCGACGTGAGCGAGGACGACGTCCTCCTCTACCTCGCGCTGCGCGAGGCCGCCCACCAGCGGCTGTTCGCGCACGTGCCGTGGCTGCGCGACCACCTGATCGGCGCCGTGGCCGACTACGCCCGTGGCATCGAGATCAACGCCGAGGGCATCCAGTCCCGCATCGAGGAGCAGATGCGCGGTGTGGACCCGATGAACCCCGAGTCGATGCAGGAGCTGCTCGACGGCGGGATGTTCGACATGCCGCGCTCCCCCGCCCAGGACGCCGCGCTGCAGCGTCTGGAGGTCACGCTCGCCCTGGTCGAGGGCTGGGTCGACGAGGTCGTCGGCCAGGCCACCGCCGAGCGGATGCCGTCCGCGGGCAGGCTGCAGGAGGCGTTCCGCCGCCGCCGCGCCGCCGGTGGCCCGGCCGAGCAGACCTTCGCGACCCTCGTCGGCCTCGAGCTGCGCCCCCGCCGGCTCCGCGACGCCTCGACGCTCTGGGGCTCGCTGCGCACCCGGCAGGGCACCGAGGCCCGCGACGGCGTGTGGATGCACCCCGACCTGCTGCCGACCGCGGCCGACCTCGACGACCCGCTCGGGTTCCGCGAGGGCGCGTCCGCGATGCCCGAGCTCAGCGACGAGGACTTCGACGCCGAGCTGCAGAAGCTGCTCGAGCCCGAGCAGACCACGGACGAGCAGCGCACGGACGAGCAGCGCACGGACGAGCAGCCCGGCGACGACCAGGAGTGACGCTCCACGCGGACGCGCTGGCGGTCCTCGAGGGCTGGCGCGCGCCGACCGACGCCCAGGAGGCGCTGCGGCAGCGGTACGTCGCGCACCTGCGCGCCCACCCGGACGGACTGACCCGTGGGTGCCGGCCCGACCACCTGACCGCGAGCACCCTGGTGCTCAATCCGGAGGGTGACGCAGTGCTGCTGACCCTCCACGCCAAGGCCCGGGCGTGGTTCCAGCTCGGCGGCCACTGCGAGCCCGGGGACGAGACGCTGGCCGGGGCGGCCCTGCGCGAGGCGACCGAGGAGTCGGGGCTGACCGCCCTCGAGCTCGACCCCGTGCCCGTGCAGCTGAGCGAGCACGCCGTCCCGTTCTGCGGACCGGACGGGGACGTGCAGCACCTCGACGTACGGTTCGTCGCGGTTGCGCCGCCCGGTGCGGAGCACGCGGTCAGCGAGGAGTCCCTGGACCTGCGGTGGTGGCCGGTCGACGCGCTCCCCGACCCCGAGGCCGACCTCGTGGAGCTCGTGTCGCTCAGTCGAGGTCGTCGCCGGGCGGCATCTCCAGGTGCGCCGCGGTCGACCAGCCGATGAGGAAGCCCTTGGCGCGCTCGGCCCGCGGGTAGCGGTCCACCCACGCCCAGAAGTTCGCGTCGTGGCCGGGCTCGAGCAGGTGCGCGAGCTCGTGGACGAGCACGTAGTCGACCACCCACTGGGGCATGCCCTGCAGCCGCACCGAGAGCCGGATGGTCCGGTCACCGGGTGTGCAGGAGCCCCACCGGGACTGCTGGTTGTCGACCCAGCGCACCGACTCGGGCGTCGCGAGCCCGCCGAGGTATCGGTCGCTGAGGTCGCGCGCCCGGCGCAGCAGGTCGCCGTCGCTGGGCTTGCGCCGCTGCTCGGACCGCTCCAGCCGGGCGAGCATGGTCTCGACCCACTCCGCCTCCTCGCGGCGGGAGAGCGAGGCGGGGATCATCACGACCACGCGGTCGCCGTCGCGGTAGGCGGAGACGGTACGCCGTCGCCGCTTCGAACGCCGCACCTCCACCTCCGGCCGGGACGTGGTGGGCGACATGACCTGAACCTACCCGTTCGCCCAGGTCAGGAGGCGCTCCTTCGGCCAGGTGTTGACGATCCGGTCCGGGTCGATCCCGGCGGCCTCGGCCCGCTCGCAGCCGTAGGCCAGGAAGTCCAGCTGGCCCGGCGCGTGCGCGTCGCTGTCGATCGAGAACAGGCAGCCGAGGTCGCGCGCCAGCTCCATCAACCGCGTCGGCGGGTCGCGGCGCTCCGGACGGCTGTTGATCTCGACGGCGACGCCGTGCTCGGCACACGCGCCGAACACCGCCTCCGCGTCGAACCGCGATCCGGGACGGGTCCCCCGGTTGCCGGTGACCAGCCGCCCGGTGCAGTGGCCCAGCACGTTCATCCGCGGGTTCCCGATCGCGGCGACCATCCGCTTCGTCATGTCCGCCGCGTCCATCTTCAGCTTCGAGTGCACGCTCGCGACCCGGACGTCGAGCTGCGCCAGCAGGCCGTCCTCCTGGTCGAGCGAGCCGTCATCGAGGATGTCGACCTCGATCCCCTTGAGCAGCGTGAACCCGCCGTCCGTCTCCGCCGCCAGGTGGTCGTTGACCGCGTCGACGACCCCGAGCTGTCGCCGCAGGCGCTCCGGGCTGAGCCCGTGGGCCACCGTCAGCCGGGGCGAGTGGTCGGTGAGCACGAGGTACTCGTGGCCGAGCTCCATCGCGGTGAACGCCATCTCCTCGATCGGCGAGCCGCCGTCGGACCAGTCCGAGTGCGAGTGCAGGTCGCCGCGCAGCCGCGCCCGCAGGTCGGCACCGTCCGGCACCAGCGGCCCACCGTGCTCCCGCTCCAGGGCCGCGAGCCGTTCCGGCACCTCGCCGCGCACCGCGGCGGTGATCACCTTCGCCGTGCTCGCACCGACGCCGGGGACCTGGGTGATGGTGCCGTCCTCGACCATCGCTGCGACCTCGTCGGACGGCAGCGGCAGGATCGCGGCCGCGGCGTTGCGGTACGCCTTGACCTTGTAGGTCTCCTCGCGGCCGCGCTCGAGCAGGAACGCGATCCGGCGCAACGCCGCCACGGGACCCCCGCCGTACGGCTCCGACACGCCGATCACCTCGCGACTTTCTGCTCGATTTCTTTCGTCCACACCCGGTGGACGGCCATTGTGGCTGGTCAGCCCGCGGTACGGCGTCCCGCCGAGCCGGTCGTCCACAGCCCATCCCGGGCTCCTCCACCGGACCGGACCACTCATCCACAGGGTTCTCCACAAGGTTGTCCACAGGCGGGGACGGTCCCGCGTTGACCCCCGTCGGCGGCGGCTCCTAGCGTGAGCCCCAGATGAGGCCCCCGGCCCACCGACGGACGCTCGCAAGGGGAAGGCAAGTGTCCACCGGTGACCGGGGGTCTCTCTCGTGCGCGGCCCTCGTGCGGCTCCCGCGCCCGCGGCTCAGGCGCCGGTGAAGACCGGCGGCCGCTTCTCCTGCGCCGCGCGGATGCCCTCCTGGAGGTCCGCGGTCGCCAGCGTGACGGGCTGGGCCAGCGCCTCCCACTGCAGGCAGGTCTCGAGGTCCGCGTGACCGCCGTCGCGCAGCGCCAGCGTCGTCAGCCGGCTCGCGATCGGCGCGGTCGCGGCGATGCCGGCCGCGGTGGCCAGCACCTCCTCGCGGAACGACTCCGGGTCGATCACCCGCGACACCAGGCCCAGCCGCAGCGCCTCGTCGGCGTCGACCAGCCGGCCGGTCAGCAGCAGGTCGCGGGCGTGCGCCTCGCCGACGACGTCGGGCAGCAGGTAGGTGCCGGCCATGCCCGCGTGCATCCCGAGCTTGACGAACGGCGCCCCCAGGCGAGCCCCCGCCGCGGCGTACCGGAGGTCACAGGCCAGCGCCAGGCACAGGCCGGCGCCGATCGCGGGGCCGTTGACCGCGGCGATCGTGGGGACCTCGAGCCTCCGGATCGACAGCCAGGCGCGGTAGAACGCGATCATCCGCGTGCGCAGGTGGTCGACGGTGGCGTCGGGCTCGCTGGCGATCCACGACGTGTTGCCGCCGGAGCAGAACGCCGAGCCCTCGCCGGTCACCACCACCGCCCGCAGCGAGCGGTCCGCCGCCAGCTCGTCGATCGCGGCCACCCAGGAGGAGGTCATCTGGTCGGACATCGCGTTGCGCTGGTCGGGGTTGTCCAGGACGAGGACCGCGACGCCCTCGGAGGGCCGCTCGAGGCGCAGGTGGGAGTACTCAGGCATGGCGTCACCGTACTGATCCGCGCCACGACACGCCGTGACCGGTTTCACCGCTCACGGTGCGCCTGCGCGGCTTCTGAGCGTGCGTGTCGTAGGGTCGTGTCGGTTCGGCGGCACCTTCGTCGGACTCCGGCGGGTCTTCCCCTCGTACCCCGTCGCGACGACCGAGAGATGAACTAGGCAAGGAGGCCGTCATGGCGGAGACCTGGAGCGGCGAGTTCTACTGCGTGAAGTGCAAGGAGAAGCGCGAGGCCGAGGGCGAGGTCAAGGTGAACGACAAGGGCACCCGGATGGCCAAGGCCGTCTGCCCGGTCTGTGGCACCAACCTCAACCGGATCCTCGGCAAGGCCTGACGCTCACGCAGCAGCGCCCCACGAGTTCGTACGACACCCGCCCGGTCCTCGACCGGGCGGGTGTCGGCATTTCCTGCACCCCGGCCGGTCGCCTGTGGACGACCGGGCCGCACCCCGGCGGACCGGGTAGGGGTCCGGCGTGACCACCCTGCGCCCCGGCCTCCACGTCGTCCGCCGCGACGACCACCACCTCCAGGTCGGGGTCGACCCGCCGTGGCGCGTGGTCCTGCCGGACCGCCCCGGCGTACGCCGGCTGCTCGCCGACCTGGCCGGCGGCCGGCCGGCGGCACCCGCGAGCGAGGCCGAGCATCGCGCGCTGCTGGCGCTCACCCGGGCGGGCCTGGTCGCCGAACCGGCTCCCCCGGCGCGGCACACGGTCACCCTCCACGCCCCGGCCGACCTGGCCGACGAGGCCGGCCGGCTGCTGCACGCGGCCGGCTGCGAGGTCGGCGCCGGCCCGGTCGCCCTGGTCGTGGCCGCCGGCGAGGTCGCCCGCGCCGACGCCGACGCGCACGTGCGCGCGGACCGGCCGCACCTGCTGGTGACCGCCGGCGTCCACGGCTGGACGCTCGGCCCGTTCGTCGTCCCGGGCCGCAACGCCTGCCTGCGCTGCGTGGATGCCCACCGCGGCGAGCAGGACCCGCGCCGGGCCCTCGTCGTCGAGCAGCTCGCGGGGCTGCCGGCCGCACCGGACGACCCGGCCCTGGCGGCGGTGGCGCTGGCGTGGGCGGTGCGCGACGTGCTCACCCACCTCGCGGGTCGCGAGCCCTCCACGTGGTCGGCCACGGTCGAGCTCGGCCCGGACCTGCGGCCGCACCGGCAGGCGTGGTCGCGGCACCCGCACTGCGGGTGCGCCTGGGCGTGAGGGGGCCGCGCCTCACCAGAACTCGGAGTCGAGCTTGCCCTCCATCGAGCGCAGGTTCGCCCGCGAGCACTCGTCGCAGAACGTCCGCCGACGGCCGTTCTCGACCGCGACGGTCCAGGTCAGCGTCGTCGCCTCGTCGTTCTCCACGCGTCCGCAGAAGTCGCAGGTCGCCATGGCTCCAACCTAGCCCGGAAATGAGCGGGAGCCCGGAACGACGTCGCGTCGTACCGGGCTCCCTCGGGGTCCGGGCGAGCCCGGACCGTGACACCCGCGATCAGGTCAGACCTGGAGTGTCGTCACAGCGCTCGGGCGAGGGCCAGTCGAGCCTGCTGTGCCGCCTGCTCCGCCTTGCGGCTGAGTCGGCGAGCGCGAGCCATCTGGGCTCCGCGCTGGAGCTGCTGCGCCTCTCCCAGGCGCGCGGACATTTGTGCGCGGGCCAGGTTTTCGTGCATGAGATTCATGTTCTTGCGTCCGTTCGGGTTGAAGTTCGTGTTCATCGGTGGTGGTTGCTTTCGTGGTCGTCGGCGCGCTCAGAGCGACCGGGCGAGGGCGAGCCGGGCCTGCTGGGCGATCTCCTCGGCGCGGCGGCCGTTGCGGAGTACGCGGGTCAGCTGGCGTCCGGGTCGGCACTGCTGTGCCTCACCCAGGCGGGCGCTCACCTGAGCGCGAGCCAGGTTCTCGTGGCTGAGGTTCATCTCGGTGTCCTTTGACGTCGTTGTCAACAAGAGGTGGTCGGTGCTGCTCGGGACGCTGCCTGCTGGTCAGGCGGCGACTTCGTTCTTGCGGGGCCGGCCGCGGGGCCGCTTGCGCGGGATCACCACGCCCTGGAGGAAGAGCTGGCCTCCCCAGACGCCCCAGGGCTCACGGCGCTCGAGGGCTCCGTCGAGGCAGAGCGCCCGGACGGGGCACTCCTGGCAGAGCGCCTTGGCGGCCTCCACGTCGGCGGGGGACTCGGCGAACCAGAGCTCCGGGTTGTTGGCCCGGCAGGGCAGCAGGTCGTCGTCGACCTGGTTGGCCTGGTCGTGGAGCTGTCCCAGGCTGACGTCCTGGAACGACTCCGTCATCGGCAGGACCCCATCGGTGCGGACGAGTTCACTGATGGTCATGTGTCACCTCCTTCTTCTGACCTGATCGCGGTGGGTGGTGCGGGTTCGGGCCGGAGACCGGTTCTGAGAAACAGAAAGGCCGCGGATCCCGGTTCGGGTTCCGCGGCCTGGAGGCTGCCGATGCTGTTGGTTCTCAACAGGTCGGTGGTCTCCAGGCACTGGTCCCCGGGAAGTAGGACTGGGCAAGACCCAGAACTCCATCGGTGGCGCCGTTGCTGATGGCCGCAGTGGCCGGGGCGATGCCGGCGCGCTCGCGCACGACAACCGTCGTCGCAGCGGTGCAGACATCCGTCGTCACGGCGAAGGCGTGGCCGGAAATGGGCATGCCAAAGGCCGACGGGGTCTGAGCCGTCATCCAGAGCTTGGTGCTGTTCATCAGGGCCACCTCCTTCGGTGTGTCGGGCGCCGATCCTGCCAAAGATCGTGTGCGCGTGGATTGCTTGTCGGGAAACCTATCGGCTCCGGCGTGTAATGGGCAAACCATTTTGTGGGTATTTCGCGAAATTTTTGTACGCCGCCTCAGCCGACCACTCAGCCGACCACTCAGCCGCCACTCAGCCGACGACGGAGAGCACGTCCTCGCCGTACCGCTCGAGCTTGGACCGGCCTATACCACTGATGCGCAGCAGGGCCTCCGGCGTGCGCGGCTTCTGCTCGGCGATCAGCTGGAGGGTGGCGTCGGTGAACACGACGAACGCCGGGACGCTCTCCTCCCCCGCGCGCTCCTTGCGCCACTCGCGCAGTCGCTCGAACAGCTCCTCGTCGTACGACGCCGGGCAGTCCGCGCAGCGTCCGCGCTTCTTCTCGGCGCCGGTCATCAGCGGCTTGCCGCACTCGCGGCAGCTGGCCACCTTGCGGTGGCGCGGCTGGTCGCGCTGCGCACGTGCGTCGTCGGGCAGCAGCGGGTCGAGGAAGCGCGAGGGCTTGCGCGACCCGCGACCGCCCGGGTTGCGGGCCAGCGCCCAGGACAGGTGCAGGTCGACCCGGGCGCGGGTCATCCCCACGTAGAGCAGCCGGCGCTCCTCCTCGATCGCGGCCGGCGTCTCGGCGTACGTGATCGGGAGCGTGCCGTCCTGGAGCCCGCAGAGGAACACGGCGTCCCACTCCAGGCCCTTCGCGGCGTGGAAGGTCGCGAGCGTGACGCCGTCGGCGACCGGGGCGTGCTGCTCGGCGGCCCGCCGGTCGAGGTCGTCGACGAAGACGTTGAGGTCGGCGCCGGGGTGACCGGTCGCGAACTCGGCGGCCTGGTCGACCAGCGCCTGCCAGGACTCCCAGCGGTCGCGGGTCTGGCCGCGGGCGGTGGGTGCCTCGTGGGTCCAGCCCATGCCGGCGAGCGTCCCGCGGACCACGTCGACCCAGTCGCCGGCGGCGTCCGCCTCGCCGGAGCGGGCCGCGCCGCGCAGGCGGGTGACCGCCTCGCGCACCTCGGGCCGCTCGAAGAAGCGGGCCGCGCCGCGCACGACGTACGGCAGCCCGCGCGCGGCCAGCGCCTCCTCGAACGACTCGGACTGGGCGTTGATGCGGAACAGGATCGCGACCTCGCCGAGCGTCCGCCCGGCGTCGCGCATCCGCAGCACCTGCGCGGCCACCGCCTCGGCCTCGGCGACCTCGTCGGGCCGCGGGGTGTAGCTGACGGTGGGGCCGGACGGACGCTGCGCCCGGAGCTCGACGCCCTGGCTGGGCGACCCGGCGAGCAGGGTGTTGGCGGCGTCGACCACCTCGGGCGTGGAGCGGTAGTTGCGGACCAACTCGACCGAGGTGGTGCCGGGGTACTTCTGCGGGAAGTCGCGGAGGTACGCCGCGTTGGCGCCCGCGAACGAGTAGATCGTCTGCGCCGGATCGCCGACCACGCACAGCTCGTCGCGACCGCCGAGCCAGAGGTCGAGGAGCGCGGACTGGAGCGGCGAGACGTCCTGGAACTCGTCGACGACGAACCACTTGTACTGGCGGCGCACCTGGGCGGCGACCCGCTCGTCCTCGGCGAGCATGCCGGCGGTCAGGAGGAGCACGTCCTCCATGTCCATCCGACCCTGGCTGCGCTTGACGTCCTCGTAGGCGCTGAAGACGTGGCCGACGGTCTCGGGGGGCTGCCCGGAGACGCTGCGTCCTCGCTCGGCCGCGATGCGGGCGTAGTCGTCGGGGTGGACGTTGCTGACCTTTGCCCACTCGATCTCGGACGCGAGGTCGCGCAGCAGCGCCTGGTCGGCGTGGAGCCGCTGCCGGCGGGCCGCGGTGGCGAGCAGCCCGATCTTGGACTCGGTGAGCGTCGGGAGCTCGGTGCCGTGCACGTGCGGCCAGAAGTAGCGCAGCTGGCGCAGCGCGGCGGAGTGGAAGGTGCGGGCCTGCACGCCCGGGGAGCCGAGCGCGCGGAGCCGGCCGCGCATCTCGCCGGCCGCGCGTGTGGTGAACGTGACCGCGAGCACCTCGGTCGGCGCGTAGACACCGGTCGCGACGCCGTACGCGATCCGGTGGGTGATCGCCCGGGTCTTGCCGGTGCCGGCGCCCGCGAGCACCCGGACCGGCCCGCGCAGCGCCTCGGCGACCCGGCGTTGCTCGGGATCGAGCGCGGCGAGCAGGTCCTCGGGGGCGGGCATGCGGGGGAACAACTCCTGGGTACGGCTGGTTGGATCCGGGTGGACGATCCACACCCTAGACGTCGGAGGCGACAGTCCCAGATGAGCAGCACCTTCACGATGTACACGACCCCGTGGTGCGGTTACTGCCACCGCCTGAAGAGCCAGCTCGACCGTGAGGGCATCGCCTACGAGATCGTCGACATCGAGCAGGACCCGACCGCCGCGGAGATCGTGGAGTCGGCCAACGGGGGCAACCAGACCGTGCCGACCCTGGTGTTCACCGACGGCACGGCCCAGACCAACCCGTCGCTCGCGCAGGTCAAGGAGAAGCTCGCCGAGCTCGCGGCCTGACGCGGCACGCCGTGCGGGTTTCGGCTGCTGGCAGCCAGAACCCGCACGACACGCCGGGGCGCCTCGGCGTGTCCTGCGGGTTTCGGCTGCTGACCGCCGAAACCCGCAGCGCCCTCACCACTGGCCGGGGAGCGGCCCGCCGTACCAGTGCTCGACGAGCGAGCGGCTGATCGAGACGCCGCCGGGGAGCACGAGGGTGCCGGCCTCGGCGAGCTCCCTCATCTCGGCGCGGGTGAACCAGCGGGCGTCCTCGATCTCGTCCCGGTCGACGGTCACGTCGGTCGTCTCGGCGCGCCCGATGAAGCCGAGCATCAGGCTGGCGGGCAGCGGCCAGGGCTGGTTGCCGAAGTACTCCACCTCGCCGACGATGATGCCGACCTCCTCGCGCACCTCGCGGCGTACGGCGTCCTCGAGCGTCTCCCCCGGCTCGCAGAAGCCCGCGAGCGTGGAGAAGCGACCCTCCGGCCACACCGCCTGCCGGCCGAGGAGGCAGCGCTCGTCGTCCGAGCCCGGCTCGCCCGACGTCACGACCATGATCACCGCCGGGTCGGTGCGCGGGAACTGGGTGTGCCCGTTGGCGCACACCAGCTCGTGACCGGCCTTCTGCGGGTGCAACCGCTCCCCGCAGCGGGGGCAGTAGCGGGTCACGAACAGCCACTCGGCCAGGCCGAGCGCGTGGAAGACCAGGGGGGCGACGGCGACGGCGTCGTCGGCGAGATGGGGCAGCAGCCCGCGCAGCGGCGTCCACTCGCCCTTCTCGCCCGCCTTCGACACCGCCGCGTCGACGACCACGGCGAACCACGCGCGGCCGTCGTGCTCGCCGAGCAGGACCCGCAGGCCGTCCGGCGCGTCGGCCGGGGAGACCCAGTCGATCTGGCCGCCCTTCGGCCTGATCCGGGTGCCGGAGACGACCAGGACCCGGGTGTCCGGGTCGGCCCACCGCTCCTCGAGCCAGGCGCCGTCCGCGCGGTGCTCGGCGATCCGGTCGTGGGGGTTCGCGGCCAGGCGTTCGTGCGGATACCTCACTCCCGCGACCCTAGTCCTAGGCTCTTCGCACGTGAGCACCCACATCGGAGCCCAACCCGGCGACATCGCTCCCCTCGTCCTCATGCCCGGCGACCCGCTGCGCGCCAGGTGGATCGCGGAGACGTTCCTGGAGGACGCGACGCGCTACAACGAGGTCCGCGGGATGTACGGCTACACCGGCACCTGGCAGGGCCACCGGGTCTCCGTGCAGGGCTCCGGCATGGGCCAACCGTCGCTGGCGATCTACGTCAACGAGCTGTTCACCGAGTACGACGTCCGGTCGGTCATCCGGGTCGGCTCCTGCGGCGGCATGTCCCCGAAGGTCGCCGTCCGCGACGTCGTGATCGCGTCGGGCGCCTGCACCGACTCGTCGATGAACCGGATCACCTTCGAGGGCCTCGACTACGCACCCGTCGCCGACTTCGGCCTGCTGCGAGCGGCGTACGACGCCGCGGCCGGCCGGTCCGGCGTGCACGTCGGCCTCATCTACAGCAGCGACTCGTTCTACCCCTCCCGACCCGAGCTCGCCGCCCGGATGGTGGAGTACGGCGTCCTCGCTGTCGAGATGGAGGCCAGCGCGCTCTACACGCTGGCCGCGAAGCACGACCGCCGCGCCCTGGCGGTCTGCACCGTGTCCGACCACCTGGTCACCGGCGAGGAGACCTCGTCGGCCGAGCGGGAGCGGACCTTCGGCGAGATGGTGGAGATCGCCCTCGCCGCGGGGACCGCCGCGGACTAACGGACTGCCACACGGCGTTGTCCCCCCGTGGAGATCCTCGACGCGGTGGTGATCGGTGCCGGCCAGGCCGGCCTGTCGACGTCGTACCACCTGGCGCGCCGCGGCATCCCGCACGTCGTGCTCGACGCGGACGCCGCACCCGGCGGCGCGTGGCAGCACCGGTGGGACTCCCTGTCGATGCGCGACGTGCACGGCGTCGCGGCGCTGCCGGACTCGGAGTCGCCCGCGCGTGACGCGGACCGTGCGAACGTCGTCGTGCCGGCGTACTTCGGCTCCTTCGAGCGCGAGCACCGCCTGCCGGTGCTGCGGCCCGTGCGGGTCGGCGAGGTCACCGACTCCCCCGGCGGGGATGGGCTGCTGGTGGTCCGCGCCGGGGACCGCACCTGGACGACGCGGACGGTCGTGAACGCGACCGGCACCTGGTCGCAGCCCCACCTGCCCCACTATCCCGGGATCGAGACCTTCGGCGGCGAGCAGCTCCACACGGTCGGGTACCCCGGCCCTGCGCACTTCCGCGACCGGCGCGTCGTCGTCGTCGGGGGCGGCGCGTCCGCCGTGCAGCTGCTCGGCGAGATCGCGCCGGTCGCGGCCGGCACGCTGTGGGTCACCCGGCGCGAGCCGGTCTGGCGGACCGACGACTTCAGCCCCGAGGCCGGACGGGCGGCCGTCGCGCTGGTCGAGCAGCGGGTACGCCGCGGCCTCCCACCGGCCAGCGTGGTCAGCGTGACCGGGCTGGCGCTGCGCGAGCAGGAGCGCGCCGCCGCGGCGCTGGGCGCGTACGAACGGCACCCGATGTTCATCGCGGTCGAGCCGGACGGCGTCCGGATGGCCGACGGGTCGCTGTGGGCGGCCGACGCGATCCTGTGGGCGACCGGGTTCCGTCCGGCGATCGCCCACCTCGCCCCGCTGCACCTGCGCTCGGAGCACGGCGGGGTCCAGCTGGACGGCACCACGGCGGTGCGGGACCCGCGGGTGCAGCTGGTCGGCTACGGGCCCTCGGCAAGCACGATCGGCGCCAACCGCGCCGGGCGGGTCGCCGCCCGCGGCGTCGCCGCGTGGCTCGCGCGGTCCGCGGACGGCGAGCGCGGCGCCTCGAGCGCCTGACGATGCCGGGTCAGGGCGTGCTGGTCGGCGACAGCGCGTCGCCGGGTGCCGGCGCACCCACGCCGCCCGTCACCGCGGGACAGACACCGGTGCGCAGCGCCAGCTTCTCGGCAGCCCGGTAGTCCTTCAGCTCGTGGACGCCGCGCTGCCACATCGCCAGCCACAGCTCCGTCGCCCGGGCGGGTGACATCATCCCGTCCCGCAGCATCTCCATGTGGTGCACGTGGACCTTCCAGGTGTGGACCGCGGTCCGGCCGACCCGGAGGGCCGCCCGCTCGGCGTCGACCTTGCGGGCGCAGCTCAGCGCGGCCCGGTCGGCGGTCGGGGGGAGCTTGTCCGCGGCCGGGCAGCCGGGGTGCTGCTTGCGCGCCTCCTTGTCGGCGGCGAGGAACTCGTCGATGCGTCGGTGCGCGCCGACCCGCGTCTGGTTCCAGAACGCATTCGCCTGGTCCAGCGTGATCGCTCCCACCACCAGCTTGTTCATCGCACCGATGTGCAGCTCCCACTGGTCCATCGCCGGCTCGGCCACCTCGAGGGGACCGGCGAGCGAGATCGCCTTGCTGTCGCAGCGGTCGAGGATGGACGGTCCCGACTGGGCGCCGCGGCTCGCTCCGAGCAGCGGGTCGGACCTGCTCAGGTCGGCCGCCGGCGCGGCGGGGTCCGAGCCACCGGTGACGACCGCGACCAGTGCCCAGATGATGCCCACGAGGGCCGCCCCGACGGCGGCACCCGGCAGGAACGTGGTGATGTTCTCGAACGGTTCGCGCGGTTCGCCCTGGTCGTCGCCCATCAGGCCTCCTCCCGAGTCGGTGCACCGGGTCCCGATTCCACTCTGCCCCGGGACCCGCTGCGAGGGCTCCACCCGGAACGGCTACCCAAGATGCGGTAAGGCGGTCGCCGCTCCCCGGGGGCTCAGGACCGGAGCAGCCCCTCGAGGCCCTGGCGGTCGGCGAGGTCGTCGGGCTCGACGACCTCGCCGGTGCGCACGTAGTAGAAGGCCGCACGGACCCGTTCGAGCGGGACGTCGTGCAGCTCGGACCACGCCAGCCGGTACAGCGCGAGCTGGAGCGGGTCGGCGGTGGCGGAGCGGTTCGTCTTCCAGTCGACGACGAGGTAGCCCTCCCCCGCCGGGCCGGGGTCGGCGTAGACCGCGTCGATCCGGCCGCGGACGACCTGGCCGGCGAGGACGAGCGCGAACGGCGCCTCGACCTGGTACGGCACCCGGGTCGCGAACGGGCCGGCCTCGAACGTCGCGATCAGCTCCTTGAGGTCGGAGTCGTCGTCGATGCCCGCGTCGGCGCGACCGGGCAGGTCGCCGTAGTCGAAGAGGTCCTGCTGGCCGAACCGCGCCTCGACCCAGGCATGGAAGCGGGTGCCGAACCGGGCCGCCGACGACGGCGGCCGCGGCATCGGGCGGGCCAGCTCGCGTGCGAACTCCTCCGGGTCGTCCCGGAGCCGGCCGAGCGCGGTGGCCGACAGGCTCGACGGCAGGGGTACGGCGAGGTCGGTGCTGCGGTCGCGGCGCGCCTCGGCGAGCAGCCGGTCGAGCTCGGCGTCCCACTCGGCGACCCGCGCCGTCTCGATCATGTCCAGCCCGGCGTCCGGGGCGTGCGGGTCCGCCTCGCGCACCCGCCGCGCGGCCTCGATCCGCAACGCGGCCTCGCGACCGGTGCCGGTCGCCGGCCACGGGCGCGAGGGGTCGACGGCGTCGTACGGGTTGGGGTCGCCCTTCGCGGGCCTGTCGCGCCACTCGACCGGCTCACCCCATGCGTCGAGCTGGTCACGCACCACCTGCTGGTAGGCCGACGGGCCGAACGGCGTCGCCCGCGGGCTCCACAGGTAGGAGGACACCGACAGCTGCTTGGCGGCGCGGGTGAACGCGACGTAGCCGAGCCGCAGCTCCTCCTCGGCGTCGTGCTCCCGGGTGGCCGCGCGGTAGGCGTCGAGGGCAGCCTTGTCGAAGCCACGGAGCTGCGGGAGGTCGTCGGCGTCGCCGCGCAGCGGCGCCGGGAGGATCGCCGGCGAGGAGGTCCACAAGGTGCGCGAGCGGTTCGAGGGGAAGCGGGTCTCGCACACGCCCACCAGGAACACCGCGTCCCACTCCAGGCCCTTGGACCGGTGGACCGTGAGCAGCTTGACCGAGTCTGCCTCGGTCGGGGTCGCGACGTCGAGGCCGTTGCCCTGGTCGTCCTCGGCGGTGAGGTAGGCCAGCAGTGCCGGGAGCGTGACGTCGCCGTCGACCGCCTGGAACTCGGCGACGGCCTTGACGAACAGGTCGAGGTTGTCGCGACGGGCGGCCGCCGCGGGGCTCACCGCGGACGCGAGCTCGACGTCCGTGCCGCTGGTGTCGATGATCCGGCGGACGATGTCGAGCAGGGGCTCCCCGACGTACGTGCGCAGCATCCGCAGCTCGGCCGACAGCAGCCCGAACCGCTCCAGCGCCTCCGGCGAGTACGGCAGGTCTCCGGGGTCGGCGAGCGCGTCGTCGAGGGAGGGCACCTCGGCCGGGTCGATGCCGTCGGCGATCTCGAGCAGGCTCTCGGTGACCGACGCGGCGGTCGCGGACCGGCCCTGGCGGCCCGCGATCTCGTACGCCCGCCGGCTGAGCAGCCGCAGGTCGCGCGGGCCGATCGCCCACCGGGGGCCGGTGAGCAGGGTGAGCAGCGCGGCGTTCGCGGTGACGTCGTGCAGCAGGCGCAGCGTGGCGACGATCTCGGCGACCTCGGGCAGCCGGAGCAGGCCCGAGAGGCCGACGATCTCGACCGGGACACCGGCGCCGGTCAGCGCGTCGAAGACGTCCTCGGCGTGCGCGTTGTCGCGGGTGAGCACGCCGATCCTCGCCCAGCCCCCCGGGTCGGGCACGGCGCGGTGCGCCTCCTTCACCGCGGCGACGAGCCAGTCGAGCTCGTCGGCGTGGGTCTCGAACACCTGCGTCGTCACCACCCCGGTGTCGGCCTCGGGCTTGGCGACCAGCGGCTCGACCTGGCCGTACTTCTCGTACAGCGGGGCGGCGAGCCGGTTCGCGACCTCGAGGATCCGGACGTCGGAGCGGCGGTTCACGGTGAGCGGGTACGTCGGGACCGGGCCGCCGTCCGCGGCGGGGAACGTGTCCGCGAAGTTGAGGATGTTCGAGACCGAGGCGCCGCGCCAGCCGTAGATGGCCTGGTTCGGGTCGCCGACCGCGGTGACGGGGTGACCGCCGGAGAACAGCCGCCCCAGCATCACCGCCTGCGCGACGGACGTGTCCTGGTACTCGTCGAGCAGCACGACCTTGAACCGGGACCTCTCCAGCGCGCCGACGTCGGGCTGCTCGCTGGCCAGCCGGGCGCCGAGCTCGATCTGGTCGGAGAAGTCCATCAGGCCGAGGTCGCCCTTGAGCCGCCGGTACGCCGCGACGAGCCCGAGCAGCTCGGTGCGCCGGTCGATCGCGGAGATCGCCTTCTCGACGGCGTCGCGGTAGGTGACGCGGTCCTTGCCGGCCACCTCCTCGGCCAGCGCGCGCTCGAACCCGGCACGCGCCTCCGCGTCGGTGGCCCGCACCGCATCCGGGCCGACGAGGTGCTCGCTCATCGCGCTGTCGAGGGCGAGGAGGTTCTGGATCACGGTCTCGGGGTGGTCCGACAGCAGCCGCACGTCGCCGGTGTAGCGGTCGACCGCGCGGGCACCGAGCTGGTAGCGGGCGGCGTCGGTGATCACCCGGGTGTCGGGCTCGTGGCCGATGCGGAGGCCGTGGTCGGTGAGCAGCCCGGCGGCGTACGCGTTGTACGTCGCAACCGTGGGCTCCAGCACGTCACCCTGCTCGTCACCCGGGGCGTCCTCGGGCTCCTCCAGCACCCCCGCGGCGTCCAGCGCCTTGCGGATCCGCTGCCGCAGCTCGCTGGCGGCCTTGGTCGTGAAGGTCAGGCCGAGCACCTCGTCGGGGCGGACCTGGCCGGTCGCCACCAGGTAGACGACCCGGGCGGCCATCAGCGTGGTCTTGCCGGAGCCGGCGCCGGCGATGACGACGGCGGGCGCCAGCGGCGCCGAGATCGCCGCCCACTGCTGGTCGCTGGGGGCGTACGGCGTGCGCATCACCCGCGCGAGCGCCTCGGGGCTGTCGATGCGGGTCACCGGGCCGGTCACGGGGCTCCCTTCACTGGGCGGTCACCGGCCCGGCGCTCTTGATGGGGCAGATCGGGACGAACGTGCAGTCGCGGCAGTGCTGACCGGCGACCGCGGGGAAGGACTCGGCGCGCAACAGGCCCGCCGCGTGCCCGAGCCGGCCGCGGAGGTCGGCGCGCGCGGCGCCGTCCTCGGGCTGGACGTCCTGGGCCTGCACGACGGCCGCCTCGCCGCCGTCCATGAGGCCGAGCTGGACCAGCTCGGCGCCGCCGGCGCTGGCGCCGGGGGCGAGATCGGCGACGGCGCCGTGGTCGACGGCGTACTGGTAGAGGCCGAGCTGGAGGTGCCCCTCGACCGCCTTGTTGCTGGGCTTGGAGCGCCCGGACTTGAGGTCGACCACGACGACGTTGCCGTCGCCGTCGAGCTCGATGCGGTCGGCGTACCCGCTGATCGTGACGCGCTCGCCGTCGTCGAGCTGCACGACCGTCGTGAACGGCTCCTCGGTCGCGAGCAGCCGGCGCGGGTTGGCGAGGTGCCACTGCAGGAAGCGGCCGATCGCCGCGCGCACCCGGTCGTGCTCGCGGGCCTTCGACCAGGGCGTGCGGAAGTCGAGGCGGTCCCAGACCGCGTCGACGTGCTCCATGAGGACGTCGACCGCAGGCTCGAGCTCGCCGGCCGCGACGCGCTGGGCCAGCTCGTGGAGGATCTCGCCGAGGTTCGCGGACTGGTGCGCCCGGGCGGTGCCGCCGGCCTCGCGCTCGAGGAACCACTGCGTCGGGCAGACCCCGACGGCCTCCAGGAGGGTCGCGGAGACCGGCACCGGCTGGTCGGGGTCGCGCACCGGCTGCACCGACCGGGACGCGGCGCGGGTGCCCCACCAGGTCGACGGGTCGGCGATGCGGACCTCGGGCGCGAGCCGCGCCAGTCGCCGGGCGGCCGCCTCACGGAGCGGCTCGGAGGTGTCGGGGTCGGCGACCGTGCGACGGAGCTCGGACACCAGCCCCGCGAGCGACAGCGGCCGCGACGGGCGGCCGACCACCCGCTCGACGGACACGCCGAGCTCGTCCAGGAACCGCGACGGCTGCTCGCCCTCGTCGTCGGCCGAGGCGACCGCGGTCACCACCAGCCGCTGCCGGGCGCGGGTGCACGCGACGTAGAACAGCCGCCGCTCCTCCATCAGCAGCTCGCGGGTGGAGACCGGCGGGACGATGCCGTGCTCGCCGATCCGGTCAGCCTGGAGCAGCGTCGACCGGCGGCGGAGGTCGGGCCAGCCGTCCTGCTGGACGTGGGCGACGACGACCAGCCGCCACTCCAGGCCCTTCGAGCGGTGCGCGGTCAGCAGGCGTACGGCGGCGCCGCGCGCCCCGCGTTCGGCCAGCGTGTCGGCCGGGATCTGCTGCTGCACCAGCGTCGCCAGGAACGCGCGGACGCCGACGTGGTCGCGCTGCTCCTCGGCGCGGGCGGCGACGTCGAACAGCGCACAGACCGAGTCGAGGTCGCGGTGCGCCCGGCGCGCCGCTCCGCCGCCGAGGTCGACCGAACGCCGCAGCCGCGCCGGCCAGCCGGTGCGGGACCACAGCATCCACAGCAGCTCCTCGGCCGAGGCACCGGAGCGCATCTCCCCGTGCGCGTCGACGAGCAGCTGGGTCAGCGCCCGCGCCCGGACCACCTCCGGTCCGTCCAGCCCGTCGAGGAAGCCTGGCTCGACGACCACCCGGCGGACCAGGTCGCGCGACGGACGCGGGGTGCGGCCCTCGGCCTTGCTCTGCTCCTTCTCCCGCGTGCGCAGGCGCCGGGCGAGCCGGCGTACGTCGCCGGCGTCCAGCCCGCCGAGCGGTCCGAGCAGCAGCGCCTCCGCCCGGGCCGGGTCCAGGCTCCACCAGTCGTCCGGGGCGACGTGGTCAGGATCCTCGTTGTCGAGGTTGACCACGGCGCGCAACGCCTCGAGCAGCGGCAGCACCGCAGGGTCGCGGACCAGCGGGACCTCGTCGCTGGCGACCTCGACGGGGACCCCGGCTGCGCCGAGCGCCCGGCGCAGGGGCGGGATCGAGCCGCGCCCGGAGCGGACCAGGACGGCCATCTCGTCCCACGGGACGCCGTCCTCGAGGTGGGCGCGGCGGAGCAGGTCGGCGAGGTGCTCGGCCTCGGCGCGCTCCGTGTCGAACGTGCGGACCACCACCCGCCCGTCGCCGAGCGGGTTCGGCTGCGCCTCGGGCGCGAGGAACGCGGCCCGCGCCTCCTCGGGGATGCTGCCGGGCAGCGCGAGCCGGCCGGCGACGCGCTGCGAGGCGATCAGCAGCCGCGGGCCGAACCGGCGGGTGGTGCGCAGCGCGACGACGTCGGCGGGCGCGCCGTCGGCGCGTGGGAACGCCGCCGGGAAGTCGAGGATGCCGCGCACCTCCGCGCCGCGGAACCCGTAGATCGACTGGTGCGGATCGCCGACGACGACCAGGTCGCGGCCGTCGCCCGCGAGCGCGCGGAGCAGCGCGACCTGCCCGGGGTCGGTGTCCTGGTACTCGTCGACGAAGACCGCCCGGATCCGCGCCCGGAGCTCGTCGCGGTGCGCCTGCGCCTCGATCGTGGCGCGGCGGATCAGGTCGGCGTAGTCGGTGGCGCCCTGGGAGTCGAGGTTGGTGAGGTACTGGTCGAGGAACAGCCCCGCGGCGGCGTACTCCGGCAGGCCCTCCTCCTCCCCGAGCGCACGCAGCGCCTCGCCGTCGAGGCCCTTCTCGCGTGCGCGGGACAGCACGGCGTGGACCTCGCGGGCGAAGCCGCGGGTGCCGAGCGCCCGGGCCAGCGACTCCGGCCAGGCGACCGACTCGGGGTGGTCGGTGAGCAGCTCGCGGAGCACGACGTCCTGCTCCGGCGCGGACAGCAGCCGCAGCGGGGCCTCGTACAGCTCGGCGGGCGAGTACTGCCGGATCAGGCCGTAGGCGAAGGAGTGGAACGTCGAGCTCAGCGTGGTCGCCATGGTGCGGCCCAGCCGGGCGGTGACGCGGTCGCGGAGCTGCTCGGCCGCCTTGCGGGAGAAGGTCAGCGCGAGGATCTCGTCGGGCTTCGCGCCCCGCCCCTGGATGCGGTCGACGATCGCCTCCACGAGCGTCGTCGTCTTGCCGGTGCCCGGGCCGGCCAGGACGAGCAGCGGGCCGCCGGGGTGGTCGACGACCCGGCGCTGGTGCTCGTCGAGCTCGGGCACGATGACGGCGTGGTCGGGTCGCACCAGGCGGTACGTCGTGGCCGTCATGTGGCCATTCGACCATCCGGCGCCGACAACGCCCGACAATGGCCCGGTGAGTCAGCGGACTGTGGCGATCCTCGCCTTCGACGACATGGAGGTGCTCGACTTCGCCGGGCCCTACGAGGTGTTCAACGTCGCCGGCGAGCTCGGTGACGGGCACCCGTTCTCGGTGTTCCCGGTCGGGCTGACCCGCGCCCCGGCGGTCGGCCGGGGCGGGTTCGCGGTGGTGCCGACGTGCTCGATCGACGACGCCCCTCCCCCGGACCTGCTGGTGATCCCCGGCGGCGCCGGCTCGCGGGAGCTGACGCGGGACGAGCGGCTCCTGGCCTGGGTGCGGGAGCGCGCCGCCGAGGTCGAGCTGCTGATGTCGGTCTGCACCGGCGCGCTGGTGCTGGGCGCGGCCGGGCTGCTGGAGCGGCGCCCCGCCACCACCCACCACGACGCGTACGACGAGCTCGCGGCGATCTCGCCGACCACCAAGGTCATCCGCGGCCAGCGGTTCGTGCGCAGCAGCGACACGATCCTGACCTCGGCCGGTGTCTCCGCGGGGGTCGACCTGGCGCTGCACGTGGTGCAGCAGCTCGCGGGGCAGGAGACGAAGGACCGGACGGTCGCCGAGATGGAGTGGATGTGGCAGTCGTGAGCCTCCGGCGTTGTCAGCTATCGCCGTAGGACCGCCCGGCGACGCTCAGTAGCGTGCCTCCATGGCTGACGGACCCCTCTCCGACCTGATCGTGCTCGACCTGACCCGGGCGCTCGCCGGGCCGCACGCCGGGATGATGCTCGGCGACATGGGTGCACGGGTCATCAAGATCGAGCCGCCGACGGGTGACGACACCCGGTCGTGGGGTCCCCCGTTCATCGGCGACGAGGACGAGCGCGAGTCGACGTACTTCCTCTCGGCCAACCGCAACAAGGAGTCCCTGGTCCTCGACCTCAAGGACCCGGCCGACTGCGAGGTGCTGGAGAAGCTGGTCGCGCGCGCCGACGTGCTCATGGAGAACTACCGCGTCGGCGTGCTGGACCGGCTGGGCTTCCCGGTGGCGCGGCTGCACGAGCTCAACCCCCGGCTGGTGGTGCTCTCGATCACCGGGTTCGGCCACGACGGACCGGAGGCGAAGCGCGCCGGCTACGACCAGATCGCGCAGGGCGAGGGCGGGCTGATGTCGATCACGGGCACCCAGCAGCCGACCAAGGTGGGCGTCCCGATCGCGGACCTGATCGCGGGGATGAACGGCGCCTTCGGCGTCCTGGCCGCTCTGCACGAGCGGGCGCGGACCGGGGTCGGGCGCGTGGTCCGGACGTCGCTGCTCGCCGGGATGATCGGCGTGCACGCGTTCCAGGGCACCCGGTGGACCGTCGCCGGGGAGGTCCCGGGCCTCGCGGGTGACCACCACCCGTCGATCGCGCCGTACGGCATGTTCGCGACGGCCACGGCGCCGGTGCAGATCGCCTGCGGCTCCGAGAACCTCTGGCGCGCGCTGTGCGGTGCGCTCGGGTGGGACCCGGCCGAGCCGGACTTCGCGACCAACCCGCTCCGCGTCGCGCACCGCGACCGCCTCGTCGAGCGGATCGAGTCGCTCTTCGCGTCGCAGCCCGCCGAGCACTGGCTCGCGCTGCTGGCCGACGCCGGCGTGCCGTCGGGCAAGGTGCGGTCGATGGACGACGTCTACTCGTGGGAGCAGACGCTGTCACAGGGCCTGCTCCTGTCCGTCCAGCACGCCACCCAGGGCGAGCTGAACCTGCCCGGGTCCCCGCTGCGGTTCGACGACAACCCCTACTCCGGCGGGCGTTCCGAGCACCAGGCGCCGCCCACCCTCGGCCAGCACGACGCGTCGATCCGGGAGTGGCTCGAGTCGTGAGCCGCGACTGGCAGGAGTGGCACCGGGCGTATGACGACCCGTCGTCCTCGCTCTCCCGCCGGCTGGAGACCGTCCGCACCGTGCTCCGGTCTCTGCTCGACGAGCGTCGGGGGCCGACCACCCTGGTCAGCCTCTGCGCCGGCGACGGGCGGGACACCCTGCCGGTGCTGGCGGAGTCGCAGGCCGACGTGGACGCCGTGCTCGTCGAGCTCGACCCGGGGCTCGCGGAGCAGGCCCGGGCGTCGGCCGCCGCGCTGGGTCTGTCGCGCGTCGAGGTCAGGACGCTCGACGCCGGCTCCACCGACGCCGTGGCCGACGCGTGTCCCGCTGACCTGTTCCTGACGTGCGGCGTGTTCGGCAACGTCAGCGACGAGGACGTCGTCGCGACCGTGGCAACCCTCCCGTCGCTGCTGACCCGGGGCGCGCACGTCGTCTGGACCCGTGGGAGCCGGGTACCGCTCGATCCCACGACGTACGAGGGCGACGGCAGCCAGCTCGTCCGCCGGATCTTCGCTGACGCCGGCTTCGAGGAGATCGCCTTCGTGCGACCCGAGGACGCAGGGTTCCGGGTCGGCGTGCACCGGTGGCCCGGGCCGGCCGGTGTACCGCGCCGCGGCACACGGCTGTTCACGTTCGCCTGACGTCCCCGGCGGTCACCCGATCCGGGTGGCCCGGCCCGGCGCGACCTCTGCGACGGTGCCGACATGAGCAGTCAGCCCCACGTCGACCCTGCCACCCTCTACGGCAACCGGTTCATCGCGGAGGACGTCCCGAGCCGGACGTTCCCCGCCGACGGCATGACGGCGACCGACGCGATGCGCCTGGTGGCCGAGGACCTCGCGATCGAGGGCGATCCGGCCCGGAACCTCGCGACGTTCGTGACCACGTGGATGGAGCCCGAGGCGCAGCGGCTGATCGCGGCCAACCTGCACCGCAACTTCATCGACCACGCCGAGTACCCGCGCACGGCGGAGATCGAGCAGCGCTGCATCCGGATGCTCGCCGACCTCTTCCACGCGCCCGGGGAGACCACCGGCGCCCGCACGCAGGGCTCGTCGGAGGCGATCATGCTCGGCGCGCTGTCGCTGAAGTGGACGTGGCGCCGGCGCCAGGAGGCGGCGGGCCGGCCGGCAGACCGGCCCAACCTGGTCTTCGGCGGCGACGTCCACGTCGTGTGGGAGAAGTTCTGCCGCTACTTCGACGTCGAGCCGCGGATCGTCCCGCTGCACCCGGCGAAGTACACGATCGGCCCCGAGGACGTCGAGCCCCACGTCGACGAGAACACCATCGGGGTGGCGGCCGTCCTGGGGACGACGTTCACCGGCCACGCCGACGACATCGCCGGCATCGACCGGCTGCTGGTCGCCATCCGCGACGAGCGCGGGCTGGACGTGCCGCTGCACGTCGACGCGGCCAGCGGCGGCTTCGTCTGGCCGTTCCTCTACCCCGACACCCCGTGGGACTTCCGCCTCGAGTCCGTGCGCTCGATCAACGTGTCCGGGCACAAGTACG
>DASTXB010000065.1:0-7151 GCA_035765695.1 Nocardioides sp. | reverse complement strand
TGCGTACCGTCGCTGCCCGTACCTCGCCCTCTCGTCCCGCCGCTCACCTGGCTGGCCGGCGGGAGCTTGTTCATCTACCTCACGCACTGGCAGCTCTATCCCCATCTCGAGGACGACCACCCGTTCTGGGCGACGGCGCTCTCGCTGCTCCTGGGCATCGTCGTGTGGCGCGTCGCCCGGCCCGGACTGCAGGCTCTGGGACGGCTGCTTCGGAGCTGAGCCACCGGCGATAGGCTGCCGAGCGTGCCTGATGTGAAGCCGCTGGAGAAGGTTCTGATCGCCAATCGTGGCGAGATCGCCGTCCGGGTCATCCGGGCCTGCAAGGACGCCGGGATCGGCAGTGTCGCCGTGTACGCCGACCCCGACCGCGAGGCGCTCTTCGTGCGGCTCGCCGACGAGGCGCACAGTCTCGGCGGAGCGACACCGGGAGAGTCCTACCTCGACATCGAGAAGATCGTCGCGGTCGCCAAGAAGTCCGGCGCCGACTCGGTGCACCCCGGCTACGGGTTCCTCGCCGAGAACGCCGACTTCGCCCAGGCCGTCATCGACGCCGGCCTGACCTGGATCGGTCCCCCGCCCAAGGCGATCGAGGCGTTGGGCGACAAGGCCAAGGCCAAGCACATCGCCGAGGCGGCCAACGCGCCGCTGGCACCGGGCACCAAGGACCCGGTCGAGGACGCCGACGAGGTGGTGAAGTTCGCCGAGGAGTTCGGCCTGCCGGTCGCCATCAAGGCGGTCTTCGGTGGCGGCGGCCGCGGCCTGAAGGTCGCTCGCACGCTCGAGGAGATCCCCGACGCCTACGAGTCCGCGGTGCGCGAGGCGGTCGCGGCCTTCGGGCGCGGAGAGTGCCTGGTCGAGAAGTTCCTCGACAAGCCGCGCCACGTCGAGACCCAGTGCCTGGCCGACCAGCACGGCAACGTCGTGGTGGTCTCCACCCGCGACTGCTCGCTGCAGCGCCGGCACCAGAAGCTCGTCGAGGAGGCCCCCGCGCCGTTCCTCACCCAGGACCAGGTCGACCGGCTCTACCAGGCCTCGAAGGCCATCCTGCGCGAGGCGGGCTACGTCGGCGCGGGCACCTGCGAGTTCCTCGTCGCCCGGGACGGCACCATCTCCTTCCTCGAGGTCAACACCCGCCTCCAGGTGGAGCACTGCGTGTCCGAGGAGGTCACCGGCCTCGACCTGGTCCGCGAGATGTTCCGCATCGCCGCCGGTGAGGAGCTCGGGTACGACGACCCCGAGGTGCGCGGCCACTCGATCGAGTTCCGCATCAACGCCGAGGACGGCGGCCGCAACTTCATGCCGGCGCCGGGCACGCTGTCGGCGTGGAACCCGCCGCAGGGCCCGGGCATCCGCATCGACGGCGGCTATGAGAACGGCGAGACCGTGCCGGGCTCGTTCGACTCCCTGATCGCCAAGCTGGTCGTCACCGGCCGCGACCGGACCCAGGCGCTGGAGCGGTCGCGGCGCGCGCTCGACGAGTTCGCGGTCGACGGCATGCCGACCGTCATCCCGTTCCACCGGGCCGTCGTGAGCGACCCGGCGTACGTCGCCGACGACGGCCAGTTCGACGTGTACACCACCTGGATCGAGGCGGAGTTCGACAACCGGATCGAGCCCTACGCGGGCGACTCCGCCGAGGCCGAGGAGGCCGGCGAGAGGCACTCCGTGGTCGTCGAGGTCGGCGGCAAGCGGATCGAGGTCGTCCTGCCCGGCGGGCTGGGCGGGCTCGCCGCGGCCCCGAACGGTGGCGGCGCGAAGAAGCCGAAGCGCGGAGGCGGCAAGAAGTCCGGCGCCGCGGCCAGCGGCGACGCCGTCACCAGCCCCATGCAGGGCACCGTCGTCAAGGTCGTCGTGGAGGAGGGCCAGGAGGTCGCCGAGGGCGACACGGTGGTCGTCATCGAGGCGATGAAGATGGAGCAGCCCCTCAAGGCGCACAAGAGCGGCACCGTCACCGGCCTCCAGGCCGAGGTCGGCCAGACCGTCGCCAACGGCGCGGTCATCTGCGAGATCAAGTGAGCTGAGCGCAGCGCTACGACGCCCGCTCGCACGAGCGGACGTGGGCGCACGACGGTCACCGCGTGACGACGTGCGGACCGTAGGGTCGGTCGCATGCGACTTCGTGAGCCTCGCGAGCGGGTGAGCCCGCGGGCCCGGCTGATGTGGGCGTCCACCGCCGCCGTCGAGGGCCTCGTGCTCGTCGTCGCCGTGGCGGTCGCCGGACCGGTCACCCACTGGCTCCCCCTGGGGTGGTGGGTGGTCGGGGTGGCCGCGCTGCTCACCGTCGCGTACGTGCTGGTCGTCCCGTCGTGGCGGTACGCCGTGCACCGGTGGGAGGTCACCGACACCGCGGTCTACACCCAGACCGGCTGGTGGGCACGTGAGCGGCGGATCGCGCCGATGTCGCGCATCCAGACCGTCGACCACGTGGAGGGTGCGGTCGCGCGGCTCTTCGGCCTGTCGACCGTCACCGTCACCACGGCCTCGGCGGCGGGCGCGCTCGAGATCGCGGGGCTCGACCGGGCGCGCGCCCTGGCGCTCGTCGACGAGCTCACCCTGACGGCCGACAGCGTGCCGGGCGACGCGACGTGAGCACTCCCCCGGACGCCGGGTGGCAGCGCCTCGACCCGCGGATGCTGCTGGTCCACCCGGTCAAGGAGGTGGTGCGGTTCCTGCCGGTGCTGCTCGGGCTGTTCGTGGCCGGGCGGGCGTCCGGCGGCACGGGTGTGTGGTGGAACGCCGTCGGCGTGCTCATCCCCATCGGGTTGGGCGTGCTGCGCTACTGGACGACGTCGTTCCGGATCGCGGCCGGACGGATCGAGCTCCGCCGCGGCCTGGTGAACCGGCACGTGCTCTCGACGCCGCTGGACCGGGTCCGGACCGTCGACGTCACCGCGCCACCCGTGCACCGCCTGCTCGGCCTGACCAGCGTCCGCATCGGCACGGGGACCGCGTCCACCGACGACGACGAGCGGCTCGACCTGGACGGCCTGCCGGCCGAGCACGCCCGGCGGCTGCGGGCCGAGCTGCTCGGGGCCCGCACGCCCGCCGGCGATCGGCAGGCGCTCCCGGCGGAGGAGCCGATCCTGGTCTTCGACCCGGCGTGGGTGCGGTTCGCCCCGTTCACGAGCGCGGGCCTGGCGATCACCGGTGGTGTGCTCGCGGTCGGCAGCCAGGTCGCCAACAGCCTCGGCGGCCTCGGACGCCTGCACCCCGAGCGGCTCGCCGACGACGCCTCCGGATGGTCCTGGTGGATCGCGGTGCCCGCCGCGCTCGTGGGACTCGCGGTCGTGGTGTCCGCGCTGTCGATCGCCGGGTACGTCGTCACCAACTGGGGCTTCCTGCTCGCCCGCACCGCGGACGGCTGGCACCTGCGCCGCGGCCTGCTGACGACCCGGGAGACCACGGTCGACGCCGACCGGCTGCGCGGGGTCTCGGTCGGCGAACCGCTCGGCCTGCGGCTCGCCGGCGGTGGCCGGGCGTCCGCCATCGTCACCGGGCTCGGGCATGGCCAGTCCGCGCTACTGGTCCCGCCCGCACCGCGCGACGTGGTGCGCCGGGCGGCGGCAGCGGTGCTCCGCGCGCCCGGCCCCCTGGACGCGCCCCTGACCGGGCACGGCCCGCGCGCCCGCACCCGCCGCTACACACGGGCCGTGGGGCCGGCCGCCGCACTCCTGCTCGTCGCGGTCGCGCTCGTGCCGCTCGCGGACGCGCCGTGGTGGCTGCCCGCCCTGACCGCGCTCGGCATCCCGGTCGCGGTGGCGCTGGCCGCCGACCGCGCCCGCGCGCTGGGACACGCGCTGGTCGGCGGGTACGTCGTGGTGCGCTCCGGCAGCTTCACCCGGCGCCGCGAGGCGCTCGAGTGCGACGGCGTGATCGGGTGGAACCTGCGCACCACCTGGTTCCAGCGCCGCGCCGGCCTGACCACGGTGACCGCGACCACGGCCGGGGGACGGCAGGCGGTGACCGCCCCGGACGTCCCGGAGCCCGCCGCGCTGGCACTGGCCCGTGCGGCACACCCGCACCTGCTCGACCAGTTCCTCGAGGCCGAACCGGTCCGGACCAGTCCCTGACGTGCTGCTTCGCGGCGTTCTCGTGCCCTAGCGTGGGAGGCCCCGGGTGCTCGGGCACCTCCGTGACCCCCAGGAGCACCCATGCCGAGCCGAGCCGCCCGTCGCCGCCGGCTCGCCTGCGCGGTCGCCGGGGTGCTCGCGGTGACCACGCTCAGCTGGGTGGAGCCGGCCACCGCGGGCGGCGGCACCGGCTGCCTGGTACCCGAGCTCCGCGGCCTGCGGCTCCGGGTCGCCAAGACGGAGCTGGAGTGGGCCAACTGCAGCCTCGGCACCGTCCGCACCAAGCGGGTGGCGGCGTGGAAGCGGGGCTACGTGATCAAGCAGGCCGTCCCGCCGGACAGCGTCCGCCGCGCCGGGTTCGCCGTCCGGGTGGTCGTCGGCCGCTGACCCGTCTCGCCGGGCAGCGACCCCCGCACCCTCCGACGGCCGGGCTCATAGGGTGTGCGCATGTTCTCCAAGGTGCTGGTGGCGAACCGTGGCGAGATCGCGATCCGGGCGTTCCGGGCGGCGTACGAGCTGGGTGCGCGGACGGTGGCGGTGTTCCCGTACGAGGACCGGTGGTCCGAGCACCGGCTGAAGGCCGACGAGGCCTACGAGATCGGCGAGCGCGGCCACCCGGTGCGGGCGTACCTCGACCCCGACGGGATCGTCGCGGTGGCGCTCCGGGCAGGCGCCGACGCGGTCTACCCGGGCTACGGCTTCCTGTCGGAGAACCCCGGGCTCGCCGAGGCGTGCGCGAACGCCGGAATCACGTTCATCGGCCCGACCGCCGAGGTGCTGACGCTCACCGGCAACAAGGCCCGCGCGATCGCGGCGGCCAAGGCGGCCGGCGTGCCCACGCTGGCGTCGGTGGACCCGTCGACCGACGTCGACGAGCTGGTCGCCGCGGCGAGCGAGCTGCCGTACCCGTTGTTCGTCAAGGCGGTCGCCGGTGGCGGGGGGCGCGGCATGCGCAGGGTCGATGACCCGAAGGACCTGCGCGAGGCGGTCGAGACCTGCATGCGCGAGGCGGACGGCGCCTTCGGCGACCCGACCGTGTTCATCGAGCAGGCGGTGGTGGACCCGCGGCACATCGAGGTGCAGATCCTCGCCGACGGCGAGGGCCGGGTGATCCACCTGTTCGAGCGCGACTGCTCGGTGCAGCGCCGGCACCAGAAGGTCGTCGAGATCGCACCGGCGCCCAACCTCGACCCGGAGCTGCGGGACCGCATCTGCGCCGACGCGGTGCGGTTCGCGCAGGAGATCGGCTACCGCAACGCGGGCACGGTCGAGTTCCTGCTCGACCCCGACGGCAACTACGTGTTCATCGAGATGAACCCGCGCATCCAGGTCGAGCACACCGTGACCGAGGAGGTCACCGACGTCGACCTGGTGCAGTCCCAGCTGCGGATCGCCTCGGGCGAGTCGCTGGTCGACCTGGGCCTCTCGCAGGAGAGCATCACGCTGCGCGGGTCGGCGCTGCAGACCCGGATCACCACCGAGGACCCGGCCAACAACTTCCGCCCGGACACCGGCGTGATCACGACGTACCGCTCCCCCGGCGGTCCGGGTGTGCGGGTCGACGGCGGTACGACGTACACCGGCGCCGAGGTGTCCGCGCACTTCGACTCGATGCTCGCCAAGCTCACCTGCCGGGGTCGCACGTTCGACAAGGCGGTGGAGAAGGCCCGCCGCGCGGTGGCGGAGTTCCGCATCCGCGGGGTGTCGACGAACATCCCGTTCCTGCAGGCGGTCCTGGCCGACCCGGACTTCGCGAACGGCCGGGTGACCACGTCGTTCATCGAGACCCACCCGCAGCTGCTCCAAGCGCGCGGCTCCGGTGACCGCGGCAGCAAGGTGCTCGGCTACCTCGCCGACATCACCGTCAACCGGCCGCACGGTGCGGCCCCCGTCGAGGTCGACCCGGTGACCAAGCTGCCGGAGGTGAACCTCGAGGTCCCCGCCCCCGACGGCTCGCGGCAGCTGCTGCTGGAGGTCGGGCCGGAGGAGTTCGCCCGCCGACTGCGCGCGAGCAAGGACGTCGCGGTCACCGACACCACGTTCCGCGACGCGCACCAGTCGCTGCTCGCGACCCGGGTACGCACCCGCGACCTGCTGGCGGTGGCCGGGCACGTCGCCCGGACGACGCCGCAGCTGTGGTCGCTGGAGTGCTGGGGCGGCGCGACGTACGACGTGGCGCTGCGGTTCCTCGCCGAGGACCCGTGGGAGCGACTGGCGGCGCTGCGCCAGGCGGTGCCCAACATCTGCCTGCAGATGCTGCTGCGGGGCCGCAACACGGTCGGCTACACGCCGTACCCGACCGACGTGACGAACGCGTTCGTCGCCGAGGCCGCAGCCACCGGCATCGACGTGTTCCGGATCTTCGACGCACTCAACGACGTCGAGCAGATGCGACCCGCGATCGAGGCGGTGCGGGAGACCGGGACCGCGGTCGCCGAGGTCGCGCTGTGCTACACCGGTGACCTGTCCGACCCGGACGAGTCGCTCTACACGCTCGACTACTACCTCAAGCTCGCCGAGCGGATCGTCGACGCGGGCGCGCACGTGCTGGCGATCAAGGACATGGCCGGGCTGCTGCGGGTCCCCGCCGCGCGGACGCTGGTCACCGCGCTGCGGGAGAACTTCGACCTGCCGGTCCACCTGCACACCCACGACACGCCCGGCGGCCAGCTCGCGACGCTGCTGGCCGCGATCGACGCCGGTGTGGACGCCGTCGACGCCGCGACCGCCTCGATGGCCGGTACGACGTCGCAGCCGCCGTTGTCGGCGCTGGTCTCCGCGACCGACCACGGTCCCCGCGAGACCGGGCTGTCGCTGGCCGCGGTCAACGCGCTCGAGCCGTACTGGGAGGCGACGCGCCGGGTCTACGCGCCGTTCGAGTCCGGGCTGCCGTCGCCGACCGGCCGGGTGTACACCCATGAGATCCCCGGCGGCCAGCTCTCGAACCTGCGGCAGCAGGCCATCTCCCTCGGCCTCGGCGAGAAGTTCGAGCAGATCGAGGACATGTACGCCGCCGCGAACGACATCCTCGGCAACATCGTGAAGGTCACCCCGTCGTCGAAGGTCGTCGGCGACCTCGCC
>DASTXB010000064.1:0-74879 GCA_035765695.1 Nocardioides sp. | reverse complement strand
GGCCTGCAGTAGCGCCGACTCGGCACCTCACCGGCCTGCAGTAGCGCCGACTCGCGCTAGAAGATGATGTCGCCGGACTTGCGGCGGGAGCGGAGCAGCTCGAGGGCCTCGTCGAGGATGTCGGCGGCCTCCTGGTCGGAGCGCCGCTCCTTCACGTAGGCCAGGTGCGTCTTGTAGGGCTCGATCTTCGGAGCCGGCGGCGGGTTCTCCGAGTCGACGCTCGCCGGCAGGCCGCACTTGGGGCAGTCCCAGGTGTCGGGCACCTGTGCCTCGACCGAGAAGGTCACCACCGAGCGGTGCTCGTTGGCGCAGAAGTACGTCACCGCCTGTCGCGGAGCGGCTTCGCCGCGCTCCGCCTCGCCCATCGGGCCGGCTCCCACCCGGCTCCCGCGAATAGCGTTTCCTCCACCAGCCACGGAACGGTTCCCTTTCTCAGAGTGTCAGTACGCCAGCAGGAGCCCGAGGGCGATGACGCAGGCAAACCAGATGACGCCGACGCCGACCGTCAGGCGGTCGAGGTTGCGCTCCGCGACGGAGGATCCGCCGAGGGAGCTGGAGACGCCACCGCCGAACATGTCCGAGAGGCCGCCACCGCGACCCTTGTGCAGGAGCACGAGCAGGATCATGACGGCGCTGGAGATCATCAGCACGATGGTGAAGAGCAGTTGCACAGTTGAGAAGCCTACGTCAGAGGGTGGGAGATCAGATGATCGGCATGTCGTAGTAGCGGCAGATCGCGCCGAACTCGTCCGCCTGCAGGCTCGCTCCGCCCACCAGGCAGCCGTCCACGTCGGCCTGCGCCATGATGCCACCGACGTTGTTCGCCTTGACCGAGCCGCCGTACAGGATGCGTACGCCGTCCGCGGCCGCGTCGCCGTGAGCCTCCCGCACCTGGGCGCGGATGGCCTGGCAGACCTCCTGGGCGTCGTCCGGGGTCGCCACCTCGCCGGTGCCGATCGCCCAGACGGGCTCGTAGGCGATCACCAGACCGGCGACCTGCTCCGCGGTGAAGCCCGCGAGCGACCCGATGGTCTGCGACAGGCAGTGCGGGACGTGCTCGCCGGCCTGGCGGACCGCGAGGCCCTCACCCACGCACACGATCGGCGTCATGCCCGCAGCGTGGGCCGCACGGGCCTTCGCGGCGACCAGCTCGTCGGACTCCGCGTGGTACTCACGGCGCTCGCTGTGCCCCACGACGACGTAGCTGCAGCCGAGCTTGGCGAGCATGCCTGCGGAGATCTCGCCGGTGTACGCGCCTGAGGCGTGCTGCGAGACGTCCTGCGCGCCGTACTTCACGAGCAGCCGGTCGCCGTCGACCAGCGTCTGCACCGACCGCAGGTCGGTGTACGGCGGCACCACGACGACCTCGCACTTCGCGTAGTCGTGCTTCTTGTCGGCGAGGGTCCACGCGAGCTTCTGGACCAGGACCACCGCCTCCTGGTGATTCAGGTTCATCTTCCAGTTCCCCGCCATCAGCGGGGTGCGCTTCACAGACGCCACTAGTCCTCCAGGACCTTGATGCCGGGGAGCTCCTTGCCCTCGAGGTACTCGAGGCTCGCGCCACCGCCGGTCGAGATGTGCCCGAACGCCGACTCGTCGAAGCCGAGCGTGCGTACGGCGGCCGCGGAGTCGCCGCCGCCCACCACCGAGAGGCCGGTAACGCGGGTGAGCGCCTCGGCCACGGCGCGGGTGCCCTCGGCGAACGCGGCCACCTCGAAGACGCCCATCGGGCCGTTCCAGAACACCGTCCGGGCGTCCGCGAGGGCCGCCGCGAACGCGGCGCCGGAGTCCGGACCGATGTCCAGGCCGAGCGCGTCGGCCGGGATGGCGTCCGCCGCCACGACCTGCGGATGCGGCTCCCGGTCGCCGGACGGGAACACGGTGTCGACCACGATGTCGGTCGGCAGGAGGATCTCCACGCCGGTGTCGGCGGCGCGCTGCAGGTAGCTGCGGCAGGTCTCGAGCTGGTCCTCCTCGAGGAGGCTCTTGCCGACCTCGTGGCCCTGGGCCTTGAGGAAGGTGAACACCATGCCGCCGCCGATGAGCAGCTTGTCGGCCTTGTCGAGCAGGTTGTCGATCACGCCGAGCTTGTCGGACACCTTCGAGCCGCCGAGCACGACCACGTACGGCCGCTCCGGCGTCTCGGTGAGCCGGCGCAGCACCTCGACCTCGGTCGCGACCAACCGGCCCATCGCGTGCGGCAGCCGCTGCGCCACGTCGTACACCGATGCCTGCTTGCGGTGCACCACGCCGAAGCCGTCGGACACGAACGCGTCCGCCAGCTCGGCGAGCCGGTCGGCGAACGCGCCGCGCTCGGCCTCGTCCTTGCTGGTCTCGCCGGCGTTGAACCGGACGTTCTCCAGCAGCGCCACCTGGCCGTCCGCCAGGCCCGCGACGGTCTCGCGGGCGCTGTCGCCGACCGTGTCGGTCGCGAATGCGACGTCCTGGCCGAGCAGCTCGCCGAGGCGTGCGGCGACCGGGCGGAGCGAGTAGCGCTCCTCGGGTGTGCCCTTCGGCCGGCCGAGGTGGGCGACCACGACCACCCGGGCGCCCGCGTCGGCGAGCTCCCGGATGGTCGGCACGCTCGCGCGGATCCGGCCGTCGTCGGTGATCGTGCTCCCGTCGAGCGGGACGTTCAGGTCGGACCGGACCAGGACCCGCTTGCCCTGGACGTCGCCCAGGCCGGCGTACTCACCCATGCGTCAGAGCGACTTGCCGACGTAGTCGATCAGGTCGGCGAGGCGGTTGGAGTAGCCCCACTCGTTGTCGTACCAGCCGAGCACCTTGACCTGGTTGCCGATCACCTTGGTGAGCGGCGCGTCGAAGATGCACGACGCCGGGTCGGTCACGATGTCGGTGGAGACCAGCGGGTCCGTGGAGTACTTGAGGAACTTGCCGTCGGCCGCGCTCTTGACGATCTCGTTGATCTCCTCGACCGAGGTCTCGCGGGAGGCCTCGAAGGACAGGTCGGTGGCCGAGCCGGTCGGGACCGGAACGCGCATCGCGTAGCCGTCGAGCTTGCCCTTGAGCTCCGGCAGCACCAGGCCGATCGCCTTCGCGGCGCCGGTGGAGGTCGGGACCATGTTGAGCGCGGCGGCACGGGCGCGACGCGGGTCCTTGTGGATGTTGTCCTGGAGGTTCTGGTCCGCGGTGTACGCGTGGATCGTGGTCATCAGGCCCTTGGTGATGCCGATGCCCTCGTGCAGCGCCTTCGCCATCGGGGCCAGGCAGTTCGTGGTGCACGACGCGTTGGAGATGACGGTGTGCGCGTCGGGGTCGTACGTCTCGTGGTTGACACCCATGACCACGGTGACGTCCTCGTTCGACGCCGGCGCGGAGATGATGACCTTCTTGGCGCCGCCGTGGTCGACGTGCGCGCGCGCCTTCGTGGCGTCGGTGAAGAAGCCGGTCGACTCGACGACGACGTCCACGCCGAGGTCCGCCCACTTCAGGTTGGCGGGATCACGCTCGGCGAAGGTCTTCACGACCTGGTCGCCCACGCGGATCTCGTCCTCGGTGGCGGTCACGTCCGCGTCCAGACGGCCCAGGATCGAGTCGAACTTCAGCAGCGGGGCCAGGGACGTGTTGGACGTCAGGTCGTTGACGGCCACGATCTCGATGTCCAGGCCGGAGGCGCGGACGGCACGGAAGAAGTTGCGGCCGATCCGGCCGAACCCGTTGATACCTACTCGAACGGTCACTGCGATGGCTCCTGCTTCTGGTCAAGGCCTGCAAAGGGGAACGCCTCGACCCTATCGTCTGGAGCGCCGCGGCCGGACTCCCGTCCCGCGGTACGCACGAGTAACGAACGAAGGTCCCGTGAACGCGGGGCCTCAGGCATCCTCGGCGAGCATCTCCGGGGTCAGCGACGCCTCGGTGTCCGGGATGCCGAGGTCCTCGGCACGCTTGTCGGCCATCGCCAGCAGCCGGCGGATCCGGCCGGCGATCGCGTCCTTGGTGAGCACCGGGTCGTGCAGCTGCCCGAGCTCCTCCAGGGAGGCCTGCTTGTGCTCGAGGCGCAGCTCGCCGGCCATCCGGAGGTGGTCGGGGACGTCGTCGCCGAGGATCTCCATCGCCCGGCCGACCCGGGCGCCCGCGGCGACCGCGGCGCGGGCCGAGCGCCGCAGGTTGGCGTCGTCGAAGTTCGCGAGCCGGTTCGCGGTCGCGCGCACCTCGCGGCGCATCCGACGCTCCTCCCAGGCCATCAGCGACTCGTGCGCGCCGAGGCGGGTGAGCAGCTGCCCGATCGCGTCGCCGTCACGGATCACGACCCGGTCGACCCCACGGACCTCGCGAGCCTTGGCGTGGATGCCGAGCCGGCGGGCGACGCCGACGAGCGCCAGCGCGGCCTCGGGGCCGGGGCAGGTGACCTCCAGCGCCGACGAGCGACCCGGCTCGGTCAGCGAGCCGTGCGCCAGGAACGCGCCGCGCCACGCTGCGACCGCGTCGCAGCCTCCGCCGGAGACGACCGCCGGCGGGAGACCGCGGACCGGGCGGCCCCGTTGGTCGAGCAGACCCGTCTGCCGGGCCAGTGCCTCGCCGTCCTTGACGACCCGCACGATGTAGCGGCTGCCCTTGCGGATGCCGTTGCCCTGCACCATCACCACGTCGGACTGGTGGCCGTAGACCTCGGCGATGTTCGTGCGCAGCCTGCGCGCGGAGGCGCCGGTGTCGAACTCCGCCTCGACGACGATCCGCCCGCTCACGATGTGCAGGCCGCCCGCGAACCTCAGCATCGAGGCAACCTCGGCCTTGCGGCAGCACGTCTTGGTGATCTGGGTGGAGGCCAGTTCTGCCTTCACCTGTGCCGTCATCGCCATGTGGCCGATCCTTTCACGCCCGTCAACGACCCTCGTCCGGGCGGGCGCCCATGATGGAGGAGTACGCCGCGGCGAGCTTCACCGGGTCGTGCCGCGGCGTGCCGTCGTCGTGCGCGACGTCGGCGACCACGAGCCGCGCGCCGGTCGCCTGCACCAGGTGCTCGAGGTCGGCCAGGCCCTCCCCGGCGTGCCGGGCGTCGGCCAGGACGGTGTGGACGCGCAGGTCGGGTGCGTGCTCGGCGAGCACGGCGAGGTGGTCGGCGGCCTCGAATCCGGGGGTCTCCCCCGCCTGCTCGTCGAGGTTCAGCGTGACGACCACGCGGGCGTCGCTGCCGACGATCGCCTCGCGCAGGGCCGGCACCATCAGGTGCGGGATGACCGACGTGAACCACGAGCCCGGGCCGAGCACCACCCAGTCGGCGGCGTGGACCGCTGCGATCGCCTCCGGGCACGGCGTCGGGTCGGGCGGGTCGAGGGCGATGGACGCGATCACGCCGTCGGTCGTGGCCACCTGCACCTGGCCGCGGACGGTCGTCAGGGCATCCGGGTCGGCGTCGTCCAGGCCCCGCACGTCGGCGGTGATGTCCAGCGGGGTGAGCGCCATCGGCAGCACCCGCCCCGTCGTGCCGAGCAGCTTGCCGACCCAGTCCAGGGCGGCGACGGGGTCGCCGAGCTGCTCCCAGAGCCCGACGATCAGCAGGTTGCCGATCACGTGGCCGTGCATCTCGCCCTGGCCGGCGAACCGGTGCTGGAGCACCCGCGCCCAGGTGTCGCCCCACTGGTTCTCCCCGCAGAGCGCGGCGAGCGCCATCCGCAGGTCACCGGGCGGTAGGACGCCGAACTCCGTGCGCAGCCGACCCGACGACCCACCGTTGTCGGCGACGGTGACGACGGCGGTCAGGTCGTCGACCACCAGGTCGTCGACCAGCAGCCGGAGCGCCTGGAGGGTCGCGGCGAGGCCGTGGCCGCCACCGAACGCCACGACCGCCTGCGCCCTCAGGTGGGCGCGGTCGCGCGCCATCACTCGCGCCCGAGGTCGCGGTGGCTGGCCCGCGTCTCGTAGCCGGCGACGTTGAGACGACGGACGATCTCCTCGGTCATCGCCACGCTGCGGTGCTTGCCGCCGGTGCATCCGATCGCGATCGTCATGAACCGCTTGCCCTCGCGCAGGTAGCCCGCGGCCACCCCTTCGAGGACCGGGACGTAGGCGTCGAGGAACTCCGCCGCACCGGGCTGGCTCATCACGTAGTCGGCGACCGCCGCGTCCTTGCCGGTGCTGGCCCGCAGCTCGGGGATCCAGTGCGGGTTGGGCAGGAACCGCATGTCGGCGACGAAGTCGGCGTCGACCGGGATGCCGTACTTGAAGCCGAAGCTGGTGATCGTCACCTTCAGGCGGGTCGTGTCGGGGGTGCCGAACGCCTCGGCGATCCGGTCGGTCAGCTGGTGGACGTTGAGCGCGGTGGTGTCGATGACCAGGTCGGCGTCGCTGCGCAGGTCCGCCAGGACGCTCCGCTCGCGCTGCAGCCCGTCCAGCAGCCGGCCCGCGCCCTGGAGCGGGTGCGGTCGGCGGGCGGCCTCCTGGCGGCGTACCAGGACCTCGTCGGTGGCTTCGAGGAAGACCAGCGTGGCGTGCCGGCCGGTAGCCCCCTGCGCGAGGTTGGCCTGCAGGGACTGGAAGAACGAGCCCGAGCGGACGTCGACCACCACCGCGATCGGCTGCTCGACCCCGCGGCTCTCGTCGACCAGCCGCACCACCTCGCGCAGCAGGCTCGGCGGCATGTTGTCGACGACGTAGAAGCCGAGGTCCTCCAGCTCCTTCGCGGCGGTGCTGCGCCCGGCGCCGGTCATGCCGGTGACCACGACCAGCTCGCCGTGGTGGTCAGCTCCGCTCATTCAGGACTCCTCGATCTCACCGGTGGCCGTGTTGACGCTGACGCCAGTCTTGCCGCTGGCGTGGGCGACCGCATCCTTGATGGCGCCCGCGGTCCGGGGCCCGATGCCCGGCACCAGGGCGATCTCGTCGGCCGACGCCTCGCGGAGCTTCTTGAGCGACCCGAAGTGCTTGAGCAGGGTCTTGCGGCGCACCTCGCCGAGGCCGGGCACGTCGTCGAGCACGCTCTCCACCATCGACTTCGAGCGCCGCGAGCGGTGGTGGGTGATCGCGAACCGGTGCGCCTCGTCCCGGATCCGCTGCAGCAGGTAGAGGCCCTCGCTCGAGCGCGGCAGGATCACGGGGTCCTCCTGGGCGGGCAGCCAGACCTCCTCGAGCCGCTTCGCCAGGCCGACCACCGGGATGTCGACGACGCCGAGCTCCTCGAGCGCTCGCTGGGCCGCGGCGACCTGCGGCGGGCCACCGTCGACGACCACCAGCCCGGGCGCGTAGGCGAACTTCCGGGGCCGACCGGTCTCGGGGTCCACCAGCATCGGGCCGTTCTCGGTGACCTTCTCCGTCGAGGTCGCCTGCTCGTCGAGCAGCCGCTTGAACCGGCGGGTGATCACCTCGTGCATCGACGCGACGTCGTTCTGGCCCTCCACGCCGCGGATCACGAAGCGGCGGTACTCGCTCTTGCGGGCCAGCCCGTCCTCGAAGACCACCATCGAGGCGACGACCTCGGTGCCCTGGAGGTTGGAGATGTCGTAGCACTCGATGCGCAGCGGCACCTCGTCCAGGCCCAGGGCCTCCTGGATCTCCTCCAGCGCCCGGTTGCGGGTGGTCAGGTCGCTGGCGCGCTTGGTCTTGTGGAGCGCGAGCGCCTGGGCGGCGTTCTGCTTCACCGTCTCCTGCAGCGCCTTCTTGTCCCCTCGCTGCGGCACGCGGATCGCCACCCGCGAGCCCCGCAGGTCGCTGAGCAGCTGCTCGTACGTCGCGTGGTCCGGTGGCAGAGCCGGGACGAGGATCTCACGGGGCAGCTCGTCCGGGCCGGCGCCGGCGTACAGCTGCAGCAGGAAGTCGTCGACGAGCTTGGCGGTGTCGCCCTCGTCGACGCGGTCGGCCACCCAGCCCCGCTGCCCGCGGATCCGGCCGCCGCGGACGTAGAAGATCTGCACGGCCACCTCGAGCGGGTCCTCCGCGAGCGCGATCACGTCGGCGTCGGTGCCGTCGCCGAGCACGACCGCCTGCTTCTCCAGCGCCTTGTTGAGGGCGCCGAGGTCGTCCCGCAGCCGGGCGGCCTTCTCGAAGTCGAGCGCGTCGCTCGCGGCGTACATCTCCTTCTCGACGCGTCGTACGAACGAGGTCGTCTGACCGGCCATGAAGTCGCAGAAGTCGTCGACGATCGCGCGGTGCTCCTCGGCGGTGACGTTGCCGACGCACGGTGCGGAGCACTTGTCGATGTAGCCCAGCAGGCACGGCCGCCCGATCTGGCTGGAGCGCTTGAAGACGCCGTTGCTGCACGAGCGCATCGGAAAGACGCGCAGCAGCAGGTCGACCGTCTCCCGGATCGCCCACGCGTGGCTGTAGGGGCCGAAGTAGCGGGTGCCCCGACGCTTGGCGCCGCGACCGACCATGACCCGTGGGTACTCCTCGCCGACGGTCACCGCCAGCCAGGGGTAGGACTTGTCGTCGCGGTACTTGACGTTGAACCGCGGGTCGAACTCCTTGATCCAGGAGTACTCCAGCTGGAGCGCCTCGACCTCGGTCTTCACGACCGTCCACTCGACGCTCGCCGCGGTCGTCACCATCGTGGCGGTGCGGGCGTGGAGGTTGCCGACGTCCTGGAAGTACGACGACAGCCGGGCGCGCAGGTTCTTCGCCTTGCCGACGTAGATCACGCGGCCCTTCGGGTCCCGGAACCGGTACACGCCCGGCTGGGTCGGGATCGACCCCGGTTCGGGCCGGTACGACGCGGGCGATGGCACGACTCCAACCCTACGGTCCGGGACCGACGGCCCGGACGCGGCGTGCGTCAGGTCGTGGTGATCTGGCCACCGGCGACCGCGACGTCGACCCGCGCGAGCGGGGAGGTCGCGGGGCCGGTCTCGACCGCGCCGTTCTGGATCGAGAACTTGCTGCCGTGGCAGGTGCAGTTGATGGTGCCGTCGGAGACCGTCGAGACCAGGCAGCCCTGGTGGGTGCAGATCGCCGAGAAGCCCTCGAACGTCCCCTCGGTCGGCTGGGTCACGACGATCCGCTGGTCGCCGTAGATCTTGCCGCCGCCGACGGGGACGTCGGACGCCGGGCCGAGGTCCTGCCCGGACTTCGGCGCCGGCGCGGTGCTCCCGGAATCAGTGCCGGACCCGCACGCCGCGAGCAGCGGGGCACCCACTCCCACGGCGGCTGCTCCGGTGAGGGTGTGGCGACGGGTGAGCGACATCAGGCGTCCTCTCGGGCTGGCGGTCGTTGAATCTTCACGGTACCCACGGCGTGGTGGGCCCTCCGGTTCAGCTCGCCCTGCGCTTCGCGGTCGCCTTCTTCGCGGTCGCCTTCTTCGCGGTGGCCCTCTTCGCGGTGGCCTTCTTCGCGGTGGCCTTCTTCGCGGCCGCCTTCGTGGCGGTCGCCTTCTTCGCAGGCCCCGTCGCCGTCGCGGTACGACGCCGCGTCGGCTGGGCGGCCTCGCGCCCGTCGAGCAGCGGCTTGAGGAACTGCCCGGTGTAGCTGTCGGGGTGTGCCGCGACGGTCTCGGGCGTGCCCTCGGCCACGACCGTGCCGCCACGCGAGCCGCCCTCGGGGCCCATGTCGACGAGCCAGTCGGCGGTCTTGATGACGTCGAGGTTGTGCTCGATCACCAGCACGGTGTTGCCCTGGTCGACCAGCCGGCCGAGCACCAGGAGCAGCTTGCGGATGTCCTCGAAGTGCAGGCCCGTGGTCGGCTCGTCGAGCACGTAGACCGTGCGCCCGGTGGACCGCTTCTGCAGCTCGGACGAGAGCTTCACGCGCTGCGCCTCGCCGCCGGAGAGCGTGGTGGCGGGCTGGCCGAGCCGGACGTAGCCGAGGCCGACCTCGACCAGCGTCTTCATGTGGCGCGCGATCGCAGGCACCGCGGCGAAGAACTCCGCGGCCTCCTCGATCGGCATGTCGAGGACCTCGGCGATGGTCTTGCCCTTGTAGTGGACCTCGAGCGTCTCGCGGTTGTAGCGGGCGCCGTGGCAGACCTCGCACGGGACGTACACGTCCGGGAGGAAGTTCATCTCGATCTTGATCGTGCCGTCACCCGCGCACGCCTCGCAGCGGCCGCCCTTGACGTTGAACGAGAAACGTCCCTGCAGGTAGCCGCGCATCTTCGCCTCCGGCGTGGACGCGAACAGCTTGCGGATGTGGTCGAAGACACCGGTGTACGTCGCCGGGTTGGACCGCGGCGTCCGCCCGATCGGCGACTGGTCGACGTGGATGACCTTGTCGACGTGCTCGAGGCCGGTGATCTTCTGGTGCCGGCCGGGCACGGCGCGGGCGTTGTAGATCTGCTTGGCCAGCGACGTGTAGAGGATGTCGTTGACCAGCGTCGACTTGCCCGAGCCGGAGACGCCGGTCACCGCGACGAACAGGCCGAGGGGGAACGTCACGTCGACGTTCTTCAGGTTGTGCTCGCGCGCACCGTGCACGGTGAGCTCCCGGCCCTTGGTGCGCGGGCGGCGCACCTCCGGCACCGGGATCTCGCGGCGACCGGAGAGGTACTGCCCGGTCATCGAGTCCGGATGGGAGAGCAGGTCGGCGACGTTGCCGCTGTGGACCACCTGCCCGCCGTGCTCGCCGGCGCCCGGGCCGATGTCGACGACCCAGTCGGCGACCCGGATCGTGTCCTCGTCGTGCTCGACGACGATGAGGGTGTTGCCGAGGTCCTTGAGGCGGACCAGGGTCTCGATGAGCCGGTGGTTGTCGCGCTGGTGCAGCCCGATCGACGGCTCGTCGAGCACGTAGAGCACGCCGACCAGGCCGGCGCCGATCTGCGTGGCGAGCCGGATGCGCTGGGCCTCGCCGCCGGAGAGCGACCCGGACGGGCGGTCGAGCGAGAGGTAGTCGAGGCCGACGTCGAGGAGGAAGTTCAACCGCTCCTGGATCTCCTTGAGCACCCGCTCGCCGATCTGCCGCTCGCGCGCGGTCAGGTCGAGGTTGCGCAGGTAGTCGGCGGTCTCGTTGATCGGCAGGGCGCAGACCTCGGCGATGTTCTTGCCGCCGTCCTGCAGCGACGCGCCGAGGGTCACCGACATCGAGACGGGCTTGAGCCGGCTGCCGCCGCACGCGGGGCACGGGACCTCGCGCATGAAGCCCTCGAACCGCTCGCGACTGACGTCGGACTCCGCCTCGTGGTGCCGGCGCTCGATGTAGGAGCTCACGCCCTCGAACTCGGCGTAGTAGGCGCGCTGGCGGCCGTACCGGTTGCGGGTGACGACGTGCACCTTCGTGGGGTGGCCGTGCAGGATCGCCTTCTGGCCCTTGGCGGGCAGGTCCTCCCACGGGGTGTTCAGGTCGAAGCCCAGTTCCTCGCCCAGCGCGCCCATCAGCCGCAGGAAGTAGTCGGCGACGTGCGCCTGGCTCCACGGCTGGATCGCGCCCTCCCCCAGCGTCGCCTGCGGGTTGGGCACGACGAGCTCGGGGTCGACCTCGAGGCGCGTGCCGAGGCCGTGGCAGGTCGGGCAGGCGCCGAACGGGGAGTTGAACGAGAACGACCGCGGCTCGAGCTCGTCGGTGTCGATCGGGTGGTCGTTCGGGCACGCCATCTTCTCGCTGAACTTCATCTCGCGGCCCGGGTCCTTGGTGTCCAGGTCCACGAAGTCGAACAGCACCAGGCCACCGGCCAGCTGGAGCGCGGTCTCGACCGAGTCGGTGAGCCGCCGCTTCGACGACTCCTTGACCGCGAGCCGGTCGACGACCACCTCGATGGTGTGCTTCTTCTGCTTGTCCAGCTTGGGAGGGTCGTCGAGGGAGTGCGTCTCGCCGTTGACCCGGGCGCGGGAGAAGCCCTGCGCCTGGAGCTGGCGGAACAGCTCGACGTACTCGCCCTTGCGGCCGCGGATCACCGGCGCCAGCACCTGGAAGCGCCGGCCCTCCTCGAGCGCGAGGACCCGGTCGACGATCTGCTGCGGCGTCTGCCGCTCGATCGGGGCCCCGCACGTCGGGCAGTGGGCGCGCCCGGCGCGCGCGTAGAGCAGGCGGAGGTAGTCGTAGACCTCGGTGATGGTGCCGACGGTCGAGCGCGGGTTCTTCGACGTGGACTTCTGGTCGATCGACACGGCGGGCGACAGACCCTCGATGAAGTCGACGTCCGGCTTGTCCATCTGGCCCAGGAACTGGCGTGCGTACGCCGAGAGCGACTCGACGTACCGGCGCTGACCCTCGGCGAAGATCGTGTCGAACGCCAGCGAGGACTTGCCGGAGCCCGACAGGCCGGTGAAGACGATGAGCGCGTCACGTGGCAGGTCGAGCGAGACGTCCTTGAGGTTGTGCTCGCGGGCACCCCGGATGATGAGCTGGTCCGCCACTGACTGATCTCCTCGTTCCCCGCGTCGTTCCCCGTGTTCGAACACGTGTTCGTCATCGTAACCGGCGCGGACCAGTCACAACGAACCCGCACGCGCCCGTGTTCCCCACACTCTCACGGGCCACCGACACTGCCGGTGCTCGTGGCTCGCCATCCGGCAGGATGGCCCCATGGCCGACCCCCTGGACCTGTCCGAAGCGACCCGGCGCCTGGTGCGGACCGCGGACGCGCTGACCGACGAGCAGTACGCCGGTGCCAGCGGCCTCCCCGGGTGGACGCGGGCGCACGTGCTCGCCCACCTGGCGCTCAACGCCGAGGGCCTGGCCGGGGCCCTGGGCGGGGTCGTCGAGGGCCGGTCGGTGCCGATGTACGCCTCGCAGGAGGCGCGGGACGGCGACATCGACGAGCTCGCCGCCCAGGGGCCGGCGGAGGTCCGCACCCGGCTGCTCGCCGGCTGCACCGACCTGGCCGACGCGATCGCCGCCGTACCCGAGGACGCGGCGGGCACGACGGTCGAGCGGACGCCCGGCGGGCGCACGTTCGCCGCCGCGGACGTGCCGTGGATGCGGCTGCGCGAGGTCGAGATCCACCATGCGGACCTGGACGCGGGCTACGACCGGTCGGCGTGGTCGCCGGAGTTCGCGGCGTACGTGCTCGACGGCATGCTCACCCGGGGCGGCGCCTCCGCCCCGTTCACGGCCCGCGCCACCGACCTCGGCCGCGAGTGGGCGTGCGGCGACGGCGGGCCGGTCGTGACCGGCCGGGCCGTCGACCTGGCGTGGTGGATGACCGGCCGGGGCGCCGGCGATGGACTCACGAGCGAGGGCGGCGACCTGCCGCAGATGGGAGCATGGTGATGACCTACACGGGCGAGGTGACGGTGGGCGGCGACCCCGACGTCCGGGAGCTGCGCCACCTGACGATCACCAAGGTCGCGGTCGACGAGACGATGTCGAACAATTGCTACCTGCTCACGTGCCGCGACACCGGGGACCAGGTGCTCATCGACGCCGCGGACTCCCCCGCGACGCTGCTGCCGCTGATCGGCGACGCTGGCCTGACCACCGTGGTCACCACCCACCAGCACTGGGACCACCACCGCGCGCTCGCCGACGTCGTGCAAGCGACCGGCGCCTCGGTCGTGGCGGGCGCCCCGGACGCCGCGGCGATCACCGAGCAGACCGGCGTCCCGGTGGACCGCACCGTCGGCCAGGGCGACACCGTCGCCGTCGGGACGTGCTCGCTGTCGGTGATCGCGCTGGCCGGGCACACCCCGGGCTCGATCGCGCTCCTCTACGAGGACCCGTCCGGCCACCCCCACCTGTTCACGGGCGACTCCCTGTTCCCGGGCGGGATCGGCAACACGTTCGGCGACGAGGCGGCGTTCCGCCAGCTCATCGACGAGGTGGAGACCAAGGTCTTCCAGCGGCTCCCCGACGACACCTGGTTCTACCCCGGCCACGGCGACGACTCGACCCTCGGCGCCGAGCGTCCGTCGCTGCCGGACTGGCGCGTCCGCGGCTGGTGAGGCATGCGGTTTGGTCACCAACCGCAGACCGGGAGCGCTCCCACCTGCGGTTGGGGACCAATCCGCGCGTCAAGCGACCTCGGGCCAGTTGCCGCCGTCGTCCTCCCAGGCCGCGATCGGGCGGTACGACGGGAGGCCGGGGCCGGTGATCGGGGGCAGGTGGTCGAACCGGCGCAGCTCGAGCGGGTCCGGCGAGGCGGTCGACCAGTCGGTCAGGTCGTCGAGGAACGTCAGGTCGTCGTAGTCCGGGACGACGTCGAGGTCGACGAGCTCGTCGATCGGGATGCCGGCGGGCAGGGGGTCGTTGGCGAGACCCGCGAAGAGGCTCAGCGTCGTCCAGTCGGGCGCGGTGCCGGCGTCGAGGTGGTCGAGGAGGGTGTCCTCGGCGACGCCGGCGTCGACCACGGTCACCAGGTGGGACGTGCCGTGCGCGTCCGCCCAGCGCCACATCGTGCGGGCCCCGAGCCGGCCGGCCGCGGCCCGGGCCATCACCCGCGCGACGGTCGCGACGGGGACCGACTCCGACAGCATCAGGTTCTCCACGTCGAGGACCGTGACCCGGTCCGGGTCCCGGGACAACCGTCGGAACCTCCGGTCGAGGTCCCGCTGCCGAGGTGCGCGCGGCGCGGGCCTCGTCATGGTCGCCGCCAGGCTCCATCCCGCCACGGCCACGATGGTCAAGCACAGTCCGAGAAACATGCTCATCCCCCATTCCGGCTCCGGACCGGTCGGCGGCGATCAGGAGGAGAGGGCGATCACTGGTCGCGGCCCGGAGCTGTTGGCTTCATGTCGAGGGTCAAACTCCCCCCGAGCCGTGCCGTTACGCCGGGACGTGCGACCACCCGAGCGGTCTGGACCTCAGGTTTGAGCCTCGTCGTCAGTGGTACGTCACCTTGACGACGTCGGTCACCGGCACCGACTGGCAGCCCAGCCGGATGCCCTCGGCGATGTCGTCGTCGTCGAGGACGTCGTTGTGGAGCATCTTCACCTCGCCCTCGAGCAGCCGGATCGCGCACGCCGAGCACTCCCCCTCCCGGCAGGAGTACGGCGCCTTGACGCCCTTCGACTCCAGGTGGTCGAGCAGCTTCGTGCCGGGGGCCCAGTCGTCGAACGCGTAGTCCTGGCCGTCGAGCTCCACCTCCAGGCGCACCGGCCCCTGCGGCTGGTCGCCGGTGCCCTCGACCGCCAGGTCGTCCTCGTCGCGCTCGGCGTCCTCGATCTCGTGCTCGGCGACCTCCTGGTCGTGCAGGTCGCCGAACGGGTTGCCGCCGAGGCTGACGAACTTCTCCTGGTGGCGCCGCTCGCGCGGGAACTCCAGCTCCTTCAGCGCCGCGACCGCCATCTTCATGAACGGCGCGGGACCGCAGACGAACGCGTCGTACGACGTGAAGCTGCTCGCGAACGCCTTCAGCTGCTCCTGGCTGGGCAGGCCCTGCACCGACTCCAGCCAGTGGACGACGACCAGCCGGTCGGGGTGCTCGGCGGCGAGCCGGGTCAGCTCCGCGGCGAAGATCACCGACCGCTCGTCGCGGTTGGCGTAGAACAGCACGATGCGTCCGGTGCCCTGCTGCAGGGCGGTGCGGGTGATCGAGATGACCGGCGTGATGCCGCTGCCGCCGGCGAACAGCAGCAGGTCGGCGGACAGCGACGCGGGCGTGAAGATGCCGCTCGGCGGCAGGACCCGCACGGCGTCTCCCTCCCGGACGTGGTCGCAGATCCAGTTCGACGCGTAGCCGTCGGCGGTGCGCTTGACGGTGATCGTCAGCGGGCCGCCGCCGACCGGGCTGCTGGACAGCGAGTAGCAGCGCGCCGCGACGCCGGTGCGGTCCGACGGCACGGCCAGGGTCAGGAACTGCCCGGGCTTGTAGGCGAACTGCTCCTCGGCGCCTGCGGGCGCCTCGAAGGAGATCGAGTGCGCGTCCGCGGTCTCCTCGACCACGTCCACGACCTTCAGCTCGTAGGACTCCTCGGTCATCTGCTCAGTAACCGTCCTCGGCTCCGATGGGGACCCGCCCCTCGCGTACGGCGGCCTCGATGCTCGCGACCAGGCGCGGGCAGGCCGGGTGTCCCTCCCTGCCGCTCGCGCGGCGACCCAGCTCCGGGCACGCCCGGCGCGCCTCGGCGGTCCACTGGATCGAGGTGTGGTGCTCACTGTTCTTCTTCACGCCGACCCGGGCCAGGCAGTCCAGACAGGCGATCTCGACCAGCCGCGCCGACGTGTAGAGGCGCTGGTCCTCGAGCGTGTCCGGGCTCGTGGGGACGAAGGAGGCCATCGGGTCAGGTGCCCGTCATGATCTGGGGCGAGTCCGCCGTCTCGGGAGCGGCCTCCTCCTCGGCCTTCTTGCGGAGGTTCTCCGCGACCTCCTCCTGCCAGAACTCGTTGGCCTTGGTGGTGTCGACCTCGAACTCGAAACGGTCCACCATCTCCGGTGCGATGTCGGCCCTGTCGACGTAGAACTGCTCGTACCAGCGGCGCAGCTGGTAGACCGGACCGTCCTCCTCGCACAGCAGTGGGTTCTGCACCGGCACCTTGTTCTTCCAGATGTGGACGTCCTGGAGGAAACCCTCGCCGAACATCTGCGCGTACTTCTTCGAGATGTAGTTCGCGGTGTCGTCGTCGAGGCCCTCGGGCTTCTTCACGGTGATGCCGTACTGCAGCGTGAACGAGTCCGGGCCGGTCGGGAGGTGGCAGTTGACGAGGATGACCTCGGTCTCGAAGCCCTTGTAGTCGACGTCGAGCCAGTTGATCATGTACGCCGGTCCGTAGTACGTCGCCTCGGACTTCAGGAACAGCTCCGCGCTGCCGTACCCCCCGGACTTGTCCGGCCGCCCCTTCGACTCCATGTACTGCGTCGCCTGGGTGCCCTCGAAGACGTTGCGGAAGCTGGTCGGGAACGAGAAGTGCACGTAGTAGAAGTGCGCCATGTCCACGACGTTGTCGATCAGCTCGCGGCAGTGCGAGTCGGTGATCGGAACGACCTCCCACGTCCAGTCGGTGTAGAGGCCCTCCTCGAGCCCGGGCAGGACCGGGGGCAGGATGTCCAGGTCGGGCTCCGAGCCCTCCACGTCGTGCCACACCAGCACCTGGCCGTTGCGGATCACCACCGGGTACTTCTGCGTCCGCGCCCGCAGCGGCACCCGCCGCGCATACGGGATCTGCTTGCACTTGCCGTCGCCGCCCCAGCGCCAGTCGTGGAACGGGCACGCGACCTCGTCGCCCTTGACCTCGCCCTGCGTCAGGTCGCCGCCCATGTGCCGGCAGTAGCCGTCGAGGACGTTGATCTCGCCCTTCGAGTCCGCCCACACCACGAGCTTGCCGCCGAACGCCTCGATGCCGTGCGGCCTGCCGTCCCGGAACGAGTCGGCCAGCCCCAGGCAGTGCCACCCACGGGCGAAGCGCTCCGGCGGCGTCCCCTGGTCGAGCGCCCGCGCGCTGCTCCGGGTACCGGTGTCGGTCATGACGTGCCTCCAGCCGTCGAGCCTGTGGACCAAACTTAGAACAGGTTATAGTTTTGCTCGCTGGGACACCAGCACACGTACGCCCTTTCGAAGGAAGAGTGCCCATGCACATCGCCCTGACGTCCGAGCAGGAGCACCTGCGCGAGGAGCTGCGAGAGTACTTCGCCGAGCTGGTCACGCCGGAGGTGAGGGCGGGGCTCTCGTCCGCGACCGGCGAGTTCGGCGACACCCGGGTCTACAAGGACGTGATCCGGCAGCTGGGCACCGACGGGTGGCTCGGCATCGGCTGGCCGCAGGAGTACGGCGGCCAGGCCCGCTCGATGACCGACCAGCTGATCTTCACCGACGCGGCCGCGGTGGCCGGCGTACCCGTCCCGTACCTGACGCTCAACACCGTCGGGCCGACGATCATGCGCTACGGCACCGACGAGCAGAAGGAGTACTTCCTCCCCCGCATCCTCCGCGGCGACCTGCACTTCTCGATCGGCTACTCCGAGCCGGGGTCGGGCACCGACCTCGCCTCGCTGAAGACCCGCGCGGTCCGCGAGGGCGACGAGTGGGTGATCAACGGGCAGAAGATGTGGACCTCCCTGGTCCAGTACGCCGACTGGATCTGGCTCGCCTGCCGCACCGACCCCGACCTCCCGCGCCACAAGGGCCTGTCGATGATCCTCGTGCCGGCCGACGCCCCCGGCTTCTCGTACACCCCGGTGCACACCGTGGCGGGCGTCAGCACGAGCGCGACGTACTACGAGGACGTGCGGGTGCCCGCGAGCAACCTGGTCGGAGACCTCAACGGGGGCTGGGCGCTGATGACCAACCAGCTCAACCACGAGCGGGTCGCGCTGACGTCCGCGGCACCGCTCACCCACTCGATCGAGATGGTCCGGCGGTGGGCGCAGGAGACGAAGAACCCCGACGGGCAGCGGGTGATCGACACCGAGTGGGTCCAGGTCGCGCTGGGCCGGGCGCACGCCCGCACCGAGGCGCTGCGGCTGATCAACTGGAAGCTCGCGGCCGACGCGGACGCGGGCGTCGACCTGTCGCCCGCCGAGGCGTCGGCGACCAAGATCTACGGCTCGGAGCTCGCGACCGAGGTCTACCGCACGCTGATGGAGGTCGTGGGGCCCAACGCCGGCGTCACCGCCGACTCCGACGGCGCCGTCCTCCAGGGTCGTCTCGAGCGGTTCTACCGCTCCGCCCTGGTCATGACCTTCGGCGGCGGCACCAACGAGATCCAGCGCGACATCATCGGGTACGTCGGCCTCGGCCTCCCCGCGGCGAAGCGCTCCTGACCACCCGTTGGTCGAGCTTGTCGAGACCCCCGGACGACGAAAGGCAACCGATGGACTTCCGGTTCACCCAGGAGCAGGACGAGGCCGCGGAGCTCGCGGCCGGGATCCTGAACGACCGCGCCACCAACGAGCGGCTGAAGCAGGTCGAGGCGGCCGGCGACCGGTTCGACCGTGACCTGTGGGCGGCGCTCGGCGAGGCGGGCCTGCTGGGCCTCGCGCTGCCGGAGCAGCACGACGGCGCCGGGCTGGGGCTCGTCGAGCTGTGCCGGGTGCTGGTCGAGGTCGGTCGCACGGTCGCGCCGGTCCCGCTGGCCGCGCACGGGCCGGCGTCCCGGCTGGTCGCCGAGCTCGGCAGCGACGCTCAGCAGGCGGCCTGGCTGACCCGGGCCGCGTCGGGTGCGGCCGTGCTCACCAGCGCCGTCGCCGAGGAGCGCGCGTGGGCGCCGACCCGACCGACCACCGTGGCCGGTCCGGAGGACGGCGGCCACCGGCTGTCGGGCAGCAAGGCGGTCGTCCCCGCCGGTCCGTACGCCGACCTGTTCCTGGTGCCGGCCGAGACGCCCACCGGCGTGGGCGTGTTCCTCGTCGAGCCCGGCGATGCCGGCGTCACCGTGGTCGCGCAGACCTTCTCGGACCGCGACGCGGTCGCCCGGCTCGACCTCGACGGCGTCCAGCTCGGCGCCGACCGGCTGCTCGGCGCCGCCGACGGCACGGCGTACCACCGGCTGCGCCAGCTGGTCGTCCTCGCCGGTGCCGCCGAGCAGCTCGGGATCACCGAGGGGGCGCTGCGCCTGACCTCGACGTACGCCAAGACCCGCGAGCAGTTCGGGCGGCCGATCGGCACCTTCCAGGCGGTGTCGCAGCGGCTGGCGGACGGCTACATCGACGTGCTCGGCCAGCGGCTGACGCTGTGGCAGGCCGCCTGGCGGCTCCAGGAGGACCTCCCCGCCGACACCGAGGTCGCGATCGCGAAGCTCTGGGCGGCGGACGCCGGCCACCGGCTCGCGCACACCACGGTGCACGTGCACGGCGGTGTCGGCATCGATCTCGACGGTGAGGCGCACCGGTACTTCACCAGCGCCAAGCGGTTCGAGTTCCTGCACGGCGGCGCCACCGAGCAGGCCCTCACGATCGGACGGGCGCTGGCCGCCGAGCCCGCATGACGGCGTCATGACGATGCCGACCGTCCGCGAGCAGCTGCTCGCGCGGGCGGGTGACGGCTCCCCCGGGCTGCTGTTCGAGGACGCCACCTGGACCTGGGCCGAGGTGGTCCGCGAGTCGTGCGTGCGGTCGGCGGTGCTCCGCCGCCTGCTGCGCGCCGGCGCGCCACCCCATGCCGGGGTGCTGCTGGAGAACGTGCCGGAGTTCGCCTTCCTCCTCGGCGGGGCGGCCCTGGGCGGCCAGGTGGTCGTCGGGCTGAACCCGACCCGTCGCGGCGCCGCCCTGGCCGCCGACGTCGCCCGGGCGGACGTGCAGCTCGTCCTCACCGACACCGCGCACGCCGACCTGCTGGCCGGCGTCGACGTGCCGGTGGTCCCGCTCGACTCCCCCGACTGGCCCGAGCTCCTCGCCGAGCACGCGGGGGCCGGCGTCCCCGAGGTCGAGGTCGGCCCGGACGACCTGATGATGCTGATCTTCACCTCCGGCACGTCCGGCGACCCGAAGGCCGTCAACGTCACCCAGGCGAAGGTGGCGTACCCCGGCCAGTTCCTCGCGGAGCGCTTCGGGTTGTCGGGGACGGACACGGCGTACCTCTCGATGCCGATGTTCCACTCCAACGCGATCATGGCCGGCTGGGCCCCGGCGCTCGCCGCAGGGGCCACGGTCGCGCTGGGGCGGCGGTTCTCGGCGTCCGGCTTCCTCCCCGACGTCCGGCGGTACGGCGCGACGTACGCCAACTACGTCGGCAAGCCGCTGACCTACGTGCTGGCCACGCCGGAGCAGCCGGACGACGCCGACAACCCGCTGCGGCTCGTCTTCGGCAACGAGGCCAACGACCGTGACATCGAGGGCTTCGGGCGGCGCTTCGGGTGCGTGGTCGTCGACTCCTACTCCTCGACCGAGAACGCCGTCGTCGTGCAGCGCGTGCCGGGCATGCCGCCGGGCTCGCTGGGCCGCCCGGTGGACGGCGTGAAGGTGCTCGACCCGGTCACGATGCAGGAGACGCCCGACGCGGTGTTCGACGCGTCCGGGGCGCTGCTGAACGCCGAGGCGGCCACCGGCGAGCTGGTCAACACCCTCGGCGGCGGCGCCTTCGCCGGCTACTACCGCGATCCGGACGCCGAGGCAGAGCGGATGCGCGGCGGGATGTACTGGTCCGGCGACCTCGCGTACCGCGACGCCGACGGCTACGTGTACTTCGCCGGTCGCACCGCCGACTGGCTCCGCGTGGACGGCGAGAACCTCGCGGCGGCGCCGATCGAGCGGGTGCTCCTCCGCCACCCAGCGGTGTCCGAGGCGGCGGTGTACGCCGTGCCGGACGCGTCGGTCGGCGACCAGGTGATGGCCGCGCTCGTGGTGACCGGACCCCTGACGCCGGCGGCCCTCGAGGCCTTCCTCACCGACCAGCCGGACCTGTCCCCCCGGGCCTGGCCCCGCTACGTCCGCGTGGTCGACACCCTCCCCCGCACGGCCACCAACAAGGTGCTCAAGCGGACCCTCGCGGCGGAGGGACCGGTCGCCGGGACGGGCGCGCTGTGGACCCGGGAGCCGCGCGGCACGGCGTACGCCTGAGCCGCACGGGCGCTCCACGTCGGCGAAGACCCGGCCGATCACCCGTCGACGGGCGGTGGCGACGGCTCGGTGTCGTTCACGGTGAACGGCGTGCCACCCCCGAACCCGTCGCTGAGCTGCGCCGCGTCGAGCACCCGGTACGGCGCGGGCGCGCTCGCCGAGCGCCGGCGCAGGGCGTCGACGGGCACCGGGCCGCGGGAGGCGACCACGACGAGGTTCCCGAGCCGCCGCGCGCGCAGCGTGGCGGGCTCGGCGGTCAGCATCAGCTCGGGGAACACCGTGCGCAGGCCGGCGACCGCGCGCCGGGTCCAGCCGAACGGCGCGCGATCGGTCAGGTTGAGCACGAACAGCCCGGCCGGGTCGAGCACGCGCGACACCTCGCGGAAGAACTCGACGGTGACCAGGTCACCCGGCACGCGGGCGTCCGCGAACGCATCGAGCACGACCAGCTCGGCGTACCCGTCACGGAGCTCGGCGACCCCGCGCCGGCCGTCCAGGGGGCGCACCTTGATGCCGCTGCGCGGCGGCAGCGGGATCTCGGCGCGCACCATCTCGGTGACGTCGGCGGCCGGCTCGAGGACCACCTGAGCGGAGCGCGGGCGCGCGGTCGCGACGTACCGCGGCAGCGTCATCGCGGCGCCGCCGACGTGCAGGACGCGCAACGGTGCGCCCGCCGGCGCGGCGGCGTCGATGACGTCGGCGATCCGGCGCACGTACTCGAACTCCAGGTGCAGCGGGTGCCGCAGGTCGACGTGCGACTGGTTCATCCCGGCCATCCGCAGCACGAACGTCCCGGGACGGTCGCCGGGCACGATCTCGGACGGCTCCACACGTGCACGGTACGACGTCCCGACCGGTCCGCAACCTCCTGTCCGGAGCAAGCCATCGGGGCGCGACCTACGGCACCAGGGCCCTCATGCCGCGGCCCCGGGCGGCAGCAGCGGTACGTCGGGCGCGCCGGCGACCGCGAGCGCGTGCAGTGCGTCGAGGTCGAGGTGCTCCTCCACGAGGTCCGCGAGCAGCTCCAGCCGGCGCTCCCGCGCGGCGGCGAAGCTGACGCCTGACGGCGCCCAGACGTGGCCGGCGGCCCGGGCGACCTCGGTCAGGAATGCGGTCCGGAACGAGTCGCCCTCGAGGCTCCCGTGCCACATCGTGCCGAAGACGTGTCCGGCGCGCGCGCCGCCGAGGAACTCGTCGGCGTCCGCGCCGCGGGTGATCCGGCCGTGGTGGATCTCGTAGCCCGTGGTGACGGCGCCGAGAGCCGCGCCGCGCGGCCGGCGGAGCACCTTGTCCGCGGTGAACTCGGTGCGGACGTCGAGCAGCCCCAGGCCGGCGACCTCCCCCGGTGTCCCCTCCACGCCGTGGGGGTCGGCCACCGACCGGCCGAGCATCTGGAACCCACCGCACACGCCCAGAACCGACCGGCCCGCGGCGGCGTGCGCGACGATCGCGCGGTCCAGCCCGTGGTCCCGGAGCCAGTGCAGGTCGGCGATCGTGGCGCGCGTCCCCGGCAGGACGACGAGGTCCGCGTCGGCGAGCGCCCGCGGGTCGGCCGCGAACACCACGTCGAGCCCGGGCTCGAGGCCGAGGGCGTCCACGTCGGTGAAGTTGCTGATCCGCGGCAGCCGGACCACGGCCACCTTCAGCGCCGGGCGGTCGTCCCGGACCCGCCGGCCGTCGAGGTCGAGGGCGTCCTCGGAGTCCAGCCAGAGGTCCGGGTGCCAGGGCAGGACGCCGTGCACCCGCCGGCCGGTGAGCACCTCGAGCTGGTCGAGCCCGGGCTCGAGGAGGCCGCGGTCCCCCCGGAACTTGTTGACGATGAACCCCGTGACCAGCCGCTGGTCCTCGGGCTCGAGCAGCGCGACCGTGCCGTACATGGCCGCGAACACCCCGCCCCGGTCGATGTCACCGACGACGACGGTCGGCAGCCCCGCGTGGCGGGCCAGCCCCATGTTCACGTAGTCGCTGCTGCGCAGGTTGATCTCGGCCGGGCTGCCGGCACCCTCCGCGACGACCAGGTCGTACCGCGACGAGAGGTCGTCCCAGGCGTCGTACGCCGCCCGCGCGAGCCGTCCCCGGCCCTCGGCGAAGTCGGTGGCGTCGACCGTGCCGGCCGGCCGTCCCATCACGACCACATGGCTGCGCAGGTCGCTGCCGGGCTTGAGCAGCACCGGGTTCATCGCGGCCTCGGGCTCGGCGTGCGCGGCGACCGCCTGGATCCACTGAGCGCGGCCGATCTCGGCGCCGTCGGCGCAGACCATGGAGTTGTTCGACATGTTCTGCGCCTTGAACGGCGCGACCTTCACGCCCGCCCGGGCCAGGGCGCGGCACAGGCCGGTCGTCACCACGCTCTTGCCCGCGTCGGAGGTGGTGCCCGCCACCAGGAGCCCGGTCATGCGGGCCAGCGTACGAGCTCGACCCGGTCTGGCTGCACCGCGCGGGTACGCCGGACGACGCGGACGTCGCCCGATCGGGCCCGCTCCGGCGGGCGGACGCCGGCCCGGAGCGGACCCCGATCGGGACGCGGGTCAGCCGAGCTGGTCGATCACGTCCTGGTTGTCCTTCTCCCACTCGGCGACGGCCTCGGACTCCTTGCCCTGGCCGTACTTGTTGACCACCAGGTCCTCGAGCGAGCCGTACTGCTCGTCGTCGAGCTTGAAGCCGCTCATCATGTCGGCAACCTCGGGGAAGTCGTCCTCGAAGCCGTCCCGGGCGAGCTCGTGGAGCCCCTCTGCCTCGCCGAGGGCGCCCTCCGGGTCCTCGAGGTCCTTGACCGGGAAGGCGTTGTTCGCCCAGAACGGGCGCCACAGGGTCACGACGATCGGATCCTTGGCGGCGGTCGCCTTCTTCAGCTGCGCCAGCATCGCGTTCGTCGAGGACTCGACCAGCGTGAAGTCGTCGTCGAGACCGTAGGTCGGCATGACCGACTTCTTCGTGGTCTCCGTGAGCCCGGCGCCGGGCTCGATGCCGATGATCTTCCCGTCCAGCTCGTCGGCGTGGTCCGGCAGGTCGGCGATCGAGTCGATGTCCGAGTACGTCGGCACCGCGAAGGTCAGCTTCGCCCCGTCGTAGTACGTGCCCACGTCCTCGATGTCGTCGGAGTACTGGTCCATGTAGGACTTGTGGGTCACCTCGGGCCAGGCCGACGGGTAGACGTCGATGTCGCCCTTCGCCAGGCCTGCGTACAGCGGCGCCGCGTCGGACAGCTCCTTGATCTCCACGTCGTAGCCGCGCTGCTCGAGCACGTCCTTCCACAGGTACGCCGTGCTCAGCCCGTCGGTCCAGGAGGGGATGATCCCCAGGGTGATCGACTTGTCGCCGCCGTCCGCGGCGCTGTCGTCACCGCTCCCGCACCCGGTGGCCAGCAGGCTCAGCCCGAGCACCGCCGCCACCGCCGTACCGACTCGTCTCGCCGTCTTCGTACGCATCATTCGTCGTCCTCTCTCTGACTTCACTCGCTCTTGGTTCACCACTGGTTGCGCCGGTCGTGTCCGACCGGTGCGCGCGGCCCGCCGGAGGGCAGGCTCGCGCCGTCCCGAGAAACGTCTCTGGTCCTGCCGCCTCAGCCGGACAGCCCGGCGGCGGCGCGGCTGCGCTGCCCCTGGTACATCGCCTGGGCCCGGACGCGCATCCGGCGCAGGACTCCGGCGCCGCTGCGGTCACGGCCGAGGGCGGCCGTGAGCCGGTCGAGGTAGATCGCCAGGATCACCACGGACAGGCCGGCCTCGAAGCCCAGGCCGATGTCCAGCCTCGAGATCGAGGTGGTCACCTGGCTGCCGAGGCCACCGCCACCGACCAGCCCGGCGATCACCGCCATCGACAGCGCCAGCATGATCACCTGGTTGACGCCGGCCATCACGGTCGGCAGCGCCAGCGGGAGCTGGGTCTCCCGCAGGATCTGGCGCGGCGTCGCGCCGAACGCGTGGCCGGCTTCGACGACCTCGGCGTCCACCTGGCGGATGCCGAGCTCGGTGAGCCGGACACCCGGCGGCAGCGCGAAGATCACGGTCGCGACCAGCCCGGCCGGCGTGCCGATGCCGAACAGCGTGACCACCGGCACCAGCCAGACGAACCCGGGCATCGTCTGCATCAGGTCCATCACCGGTCGGATCACCCTGCTGACCCGGTCCCACCGGGCCGCACAGATCCCCAGCGGGATGGCGATCACCAGCGCCACCACGGCCGCGAAGAACACCAGGGCGAGCGTCTCCATCGTGGCCGGCCACTGCTCCATGCCGATCACCAGCCCGAGGCCGACCAGGGAGCCCGCGCCGAGCTTCCAGCCTCCGGCGAGGAGTGCCAGCAGCGCCAGCACCACCACCATCGCGAGCGGAGCCGGCGTGTTGAGCAGGTCGGCCAGCCAGCTCACGGTCGACTCGATGAGGTCCGCCAGGCGGTCGAAGAAGTCGCCGAGGTTGTCCTCGACCCACTCGAACGCGGTCTCGATCCAGTCCCCGACCGGGATCCGGGGCACCCCGTCGACGGTCTCCCACACGTGCGTCGCGATCATGCCGTCACCTCCGTGCGCAGCTGCTCGTCCGGCCCCTGGCCGGGACTCCCGTCGGGACCGGGTGGCACCGTCATCACCTCGGGCGCGGTGCCCGCGCCCAGCGCGCTCAACAGCGTGACGCGCGGGATAACCCCCAGCAGGCGGTCGTCCTCGTCGATCACCGCCAGCGGGACCGGGCTGTCGGCCGAGGCGGCGAACAGGTCGGCCACCGCGGTCTCGGGGTGCGTCGAGACGGCCGGCCGGACCACGCTGGCCAGCTGGTCGTCCCCGCGCTGGACGGCCGCTGCCGCGTCGTCGTCGGTGACGACGCCCCGCAGGCGCCGGTCGCGGCCGATGACCATCAACGAGGTCACCTGGTGCTCGCGCATCAGCCGGTGCGCCGCCCGCGGGCCCTGGTCGGCGCCGAGCACGGCGACCGGCGGCTCCATGACCGACGACGCGGTGAGCACCCGGGTGCGGTCCACGTCCTGCACGAACTGGGCGACGTAGTCGTTGGCGGGGTCGTTGAGGATCTGCTCGGCGGAGCCGACCTGGACGATCCGCCCGTCCCGCATCATCGCGATCCGGTCGCCGAGCCGCATCGCCTCATTCAGGTCGTGGGTGATGAACAGGATGGTCTTGTCCAGGCGGTGCTGCAGCTCGATCAGCTGGTCCTGCATCTCACGCCGGATCAGCGGGTCGAGCGCGCTGAACGCCTCGTCCATCAGCAGGATCTCGGTGCCGGCGGCCAGCGCGCGCGCCAGGCCGACGCGCTGGCGCATGCCACCGGAGAGCTCGTCCGGCATGGAGCCGCCCCAGCCGTCGAGACCGACGAGGGCGAGCGCCTCCTCGGCCCGCCGCTGCCGGTCCGCGCGGTTGACCCCCTGCACCTTCAGGCCGTACGCGGCGTTCTCACCCACGGTCCGGTGCGGCAGCAGCGCGAAGTGCTGGAAGACCATGCTCACCGTGTCGCGGCGGAGGTCCCGCAACCCGGCCCGGTCGAGGTCGGCGACCGGGCGGCCGGCGACCTCGAGCGAGCCGGCGGTCGGCGCGAGGAGGCCGTTGGCCATCCGGATCAGCGTCGACTTGCCGGAGCCGGAGAGGCCCATGACCACGAAGATCTGGCCCTGCTCCACCTCGAAGGACGCGTCGATCACCGCCGCCGTCCAGCCCTCGGACCGCAGGTCCTCGCGGGTCTCGCCTTGTCGGAGTCGTTCGACCGCTCGCTGGGGCTTGCGTCCGAACACCTTGTAGGTCTGATGGGCCTCGATCAACGGCACGCGCTAGGGCTCCTCGGGGGCGGTGGGCGTCGGCCTGGTGCCGACTCCGGTGGTGGTCGTCGCGTCCGGGGCACCCGGCGCGCGCACGCCCGAGATCGCGCACCGCCGGGCCATCCGGCGACGGGCCGTGAGGCCCCGCTCCGACCGGCCCGCGACGTTACCTGCGCGAGCGCAACGAGCCAAACGCTTCGGTAACGAAACGATCACGATGGCCCCTGCCGGTTCACCCGGTAAGGGTGGGTGCAGTGCGACGGCGGGTGGCTAGCGTCGCGGCATGGCCAGACCCGCGGGGGTGCGTCACCGGTGGCATCTGCGCCGCGGCGACCTGGGCCGTGCCCTCCTGGGCCTCGTCGGCGCGACCCTCGGGCTGCTGCTCGCGTCGTGGGTGCTCCCGGGCTTCGAGGTCTCGGGCTGGGCCGACGCGTTCGTGGTCGCGGTCCTCGTGGCCGTGATCGGGGCGGTGCTGCGGGTGCTGCTCGTCGAGGGCGCGGTCCGGCTGGGGTGGATCGGCGCCGTCCTGCTCGGCCTGCTCGGCCAGGCCCTGGCGGTCTGGCTGGTGGTGTACGCCCCGCGCGGGCTGTCCGCCTCCGACCTGTTGTGGGCACTGCTCGCGTCCTGGATCGTCGCGATGGTGTCGACGCTGTTCATCTGGATCGCCACGGCCGGCACCGACGACGCCGTCACCGCGACGCTGCTCCGGCGGGCCCGTCGACGGCAGCGCCCGGTCGCCGACCCCGAGGTGCCCGGCGTCGTCTTCGTGCAGGCCGACGGGGTGCCGTACCCGGTCCTCGACTGGTGCGTCCGGGCCGGCACCCTGCCGACCCTGTCCCGGTGGATCCGGAGCGGCTCGCACCGCGCCGTCGAGTGGCGACCGAAGCTCCCGGCGACCACACCGGCCAGCCAGATGGGCATCCTGCACGGCACGATCGAGGGCATCCCCGCCTTCCGGTGGGTCGACCGGGCCACCGGCAAGGTGTACGTCGCGAACCGGCCCGGCGACGCCGCGGCGATCGAGGCGATGCACTCCGACGGCCGCGGCCTGCTCGCCGACGACGGCGTCTCGGTCAGCAACCTGTTCACCGGCGACGCCCCGACGGCGTACGCCACGATGAGCGCGGTCGGCCGCGGCCAGGCGACGCGCGAGTCACGGCGCACGCTGTCGGAGTTCCTCAGCCGCCCCGCAGGCTTCGCGCGCAGCGTCACCCGCGCGCTCAGCGAGATCGCGCGCGAGCGGTTCCAGGCCGCCCGCGCCCGGCGCCGCGACATCCGGCCGCGGGTGCATCGCGGCTGGGCGTTCGCCGCCGAGCGGGCTGCGCTCAACGGCGTGGTCCGCGACCTCAACACGACCCTGGTCTGCGACGCGATGCTCAAGGGCCGCCGCGCGATCTACGTCGACTACGTGGACTACGACGCGGTCGCCCACCACGCCGGCATCCTGCAGCCGGAGTCACTGGATGCGCTGGCCGGCATCGACGCCGTGCTCGCGCAGATCGAGGCGGTCGCCGCCGTCGCGCCGCGGCAGTACCGGATCGTCGTGCTCTCCGACCACGGCCAGTCGCAGGGAGCGATCTTCGCCGACCGGTACGGCGAGGACCTGGCCGCTCTGGTCTCGCGGCTCGCCGATGCGCAGGCCGTGGACGCGATCGAGAACGCCGAGGGCAGCGGCTCCCTCAACTCCATGGTCGCCGGCAACGCGGACCGCGACACCGTGATGGGACGGGCGCTGGAGCGCGCGTCCGGACGGATCACGGCCGATGCGCTGGCCGAGGACCGGGCGAGGGACGAGGGCACCGCGGAGTTCCTCGTCTTCGGCTCCGGCAACCTGGGGCTGGTGTACGTCGCCGGCGAGGACCACCGCTGGACCCTGGACGAGCTGGCGGACCGCTTCCCTGCCCTCGTGCCGGGACTGGTCGCCCACGAGGGCGTCGGCTTCGTGGTGGTCGACACGGCGGACCACGGCCCGGTCGCGCTCGGTCACGACGGCGAGCACCACGTCCGCGACGGCGTGGTGATCGGCACCGATCCGCTGGCCCGGTTCGGGCCGATGGCCGCGGAGTTCGTGCTGCGCGCCGCGACCATGCCGGAGGCGCCCGACATCTACGTGAACAGCCTGCTCGACGACCTCGACGAGGTGGCGGCGTTCGAGGGCCTGGTGGCCTGCCACGGCGGACTCGGGGGGTGGCAGGACCGCGGCATGGTCGTGCATCCCGTCGACCTCGCGATGCCCGACGAGCTGGTGGTCGGCGCCGACGCGCTGCACCGCGTCCTGGTCGGTTGGCTGGAGCAGCTCGGGCACCGCCGCGCGCTCGCCCCGGAGGCGGCGCGTGACTGAGCCGCCGCGACGGTCGCGCCGGCTGTTCGTCAAGGACACCGGCTCGACCCGGCGCCCCGTCGACGTCACCATCGCGGCCGTCGGCGCGGCGGTCGTCCTGCTCAGCGCCAAGGCCGCGTCCGACGGCGGCGGGCCGCTCGACTCCGCCGTACGCCGGGTCGCGGCCGACCTCCCGGACTGGGTGACCAGCGTCTTCGACGCGGCGTACTTCCTGGGCGCGGTGTACGCCGGGGCCGCGGTGCTGCTCGCCCTCCTCACCTGGCCGCGACGCGGGCGGCTGCCGCTCACCCTGCTGCTCGCGGCGGCGACGTCGATCGCCGCGGTCGTGGTGACCTCGTGGGCCGTGGGCGCCGGCTGGCCCGACGTGGCACCGGGGCCCGTCCGCTCGGCCACCGTCGACACGTTCCCGGTCGTCCGCGTCGCCACCACGGCTGCGGTGCTGATGGCCCTGCGCCCGTGGCTCGTGCTGGCCTACCGACGCCTCAGCATGGCGATCGTCGCGGTGCAGTGCCTCGCCGCCTGGATGATCGGCACCGGTGGGCCGACCGACGTGTTCGGCGCGCTGGGGATCGGCATGCTCGCGGCCGGCGTCGCGCTCGTCGTGCTCGGCTCCCCCGCAGGGCACCCGGACCTCGGCCAGGTCCGGCGCAGCCTGGAGGAGCTGGGAGTGGCGACCGCCGACCTGACGTTCGACGAGCGCCAGCCGTGGGGTGTGCGCATCCTGCACGCGCAGTCTCCGACGCTCGGGCCGCTCGAGGTGAAGGTGTACGGGCGCGACGCCACGGACGCGCACCGGGCGGCTCGCTGGTGGCGCACGCTGGTGTACCGCGACCAGTCCGCACCCGAGGCGACCCGCCTCCAGCTGGTCGAGCACGAGGCGCTGGTGACGGTCCTCGCCGCGCGGGCCGGCGTGGGTGTCCCGGACGTCGTGGCGGCAGCGGCCAGCCAGGGCGACGCCGTGCTCGTCCTCCGGGCGCCTCCGCCGCCGGTCTCGGCCCTCGCCCCGGAGGCGCTGGACGACGAGACGTTGCGGGCCATGTGGGACGCCGTGGCGCGACTGCACGGCGCCGGGCTCGCGCACACCCGGCTGACACTGGAGCGGATCGGGCTCGCCGGGGACGGGACCGTGGTGCTGGCGGACCTCGGCGAGAGCCGGCTCGCCGCCACCGCCGGCGAACGGGCCCGCGACACGGCCACGCTGCTGACCGCCCAGGCGGACCGCGTCGGTGCGGACCGGGCCACCGGTGCCGCGGTCGCCCGCCTCGGCCCGGACGCCGTCGCCGCGGCGCTGCCGTACCTCCAGCGCGCGGCGCTCCCGCGGACGCTGCGCAGCGCGCCCGGCGTCAGGACGACCCTGCCGGCGGTGGCCGCTGCGATCACCGACCGCACCGGCGTCGCGCCCCCGCCGCCGGCCCCGATCGTGCGGGTGCGGTGGCAGGACCTGCTCCAGACCGCCCTCATCCTGGTCGCGGCGTACGCGCTCCTCACGACGCTGGTCGGCCTCGACTGGCCGACGGTGCTCGACACGTGGCGCGACGCCACGTGGTCCTGGGTCCTCGTGGGGTTGGTCGTCGCGCAGGCGACCTCCGTCGCGGACTCGGTGTCGACGATGTCCGCGGTGACGACGCGGCTGCCGCTGTGGCCGCTGGCGCAGCTGCAGTACGCGATCAAGACCGTCGGCCTGGCGATCTCGGCCACGGCCGGCCGGCTGGCGCTCACGACCTCGTTCCTCCGGCGGTTCGGCGAGGGACCTGCGGTGGCCGCGATCGCGACGGCGCTGGACGCCTTCGCCGCGTCGGTGTGCAACGTGCTCGTGGTCGTCGCCGGGCTGCTGCTGGCCCAGGACGTGCCCGACCTCAACCTCGGCGGGCCGGGCGACCTCGACCAGCTCCTGCTGGTCCTCGTGGTCGCGGTGGCGCTGTCGGTGGTCGCGATCGTGCTGGTCCGGCCGCTGCGCGTGCGGCTCGTGCAGGCGGTGCGCAGCTCCTGGGAGTCACTGAAGGTCGTCACCGCAAGCCCGGCCCGGGCGCTGCTGATGTTCGGCAGCAACCTCGCGTCGCTGCTGATCACCGCGATCGCGCTGACCTGCATGGTCGAGGGGCTGCACCCCGGCCCGGGGTACGCCGCCTGCGTGTTCGTCGTCGGCGGCGCGGCACTGTTCTCCGCGATCGTCCCGGTGCCCGGCAACGTCGGCGTCGGTGAGGCCGCGCTCGCCGCCGGTCTGGTCGCGGTCGGCGTGCCGAGCGGCCCGGCGTTCGCGATCGCGGTCACCCAGCGGATGGCGACGTCGTACCTCCCGCCGGTCTACGGCGCCTGGGCGCTGCGATGGCTCCGGCGGGAGGACTACGTCAGCTGATCGGGCGCGGTCCGCAGGCTAGGCGGCGTGCACCACCTTGCTCTCGACGGCCGCGACGACGTCGGGCGTCAGGTCGGTGATGCCGTGGTCGGCGCCGGCGTGCGCCGCGACGGCGGCCATCAGGGCGCCGCGGTCGGTGTTCTCGAAGCGGGCGGAGCAGCCGGGCATGACATCACCGCAGGCGAGCTTGAACATGGATCTCCTCGGGGGTTGGTCGGGCAGGGTCGACGCCGCGAGGGACCCGGACCCACAGCACGGCGCCGTCGTCGTCCTGATCGGCACCGAGCGTCCCACCATGAGCAACCACGAGTGCCCGGGCGAGGTACAGGCCGATGGTCACCCCGGTCCCGTCGTCGTTGAGCTCGAACGGCTCGAACAGCGCGGTGAGCACCGCCGGGTCGATCGGGTCCGCGTCGCGGACCACCGTGATCTCCCACCACGGCCCGGCCTCGGCCACCGCGAGCCGTCGCGCCCGCGGCTCGGGCCGGGAGCCGGCGGCCAGCCACAGGTCGCGCAGGACGCGACGGAACAGGTCGGGGTCGACGTCGAGGACGACCTCCGGTCCGAGGCCGTGCACCTCGTCGACGCCGGGCAGCGTCGCGGCCAGCTCACCCAGCGACACCCGCGACCGGTCGAGCCGGACCAGCCCGAGGGACGCCGCCGCCAGCAGCTCGACGTCGGTCACCCGCTCGCCCAGCCGCACGAGCGCCGACTCGAGCCTCGCGACCGTGCGCGCGGCGGCCGCGGGCGGCACGTCACCCTCGCCGAGCATCGCCGCCCAGCCCTGGGCGGTCGTCAGCGGGGTCCGCAGCTCGTGCGCGAACGCCGCCAGGAACCGGTCCCGCTCCCGCGACGCCTCGGGGTCGGGACGGTTCGTCACCCGGGCGGACCCGGCATCGACGAACCCGCGCACCCAGCGGCGCACCAGCGCCGGCTCGACGGACCACCGGGCGGCGACCTCGGGCACGGAGCTGCCCCGGAGCACCTCGAGCACCGCGCGTACCCGGGGGTCCGCCTGGTCCAGCCACGCCGTCGCCACGTCCTCCCCATCGGTCGGTGGCGCGGCGACCTGAGCCGGGATCGCCGGCGCCGAGGCCGTCAGTCGTAGACGATGACGCCTCGGATGTTCTTCCCGTCGCGCATGTCCTGGTAGCCCTGGTTGATCTGGTCGAGCGAGTACGTCGTGGTGACCATCTCGTCGAGCTTGAGCCGGCCGTCCATGTAGAGGTCCAGCAGCCGCGGGATGTCGTACCGCGGGTTCGCGTTGCCGAAGATGCAGCCCACGAGCTCCTTGCGCATCATCGACATCTCGAAGAGGTTGAGCTTCACGTCGTCGGCCATCATGTTCGCGACGGCCGTCACGACGCCGCGGCCGGCCTTCTTGACCAGGCTCATCATCGGCGCGATCAGGTCACCGGTCGCCAGGCCGACCGCCAGGATGGCCTTGTCCGCCATCGCCCCCTGGGTGATCTCGCTGATCACCGGCTGCGCGTCCACCATCGACGGCGCGGCGTGGGTCGCCCCGAGGGTCAGCGCCTTCTCGCGCTTCCAGTCGACCGGGTCGATCGCGATCACGTGGCGCGCACCCGCCATCGCCGCGCCCTGGACCGCGCTCATGCCGATGCCGCCGAGGCCGACCACGGCCACGGTCTCCCCGGACTGCACGTCCGCGGCGTACGTCGCCGAGCCCCACCCGGTGGTCACGCCGCAGCCGACGAGGGCCGCACGCTCGAGCGGGACGTCCTTGCGGATCTTCACCGCGGAGTCGACGTTCACGACCGTGTACGGCGAGAAGGTCCCCAGGCCGACCATGATCCCGAGGTCGCGGCCGTCCTTGGCGTGGTGGCGGTACGAGAAGTCGCTCAGCTGCATGCCGCTGAGCAGGAACGCACCGAGGTCGCACAGGTGCTGGTGGCCGGTCGAGCAGGACGGGCAGCGGCCGCACGACGGGATGAAGCTGAAGACGACGTGGTCGCCGACCTCGAAGCCGACCGTGTCCGGGCCGACCTCCTGCACCACGCCCGCGCCCTCGTGGCCGCCGATCACCGGGAACTGCTTGAGCCCGAACGCTTCCGCGAGCTCGGGGTCGAGCACCATGTCGCCGGTCACCATGTGCTCGTCGGAGTGGCACAGCCCGGACGCCGCCAGCTTGACCAGCAGCTCGCCGCGCTTGGGCGGGTCGAGCTCGATGTCCTCCACACTCCACTCGGTGTGCGGCTCCCACAAGATGGCGGCGCGAGTCTTCATGCTGTGCTCCCTGTGCTCCGAAGTAGAACGTGTTCTCGGAGCAACGTAGCCCGCCGGGACCGTCGCTGTCAGTGGTCCGGGTGAAAGTCGTCAGAGGAGGTTGAGACCACCGTCGAGGACGACGACCTCCCCGGTCAGGTAGGCGCTGGCGACCAGGTCGGCCACGAGACCGGCCACGTCCTCCGGCGTCGCGGCCCGGCGCATCGGTGACCGCTCGCGCCAGAGGTCCTGCGCCTCGTCCCACCCGGCCGTGAGCGGGGTGTCGACGAGCCCGGGCGCGACCGCGTTCACCCGCACCTCGGGGCCGAGGGCCACGGCCAGGAGCCGGGTCACGTGGTTGAGCGCGGACTTGCTCGCGGCGTACGGGATCGAGGAGCCCTTCGGCCGCACGCCGGCGTGGCTGGTCACGTTCACCACGCAGCCGTGCGTCCGCCGCAGGTACGGCGCCGCCGCGGTTGTCAGCGCGAAGGGGCTGATCAGGTTGACCTCGAGCACCGACCGCCACTCCGCCGGTGTCGCCGCCTCGAGGTCGGCGTGCGGGATCCGGCGGCTGACGCCGGCGTTGTTCACGAGCACGTCGAGGCGCCCCAGCTGGGCCAGCGCCTCCGAGACGGTCGCCAGGGCGGCGTCCGCGTCCGAGAGGTCCGCCTGCAGGTAGGAGCCCTCGACCTCCTCGGCGATCCGCTCGCCCTCCTCCACGCTGCTTCCGGAGTGGACCACGACGTGGAACCCGTCGCTCGCCAGGCGGCGGGCGATGGCCTCGCCGATCCCGGACGTGCTGCCGGTGACGAGGGCGACGCGCTGGCTCATGCCGCGGAGCCTAGGGCAGACGGTCCCAGGACCGACCGGATTCAGCCCTCGTGCTGGAAGTGATGGACCTCCGCGTCCGGGCCCGGGTACACGAGGGACTCGTGCCCGGTGTCCGACCACCGCACGAGGTACGGCGGGCTGCCGTCCTGGTGGCGGACCTCGATGATCTCGCCGTCCCGAACCGGCTCCCCGACGTGGGTCCCGCGGACGACGAGTCGGTCTCCGACTGCAGCGTGCATGGCTACCTCCCCTGGCTGGTGCGGCCCGCCGGCTCGGGCTCGGCGGACTGGTGTGGCTCGAAGCGCTCGGGTGCGGCGCAGTACTCCCGGACCGCCCGGGCGAACTCGACCGCCTGCCGGCCGTCGACGTACCGGTGGTCGAAGGTGGCGGTCAGCGTGACCATCGGCCGGACCACGACCCGGCCCTCGACGGCCATCGGCCGCGGCGCCACCGAGCCGACGAGCACGAGGACCGGCACCCGGTAGTAGGTCGCCAGCGGCGAGTACGCGCGCGTGACGTCCCACATGCCCACCGACGAGATCATCGCGCTCCCGAACGGCTGCCGGTGGATCCCGAGCAACGGCACGTCGAGGTCGAGGTCGGAGGCCAGGAAGGCGCTCACCTGGATCGCGGGGCGCACCGCCCACTGCGGCAGCCGGGCCAGGGTCTGCTTCACCTGGCCGAAGAACTGGTCGTCGCCGCTCCGGGTCGCCGCGGCGGCGGACCTCAGCTCACGCGCGAGCTCGACGGCCGACTTCTCATCAGCCCGCTCCACCTTGGCGCCGGTGAGCTCGTCGGAGCCGGGATCACTGATGATGAAGAAGACGTCCGTCGTCGGGCGCGGCCGCTCGCGGCCGTGTGAGATCGCCACCCGCAGGCTCGGCACCTCGTGGAGCGCGTGCGCGACGGCGCGGCCGACCAGGTGGGTGAGGGTGACCGGCTCGTCGCCGTCCCGCCGCGCCAGGGCGAGGAAGTCGAGCATCGCGGCCGCGTCGATGTCGAGGTCGCCGTAGAACTGCGGGTCCGTCGGCGGTCCCCACGCCGCCCACGCCAGCTTGCGCCAGCCCCGCAGTCTCCGGGAGCCCCGGATGCCGTCGAACATGCTCGCCTCCTCCGCCCGGACCAAGCGTCCCGTCGTCGGGCGTACCCGGGCAGGGCCGGTCGCCCGTTCGGGGGCGGGACCTTCGCCTCTCCTGCCCGGGCCGCCCCCGACGGACGCTGGCCGTGGGACGATCGAAGGAGACTGCCGTGAGCACGACGTACCCGGTCAATGCGTATCCGGTCCACGTGGACGCCGACCTCGACGAGAGCCTGAGCCGGGGACTCTGGCTCGTGAAGTGGTTGCTGGCGATCCCGCACTTCGTGGTGCTGTTCTTCCTGTGGGTCGCGTTCGTCGCGCTGAGCGTGGTGGCGTTCTTCGCCATCCTGTTCACGGGCCGGTACCCACGGTCGATCTTCGACTTCAACCTCGGGGTGCTGCGCTGGACCTGGCGGGTGACCTTCTACGCCTACGGCGCCCTCGGGACGGACCGGTACCCGCCGTTCACGCTGCGCGAGGTCCCCGACTACCCGGCGCACCTCGAGGTCGACTATCCCGAGCGACTCTCCCGCGGCCTGGTGCTCGTCAAGTGGTGGCTGCTGGCGATCCCGCACTACCTCGTGGTCGGCATCTTCACCAGCGGCGGGGTCTACCTGGGCAGCCAGGCGGCGAACGAGGACACCTCCCCCGTGTGGAGCGCCGGCCTGATCGGCCTCCTGGTGCTGTTCGCGGCGCTCGCGCTGCTGTTCACCGGTCGCTACCCGCGCCCGATCTTCGACTTCGTGCTGGGGATGCAGCGGTGGGTGCTGCGAGTCGCGGCGTACGCCGCGCTGATGACCGACGACTACCCGCCGTTCCGGCTCGACCTCGGCGGCCACGACCCGGCGGTGGTCACCCCGGCGGCGCCGTGAGCCGTGTCGCTAGGCCGGCAGCTCGCTGCTGCGGCGCGGGTACCGGTTGCGCTCCGCGACGGTCCCGTCGGCGCGGCGGATGATGTGCACGACGCCGCGGGTGCGCGCCTCGCACCGGCCCGCCTCGGCCGCGGCCTCCTGGGTGGGGTGGTCGCCCGGCAGGGCGTCCCGACCGCGGAGCCGGTTGCGCCACACGTCGCCATCGCGGTACGTCTCGACCGGCTCTCCCATGTGCTCCCTCTCCTCCCGAGGTAGAGCCCGTACCCGATCGACCGGCGCGGCAGTCCGGTGTCCCTTCACCCGCCACGGGTGATCCCACGGCCGTACCGCGTGGACACCATGGCAGGACCCGCCCGTCACCGGAAGGAACCCCATGACCCGTGCCATGTCACGAACCCGGCGCGCCGTCCTCGCGGTAGCCGGCGGCCTGCTCGCGATCCCGGGTCTCGGCGGTTGCTCCTCCGACTCTGCGGGCACCGACACGAACCCGCCGGAGACCGCCACCACGTCGGCCGTCCCGCCCAGCGGGAGCCCCTCCGGTGACGTCTGCGCGGACGTCGACCGCGCTCAGGCGTCGCTGCAGGCCATGGTCGACACCGATGTCGTCCGGGAGGGCACCGACACCCTGCGGGCACGCTTCGCGACGTTCGAGTCCGACGTGCGCGCGTTGCTCGAGTCGGGCCGATCCGAGCTCGCTCCGGCCGCCGCGGCCGTGTCGGACGCGATCGCGGGTGTCAAGACGAGGCTCGCCGGCCTGAAGGACCAGCCCACGGGCTCTGACCTGGCCCGGCTCAAGACCGACCTGCAGTCCCTGAAGTCGTCCACCGAGGACCTGATCACGGCCGTCGAGGACATCTGCTGACGCCCCACGGGCGTACGCGGGCGCCCGACCGTCGGCCCGGCTCCTTCCCCTCACAGGACGGCGCCGCGCGGGCCGACCTCGACCGCCGCGACGCCGCGTCCGTAGAGGACGATGAGCCGATCACCGTGACGGCAGCGCACCATGCCCGCGTCGTCCGCCAGGGTCGTGACGACGCGGTCGACCAGCTCGGCCTCGGTCGCCGCGCCGGGGTCCTCGTACCGGACGTCGGTGGTGTCACCGCTGACGAGCCGGATCCGGAGCACGACGGCTGCCATGGTCACGAGACCTCGCGGGCCGTCAGGCGTACTGGCCGGTCAGGTCGCCGTCCCCGGCCGCGGTCGACCCGTCGAGCACCACGGCGGCCGCGACGAGCGCCCACGCGACCACGAGCTCGGCGGTCGCCCCGGATCCCGGGTCGACGACCGCGAGCTGCCCCGCGGCACTGGTCCCGACCTGGGAGATCTGCAGGCGCACCTGCTCCTCCATGCCCGGCGCGATCCCCCACCGCTGGGTCCATCCGTTCCCGTAGAGCAACAGGTACGCCACGGGTCATCCGCCCGTCCGGAACGACGGCGCCACGGAGCTGGGTCCCCACCACGACCCGCCGTCGTCGTTCCAGTGGTCCTCGGGGTCCACGTCGGGGTGCTCGGTGACCTCGTCGAGGACGTCGATCGCCGCGTGCGAGTTCCCGGGGGTCGCCGCAGCGAGCAGCGCTTCGGCGCCCTGGCCCTCGGTGAACCCGGGCGGGACGACGAGGACGTGCAGCACGGTCCGGTCGGTCGTCGTGAGGATGATCAGGTGCGTGTCGTCGCGGGGGAAGGAGCCGACCTTGAGGTAGCCGCGCCCCACCGGGATCCGACGCGGCGCGGGATCCCAGTCCGGCGGCGAGAACAGCGCCCGCGCGATCCGGCCCAGCTGCGGGGGGAAGTGCTCGACCAGGTCGGCGAGCTCCACGCCCAGGTCGCGGCTGCGCGGCCACCACCCGCCGTCCAGCCGGTCCTCACCGGGGTGGTCGGCCAGGCGGAGCCGCAGCGGACCGCGATCCGCCGGGTGGCCCTCGGTGGGAGAGATGAGTCCGTTCGACGTCGGCATGACGTCCGCCTCTCGACCGGCGCCGGCCCCCGGGCGGAGGCGTCGTCGACGGTCAGTCCCTGCCAGCCTACTCCGGTCCGCCGAGCGGTGACGGCTCGTCGCGACGTGCGACCTCGCGGGCGACCGCCGCCCCGGGCACTGGCCCGCTGCGCGGGCCGGGGGTGCTGCCCGGTGTCTGAGGCGAGGCTGGGTGCACACCGCCAGCTGCGCATCTCACCGGAATGGGCCGACCCCGTGAGCCGAGGTGACGGAAGGAGGCAGCCATCAGGGCCGCGGATCCGGCGACGAGCACCGTCGTCCTCCACTCGCGCCCCGGCTGACCCCCACGGCGGCCACGCCACTGCGGCCGGTCCAAGCGCTCAGGCGCGCTCGAGGCGGCGCGCAGAACTCGCCTCGAACCGGTCGCATACACGCGCTGTCCGACAACACCAGGATCGATGAACCGGCCGAGACTCCGGCCGCCCCCGCCTGACGCCGCTGACCTCATCCGGGTTGAAAGGTGTCCGCGGCGGCGCCGGGTCGGAGCGGGTCGGGGGCAACAGCCTTCACCACGAGACCGACGAGGTCGTGGACCATCGACTCGGTGACGGGGGCGCCGGTGACGGCCAGCCGATGGACAATAGGCGCCACCAAGATGTCCTCGACAAGATCCAAGTCGACGTCGTGACGCACGAACCCTAGTTCCACGCCTCGTTCGAGCAGGTTGACGACTTCCCTCTTGCGTGGCTGCGCGAAGCGCGTTCGGAACTCTTCTGCCAGGACCGGGTCACGTGATAGGTCGACGGCCAGAGCAGGAATGGTTCTGCCGGCCACGGAGCGGCTCAGCGCCCGCATCGATCCCTCGATCGCGGCGAGGAGATCGGCATGCCAGTCCCCCGATTTCGCCGCTGGACCCAGATCCATGAGCTCGGTCACCGCGTCCAGCACCAGAGCGCCCTTGGTCGGCCACGACCGGTAGATGGTGGTCCTGGCCACGCCGGCGCGCTCCGCCACTCCCGCGATCGTCACCGCCGCGTAACCGTCCTCGGCGAGGATTTCCCTGGCAGCCTGCAACGCGGCCTCACGGCGCGTGGCATCGCGGGGACGTCCGGGGCCTCTGGTCGTCATTGTCCGCCTCCATCGGGGGTGCCAACCGGGGATTGGACGTATTACACTACAGACTGTTGCGTATGTGTGGTCCGTTCCCCGAGGAGAAGCTCGTGCATGGATGCAGAACGTCCCCGGTGGTTCCCCGTGCCGATCGGGCCATCACTGTTGCCGTGGTCGTCACAGACGGCATCCCCTTGTTGCATCTGTCCATTCCGACCGATGTCTTCGGGATCGACCGGACTGCGGCAGGGGTGCCCCCTCACCGGGTTCTGTTGGTCGCCGCCGAACTCGGTCCGGTCACGAGTGAGGGTGTCACGGTGGTTGCTGACCACGGGTTGGAAGCGTTGCGGTGTGCGGATCTCGTGCTGGTTCCCTGGTCCCGTTTCGAGGAGGAGCCGCCGCAGGCGCTGATGGACGCCCTGGTGGACGCCCACGCGCACGGATCGGTGATAGCGGCGATGTGTGGCGGCAGCTTCGTGCTGGCGGCCGCAGGTCTCTTGGACGGGCGAGCTGCGACGACGCACTGGCTGCATGTCGACGAACTGGAGTCGAGGTTCCCCCGTCTGCGGGTCGATCGCGACTCGATCTTCGTCGACGAGGGGAACGTTCTCACCTGCGCAGGCACGACTGCCGGAATTGACCTGTGCTTGCACCTGCTGCGTCGGTTCAACGGCGCCGGCGTCGCCGCTGCCGTGGCCCGCCGGATGGTCACCTCTCCTCGCCTCGGCGCCCAGGTCCAGACACCTCACCAAGCCATCGCCGCCAGGAGCGAGGCAGATCCGATCGATGCCGTCGCCGAATGGGCCCTTCGGCATCTGCAGGACGGCATCGGCGTCGAGGACCTCGCCGCCCGCGCGTGCATGAGTCGTCGTCACTTCCATCGACGGTTCCGCGAGGTCACCGGCGTCAGCCCGCATCAGTGGTTAGTGGCCCAGCGAGTCCGGCTGGCCGAACAGCTACTGGAAAACACCGGGCTTCCCGTCGAGACGATCGCCCACAAGACCGGGTTCGGCTCGCCGCTGGCGTTCCGCACCCACTTCGTCAAGGTCCACGACGTGCCGCCGCGCGACTACCGGTCCCTGTTCCGAGCCTCTGCCGCCGCAAGCGGTCCGCCGCAGGCAGCATCCACCAGCGCCACGAAGTTGCCCGAATCCGTTGCCTGATGGCACCACCGTCAGCAGACGGGCGCATCCCGATTCGGACTCACAACCACTCGGCCGCGTCGGCGCCCCATGGTGTCGCCGCCCGCCCGTAGACACCGAGCCCGCCGGCGATGCCGACCGCCGGAGCAGGAGTGGTCACCGTTCCGGCAGGGCCGCTCAGGTCCACGAGGTGGCTCGCCAGCGCCTCGGGCGTCATCGCCCCCGACGCCCGTCCCGACCGTGCCGTTGAGTCTGGTGCGCAGTCGGGACGGTGGTGCAGCAGAGCCTCGGCGCAGGACTGCAGCGACATCGAGACCGTCCTGGTTCCGCCCTCCCTGAGCTGCTTGAGCCACAAGCCCACAGTTGCGGCGGCGAGCATGTATCCGGTCGAGTGGTCCAGCGCCTGCGCCGGCATCACGCCAGGACGCTGCCCGTCGCGGCTCTCGACCATCGCGATACCCGACGCAGCCTGTACGAGGCTGTCGAAGCCGCGGCGTCGTGCCCACGGACCCTCCGGAGACCATGCGCTCACATACCCCGAGACCAATCCGGGAAAGCGGTCAGCCACCGATGCCGGATCCAGATGAAGCCTTGCCAAGGCTTCCGGCGCGTACCCGAGCAGCAGGATGTCGGCGGAGGCCGCGAGGGCCGCGAAGGAGTCGGAGCCGGTCTTGCTGCGCAGGTCCAACAGGGTCGATCGCTTGTGATGCCCCGAGTCGAGGTGCTGCCACTCCGGCTCGACCAGAGCCGGCGGATCGACACGGAGCACGTCCGCGCCCGCAAGGGCCAGTGTGCGGCCCGCCACGGGTCCCGCGATCACCCGGGTCAGGTCCAGCACCCTCACCCCGGCCAACGGCTGGTTTGTCCGAGGAGGAGTGCGGCGGTCACGGGGCGGAGCGTCCCCAGTCACGGCGCATCGCAGCCACGGATGCCCACGGTGGCCACCCTGCTCGGTGGCCGTCCACTCCTGCGGGGTGCGCACCGCGAAGGCCAACGCTCCGTGCTCGGCGGCTGCGTCCTCCAGCTCGGTGGTCCGCCACCGGCCGATGGCGCGCTCCAGGCTCGCTCGGTCGGTGGAGCTAGCCAGCCCAAGGACCTCGAGCAGCCGGCGCGCGTGGTGGGTGTAGTTGGCGTGGGTGCGCACCCAGCCGTCCGCCGCCCGCCAGAAGCCCGAGAACGGCGCCCATGGTTCAACCGGCTCCCCATCGAGCCGGAAGTGCCGCTCGCTGGTGTAGGCGGCGGCGATCCGCTCCGGGTCCAGCGCCACGCGGCGGGTGTCGAGGCCGCCGTCTGCTCCAGCCTGTCCCAGCATGACCGACGCGATCGCGACGCTGTCCCACGCCAGTTCGCCCACCGCCAGGCTCGAGGGCAGCGGAACAGGTCGCTCCTGGTCGTCGACCATGTCGAGCAGCGCTGGATCCATATCCAGGTCAGCCCAGGCGTGCCGCGCGAACCGTCCCACGCTCATGCCACTCCCTCTTGGTGCAGATCGTGCTCGCCGGTGCGGGTCCAGGACCGAGCTCCACGAGGTTCTGTCAAGGCAGCCGCTCCACCGCAGCCCGGTCGAAGTGGTCGCTGTGCAGGTGACTCACCACCAGCAGGTCGAGTTCGTCGAGGTCGACCGCCGGCACGGGCGAGCGGCGCTGGATCACGACGCCGTCCTCCCCGGTGGAGGGATGGCCGTTCATCACGAAGGCGTCCGGCCCGTCGTCGAGCATCGGGTCGGTCAGGACCCGGAAGCCGCCGAACTCCATCAGGGCGGTCGGGCCGCCCAGCCAGGTGATCCTCACGACGCCTCCCGAGATCGCAGCAGCGAGACGGCCAGGACGAGACCGACCAGCGCCGCCCCGCACGGCGCGAGCGCGTCGAGCCCGGCGCTGCGCAGCACGACACCGCCCGTCAGCGCGCCCACGCCGATACCGAGGTAGATCGACGCCGTGTTGAGCGAGAGCACCTCCTGCGCGGCAGCGGGTGCCGCGGCGACGAGGCGATTGGCCTGCGCCGGAACGATCCCCCAGCCGGTGAAGCCCCACACCGCCATGACGACGAGGGTGAGCGTCAGCGCCGGGCCGCCGTCGAGGCGCGCCAGCACGGCGAGGAGCGTGAGTGAGGCGAGGACGCCGGCAAGCATCGCCGTCACCACGCAGTGGCCGCCCCACCGGTCCGTCGCGGCCCCGCCGGCACGGTTCCCCGCCCAGGCACTGGCGCCGTACACCAGCAGCAGGGCGCTGATTCCGGTCGGGCCGGCTCCCGCCGCACCCAGGATCTCGGCGAGGAACGTGAACGGAACGAACATCGCGACCTGCCAGGCGAAGCAGGCGACCAGCGTCATCGCGATGTGCCGCTCACGCAGCGGCGCGAGCCGGGCGGCCAGCGGCGCGACGGACAACGGCGCTACGCGCGGCACGCTCGTCATCAGCGCCACGAGGGCCGCGGTGCCGAGGACGGCGACTGCCACGAAGGTCGTGCGCCAGCTGCCGAGGTCGGCGAGGAGGCTCCCGGCGGGGACGCCGACGATCAAGGCGACCGTCATGCCCGCCAGCACGCCGGCCACCGCGCGTCCGCGTCGCTCGGGTGGGGAGAGCTGGACGGCGACGCCGAGCGCCGTGGGCGAGTACACGCCGGCGCAGACGGCAGCCGCGGCGCGGGCGGCCAACAGCAGCCCGAAGGACGGCGCGCAGGCGGCGACCACGTTGGCGATGATGAAGCCGGCCATGCTCGCGACCAGGACGGTGCGACGCTCGAACTGGCCTGACAGGGGTCCCAGCAGCGGCGCGGAGATCCCGTAGGTGAGCGCGAAGACCGTGAGGAGTAGCCCGGCGGACGCGACGGTCACGTCGAGGTCGTCGGCGATGAGCGGAAGGATCCCGGCGAGCACGAAGCCATCCGTGCCGAGCGCGAAGCTGCCGGCCGAAAGCGCGCGGACCCGGCGCACCGAGTCCCCGGCTGCTGATCCTGGCGGGCTGCCCTGGGGCGATCCGTCGTTCTGGTGCGCGTCAGTCGCGCGCAGTGTCTGAGACATGCGGAGCCTTCCCGTTCTCCGGCGCGCTCGCGCCGGCATCCGCATCGTCGGGGGTGGCAGCGCCCCGCGGCCACGTGTTGCGGCGCCATGGATCGACCGATTCGTGCCCGCGCTCAGCTAGGACGGGGTGGCGCAGCGTCCAGCCGAGGCCGAGCAGCAGGACGATCGCCGGGCGGCAGCTGCCTCTCGATCCGCGTCACGGCGAAGAGGGCGACCAGCAACGAGCCGGCGACGAGCGTGCTGACGACGAGGATGGTGGCCCCCGCGTGCCGGGTTTCAGGCCGGAGGCGCCGACCAGCAGCCAGGCCAGCGCCACACCGCGCCGGGACGGCCGGACGGCACAGTACCGAGAGGTAGCCAACGGCGGGCTCGGCGCGGGCCGGGTGGCGCTGGGCCGACCGGCGACGTGGTGCATCGGGACCAGGAGAAGGAACAGAGCCGGGAGGTGGCTGGCGCGTCGAGCAGGTAGATCGCCTCGAAGGTGCCTAGCCGGTCCACGTCGACGAAGGCCCCGCCGAGCATGCCGCCCAAGCCGAAGCCGAGGTTCAGCTGGGTGAAGTTGACCCCGGAGTAGCGCGGGTTCCGCCTGACGCGCCGACCCACAGCGTCGACCTTGCTCATGCGTCAGCTGACAGGCGAGCAGGTGGCGACCACCCCGGGCCTCCCGACGGCCTGAGCGCACGATCACGTGCAGGCGTCGGGGCCGACGCTGGCTCGATTCCATCGGCGTGTGGCGCTGAAGCCACTACTCCCCCGTGTCGGCCAGCAGCAGAGTACGAGACCCGGCGATGGGCCGCGACTAGGAGGAAGCAGTGTTTGATAGGGACGTTCGAACGATCCCCCGACGGCCGCGTGCGTGCCTGGCCGCGTTGGCATTGGCGACCTTCGGCCTAGGCGTCAATGGCTTCGTCATCGCCGGGATCCTGCAACCGCTCGCCGAGGAGCTGCATATCACCGTCGCAACTGCCGGCCAGAGCGTGACAGTGTTCGGAGTTGTATACGCGATCGCCGCACCTCTCATGGCGCGCGTAACGTCCTCGGCAAGTCGACGCGCCGCGCTCGGTGTGACGTTGGCGGTCTTCGCGCTGGCCTCGGTGGCCACCGCACTCGCACCATCCTTCGGGACGCTGATGCTGTCTCGTGCGGCAGCCGGGATCGCGGCCGCCGCGATCACCCCGCTCGCACTGAGCACCGCCCGGGAACTCGTGCCTCCGGACCGGGCCAACCGTGCCGTCGCCATGGTCCTCGGCGGCATGACGACCTCGATCGTGTTCGGCGTGCCGGCAGGGACCATCCTGGGAAATGCAGTCAGCTGGCGCGCCACCATGCTGCTCGTCGCAGCGATCTCAGCGATCGCAGGTGTTGCGGTGACGGCACTGATCCCCACAGGGCTGCGCGGACCGGCACCGGCTTCAGCGCCTGCTGTGTCCACGGCGCGAAACCTCGGCGCGATCGCCAACCTCGCTGTCACTGTCACGTGGATGACCGGCGGCATCGCGGTCCTCACCTACGCCAGCGTCGTGTTCGCTCACGTCGACCGAGGGCATGATCGGCTTCCGGTCCTGCTGTTCGTATTCGGCGGCGCCTGTGTAGTGGGTAACTGGGCCGGAGGCTACGCATCCGACAAGTGGAGCGCGGACGCCACCGCAGCGGCCAGCCTCGTCCTCACCGCGGTATCGCTCACCGGCTTGGCAGTCCTCACCGTCACGTCACCGCCCGCAGTCCTGCACACCTGGATCGTCCTTGCCGCGGTCGCTGGCTGGGGATTCGGCGATTGGTCCGTCACCCCACCCCAGGTGGCACGCTTGCTTCGCCATGCTCCCGACCGATCCACCCTCATCCTTGCGTGGAACAGTTCCGCCATCTACATCGGCGTCAGCCTTGGAGCTCTTCTCGGCGGCCTCCTGATCGCCCACGCCGGGCCAGTCCTGCTACCGCTCACCGGCGCAGCGCTTCAAGTGCTGGCACTGGCCGTCGTCCTGGCCACGTGGAACCGGCACGAGACGGCGCGGAAGCAGTCGTCCCGCTGCGCCTCGCCCGCACCATCGGCCACCCGTAGTTCGCTCGCCGACTCAACCTGCGGTCGCTGAAGGCCGCCACCTAGCCACGTCTACCTCCCGGAGGCTCGGGTTCGTGTTCGCAATGCAGTACGAGATCCCACTTCCTCGGGACTACGACATGGGAATCATCCGGAGCCGGGTCGCCTCACGCGGGCACCTGCTCGATCAACTCCCGGGCCTGGGGTTGAAGGCGTATCTCGTGAGGGACATCGCCCATGGCGCCCCCGCGAACGCCTACGCCCCCATTTACCTATGGACAGATGAGAATGCTGCCTCCACGTTCTTATGGGGAGGCGGCGGGTTCGGAGGCATCGTCCGCGACTTCTCGCGACCGCCGGTCCGGACGTGGCTTGGCGGCGGCTTCGTCGCAGGTAGGAACGCGAGGACTCAGCCTTCGCAGGCGGTCATCGCCACACAGCTCGCTCATCCGGATCTGGAACCCCAGTCCATCGCCGAGAGGGCTCAGCGCATCGTCGATGAGCTCGCCCGCGCTGGCGAGGTCCACTCAGCATCCTGGCTCATCGAACCCCGCTCATGGGAGCTGTCGTTCCTTGTCTTGCAGACCGAGCCCGGCACGAGCAGCCTCGCCGACGCGACCGGGGCCGAACCCATAGCCTATGAGGTCCTGCATCTGTCCGCTCCAGACACTCACCAGCTGTCCTCACGGGGCCGAAGGATGCACCCACCACTCCCTGGTTGACCGCAGGGCCACATCGTCCGGGTCGACCGCGGAGAACCTAGACCACGCGCCGGGTCGCCCGAGCGGTGGTTGAACGCGGCTCCGTCGAGGTGAGCCTCGACTCCGCCTTGGGCAGGTGAGCCTCCCCCGTGACTCGGCCCCGGGTTTCGTGGGGGCTCGGTGACTTGGAACCAACCCCGGTCGGGACGGGTGCCTGAGGTTAGTCCTCGGTGCTGATGGATGCACTCGGCCTTGAACAGCGAGTCGAGCGCCTCGACCATCGCACTGTCGTGGACAAGGCGAGGACGAATGCGACGCAGGTCCACCCTGAATGCGTCCTGACGTAGGTCATGGCTGCCGCCCACAGCTGGTTCGGTCCGGTGGCGACGAACTTCCTCTTCACCAGGTCCTCGGGCCGCTCGGTCTCAGCACCATCACCGATGGTGGTCCTGCGGGTCTTCTCCCGCGGGATCCCACGCAGGCTCTCCGCCTTCATCAACCCCTCGTCGGTGCAGCGGGCGACCCTCACGCCCTCGCGGTCGAGCTCGGCAAAGATCTTCCGGGCGCCGTGGACACCCAGGTTCGGCGGCCGAGGTCGTCGACCAGCGCCGGGATGGTCGCCTGCAGGATCGTCTCGCCACGTGCGAACACGAGGCCACAGGCGACGACCAGGATCGTGGCTCCCAGCGTCACTGGCACCGGGCCGGAGGCACCGAGCAGCAACCACGCCAGCGATCACAGGACACCCGTCACCTCGATCATCCGGGTCCGACGCCGGCCCTTGATGCACCGCAGGACGACGAGTTCAGGCAACTCGAGCCGAATTCCGATCGCATGGTCACGGCGTTGGCGCAGCGACACAACACCTCACGGACGCGCTCACGGGGCAGACACCTGATGGTCGGGCTGCAGACCTGCGCAGAATCGGTTCCCCTCGGGGTCGGCGAACACCGACCATTGCCGGTCGGGACCGTCCCACTCATGGGTGGCGCCGAGAGCGAGGAGCAGGTCCACCTCTGCGGCGCTGGCCAGGTCCACCTCAAGGTGGATCCGGCCGTCGGCGTGCGGGACGTCCTCCGCGGGGCTGATCCAGAGGTGCAAGGCGTCTTCTCGCCCCACCAACACGGCATCGGTCGCGGCCAGGGCGTCTGCGGCGATCGCCGCCGCGTACTCGGGGTCGATCGGGAGATCGAGCACGGCCGACCAGAAGTTGGCCAGCCGCACCGGGTTGTGGGCATAGAGGGTGATGGCGCTCAGTGAAGGCATCTCGTGGTCTCCAGTTCAAGTAGAGGGGCAGGGTCGAGGCGGTTGAGTGGGTTCTGTTCCAGTCGTAAGCGGATTCCGCTGCGCACGGATGTCGCGGCCGCGCTGTCCGGCATGCGGTCGGCCTGGACCTCGAAGCATCGTGAGAAGGTCTCGTTCAGATCCAGCCGAGGATGGGCGGTGAGGATCTGGACCAGTTCTGGTTCGGGCCACTGCTCACTGTGGCGACCGACGATGTCGAGCCCGGTGGCTCGTCTCAGGAGATGACGTTCCGGGAGGTCGTGTGCGGCCACGTCGTCCCGCATGTGGCCGATGACGATGTCTTCGACTCGTGCACGCCGACGCTCAGTCCATCCGGCCCCGGCCGCGAAGATCCAAGCCAGCTTGCCCCCGGTGATCTCGAAAGGCACCTCGGCCGCATCGAAGGCTGGGACCAGGCCGAGATCGTGGAGGAGGGCCGCCACGAAGAGGAGCTCGTCGTCAACGGCAATGTCCCGTCGCCGGCCGTCACCGGCCGCGAAGTGGTACGAGCGGAAGCAGTGATTCAGCAGGGCCGGCGGGTAGAAGAGTCGAGCGACCTCAACTGCGGCGGTGGCTGCGGGGGTCTGCGGGACGGACAGCGGCGAGCACCGCGAGGCGTCGCTCACCGAGCGCCTGCGGGGAGCGTGAGGGAGAACGACTGTCCGGCCGACAAAGGGACGAGCTGCTCGGTCAGTCCGGCACGGCGGAAGCTCTCCGCAACGTCCGCGGGCCCCTCCGTGAAGTGCTGCCAGCCCTCGACATGGACGGGAACGACCCGCGACGCTCCGAGCACCCGCGTCGCTGCGACCGCCTGCTCGCTGGTGAGGGTGAGGTGGGCGTCGATGACCGGAGTGCGTGCCGCGCCGGCGAACAGGACGGCCACGTCGACCCGTGGGAAGGCTTCGGCGACCTCGACTACGTGATCCAGCGAGGCGTTGTCGCCGCTGACGTACACGGTGGGCAGCTCGGGCCCGGACAGCACGAATCCGGTGACCGCTCCAGTCAGGGGCTCACACCCTTCCGGGCCGTGCAACGCAGGGACCGCTGTCACGGTGATCCCAAGCCGGCCCGGCCGCGACAGTTCGATGGTTTCCCAAGGCGCCATCCCGGTCGATCCCCCTCCGAGTCTCGATGCGCCCGCTGGGGTGGTGAGGACCGTTGGGCAACCTGTCAGAAAGCTGCGTCCGAGATGATCGAGGTTGTCGGGGTGCTGATCGTGCGACAGCAGGACGACGTCGACTGCCTCCAAACCCTCCGGTTGGATCGCCGGACCGGCGGTCTTGGTGAGCACCCTGGCGCCGACCGAGTAGGTCCCGGGAGGGTCGAACGTCGGATCGGTCAGGAACCGAAGGCCGCCCAGCGTGATGAGCGCGGTGGGGCCCCCGATGAGCTGGATGGTCAGCCCGTCTGAGGACGCGGGGTGGTGAGCCGGGCGTCGTTCTGGCTGTTTGTGCATGACTGGTGGATGCTCCTTACTCAGGGCGCTGTCGTCGTGTCGTCTGCGTGGAGTGCAGGCGCGGTCATTCGGATGAACCGGTCAAGGCTGATGTTCCGACCGGTGAGCACCGCCGCGGTGCGCGCGCCGCTGGTGTGGCGCGCGGCGGAGAGGATGGCAGCAGCAGATGCGGCGCCGGAAGGTTCAACGAGCTGCTGCAGCTCGGCGGCCAGCCACCGGGTCGCGTCGATGATCTCCGCTTCAGACACCGTGATGATGCGATGGACAAGTTCCTGGACGAGGGGAAACGTCATCGTGGTCAGTTCGATCGGGCCGGAGATCCCCTCCGCGACCGAGGGCGCGAGTGTCACTGTGCTGGGCGCTCCCGCCCGGTGCCAGACGGGCCACGTGGGGCTTGTTGCGGGCGCCACTCCCCAGATCTGGATGTTCGGCCGCAGATGCCGTAGCACTGCTCCGACGCCCGCGGCCAGGCCGCCGCCGCCAATGGGGACCAGGAGGACATCGATGTCGGGAAGCTCCTCGACGAGCTCCAGGCCGAGCGTCGCTGCACCGACCACCATGTCGCGGTCGTTGTAGGCGGAGGAGAAGACGGCCCCGGTGCGGTCGGCCTCGCGCCGCGCCGCGACGCGCGCGGCCTCGATGTCGGGGAACTCACTCACCTGTGCGCCCCAACTCAGGAGCTGGCGTCGCTTGCTTTCGTCGGCTGCCACCGGCACATATACAGAGACGGGAATCCCGGTGCTCGCTCCGGCGTAGGAGACACCGATGCCGTGGTTACCTGCAGTGGGCGCTATGACACGTCGTAGGGTCCGTGAAGGCGGCATCGCGGTCAGTTTGGTCAGCGACCCGCGCGGCTTGAAGCTGCCGGTGACCTGCTGGTGCTCGTGCTTGAACCAGACTGTCGCACCGTTGTACGCCGTCGCCGCCGCAGACTCCTCTAGCGCTGTGCGGCGCAGATGCGGAGCAATGCGCTCGAGGGCGTCTCGCGCGTCCGCCACGATCCGTCCGGTGTCCGAGACTGGTCCGTCGCTCATTTCGAGGTCCTGTCGACTGCGGCGACCAGCGCGGTTCTGATGGTGCGCGCAGCGACCTCGGGAGCCTCCAGTGGGAGAAAGTGACCGACTCCAGGAACCCGCTCGAAGTGACACAGGTCGAAGTGCGTGTCGAGCCGATCCGCCCACTCCACCGGCATCACCGGATCCTGCTCTCCCCACGCCACGAACGCTGGTGGTGTGGGCGGCCGCGCTGTCACCGCGTCCGAGAGCTTCGCCTGCGCGCGGGCACGGTAGTAGGCGATCGACGCGGTGAAGCGACCAGGCCGCGAGTAGGCGTCCACCAGCGAGTTGAGCTCGTCGGTGGTCAACGGCGAACCGGCCCCGGACCAATCCTTGTAGAAGTGCCCCAGATAGGCCTCCAACGCGCTGGGTCGGCCATCGAGAAGGGCCTCCGCGAGCGGCAGCTGGTGCAAGTGCTGATACCAGAACTGCCTCTGCGCCGAGGGTGTGAACCGACGTTCGGCAATGCCGGGATAAGGAGGGTTGAACAGGGCAAGGGCGGTCACGCGATCCGGCTCCTGCTGCGCGAGCACGCGGGCGATCGTGGCGCCGATGTCGTGGCCTGCAACGGTTGCTGCCGGGACCGCGAAGTGGTCGAGGACCGCGTGCAGGTCTCGTGCGTGTGCGCCGGGCGTCGACTGGGCGGGCTGCGTGGCGACCGGAGCATCACTACCCCCGAAGCCGCGAAGGTCAGGCACGATCCAGAAGACCTCCTCGACCAGGGGCACGACCCGGGACCAGTCGCTGGAGAGTCCAGGCCAACCGTGCAAGGCGAGCACGGCGGGGTGGTTCGGATCGCCGACGGTGCGAACGGTCAAGGTGAGCCCGTTTGCTGCCGGGACGCGGTGGGTCTCAGCGTTGACGGTCGAGGTTCTCGGTGAGGTCATGCCGACTGCCCGTCCGCGACGGCGCTGATGGTTCCCAGCTGGGCACGCGTCCGGTCGGTCCACGGAGAGGGTCCTGCGCCGTGAAGGTCCAGTTTGACGACGGTGCGCCGACCGCGGGCATGCAGCAGACCGTCGGTCCGGTACTCGACCGAGTAGGTGGCGCTGGTGCTACCCAAGGCGCTGATCCAGAGCACGATCTCAAGGGGGCCCACGCCGGAAACGGGCGCAAAATACTCAAACTCCTGGTGGCGCACTGCCCAATGCTGGTCCGGGTTATCGGCGGCATTCGACTCCCAGCACAAACCCAGCGATTCGAAGAACGCGGTGATGGCCCGGTCGAGGAGCACCGCGAAGCGCGCGTTGTGCAGCATGGCCATTGCGTCCAGGTCGTCGAAGTAGACCGGGGCCGTCCAGCGGAATGCGCTGGCTGGCGGGTTGGGAATCGTGGTGCGGGTCATTGTCGGAGCGCTCCTTCGGCGATCGTCCTGCTCTCTGAGCAGAATGCCGGGCGCCGGAGCGGCCGCGTGACGGCAACGAGTGCCGTCGTGTGACCGATTCCGGCCATCCCGGTTGTGCGGGCGCAGGGACGCCGGCTCGGTCATGGCCGTGCATCCGGCGGACTTGGACGACGTGGGTCCGTAACGCCAGGTCGGGATCCGAAGTCACTCCGCGGCGCGATGGTCTCCGTGGGTGGACTGTGTCTTCCTGAGGACCTGTGACGGCTGAACGCACTGCGCAACGAGCCACCGGCGTGGGCTGACGCCCGTCCGTACGTCCTGCCATGACCAGCTCGATCCGGTCTTGCTGGCGACCACGGCCGAGCATCGGGCGGACGACTTGCACCTGTGAGCCCGAACGCGGCGAGCTCAGCTTCCGACGCGATCCTTCCGCGCCGAGGTCGGCGCCGTCGGAGGTCGCAGCGAGTGCAGCCCACAGGTCGATCGCGGCCGCGGTCTCGGGGCAGGTCAGGACACTGCTGTCGTTGATGTGCCCGAGCCGGCCCTCGGCGCGGGTTGGCCCGCATCCCCGAGGCAGCTGACCGCGGTAGTGCCGCCGAGGTTCCGGCAGCGCTAGTCCAGCCCGAACCCCAGCCGTCGGTAGCAGCCGAGGGCGGCAGGTTCGTGCAGCCCGAGGTTCGTGGGGCTCTCGTCGGTCGTCGGTGTCAGAATCGCGAAGTGGATACGACCATAGAAGGATTGCAGTCGTTCTGGCGTTCCGGATGGGATCGCGGCCCTGGCTGTCCCGCGAGGTGCCCAGGCAGTATCCCGGTGACCGACGTTGTGTGCTGACACTCGGCCGGCGACATCCGTTGCCTTATCCCAGGCCATCCGCTCCCGGCTGGTCGAGGCGGGTGACGTCGACGCCGCTCGGCGCATGCAGGCCTATATGAAGTCCGAGATGCCCTTCCATGGTGTCGCCACCAGGCCCTTGACCACCTTGTGCCGGGACGTCTTCGCGACGCACTCACTGGCCACGGAAGCGGACTGGCGCTGCGCCGTGTTGGAGCTCTGGGACGGCGCCGCATACCGCGAAGAGCGCTACGCTGCCATTGCTCTGGTCGGGCATCGAGCTTATGCGTCCTACCGGACCCCGCAGGCGCTCGACCTCTACGCGCACCTAGTCGTCACGGGGTCATGGTGGGACCTCGTCGACTCGGTGGCCAGTCCGCTGGTCGGCCCGCTGCTGCGTGAGTACTCGGCCCACGTTGCGCCAGTCGTTCGGTGCTGGGCGGGCGACGAGGATATGTGGCTACGACGTACGGCGATTCTCTGCCAACTCGGTAGCAAGGCGGCGACGGACACGGACCTCTTAGAAGAGTGCCTCGCGGCGAACCTAGTCGGGAGTCGGCACGGCGACGAGTTCTTCATCCGCAAGGCAGTCGGCTGGGCGCTGCGCGAGCACGCCAAGACGGACGCGACGTGGGTGCGCGCCTTCGTCGCCGAGCACCAGGACCGACTCTCTCCGTTGAGCCGCCGGGAGGCGCTCAAACACCTGGACTGAACCCGGGCCTGCTGCACGGATAGGTGACACCTTGGCCTGTCACCCGTTCGTGCAGCAGACCCCGCCGGGGTCGAGGCAGTCAGGAACGCCTGTCTGTCGAGCGGCCGAGGGGCATCCGTAGCAGTTCGTGACAGATTGCCCGCACTGACCGAATAAGAGAGAAACCCCGACTGCCCCAGGTTTCCGCAGGTCAGTCGGGGTTTCATCGGTCGGGCTGACAGGATTTGAACCTGCGACCCCTTGACCCCCAGTCAAGTGCGCTACCAAGCTGCGCCACAGCCCGAACAGCCCCTCTTCGGGGCCGCGTGAACCCTACCGTAGCCGCACCCGTCCGCCGGAATCGGGTCCCGCGTGGTCAGCCCATCGTCTTCTGGCCGTCGATGGTCTCGCGGAGGATGTCGGCGTGACCGGCGTGCTGGGCGGTCTCGGCGGCGATGTGCAGGAACGCCATGCGGTTCGACCAGGACGCGCCCGGCTCGAACCACGGCGCCTCCGGGAGCGGGTGCCGCGCGTCGAGGTCCACGGTGCGTACCAGCGCGTCGGTGGCTGCGGAGACGGCGGCGTACTCGCCCAGCACTCCCTCCAGCGTCTCGTGCTCGAGCAGGCGGAAGCCGTTCTGGTACTCGACCACCTCCATCGGCGGGTCGTTCCAGTCGATGCCCGCCCAGTCGACGTCCGGCTGCTCGGCCGGCCCGGCGACGACGAAGTCCGCCCAGGTCTTCTCGACCGCGGCCACGTGCTTGACCAGACCACCGAGGGAGAGCTCGCTGACGGTCGGGCGGGAGCGGGCGGTCTCGTCGGAGAGGTCGCGGACGGTGACCAGGAAGAGCTCCCGGTGCGTGCAGAGGTGCTGGAGCAGGTCGTCGCGTTCAGTCGTCATACGAAGGACGGTAGAGCGCCATCCGGCCGGTTCCCGGCCTCAATGCGACGCGACTTCGGCCGAGTCCGCCGACACCTGCAACGACGACGTGTCCACGGCGACGAACTCCGACGCCGGGATGGTCTTGAGCTCCTCGACCAGCCGGGCCGGCCAGTGCGCATTCTGCTCGCCCTGGAAGAACCACGGGGATCCGTTGTCGGCCAGCACCAGCCCGTACCGCTTCATCGCCCGGATCACGGCCACGGCGTACGCCGAGTAGCCGCGGGTCGAGAAGCCAGCCCGGAGTCGGAAGCGGGCGCCCATGGGCGGATAGGCCGGCGACGAGCGCGACCCGGCGTCGTGCCGCGCGGGCCACAGGTGATGGGTGCTGGTGACGTCGGTGGTGAACCGGATCGCGTGGTCGACCCGTCCGGCGCGGACCTCGCTCCAGCGCAGCAGCCCGGGCAGGATCGGCAGCCCGGCGGCGTCCGCGGAGGTCCAGCCGTCGGGCCGCAGCCCGTTGGAGCGCAGCGACCAGACCGCACCGGAGCCGGCGACCCAGCGACCGCCGTGCACCCGGGTGTTCCAGGTCTCGTAGAGCCGGCACGCTCCCCTGTCGACGACGACGGCGTGCCGGTCGCCCGACGACCCGCGCCCGCCCTCGATCCGGGTGTCGCTGCCGAACGGGTACCGCACCCGGTCGCTCTCCGAGGCGTAGTCGAAGCGGACCCGCACTTTCCGGTGCGACGACCTCACGACCGTGACCGGGATGCCGTAGTCCGGGCCGGCGCCGTACGACGCGCCGAAGTCCGGGTGCAGGTCCACGTCGGTCGCCATGTGCGAGAGCCACTGCCGGCTACGCGGGTGGACGGGCAGGTGCCGCACGTCGGCGTGCCACCAGTTGTCCCGCGGGAACGTCGCGCAGTGCGTGCCCGCGACAGGAGCTGGCGCCGCAGGCACCGGCGCCACCGTCGCGGAGACGGCGAGCGCCAGGGCTGCGACGGCCGGGATCACCGCTTGCGCTTCTCCCGCGGGCGCTGCTGCAGGACGATCGGCGTGCCGACGAACCCGAACTCCTCACGCAACCGGCGCTCGATGAAGCGCTCGTACGACGCCTCGAGCTTGCCGCTCGTGAACAGGATGAACGTCGGCGGCGCGACCGAGGCCTGCGTCCCGAACAGGATCTTCGGCTGCTTCCCACCGCGCACCGGGTGCGGGTGCTCGGAGACCAGGCGCCCGAGGAAGCCGTTGAGCGCGCCCGTCGAGATCCGCGTCTCCCAGCCATCCAGCGCCTTGTCCAGCGCCGGCACCAGCCGGTCGACGTGCCAGCCGGTGCGCGCGGTGACGTTGATCCGTGGCGCCCACTGCACCTGTACGAGCTCGCGCTCGATCTCGCGCTGGAGGTAGTGGCGGCGCTCCTCGTCGACGAGGTCCCACTTGTTGAACGCGATCACCAGCGCCCGGCCGGCGTCGCGCACGGTCTGGAGGATGCGCACGTCCTGCTCCGAGATGCTCTGGTCGGCGTCGAGCACGAGCACCGCGACCTCGGCACGGTCGATGGCGGTCGAGGTGCGCAGCGAGGCGTAGTACTCGTGCCCCGAGGCCTCCTTGACGCGCTTGCGGATGCCGGCGGTGTCGATGAACCGCCAGGTGCGCCCGCCGAGCTCGACCAGCTCGTCGACCGGGTCGACCGTCGTGCCCGCGACGTTGTCGACCACCACGCGCTCCTCTCCCGCCAGCTTGTTGAGCAGCGAGGACTTGCCGACGTTCGGCTTGCCGACGATCGCGACCCGCCGCGGTCCGCCGACCTCGGCCTCCCGCTCCGGGGGCGCCTCCGGCAGGGCGGCCAGCACGGCGTCGAGCATGTCGCCGGAGCCGCGGCCGTGCAGCGCCGAGACCGGGTAGGGCTCGCCGAGGCCGAGGTTCCACAGCGCGTACGCCTCCGCCTCTGCGCGCTGGTCGTCGACCTTGTTGGCGGCCAGGACGACCGGCTTGCCGGACTTGCGCAGGATCTTCACGACGGCCTCGTCGGCGTCGGTGATGCCGACGGTCGCGTCCACGACGAACAGCACGGCGTCCGCGAGCCCGACGGCGATCTCGGCCTGGGCGGCGATCCGCTCGGCGAGGCCGCGGGCGTCGGGGTCCCAGCCGCCGGTGTCGACGACGGTGAAGGCACGGCCGTTCCAGTTCGCGTCGTACGAGACCCGGTCACGGGTCACGCCGGGGACGTCCTCGACGACCGCCTCGCGGCGGCCGATGATGCGGTTGACCAGCGTCGACTTCCCGACGTTGGGCCGCCCCACGATGGCGAGGACGGGGACGGGGCCGCCCACCTCGGGCTGGAGGGCCTCGGGCTGCCCCTCGGTGGAGGCAGGCTCGAGCTCGGTCATGGTGCTCCTTCGTCGGTGACCCCGGTCGGGGGGTCCGGATCTACGTCGGTCGGCGGCAGCGGACCCGGGAGCTCCCGCCCGGTCGACGCGCGCGCCCGGTCCAGTTGGACCAGCATGTGCTCTCGCAGGAACAACGAGGCCTTCTCGACTTGTTCCCGTGTCCGCGGCCACGGCTCCGGCTCGGTGCGCCACACCTCGCCGAACACCATGTCGATGACGGCGCCCTTGCGCGGCAGCGACCCGATGTGGCCACCGGGCTCGCGCGTCCCCAGCATCGTCACGGGGACGACGGGCGCGCCGGTCGCCAGCGCCAGGTAGGCGGCCCCGCGGTGGAAGCGCTCCAGGTCGCCCGCCCCGCGGTTGCCCTCCGGGAAGATCCCGATCGCGTACCCGTCGCGCAGCGCCCGCAGGCAGGTCCGCACGGCGCGCGGGTCGGGGTTGTACCGGTCCAGCGGGATCTGCCCGGAGTGCCACAGGAAGCGGCCGAGCAGGCCCTTGAACATCTCGACCTTGGTGAGCGCGTGCGCGGGCCGCGGCGCGAAGATCGCCAGCAGCGGGCCGTCGGCGACCCCCACGTGGTTGGACGCGTAGATGATCGGGCCCGAGGCCGGCACGTTGCCGGGATCGCTGACGCGCACGTCGTACCGCCGGCGGATGAGCCAGCGCGCGAGCGGACGCAGCGGCGAGTACAGCAGGTAGCGGGGCACGCCCTTGACCCGGTCGCTGCGGGGTGGGTCCAGGTGCGGCAGCGCCCTGGTCACGTGCGCGCCTCGGCGTCCTCGACGAGCGCGACGACCAGGCCGATGACCTCGTCGAGCGTGTGACCGGTGGTGTCGACGTGCACGGCGTCGTCGGCCATCACCAGCGGCGCGGTGGTGCGGCCGGAGTCGATGCGGTCGCGGGCGAGCAGGGACTCACGGGTGGCCTCGACGTCCGCGGCACCCTGCTCGGCGGCGCGCCGCCGCGCGCGGGCGGCGGGGTCGGCGCTCAGGTACACCTTGACGGGCGCGTCGGGCACGACGACCGATCCGATGTCGCGGCCCTCGACGACGATCCCGCCGTCGGCGCCGATCACCTCGCGCTGGAGCCGCAGCAGCCGGCTGCGCACCTCGGGGACCGCGCTGACCGGCGACACCGCGGCGTTCACGTCGTCCTGGCGGATGGCGACGGCGACGTCGGTGCCGTCGACGGTGATCGTCGGGTCGAGCGGGTCGGTGCCGGAGACGATCTCGGGCTCCTCGCAGCGGGCGGCGACCGCGGCCGGGTCGTGGACGTCGACGCCCTGGCGCAGCATCCACCACGTCATCGCGCGGAACATCGCGCCGGTGTCGAGGTAGCGCAGCCCGAGCCGGTCCGCGACACCCCGGGAGGTGCTGGACTTGCCGGATCCGGAGGTGCCGTCGACCGCGACGACGAGGGGGCTGCTCACGGGCGGACAGCCTACCGGTGGGTCACCCATCCCCGGGATTCCAGCGACGTCAGCAGGTGCTCGGCGCGGGTCTCGTCCACGACCAGCTCGACCAGACCGACTGGGCGGCCCGGGTCGTGGTCGATGTGGATGTCCTCGATGTTGACCTCGCTCGCGCCGGCGTCCGCGAACAGGCGGGCCAGCTCGCCCGGGTGGTCGGGCACCGAGACGAAGACCGAGCGCATCGGCCGGGGCGGTCCACCGTGCTTACCGGGGATCGCCCGCGTGCCGGCCACGCCCTCGCGGAGCAGGGCCTCCAGCCCGCCCCGGTCGGCGTTCGAGACCGCGTCGATCAGCGTCTCGAGCTGCCCCCGGACCTCACCGAGGAGGGAGAGCACCGCCTCGGCGTTCTGCGTGACGATCTGGCCGTACAGCGCCGGGTCGCCCGCGGCCACCCGAGTGACGTCGCGGACGCCCTGGCCGGTCAGCGCGAGGTGGCCCTCCGGGGCCTCGGCCAGCCGGGCGGCGACCAGGGACGCGAGCAGGTGCGGGACGTGCGAGGTCCGCGCGACGGCGCGGTCGTGCTCCTCGGGGCTCAGCCGGACCGCGACGCCGCCGCAGACCGCGACGAGCGCCTCGACCATCGCCACGGCCTCGGCCGCGGAGGCGTCGTGCGGGGTGACCGCCCACGGACGGCCCTCGAAAAGGGCGGCGCTCGCCGCCAGCGGCCCGGACCGCTCGCTGCCGGCCATCGGGTGGCTGCCGACGTACCGCTCGGCGCCGGGGCGTCCCGTCACGACCGTGAGCGGGTTCGTCTTCACGCTGCCGACGTCGGTGACCCAGGCGTCGGTGGCCTCCAGGGCGCGCAGGATCTCGGCGCCGAGGTGGTCGGGCGGTACGGCGACGACGACCAGCTGCGGCCGGTCGTCGGGTCGGCGGGGCCGGCCCGCACCGAGTCCGGAGGCCGTGCGCACGTGCTCGGGCGACGCGTCGGTGAGCAGCACGTCGAGGCCCGCCCGGCGACAGGCCAGGCCGATCGACGTGCCGAGCAGGCCCGTGCCGACGACCTCGACCGGCCCCCCCAGGATCGGACCAGCCTCACTCATCGTCGGGGACCGCCCGCACGCGGGTCAGGTCGCGCCGCAGGGCGGCGGCTCCGTGGAGGTAGACGTGCGTGATGTCCGCGCGCGGCAGGTCGGTCTCGACGTGCGCCATCATCCGCACGACCCGCGGCATCGAGCCGTCGATCTCGAGCTCGCGCGCGCAGATCAGCGGCACCTCGCCGAACCCGAGACGACGGGCGGCGTACGCCGGGAACTCCGAGTGCAGGTCCGACGTCGCCGTGAAGATCACCGAGATGAAGTCGTCGACCTCCAGCCCGTTCGACGCCATGACGTCCGTGACCATCTCGGCCACGCGCTCCAGCATGTGGTCGCGCGCGTCCTCCTCGAGCTGGGTCGCTCCTCGCACTGCCCTGACTGCCACGCGACGAGGCTAGCGGTGCCCGGGCCCCGCGCCGCACCGGTCTCACCCGGTGCCTCGCCTCGTGGGGTGCGCGGGTGCTGGGGGCGGGCCGGAGCGTTCAATTGTCCTGCCAAGCACGGGTTACCTACGGGTAACCGGTGCAGCGCCGAACAATTGCGCAGAACCCACCAGCGCCCACAAGCGCCCACAAGCGCCCGGGCCGCCCGGCTACGACGGCTGGTACGACCCGAACGACCAGTGGTTGCCCTCGGGGTCCTCGACGCTGCCGCCGCGGCCGCCGTAGTCCTGGTCGACCATCTCCCGCACGACGGTGGCACCCGCCTCGACCGCGCGGGCGAAGACGGCGTCCGGGTCGTCGGTGACGAGGTACGCCGCCGAGCCGCCGACGTTGTCGACCGCGGCGTCGGGACGCCGGCTGCCGAACATCAGCCCGCCGCCCCCGGGCCACAGCCACTCGGCGTGCACGACCACGGACGGGTCGTTCTCGTCGCGGTACGTCGCGTGCTCCACGAACCCGATCGCGGACAGCCACGCGATCATCGCGTCGGCGTCCGTGAACGCCATCGTGTGCCAGAGCCTGATCTCTCCTGCGTTGCTCATGGCCTCACTCTGCCCCGGCGTCCAGGTCGAGGTCTTGGAGGAATGGGAACTCCTCGCGCAGCCAGGTCGACGGCGGACAGCCCGCCAGCGCGACCCACTCGCGGGTCAGGTGGGACTGGTCGGCGTACCCGCACCGGTGGGCGACCTCGGCCAGTGGCACCCGCCCCAACAGCGCCCGCGACGCCGAGAACCGTCCGATCCGCTGCACCTCCTTGGGCCCGAGGCCGCACTCCGCGCGCACCAGGTCGCCGAGGTGCCGGCGGCTGTAGCCGACCTCGTCGGCGACCGCCCGCACCGACGCCCCGCGGGTGAGCCGGGCGAGCGCGCGTCCGACCTCCGCCCGGGGACCGGGCGCGTCGTGGCGTGCGAGCTCGGCGAGCAGGGTCCGCTCGACCAGCGCGGCCCGGCCGTCCGCCGGGGTCTCGGCGAGCCGGGCGGGCAGGCCGCGCAGCCACGGAGCGACGTCCTCGAGCTCGAGCAGCTCGCCGGCCAGAGCGCCCGCCGGCAGCCCGAGCAGCGCCCGCGCACCGGCCGTCGTCAGGGCCAGCTGCACGCCCGTCTGGTGCCCGGAGTGGTGGATCTCGGCGGGATGCGCATGGAGCCCGGAGACCGTCGACCACCGCGGCGCCCGGCTGTCCGGCCGGCCCCGCCAGCCGACGTCGACCGGCTCACCGACCGGCAGCACGATCGTGAGCGTCGTCGAGGGCAGGCCCCGGTGCACGCCGGGGCCTCCGAGGTCGACGTCGTACGCGACCACGGAGGCGACGTACGGCGCCAGCGCCCGCATGTCGGCAACGTACCTCTTGCGGAAGCCGCCCAGCAGGCGGATCGTGGAGTGATGGTGGCGCAGTACCGAGTTCCCGACGGGCTGCCGACGCTCTCGCGCGGCAAGCACCGATCTCCCCGCAAAGGCGCCTGCTTCATGGAGATGGCGAGCGTCCTGGCGAACGAGCCGTGGAGCGACAAGCCCCGCTGCACGGACCCGCTCCTCGCGCAGCTGGCGCGGCTGGTCAACGACCACAGCACCGACGCCAACCGCAGCGAGCTCGCCGTGATGATCCCGTCGGTGATCGGGGTGCACGGCACCGGGCTCGCGTGGGACGTGCAGCTCGTGGCCGCGGTCGCCGGCAACGCCGTTCCCGACGTCCCCGAGTACCTCCAGCGCGCCCTGGCCGGCGGCCTGATCCGCTGCGAGGAGCTCTCCCGGACGCTCGGCCTGGACACGACGGGCATCCGCGCCTCGCTCGACCAGGTGCCGGGCGCCGAGGCGTGGGCGCGGCAGTGGCTCGACGGCACGCCGCTGACCGAGAAGCAGTTCCGCCGCCGGTCGGCCCCGCAGGTCATCCGGTGCGCGGTCCGCGGCATCGCGACCGGCGCCATGGCGGACCCGGACGCGCGGCTCGCCGAGCTGCTGCGGGTCGGTATCGACACCGCGCGGCTGCTCGCGCCGCCGGCTCCGGTGACTACAGACTGGCCGCGTCCAGCAGCTCCCCCAGCTCGGCGAGGCTGAGGTCGCGCAGCTCCCCGACCGGCAGCTTGCCCAGCTGCACCGGTCCGATGGCCGTGCGCGTCAGCCGCCGGACGGGGTGCCCGACGTGGTCGAGCAGCCGGCGCACGATCCGGTTGCGGCCCTCGTGGATCACCAGCTCGACGATCGACTTCGACGCGGTCGCCTCCACGATCCGCGCCCGGCGCACGTCCACCGGCCCGTCGTCGAGCGTGACGCCCTCGAGCAGCTGCTTGATCGTGCGGCGGTACACCTCACCGTCGACCTCGGCGACGTACGTCTTCTCCACCTCGTACGAGGGGTGCGCCATCCGCTGGGCGAAGTCGCCGTCGTTGGTGAGCAGGATGAGCCCGGAGGTGTCGGTGTCGAGCCGGCCGACGTGGAACAGCCGCTCGGGACGGTCGGCGACCAGGTCGCCGAGGTTCCGGCGCCCCTCGGGGTCCGACATCGTCGAGACGACGCCCCGCGGCTTGTTCAGCACCAGGTAGACCTGCTCCGACACCGGTGGCAGCCGCTTGCCGTCGACGCGGATCACCGCGGTCCGGGGGTCGACCTTGGTGCCGAGCCGGGTGACGACCTCGCCGTCGACCTCGACCAGCCCGTCGAGCATCAGCTCCTCGCACCTGCGCCGCGAGGCCACGCCGGACTGGGCGAGCAGCTTCTGGAGCCGGATCAGGCCCTCGTCGTCCGTCTCCAGGCTCATGTGGGCTCGGTCCCGCCGTCGGGCTCGGTCCCGCTACCGGAGTGCGGCGAGTGCGGCTGGTGCGGGGCCGGCTCGGGGGCGGGCTCGGGGGTCTGCTCGGTCGCCGTCGGCGCGGCCATCTCGGCCAGCTCGTCCTCGAGGTCGTCCATGTCCGGCAGGTACGGCGCCAGCTCCGGCAGCTCGTCGAGCGAGGTCACGCCGATCCGCTCCAGGAAGTACGTCGTGGTGCGGTAGAGGTTCGCCCCGGTCTCGTGGTCCTGGCCGGCCTCCTCGACCAGGCCCCGGGTGAGCAGGGTGCGCATCACCCCGTCGACGTTCACGCCGCGGATCGCGGAGACTCGCGCCCGGGACACCGGCTGCTTGTAGGCCACGACGGCCAGCGTCTCCAGGGCCGCCTGCGTCAGCCGGGCCTGCTGCCCGTCGAGGACGTAGCCCTCGACGACCGCGGCGTACTCGTCGCGCGTGTAGTAGCGCCAGCCGCCGCCGACGTTGCGCAGCTCGAACCCGCGCCCCTGCTCGTCGTACTCGCGCGCGAGTCCCTCCAGCGCCCCGGTGACCTCGTCGACCGGGTAGCCGACGGCGGTCGCGAGCGTCATGACCTCCAGCGGCTGGTCGGCCACCATCAGCAGCGCCTCGAGCGAGGGCCGCAGCTCCGCCACGGGGACGGCAAGCGTCTCGTCAGTCGTCTCCACGGTCGGCTCCATCGTCGTCTGCCCCTCCATCCAGCTCCGCGTCCGGCACCGGCTCCGCCTCGGGTGGTGCGCCGTCGAACTCGTCGGTGATCAGGTCGTCGACGTCCGCGTCCTCGTCGCCCGTCCAGCGGATCGTCAGCTCGCCGAGCGGGGTCACCTGGTCGAACGCGACCGCGCCCTCGCGGAACAGCTCGAGCAGGGACAGGAACCGCGCCACCGTCGTGAGCCGGTCGGGCGAGTCGCCGCACAGCGCCCGGAACGTCACCGTGCCCTGGCGACGCAGGCGGTCGACGACCAGCGCGGCCTGCTCGCGCACGCTGACCTTGGCGGCGTGGATGTGGTGCAGCGAGAGCTCCAGCACCGGCTTCGGCTCCAGCGCCTTGGCCGCGAGCTGGGCGAACTGCTCCAGACCGACGCCGATGAGGACCTCCGGCAGCAGTCCCGCGAACCGCTCGTCGAGCCCGACCGCGCGCGGGTGCCGCCGGGACTCGCTGGCCAGGCGCTGCTCGAGCACCCCCGCGACCAGCTTGAACGCCTTGTACTGCAGCAGGCGCGCGAACAGCAGGTCGCGGGCCTCCAGCAGCGCGAGGTCCTCCTCGTCCTCGACGTCACCCTGCGGCAGCAGCCGGGCGGCCTTGAGGTCGAGCAGGGTCGAGGCGACCAGCAGGAACGACGTGGTCTGCTCGAGGTCCCAGAGCCGGCCGCCGGCCTTGACGTGCGCGATGAACTCGTCGGTGACCGTCGACAGCGACACCTCGGTGATGTCGAGCTTGTGCTTGGCGATCAGGTTGAGCAGCAGGTCGAACGGGCCCTCGAAGTTGTCGAGGCGCACCTCGAAGCCCGGCGCGGTCTCCGCCGCGTTCTCCTGGACCTCCGGCTGCGCGGTCATTCCTCGGTCAATCGTCGCACCAGTGCGCTGTCGTCGCCATGGGCGTCGAAGTCGGCGAGCACCATCGCGATCGCCTCGCGCACCAGGCGGCCGCGGTCGACGGCCAGCCCGTGCGACCGGCGCAGCACCAGCCGGGCGTGCTCGAGGTCGAGCAGCTCGTCGGAGGTGACGTACACCGTCATCTTCTCGTCGTGCCGGACCCGGCCGCTCGGCTTCTTCGGGCCACCCGCCGACGTGGACCGGTCCGCGGCCGGCTCCTCCTCGACGCGCTGCGCAGCAGCCTGCTGCGTCGCCGGGGCGGTGGGGCGGAACAGGTCGTCGGCAGCGGGGAGGCTCACCCGTCGAGACAACGAGCCAGCACCTCCTTGGCCAGCTGCCGGTAGGCCTCGGCGCCCGTCGAGCTCGAGGCGTACGACGTGATCGGCTCGCCCGCGACGGTGGAGTCCGAGAACTTCACGGTGCGCCGGATGACCGTGTGGAAGACCTTGTCGCCCCACGCCTGCACCAGGCGCTCCATCACCTCGCGGCTGTGCAGGGTCCGGCCGTCGTACATGGTGCCGAGCACTCCGTCGATCTCCAGCTTGGGGTTCAGCCGCTCGCGCACCTTGTCGATCGTCGTCTTGAGCAGGGCGACACCGCGCAGCGCGAAGTACTCGCACTCCAGCGGCACGATCACGCCGTCCGACGCGGTCAGCGCGTTGACCGTGAGCAGACCGAGGGAGGGCTGGCAGTCGATGAGGATGACGTCGTAGTCGTCGATCGCCGGCGCGAGGACGCGCTGGAGGGTCTGCTCGCGGGCGACCTCGTGCACCAGCTGCACCTCGGCGGCCGACAGGTCGATGTTCGACGGCAGGAGGTCCATGCCCGGCACCCCGCTGGACACGATGACGTCGTGGATGTCCACGTCGCGCTCCATCAGCAGGTTGTAGACCGTCAGGTCCATCTCGTGCGGGTTCAGCCCGAGGCCGACCGACAGCGAGCCCTGCGGGTCGAAGTCGACCAGCAGCACCTTGCGGCCGTGCTCCGCCAGCGAAGCACCGAGGTTGATCGTCGTCGTGGTCTTGCCGACGCCGCCCTTCTGGTTGCACATCGAGATGACGCGGGCGTGGCCGTGCTCGCTCAGCGGGCGCGGCTCGGGGAGGTCGGGCATCGGGCGTCCCGTCGGGCCGAGCTTGGGCTCGGTCGCGGGGCGCTCGAAGGGAAGGGCGTCGGCCACGTGGTCCTCTCCGGACTGCTGGGGTGGGGTGGTGACGAGCGGGGGCATCTCGCCGGCGGCGGCGCCGGTCGACGGGACTCCACCGAAGGTGCCGCCTGCGTTCATCAAACGCTCCTCATCCACATGTCGACACAACGACTTGTGGCCGACTCGCGGGCGACTCTAGGACCGGCCTCCGACAGCGAACAAGCCGAACGGGGAAACCCCCAGGCCGGTCGGCCAATCTGTTGATGGACTGTGCACGAGCGCCGCGCCGGGTGCACAGGGCACGGCCCGCCTGTGCACAGTCCTGTGGAGAACGGTCAGTCCTTGGCGGTGGACACCGGGGCGCCGTACACGAGGTCCTGGTAGTCCGGGTGCTTGCCGATCCAGGACTTGATGAACGGGCACAGCGGCAGCACCGCGCGGCTGCCCTCGGCACGCACGTCGTCGAGCCCGAAACGGGCGAGCGCCGACCCGACGCCCTGGCCCTCGAACTTCTCGTCCACCTCCGTGTGGGTGAAGACCACGAGCCGGTCGGTGAGCTGGTACTCGGCGAACCCGGCCAGCTCGCCGTCGATGTGGGCCTCGTACCGGCTCTGCTGCGGATTGTGCGAAGTCGCGACGTCGGACATGCCGTCCACCCTAGACTGCCCCTGTGCGACCACGGGGGGCCGTGACGGTCTTGCTGGCGGGGTTGCTCACGGGGGGATTGATCGCGTCCGGAGCCACCCCTGCGTCCGCGCGCCCGGAGAAGGGCGGTACGACGGTCACCGCGCGTCTCGCTCCCCCGGTCGTCACCCTCGGCGAGCCGGCGGCCCTGGTCGCCCAGCTGCCCGCGGCCCAGCAGGGTCGCCCGGTCACCGTCGAGCAGTACGCCGGTGGCGCCTGGACGCCGCTGGGCGACGGTGCCGTGAACGCGGCCGGCCGCGCCGTCGTCCCCCTCGACACGACCGCGGCCGGCGACCGGCGCCTGCGGGTGGTCGCCGAGGCCTGGAACGGCCGGCCCGCGTCGGCCCCGTCCCGGGCGGTGACGCTCACCGTGGTCAGGACCGACCGGTGCACCCCACGGACGGCTCCCGTCGACCCGGACGCCGACCCGGCCGCCCGGTGCCTCGCCGCCCGGCTGGACCGATGGAGGAGCGCGGGACTCATGGGCGTCGGGCAGCAGCTCAACATGTCCAGCGCGCAGTACGCCGATCCGCTGGCGCGGCTCGGCGACCGCCGCGTGTCGGTCGTCGGGTTCGACCTCTGGGAGCTCGGCAAGACCCGGACCTACGAGTTCCCGTTCTTCGACCAGGCGTTCGCGGACCTGGTCGCCACGGCGCGGGCCGGCGCCGTCCTCACCGCCTCGTGGCACGTCCCCAACCCCCACACCGGTCGCGAGTACGACGACCGCAGCTGGCACGACCTCGGCGCCCTGCTGCGCCCGTCGACCCCCGAGGCGCAGGCGTTCTGGGCGGCGTACGACGAGCAGCTCACCGTGCTCGCCGCCCTCCAGGCCGCGGGCGTGGCGGTCGTGTTCCGGCCGTTCCACGAGGTGAACGGCGACTGGTTCTGGTGGGGCCGGCCGAACGCGACGACGTTCCGCAAGGTCTACGGGCAGCTCCAGCAGCGCGCGTGGGCCGCCGGGGTGCACAACGTGCTGTGGGCCTACTCGTTCGCCGCCAGCAGCCGCGCGGGCATCACGGCGCCGGAGAAGCTGGTCCCCACGCAGGTCGACCTCGCCGGCATCGACTCCTACTACCCGTCGACCGGCAGCCACCGGAGCCAGGCGCCCTCGATGGGCGGGTACGCCGCAGTCGCCAGGCGGGTGCCACGGATGGCGCTGACCGAGATCGGGCCCGCAGCCGACACCCGCCGGACCTGGAAGGCGTCGACCGTCACCGTGACCGCGAAGGCCCAGTCCCGCAAGCCCGTGTGGGCGCTGCTGTGGGTCGACGACGCGGCCGGCTACAAGCAGATCTCGTCGCTGAGCGGTGGGCTGTCCTGGCTGGACTCCTGCCCGTTCGGCTACTGCTCGCTCACCTGAGCGCGTCGACGTACGACACCACGCGGTTGAACAGCGTCGTCACCGACGCCAGGTCGGCGACCACCGCCGGGGGCTCGTCGGCGAGCTCGTAGAGCAGCGCGCCCGCGTCCGACAGCCCGCTCTCGAGCGCGACCGCCGCGCACACCCGGGCCGCGGTCCGCACGGCGCGCGGGTCGACCGTCCAGACGCACTCGAAGAGCCGGTCCGCGTCCGGCACCTCGTCCTGGCCCGGGAGCTCCCAGGCGCTCAGCGCCGCGGAGAGCTCGCGCGCGTCGCACACGACGGTCCACTCGCGGTGCATCGGCGACGACGGCCCGAGCGCCACCTCGACCGGCGATCCGCCGGCAGGCTCGTCGAAGTCGGCGAGCACCACCGTCGCCCGCGCCACCCGCGCCAGCTCGCGCCACCGGGAGCGCGAGGCGTCGTAGAACTCGCGCCGCTGGAACGCGCCGAAGAGGTAGGGGTCCGCCGCCTTGGCGCAGAACTCGTCCTCGATCGCCCAGGACAGGGCCGTCAGCGTCCGCTTGTGCAGCCGGTGGCCGGCCAGCGCGGGGTGGTGGCGCCGCAGCTCGGCGTACACCGAGCCGGAGTGCGCCACGGTCTCGTCCGGGGCCGGTACGGCGAGCGCCTGGGTGATCGCCGCGTCGAGCCGGGCGCCGTCCTCGCGCCGGCGCAGCACGTCGCGGACCCGCTCGACCTCGGAGACCGGGTAGCGACGGTGACCGCTCGGGAGCCGCTCCGGGCGCGGGAAGCCGTGCCGCTGCTCCCAGGCGCGCAGGGTCGCGGACGTCAGGCCGACCCGGCGGGCCAGGTCCCCGATGGTGAGGAGCTCGGCCTCAGATCTAGACATGAACTTGAGTATAGGGGGTAGAACTTAGACATGACGTCTAACTTCACGGCGGGTCGGCGCCACCTCCGGGTGATCCCCGGACCGTCCGCGGTCGCGTCGGGCGACCTCGGGCTCGACTCCGCGATCCAGGAGGCCGCGGCCTTCTACGACCGCACCATCACGGCCGCCTGGCGGCTCGCGATCAGCCTCTACGACCACGACGTCCGGCGCGCCAGCGACGCCGTCGTCGACGCCTATCGGGAGGTGTGGCCGGCCGGTCCCACGGGTCGGCACCAGGCCGCCCTCCTCCATGCGCTCGTCACCTCGGCGCGACACGGCCGCGACCCGGTCCCGGCCTAATCACCCAGCCGGCGCATCGCCACGGCGCGCAGCACCAGCTCGCCGGCCTGGTCGGATGCGTCGAGGTCGGCCTCGGCCTCGATCACCCAGTCGTGGTGGCCCTCGGGGTCGTGGACGGTCTGGGTGATCCGCCAGGTGCGGCCGCTCTCCGCGACCGCGAGCAGGGCGGGACCTCGGGCGTCGGCGTCCAGCAGCACGCGGTCGTGCTCGGCGTAGTACTCCTCGATCGCCTCGTCCCACGCCGACCGGGTCATCACGACCTCGCCGGGCGGGTCCGTCCGGTCGGCCGCCGCGCGCTCCATCGCCATCAGGCCGTCGAGGTCGTCGCGCGCGACCAGCTCGACGCGTCGGAACATCGCGTTGCGGATCATCACCCGGAACGCGCGCTCCTGCTTGGAGATCGGCCGCGGCGACGGGGGCGGCTCGTGATGCGCGACGTCGGCGCGCACGTGCGACGGGTCGGCGAGGGCCTCCCACTCGTCGAGCAGGGAGGAGTCGGTCTGCCGCACGGTCTCCCCCAGCCACTCGACCAGGTCCTCGAGCTCGGGCGTCCGGTGGGACTCGGGCACCGTCTGGCGCAGCGTCCGGTACGCGTCGGTGAGGTACCTCAGCACCAGCCCCTCGGATCGGGCCAGCTGGTAGCGCGAGACGAAGTCGGTGAACGACATGCCCTGCTCGTACATCTCCCGCACGATCGACTTGGGCTGGAGCGCGTCCTCAGGCAACCACGGGTGCGTCTGCCGGTAGATCTCGTACGTCGCCTCGAGCAGCTCGGCCAGCGGCCGCGGCCAGGTGACCTCCTCCAGCAGGGCCATCCGCTCGTCGTACTCGATGCCGTCGGCCTTCATCTCCGCGACCGCCTCGCCGCGCGCGACGTACTGCTGCTGGAGCAACACCTGCCGCGGACCCTCCAGCACGGCCTCGATCACCGACACGATGTCGAGGGCGTGCTCCTCGGCACTCTGCCGTTCTTCCGGGGGGGCCAGCACGTCGAGCGCCGCCAGCGCGAAGTGGGCGAGCGGCTGGTTCAGCGCGAAGTCCACCGGCAGGTCGACCGTGAGCACGTAGCGCCGGCCGTGCTCGTCCGGCTCGTCGAGCCGGGTCAGGACCCCCGAGTGCACCAGTGACCGCGCGAGCCGCAGCGCCCGCCGCGCGAGCCGTCGCTGCTGGCGCGGTTCCTCGTGGTTGTCGGTGAGCAGGCGCCGCAGGACCGGGAACGCGTCCTCCTCGCGTGACACGACGTTGATCAGCATCGCGTTGTCGACCTTCATCCGCGACACCAGCGGTTCTGGCTCCCCCGCGACCAGCTTGTCGAAGGTCTGCTCGCTCCACACGACGGTGCCCTCGGGCGGCTTCTTCAGCTGCGCCTTCGAGTTCTTCCGCCCGGCGGCCTGACGCTCGGCGGCCTTGGCCTTGGCCTTCTCGTTCTCGATGACGTGCTCGGGCGCCTGGACGACGACGTACCCGGCGGTGTCGAAGCCCGCCCGGCCCGCGCGTCCGGCGATCTGGAGGAACTCCCGCGACCGCAGGATCCGCTGCCGGCTGCCGTCGAACTTCGCCAGCCCGGTGAACAGCACCGTGCGGATCGGCACGTTGATCCCCACGCCGAGGGTGTCGGTGCCGCAGATGACGCCGAGCAGGCCGGCCTGCGCGAGCTGCTCGACGAGGCGGCGGTAGCGCGGCAGCATGCCTGCGTGGTGGACGCCGATCCCCCGCCGCAGCAGCTTGTTGAGCGTCTTCCCGAAGCCGGCGCCGAAGCGCACGTGGTCCAGGCGGGCGCCGAGGTCGGGTTTGGCGATCCAGCCCGCCTTGAGCAGCGTGGTCGCGTGCTCGACGGCGTCCTTCTGCGTGAAGTGCACGACGTAGACCGGTCCCTGCCCGGTCGTGACGAGCTCCTCGAGCGTCTCGGCGAGCGGGGTCATCGCCCAGGAGAACGTCAGCGGCACCGGGCGTACGGCGTCCGCGACGACCGTCGTCTCGCGGCCGTTGCGCCGCGACAGGTCCGCGGCCAGCTCGGTCACGTCGCCCAGGGTGGCCGACATCAGCAGGAACTGCGCCTGCGGCAGCTCCAGCAGCGGCACCTGCCACGCCCAGCCACGGTCCGGCTCGGCGTAGAAGTGGAACTCGTCCATCACCACGAGCCCGACGTCCGCGGTCGAGCCCTCGCGCAGCGCGATGTTCGCCAGCACCTCGGCGGTGCAGCAGATGATCGGCGCGTCCGGGTTCACCGACGCGTCGCCGGTCAACATTCCGACGTCCGCCGCGCCGAACTCCTCGACCAGCGCGAAGAACTTCTCGCTCACCAGCGCCTTGATGGGAGCGGTATAGAACGAGACGCGGTCCTCGGCGAGCGCGGCCCGGTGGGCGGCCTCGGCGACCAGCGACTTCCCGGAGCCGGTCGGCGTCGCCAGCACGACGTTGTCGCCCGCGAGCAGGGCGAGGATCGCCTCCTCCTGGTGCGGGTAGAGGGTCAGGCCGCGGCCGGCCGCGGCGGCGGTGATGTCGTCGAGGAGGTCGGTCATCGGGTCAGTCGCGTGCCCGCGGGTGGGCGGTCGCGAACACTTCACGCAGGTTGTCCACGGTCACCAGTGTGTACACCTGCGTGGTGGTCACCGACGCGTGCCCCAGGAGCTCCTGCACCACGCGGACGTCGGCGCCGCCGTCCAGCAGGTGCGTCGCGAACGAGTGCCGCAGGGTGTGAGGGGAGACGTCGCGGGTGACGCCGGCCCGCTCGGCCGCCTTGACCAGCACCGCCCACGCCGACTGCCGGGACAGCCGGCCGCCGCGGGCGTTGAGGAAGAGCGCTCCCCCGGTGCTCGGTCCCACCGAGACCGCGGCCAGCTCGGGCCGGCCGCGGACGAGGTACGCGTCCACCGCCTCCCGGGCGTACGACCCCACCGGCACCAGCCGCTCCTTGCCACCCTTGCCGCGGAGGAGCACCGTGCCGTCGACCATGTCGAGGTCGTCGACGTCCAGCCCCACCGCCTCGGAGATGCGGGCACCGGTGCCGTAGAGCACCTCCAGCAGTGCGCGGTCGCGGAGCGCCAGCGTGGTGCCGGGCGACCCCGCAGCCTCCAGGATGGCCTCGACGTCGGCCAGCGGCAGCGCCTTGGGCAGCCGCTTGGCCGGAGCCGGCGGCTTCACCCCGCTCGCCGGGTCGACGGTCGCGAGACCGTCGGCCACGGCGAACTTGTGGAAGCCGCGCACAGCCACCACCGTGCGGGCGGCGGAGGTCGAGCTCAGGGCGGGGTGCCCCTCGTCGCCCTCCCGCAGCCGCACCAGGAAGCCCGACACGGTCGCCTCGCTGATCGCCCCGAGCTCGTCGATGCCGACCTCGGCGAGGTACTCCTGGTACCTGCGCAGGTCGCGCCGGTACGACGTCAGCGTGTTCGCCGCCAGGCCGCGCTCGACCGTGAGGTGGTCGAGGTAGGTGCGGACGGCGCGCTGGACGTCGTTCAGGCGAGCACCTCGTCGAGCGAGACGGCGTCGATGCCGACCGCCTCGCCGACCGGGCCGTTGGTGAGCCGGCCGTCGTGGGTGTTCAGGCCGAGCGCCAGCGACCGGTCGTCGCGGCAGGCCCGGGTCCAGCCCTTGTCGGCCAGCGCGACGGCGTACGGCAGCGTCGCGTTGGTCAGCGCGTAGGTGCTGGTGTTCGGGACCGCGCCGGGCATGTTCGCCACGCAGTAGAACGTCGAGCCGTGCACCTGGTACGTCGGGTCCGCGTGCGTGGTCGCGTGGGTGTCCTCGAAGCAGCCGCCCTGGTCGACCGCGATGTCGACGAGCACGGAGCCGGGCTTCATCCGCGCGACCAGGTCGTTGGTGACCAGCTTCGGCGCCGCCGCACCCGGGATCAGCACCGCGCCGATCACCATGTCGGCCTCCATCACCTGCTGCTCGATCGCGAGCTTCGAGCTCGCCAGGCCGTGGACCCGGTTGTTGTAGCGCCAGAACGACATCCGCAGCTTGTCCAGGTCGGTGTCCAGCAGCGTCACGTCCGCGCCCATGCCGAGCGCGATGTTCGCGGCGTTCTGCCCCGAGACGCCGGCACCGATGATCACGACCTTGGCGTTCGCCACGCCGCCGACGCCACCCATCAGCACCCCGCGGCCGCCCTGGGCCTTCATCAGGTTGTAGGCGCCCACCTGGGGCGCCAGGCAGCCGGCTACCTCCGACATCGGGTACAGCAGCGGCAGCCCGCCCGAGGGCAGCTGCACGGTCTCGTAGGCGATGCCGGTGACCTTGCGCCGCATCAGCTCCTCGGTCAGCGGCTTGTCCGCGGCCAGGTGCAGGTAGGTGAAGAGCGTCAGGCCCTCGCGCATCCGGCCGTACTCCTCGGCCACCGGCTCCTTGACCTTCAGCACCATGTCGACGCCACCGTCGGTGCCCCAGGCCTCCTCGGCCGTGCCGACGATCTTCGCGCCCGCGCCGACGTACTCCTCGTCGCTGATCGAGGAGCCGAGCCCGGCCCCCTGCTCGACGAAGACCTCGTGCCCGTGGGCGGTGAGCTCGTGCACGCCGATCGGCGTGATCGCCACCCGGTACTCGTGGTTCTTGACTTCCTTGGGGACGCCGACCTTCACGAAACCTGCTCCTTGTCGTGATCCGGGCCACTCCGTCGTGGCTCCGGCGCGAGCCTACTCCCGGTGAGCAGCACCGCGAGGGCGAGGTGGGCGTCGCGCAACCGCCCCTCCGCCACGGCGGCGTGCAGGTCCCCGAACGGCACCCAGGCGAGCTCCATCTCGGCCTCTTCGTGCTCCGGCTCGAAGTCGCCGCGTCCGACCGCGGTCAGGTCCCGGGCCAGGTAGTAGTGCGAGATCTCGGCCGTGATCCCGGGCGAGGAGTACGCCGACGTCAGGTGCGTCCACGACCCGGCCTCGAGGCCGGCCTCCTCGACCAGCTCGCGGCGGGCGACGTCGAGCGGGTCCTCCCCCTCGACGTCCAGCAGCCCGGCCGGGAGCTGGACCAGCGTCTCCCGGACGGCGTGCCGGTACTGCCACAGGCAGAGCACCCGGTCGCGTTCGTCGATCGCCAGCACGATCGCGGCACCCGGGTGCTCGACGACCAGCCGCGTGAACGGCTCGTCCTCGGGGTGCCCGGGGCGCCGGATGCGGTCACTGCGGAGCCGGACCACCCAGCCGCCGCCGTCGTACTCGAGACGGCTGTCGGCCACCGGCCACTGCTCGGGGCGGTCCTCCAGTGCGGGCGCCACCCGTCAGTCGTCCTCGGGCTCGCGGCGCAGCCCGGTCTCGTCGATCGGGAAGCGCAGCTCGCGTTGCCGGTCGATGGCGGCGCCGACGAGGCCCTTGAACAGCGGGTGCGGGCGCGTCGGGCGCGAGCGCAGCTCGGGGTGCGCCTGCGTGGCGATGTAGTACGGGTGCACGTCGCGGGGCAGCTCGACGAACTCGACGAGGCTGTTGTCCGGCGAGGTGCCCGAGAAGACCATCCCGGCCTCCTCGAGCTGGTCGCGGTAGGAGTTGCTGACCTCGTAGCGGTGCCGGTGGCGCTCGTCGATCTGCGCCGCGCCGTACACCTCACGGGCGATGGAGCCCTCCTTGAGCGCGGCCGGGTACAGGCCCAGGCGCATGGTGCCGCCCAGGTCGCCCGCGCCCTCGACGAAGGCGACCTGCTCGGCCATCGTCGCGATCACCGGCTCCGGGGTGTCCGGGTCGAACTCGGTGGAGCCGGCCTTCTCCAGGCCCAGCACGCTGCGGGAGTACTCGATCACCATGCACTGCAGGCCCAGGCACAGCCCGAGCGTCGGGATGCCGTGGGTGCGGGCGTAGGTGAGCGCGCCGAGCTTGCCCTCGATGCCGCGCACGCCGAAGCCGCCGGGCACGCAGATCGCGTCGACGTCGTGGAGGTTCTTCGCCGCCCCGGCCTCGGTCTGGCACTCGTCCGACGCGACCCAGCGCAGGTTGACCTTCGCCTCGTGCGCGAAACCGCCGGCGCGCAGGGCCTCGGCGACCGAGAGGTAGGCGTCGGGCAGGTCGACGTACTTGCCGACCAGGGCGACGGTGACCTCCTCCTTGGGGTGGTGCACCCGGCGCAGCAGGTCGTCCCACACGGTCCAGTCGACGTCGCGGAACGGCAGGTCGAGACGGCGGACGACGTACGCGTCGAGCCCCTCGCGGTGCAGGACCTTGGGGATGTCGTAGATCGACGGCGCGTCCGCCGCGGTGACGACGGCGTCCTGGTCGACGTCGCACATGAGCGAGATCTTCCGCTTGATCGACGGCGGCAGCTCGCGGTCGGCGCGGCAGACGACCGCGTCGGGCTGGATGCCGACCTGGCGCAGCGCCGCGACGGAGTGCTGGGTCGGCTTGGTCTTCAGCTCACCGGACGGCCCGATGTAGGGCACCAGCGACACGTGCAGGAAGAAGCAGTTGTCGCGGCCGACGTCGTGGCGCACCTGGCGGGCAGCCTCGAGGAACGGCAGCGACTCGATGTCGCCCACCGTGCCGCCGATCTCGGTGATCACCACGTCGACGTCGGGACCCGCCATCGCGCGGATCCGTTCCTTGATCTCGTTGGTGATGTGCGGGATCACCTGGACCGTCTCGCCGAGGTAGTCCCCGCGCCGCTCCTTG
>DASTXB010000063.1:0-10239 GCA_035765695.1 Nocardioides sp. | reverse complement strand
CCGAGCCCTCCTTGAGGTGGGCCGGGTAGAGGCCGAGGCGCATGGTGCCGCCCAGGTCTCCGGCGCCTTCGACGAACGCCATCTGCTCGGCCATGGTGGCGATCACCGGCTCCGGGCAGTCCGGATCGAACTCGGTCGAGGCGGCCTTCTCCAGCCCGGCGACGTTGCGGGCGTACTCGATCACCATGCACTGCAGCCCCAGACACAGGCCCAGCGTCGGGATCTTGTTGTGCCGGGCGAAGGTCAGTGCGCCGAGCTTGCCCTCGATACCGCGGACGCCGAAGCCGCCCGGGACGCAGATCGCGTCGACGTCCTGGAGGTGCTTGGCGGCGCCGGCCGGCGTCTGGCACTCGTCGGAGGCGATCCAGCGCAGGTTGACCTTGGCCTCGTGGGCGAACCCGCCGGCGCGCAGCGCCTCGGCGACCGAGAGGTAGGCGTCCGGCAGGTCGACGTACTTGCCGACCAGCGCGACCGTGACCTCCTCCTTGGGGTGGTGGACCCGGCGCAGGAGGTCGTCCCAGACGGTCCAGTCGACGTCGCGGAACGGCAGGTCGAGGCGGCGTACGACGTAAGCGTCGAGGCCCTCGCGGTGCAGCACCTTCGGGATGTCGTAGATCGACGGCGCGTCCGCAGCGGTCACGACGGCGTCCTGGTCGACGTCGCACATCAGCGAGATCTTCCGCTTGATGCCCTCGGGGATCTCGCGGTCGGCGCGGCAGACGACCGCGTCGGGCTGGATGCCGACCTGGCGCAGCGCCGCGACGGAGTGCTGGGTGGGCTTGGTCTTCAGCTCACCGGACGGGCCGATGTAGGGCACCAGCGAGACGTGGAGGAAGAAGCAGTTGTCGCGGCCGATCTCGTGCCGGGTCTGGCGCGCGGCCTCGAGGAACGGCAGCGACTCGATGTCACCGACCGTGCCGCCGATCTCGGTGATCACCACGTCGACGTCGGGCCCGCCCATCGCGAGGATGCGGTCCTTGATCTCGTTGGTGATGTGCGGGATCACCTGGACGGTGTCGCCGAGGTAGTCGCCGCGGCGCTCCTTGGCGATCACGCTCGAGTAGACCTGGCCCGTCGTGACGTTGGCGATCTGGCCGAGGTCGGTGTCGAGGAACCGCTCGTAGTGCCCGATGTCCAGGTCGGTCTCGGCGCCGTCGTTGGTCACGAAGACCTCGCCGTGCTGGAACGGGTTCATCGTCCCGGGGTCGACGTTGAGGTAGGGGTCGAGCTTCTGCATCGTCACGCGGAGACCGCGTGCCTTCAGCAGGCTTCCCAGGCTGGACGCCGTGAGGCCCTTCCCGAGCGAGGAGGCGACGCCTCCGGTCACGAACACGTGCTTGGTGGGCGTCCCGTTGATCACGGAACTCCATCCTACGTGACGGGGACGGCTCCGTCCGATCCCGACGCTCCGAAGGATCCACCCTGGACCGTGAACGAGCGGATCAGGGCAAGCGTGGCGGTGACCCGGCCGAGCGGCGTGTCGACCCCGTCGACGGTCGCCGCCCCGGCTGCGGAGCGCTCCGCGCGCAGGTCGGCGAGCGCAGTGGCGGAGCCGGCGACGACGACGCCGGTCGCGGTGTCCGCGAGCCCGGCGACCACCCCGGAGAGGATCGCCGGGTCGACGGGACGGCCGAGGACCACCAGCACGGCGGGAGCGCGCGTGGCGCCCTGCGGGGAGGTCATCAGGTCGGCGCCGTCGAGGCTCTGCCGCACCGAGGCGGCGTCGGAGCTCGGGACGTCGCCGGACACCGCGAGCCCGACCAGCTGGCCGGCGCGGACGTACGTCGACGCGTCCTGGCTCACGGCCCCCGTGCCGAGCTGCTGCACGAGCTGGCTGCCGAGCGTGTCGACGAGCGACTTCTCGGAGCTGTCGACGAGCGCGCGGTGCACGTCGTACGTCCCGCCGACGGAGCCGCCGGCCGACTCGACCTCCGCGCCCAGCGCGCTCACGGTGTCGGCGTCCGCCTCGGGCATGACGACGATCGACACCTTCCGGCCGTGGAGCCCGTCGGCGTAGAGCCTCGCCGCCGACGCGGTGGCGAAGTCGTCGCCGTACGACGCGGCCTGCCGGACCGCCCGTTGCGGGGTCGTCGCGGCGGCGGGCTGGTCGTCGCGGCCCAGGTCGCTGAGCGGGCCACCGCCCAGGACCACCCCCACCGCGAGCGCGAGGAAGACGGCGACGAGCGAGACGACGTGCTGGCGGAACGAGATCACGGGAGGAGTCCTTGGAGGGTGTCGAGCCAGTCCTGGCCGACCGGGGTCACCGCGAGGGCGGCCGCGAGCGCGACCAGGCCGGCGAGCATCACCAGCAGCAGGTGCCACGGCCGGACCCGGCCGGAGTACAGGTACGGGAGGGCGTCGGCGTCGACCAGCCGGGGACCGACCTTGAGGCGGGTCAGGTACGTGCTGGCCAGGCCGGTGCGCTGCCGGTCGAGGAACTCGTCGAGCGTGGCGTGCATGCCGACGCCGACGATCACGGCCGCCTCGGCCGCGTCGGCGAGGATCAGGGCGGCGTCCTCGGGGGTCGCCGCGGACTCGAACCGCAGGGGGCGCACCCCGAGCCGCTCCAGCGAGTCCAGCTGCGCGCGGGCGGCGCCGCGGTCGGTGCGGACGACGACGTCCCGCGCGGACCGGAGCGTCTTCGCGCTGGGCAGCTCGACGTCCTCGGCGTGCGCGTCGAGCACCACGACCTCGGGCCGGAAGCCGGCCGCCCGCAGCACCTCCGCTCCCCCGCCGACGCCGACGAGCACCGGGTCCTGCTCACGCAGGAACGCCCGGATGCCCGCGAGCTCGCGCCGGTGGTCGTGCCCCCGGACCACGACGACCACGGGCCGGCCGGCGATCCTCGTGGCGAGCCGGGGCACGCCCCGGCCGTGCAGCAGGAGGTCCTGCTCACGGCGGAGGAACTCGGTGCTGTTGTGCGTGAACGTCTCCAGCTGCGTCACCAGGCCGGTGCGGGCGGCCTCCAGCTCGGCGGCGACCGTGCCGGCATCGACCGCACGTCCGCTGGCGAGCAGCTCCTCACCGGCGTACACCGAGCCGTCGTGCAGGCGCACGGTCCGGCCGTCGCCGACCGCGGCCAGGCCCGCCGTCCCGATGCCGTCGACCAGCACGACGCCGGCGTCCACGAGCACCTGGGGGCCGAGGTTCGGGTACCGGCCGGAGATCATCGGGGCGGCGTTCACGACCGCGGCGACGCCGGCGTCGACGAGCGCCTGAGCCGTCGCGCGGTCCAGGTCGACGTGCTCGAGCACGGCGACGTCGCCGGGCCGCAGCCGGGGCACCAGGGCGCGGGTCCGGCGGTCGACGCGGGCGGTGCCGACCACGCCGGGCAGGCTGAGGGCGGAGCGGGGGCGTACGGGGATCCTCATGACCCGACCATGCTTCCAAATCGCACCCGCCGATCTGCGGACCAAGCGAAGCCGGGCGCGTCCTGCCGTCAGCCGGCGGTGCGGGCCTCCTGGGCGACGTCGAGCAGCTCGCGTGCGTGCGCCAGCGCGGTGTCGGAGTCGGCGAGGCCGGCCAGCATCCGCGACAGCTCCCGCTCACGCTGCTCGTCGTCGAGGACCGTGAGGCCCGAGCTCGTGACGGTGCCGTCCGAGGACTTCTCCACCACGACGTGCCGGTCGGCGTACGCCGCGACCTGGGGCAGGTGCGTCACGACGAGCACCTGGGCGCTGCGGGCCAGCTGGGCCAGGCGCCGGCCGACCTCGACGGCGGCCGCGCCGCCGACACCCGCGTCGACCTCGTCGAACACGAACGTCGGGACCGGGCTGGTGCCGGCCAGGGCCACCTCGAGCGCGAGCATCACGCGGGACAGCTCGCCGCCGGAGGCGCCCTTGGCCAGCGGCCGGGGCTCGGATCCGGTGTTGGCGGCCATCATCAGCTCGACCTCGTCGGCGCCGGAGGGCGTGAAGCGCCCGGCCGGGCGCACGTCCACGGTCAGGCGGGCGTGCGGCATCGCCAGCAGCGTGAGCTCGGCGGTGACCTCCTCGGCGAGCCGGCCGGCCGACGCGGTGCGGGCCGCCGTCAGCGCCGCCGCCGCGGCCTCGAGCTCGCCCCGCAGCACCGCCTGCGCGGCGCGCAGCTCCTCGATGCGCTCGTCGGTGTGGTCGAGGTCCAGCAGGCGGGTCGCGGAGCGCTCCGCCCACGCGAGCACCTCGTCGATCGTGTCGCCGTACTTGCGGGTCAACGCGGTCAGCGCGGCGCGCCGCTCGGAGACCGCCGCCAGCCGGGCGGGGTCGGTGTCGATGCGGGTGGCGTACGACGCCACGTCGGCGGCGAGGTCGGACAGCAGGTAGGTGATCTCCGCCGAGCGGTCGGCCAGCTCGCCCACCTCCGCGTCGTGCTCGCGGACGCTGTCGAGCAGCGTCCGGGCCGTCGACGTCATCGCGAGGGCGTCCGGGTCGCCCTGCTCGCTGGAGAGGGCCTCGCGGGCCTGCTCGGCGGCGGTCCGCAGCGTGTCCGCGAACCCGAGGCGGGACTCCTCGGCAGCCAGCGTGGCGTCCTCCCCCGGCTCCGGGCCGACCTCCTCGATCTCGGCGAGCCCGAACCGCAGCAGGTCGGCCTCCTGGGCCCGCTCCCGGGCCGTGGTCACGACCTCGTCGAGCTCCCGCTCGGTCGCCTCGAGCCGGTGGTAGAGGTCGCGGTACGTCGTCAGGAGACCGGCGATCTCCTCGCCGCCGAACCGGTCCAGCGCGTCACGCTGCGCGCGGGCCTGCAGCAGCCGGTGCTGGTCGGACTGGCCGTGCACGGCCACCAGCGGCTCCGCGATCCCGGCCAGCGACGACACCGGCACCGAGGCGCCGCCGACGAAGGCCCGTGACCGCCCCTCGGCCGAGACGTTGCGCGCCAGCACGACCCGGTCGTCCTCGACCTCGCCGCCGGCCTCCTCGACCGCCGCGGCGAACTCGCTCAGTGCCCCGACCCGCACCACGCCCTCGACCCGCGCGTTCTTCGCACCGGTGCGCACGGCGCCGCTGTCGGCCCGCCCGCCGAGCAGCAGGCCGAGCGCGGTGACGACCATGGTCTTGCCGGCGCCGGTCTCACCGGTGATCACCGTCAGCCCGGGACCCAGCTCGAGCGTCGAGGAGTCGATCACGCCCAGCTGGCCGATGCGGATCTCCTCAAGCATCGCCGGCGTCACCCTTGGCCGCCACGGAGCGGCGGCGCCGCTCGGTCGAGCCCCGCCAGCCCTCGACCGGCAGGCCGAACTTGGCCACCAGCCGGTCCGTGAACGGCGCCTCGTGGAGGCGCACCAGCCGCACCGGCGTGGTGCCGCGGCGGACCTCGATCCGCGCGCCCGGTGGCAGGTCGAACGCGCGCCGGCCGTCGGCCCACAGCACCCCGAACCCGTCGGTGCGGGCGAGCACCTCGACGGCCAGCACCGACGTCGGCGCGACCACGAGGGGCCGCGCGAACAGCGCGTGCGCGCTGATCGGCACCATCAGCAGCGCCTCGACGCCGGGCCACACGATCGGCCCGCCGGCGCTGAAGTTGTACGCCGTGGAGCCGGTCGGCGTCGCGCACACCACCCCGTCGCAGCCCCACCGCGACAGCGGCCGGCCGTCGACCTCGACCACGACCTCGAGCATCCGCTCTCGGGCGGCCTTCTCGACGCTCGCCTCGTTCAGCGCCCAGGTGCGCGCGACGACCTCGCCGTCGCGCTGCACCGTGACGTCCAGCGTGAGCCGGTCCTCGATGGTGTACCGGCAGCCCACGATCGCCTCGATCGTCGACTCCAGGTCCTCGTACTCGGCCTCCGCAAGGAAGCCCACGTGGCCGAGGTTCACCCCCAGCACGGGGGTGCCCGTGCCGCGGGTCAGCTCGGCCGCCCGCAGGATGGTGCCGTCGCCGCCGATAACCACCACGAGCTCGCAGTCGGTGCTCGGGGTGTCACCGGTAGCGACCTCGATCGATCCCATGGTCTCCTCGAGGCCGAGGTCGCGCGCCTCGTCGTGCAGGAGGCGGACGACCAGGCCGTGCGCGGTCAGCGACTTGGCGAAGGCGCGCGCGACCTCGCGCGCGTCGTCCCGCCCCGTGTGGGCGACCAGCAGCGCGCGGCGGATCGGGGTCGTCGGCTCCGCGCTCGTCACGGGTCCACCTTCTCACCCGCCGCCCCCACGGGAGCGGCGGCACGCACCGCGGTGTGGATGGCCTCGTCGTCCAGGGTCGCGGGCCCGCGCCGGAGCCACAGGAAGAACTCGACGTTCCCCGACGGTCCCGGCAGCGGGCTGGTGGCCACCATCTGCGCGCCCCAGCCGCGCGCGGCGGCGGCGTGCGCGACGTTCACCACGGCCTCGGCGCGCAGGCCCGGGTCGCGCACGACACCGCCCTTGCCGACGCGGTCCTTGCCGACCTCGAACTGGGGCTTGACCATGAGCGCCAGGTCGCCGTCCGGCGCGGTCACCCCCAGCAGCGCGTCCAGCACCAGCTCCAGCGAGATGAACGACAGGTCGCCGACGACGACGTCCACCGGCCCGCCGGTGATGTCGGTGGTCAGCTCGCGCACGTTCACCCGGTCGCGGACCAGCACCCGCTCGTCGGACTGCAGCTTCCAGGCCAGCTGCCCGTAGCCCACGTCCACGGCGACGACCTGGGCGGCGCCGTGCCTCAGCAGGACGTCGGTGAAGCCGCCCGTCGACGCGCCGGCGTCCAGGCAGCGGCGGCCCTCGACCAGGAATCCCTCGGGCTCGAACGCGGCGAGCGCTCCGGCGAGCTTGTGCCCGCCCCTCGAGACGTAGTCCGGCCGGTCCGGGTCCGCCGTCACCACGATCGCGACGTCGGTGGTCACGCCGGTCGCCGCCTTGGTCGCCAGGGCCCCGGAGACCGTCACCCGTCGCTGGGCGATCAGCTCGCTGGCGTGGTCGCGCGACCGCGCCAGTCCGCGGCGGACCAGCTCGGCGTCCAGGCGCAGGCGTCGCGGCGGCACGTCAGGCCGGGTCGTCGTCCGTGGCGTCGTCCGTGGCGTCGTCCGTGGCGTCGAGCGCCCGGCGCAGCCGGTCCTGGGCGGTCTCGAACACGCCCACGTGCTCCTCGATCGGGCGCTCCTCGAGCTCCTCGACGGCGACGATCACCTCGTCGACGCCGGCCATCCCCGTGCGCACGCGCTCGGGCTCCGGCGGCACGTCCTCCGGCTGCGCGGGGTCCTCCGCGGGGCCGGGGAACTCGGGCTCCTCAGTCATGCCCCGAGGCTATCGCGCCGGCTCCGCGACGCCGGACAGGTCCACCGGTTCCCCGGTGGCGTCCAGGTGCGTCCACGCGGCGGCCGCCACCACCCGCCACCAGGCGCCCGGATCACCCTCGCCCGTGACGGCGATGCGACCGTCGTCGACGGTGGCGCGCCAGCCACCGAGCACGAAGCCGCCCTCCTCCTGGGTCGGCGCCTCGTGCGCGACCAGCAGCCCGTGCAGGTCGGGGGCGACGTACGTCGGCCGCAGGTGCTCGGCGGCCGTCACCAGCTCGGCCAGGCCGGTCACGCCGGTCAGGACCAGGAGCGAGTCGAGCCCGGCGCGGTGTGCGCCCTCGATGTCGGTGTCCAGCCGGTCGCCGACCATCAGCGGCCGCTCCCCGCCCACGCGACGGACCGTCTCGTCCAGCAGCGGGCGTGCCGGTTTGCCGGCGACCTCCGGATCGACCTCGGCGAACCGCTGCAGCATCTCCACCTGGACGCCGTGACCGGGGGCGACGCCGAACGCCGCGGGAAACGTCAGGTCCGTGTTGCTCGCCACCCAGGGCAGCCCGTCGCGGATGCGCACCGCCGCCCGCATGATCTCCGACCAGCGCACGTCCGGGCCGTAGCCGGTCGCGATCGCGACCGCGTCGGCAGCCGGGCCGACGGCCACCAGCCCCTCCGACTCGAGCGCCTCGCGGAGACCGTCCGCACCCAGGCAGACGACGTGCGCACCGGCTCCGAAGCGGTCAGCCAGCAGCCGGGCGGCCGCCTGCGCCGACGTCACCACGTCCTCCGGCTTCGCCTCCACGCCCAGCTCGCGCAGGTGCTCGGCCACGCGCTCCGGGGGCCGGGATGCGTTGTTGGTGACGAACGCGAGCCGCAGCCCCTCGGCCCGGGCGTCGGCCAGGTGCCCGGGGGCGCCCGGGACCGCGTCGCCACCCACGTAGACCACGCCGTCGAGGTCGAGCATCGCGAGGTCGTAGGCGCGGCACAGGGCCTGGTCTGACGAGCCGAGCACGCGTGCCTCCTCACGGTACGGACGTGCTCGCACCCTACGATGCTCCGATGGATGCCGGCTCCCTGGTCCCCCCGCCCCACGTGGCGCGACCGCTGCGGCTCCTGCCCTTCCGCGGCCTGACGCTGACCCCGACGAGGATCGGCGCGCCCTCCTCGGTGCGGGCGTTCACCCGGCCGTACAAGGACGTGTCGGAGCGGCTGCTGCGCTGGGAGCGCCGAGGTCAGCTGAGCCACGACGACCGGCCCGCGGTCTACCTGCACGAGTACTCCTCGGGCGCGGTCACCGTGCGCGGCCTGGTCGGTGCGCTCGACATCTCGCACCGGGCCTCGAGCTGGGAGGACGTCGCGGTCTTCCCGCACGAGGGCATCCACCCGGCGCAGGCCGACGAGCTCGCTGCCCGGATGACCGAGATGCAGACCAACCCGGCCCCGATCCTGCTGGTCCACCGCGGTCCGGCGGCCGTCCGTGAGCTGATGGACGCAGTCCAGCAGGACGAGCCGGTGCGCGAGTTCACCGACCGGGGCGACCAGCACCACCGCGTGTGGGCGGTCCGCGACGCGCAGCGGTTGGCGCTCCTGGGCCGCAGCCTCGAGACGGCACGGGCGTTGATCGCCGACGGGCACCACCGGTACGCGGCGTACCTGCAGATGCAGCACGACGACCCGCGCCCGGCGACCGACGCCGGACTCGCGATGCTGGTCGACCAGGACGACACCCCGCTGTACCTCGGGCCCATCCATCGCGACCTCGGGCATGTCACGCTCGAGGCGCTGGGCGCGGCGGCGGCACGCACGGGCGCGACCTTCCGGGCGGCGGACGCGGCGCCGGCGGTGGCCGCGCTCGCCCCGGACACTCTCGTCGCGACCGACGGCCGGGACTGGGCGACCGTGCGGCTCGAGCTCCCCGCGGGCCGCGCGGCGGTCGAGGTGCTCCACGACCGCCTGCTGCCTGCGCTGCCGCACCGGCCCACGCGGGTCGGGTACCACCACGCCGTCGAGGACGCGCTGGACGCCGTCGTCCGACGCCCGGGACTGGCAGTGCTGCTGCCGGCACCCGACTTCGGCCAGGTGCTCGCGGCCTGCGGGGACGAGCGGCTGCTCCCCGAGAAGGCCACGTCCTTCCAGCCGAAGCCGAGCATCGGAGTGCTCATCCGGTCGCTGCGCGACGGATGACCCGACCCGAGGTCATCTCGACCTCGACCCGGGACGCCACCGCACCGCCGGCACGGAAGAACCGCCGGTGCAGCGCACCGACCACCTCCACCACGTCGTCGGCCGACCAGCTGCTCACCGCGCGGCGCGACCTCGCCGACCACGCGGCGCACTCCAGCGCGTCGACGCGCTGGCGGGACTTCCCGCCACGACGTCGCGGGACGACCACGCGGAAGGTCCAGACCGAGTCGCCGCTCGGGAGGACGCGTTCCTCGGGGTCCTGGGACAACCGGCCGACCAGCCGGACCTCGTTGCACGGCGCGACCTCCGCCGTGGCATCTGATCTCGTTCCCGTCGTGGGTGCGGACATCGCACATCACCTCCGCACCGAACGCTCCCGGAGCGGACCGACACCGGGCGGTTCGCCGGCACCGACCTGTGCAGAACGCACCCCCGACGTCCGCGGTGGAGGGAAACGGGCCCAAATGACGAGCAGGGCCATCCGTGAACGGATGGCCCTGCTCTCAAAGTATGTCCGGCGGCGTCCTACTCTCCCACAACCTCTCGGTTGCAGTACCATCGGCGCTGAAAGGCTTAACTTCCGGGTTCGGGATGGGACCGGGTGTTTCCCTTTCGCCATGGCCGCCGTAACTCTTGCGGTCGAGGCCCGTGGAGTCTTCACACGGACGTCAACCAAGTATTCAGTTGATCGTCAGATCTGATCGTGGACGCGAGACATACCCTTGTAGGTTCAATTGAGGGTTTGTGGGACAAGCCCTCGGCCTATTAGTACCGGTCGGCTGGGCATTGCTGCTGTACACCTCCGGCCTATCAACCCAGTGTTCTGCTGGGGGCCTTACCCCCTCGAGGGGGTGGGAAACCTCATCTTGAAACGT
>DASTXB010000062.1:0-41716 GCA_035765695.1 Nocardioides sp. | reverse complement strand
CGACGAAACTCGACCGGCCTGTTGCCACGGTCGAACACATGTTCGATCATGGACGGGTGATCCTGCACGCCGACCTCGACTCGTTCTACGCCTCGGTCGAGCAACGTGACGACCCGCGGCTGCGCGGCCGGCCGGTGATCGTCGGGGGCGGGGTGGTGCTGGCGGCGAGCTACGAGGCCAAGGCGTGCGGTGTCCGCTCGGCGATGGGCGGGCGGCAGGCGGCGCGGCTGTGCCCGGACGCACTGGTGGTGCCGCCGCGGTTCCCGGCGTACGTCGAGGCGAGCAAGCGGGTCTTCGCGATCTTCGAGGACACCACGCCCCTGGTCGAGGGGATCTCGATCGACGAGGCCTTCCTCGACGTCGGCGGGCTGCGCCGGCTGATGGGCGAGCCGGAGGACATCGCGGCCAGGCTGCGGCGGCGGGTGCGCGAGGAGGTCGGGCTGCCGATCTCGGTCGGCATCGCGCGGACGAAGTACCTCGCCAAGGTCGCCAGCGCGGTGAGCAAGCCGGACGGGCTGCTCGCGGTCCCGCCGGACGGCGAGGCGGACTTCCTGCACCCGCTGCCGGTCGAGCGGCTCTGGGGCGTCGGTGCGATCACCGCGGCCAAGCTGCACGCGGACGGCGTCCGCACCATCGGGGAGCTCGCGGGGCGCGAGGAGGTGGAGCTGGCCGCGGCGGTCGGCAAGGCCGCGAGCCGACACCTGTGGGCGCTGGCCAACCTCATGGACCCCCGCCCGGTCGAGGTCGGCCGCCGGCGCCGGTCCATCGGCTCCCAGTGCGCCTTCGGCCGGGCCGGCAGGCCGAAGTCGCGCGAGGAGCTCGACGCGCTGCTCGCCGGCCTCGTCGACCGCGTCGCCCGCCGGCTGCGGGCCGGCGAGCGGATCGGCCAGACGTTCACCCTGCGGCTGCGGTTCGACGACTTCGGCCGGGCGACCCGGTCGGCGACCCTGCGGCACTCGACGGCGACGACGGCGACCTGGCTGGAGACCGGACGCCGGCTGCTCGCCGACAGCTGGCCGCTCATCGAGGAGCGTGGTTGCACGCTCCTCGGCATCACGATCTCCGGCCTGGTCGACGGCCGCTCCCGGCAGCTGGAGCTGCCGCTGTTCGCGGACGTGGTGCACGAGAACGGCCTGGACGCGGCGCTCGACCGGGTCCGGGACCGGTTCGGCACGAAGTCGGTCACCCGCGCCGTCCTCGTCGGGCGCCACAGCGGGCTGGAGATGCCGACGCTGCCGGACCCCGGTCCGGACCCGCGTCTACGCTGACCAGCGTGGACACCCCCGCCGATCCGATCCGCGAGCACGCGCCGCACGCGCACGCCGCGCTGATGGCGGTGCTCGCCGCGCGAGCGGCGCTCGACGTCGACCTGCTCGACCCGCGCGTGGAGCTGTTCGCCGACCAGTTCGGCGTGGACGTGTCCCTGGTCGACGACGACATGCGGCGGCGCTTCCTCGAGGCGACCGGCCCCACGGCGTTCGAGGTCGCGCAGGTCGTCTACGTCGACGACTACTGGCCGCGGATGGCGGTGGTGGCCGGGCAGGTGCTCACCGACGGACGGCTCGTCAAGGAGTCGGTCGAGCGGGTGCCGCCGGCCGAGCTCTGGCCGCTGGTCGAGGAGTTCCTGCGCCAGGTCGCCCGGCTCGACGCCCTCGACCCGGTCACCACCGAGCTGGTCCGCCTGCGAGGCGCCCGCCAGCACGAGTGCCGCCTGTGCAAGTCCCGCCGGTCGCTGGACGCGATCGAGCACGGCGCCGGCGACGCGACGTTCGACGCCGTCGACCGCTACGCCGAGAGCGACCTGCCCGAGCACACCAGGGCCGCGCTGGCGCTGACCGACGCGATGATCTGGACGCCGTACGTCCTGCCGCCGGACGTCGTCGCGACCGCCAACGCCCACCTCACGCCCGCGCAGGTGGTCGAGGTGGTGCTCGACGTGACCCGCAACGCCGCCAACAAGATCGCCGTCGCCCTCGGCGCGGACGCAGCCGCGGTGACCGAGGGCGTCGAGCTCTTCAGGACCGACGGCGACGGCACGATCACGGTGGTGGAGCCGCGCCCTCGGTAGCCTGTCGCGGTGGGACGGGTCATCGACGGTGCCGATCGCGCGCAACGGCGCTGGTCGGTGCTCGGCTATCCCCTGGCGGTGATCTACAAGTACTTCGACGACCAGGGCAACTACATCGCCGCGATCATCACGTACTACGCCTTCATCGCGATCTTCCCGCTGCTGCTCCTCGGCTCGTCGATCCTCGGCTTCGTCCTGCAGGGCAACGCCGAGCTCCAGGCGGACCTGATCGACTCGGCCCTGGCCCAGTTCCCGATCATCGGCGACCAGCTGGGCCGCCCGGAGGGCCTCGCCGGCTCCACCACGGCGATCGTGGTCGGCTCCCTCGTCGCCCTGTACGGCGCGCTCGGCCTGGGCCAGGCCCTGCAGAACGCCATCAACGTCGCCTGGTCCGTGCCGCGGAACAGCCGGCCGAACCCGGTCCTGCTGCGGCTCAAGAGCCTGTTCCTGCTGATGACCGCCGGCGTCGCCGTGCTGACCATCTCGGTGCTCTCCACCCTCGCGGCGAACACCGAGGTGCTCGGCGAGACGGTGTCGTCGTACCGGTGGCCGATCACGGTCCTGACCGTCGTCGTGAACACGGTCGTGCTCACGGCGCTGTTCCGTGTCGGCGCTGCCCGCAGCCACAGCATCTGGACCGGCTCCATCCCCGGTGCGTTCACCTCGTCGGTGCTGTGGATCGGCCTCCAGACCGTCGGCACCGCCTACGTCACCAACGTCCTGACCGAGACGAGCGCGATGAACCAGACCTTCGGCCTGGTCCTCGGCCTGATCGGCATCCTGTGGCTGACCGCCGTCATCGGCGTGCTGGGCATCGAGGTCAACGTGGTGCTCGAGCGCCGGCTGTGGCCGCGGGCGCTGCTCACGCCGTTCACCGACAAGGTGGACCTCACCGATGCCGACCGTCGTGCGTACGCCGGTTACGCCCGCGCCCAGCGTCACAAGGGGTTCGAGACGATCGAGATCAGGTTCGAGGACCAGCGGCTGACGCTCCCGGCGGGAGAGGATGACGGCGCCGACCACGCGTCCTGAAGACGGGTCATGACCGCGCGGCCGGCTCGGCCTCCGGGTGGTACGACCGGTCCGGCAGGAACGACAGCCAGCGTGGCAGCCACCAGGTGCGGTCCCCGAGGAACCCCAGCACGGCCGGCAGCAGCACCGCGCGCACGACGGTCGCGTCGAGCAGGATCGCGACCGCGAGGCCGACGCCCAGCTGCTTGAAGGTCGTCATCGACAGCGTCGCGAAGACCGCGAACACCGCGACCATGATCGCCGCCGCGCTGGTCACGACGCCCGCGGACGTGGCGACGCCGTGCGCCACCGCCTCCCGCGTGGGCAGGCCGCGGTCGTGCGCCTCGCGGATCCGGGACACCACGAACACGTGGTAGTCCATCGAGAGCCCGAAGAGGATCACGAACGCGAACAGCGGGATCCAGGACTCGATCGCACCGACCCCGCGACCACCGACGAGCGAGGCGCCCCAGCCGTGCTGGAAGACGGCGACCAACACGCCGAACGCCGCCGCCATCGACAACACGTTGAGCGCCACCGAGACCAGCGCGATCGTGACCGATCGGAACGCCGCGAGCATGAGCAGGAACGCGAGCACCAGCACGAACACCACGACCGGCACCATCGAACGCTCGAGCTGGGCGTTGAAGTCCTCGGAGAACGCCAGGTCGCCGCCGACGTAGGCGTGCGCGCCCGGCACCGCTCCGAGCGTGGCCGGTACGACGTCGGTGCGCAGCGCGTCGAGCGCGCGGACGGACGTGGGGTCGGTCCCGTCGCCCCCCAGCGGCACCGAGACCTCCAGCACCCCGGCCTCCGGGTGGGCTGTGACCAGGATCGGCTCCCGCACGAGCCCGGTCGCCTGCGCCTCCCGGCGGAAGTCGGCGACGGCGCCGGACATCGCGGCGCCCTGCACCTCCGGGGCCGTGACGACGACGCGGGCCGGCGTCGGTCCGCCGGGGAACTGCCGGGTGATCCGGTGGTAGCTCTGCATGATGCTCGTGTCGGCCGGCAGCAGCTTGTCGAGGCTGAGGCGCTCGGTGTGGAGCCCGGCCGCCGGGACGGCCAGGACGAGCAGGAACCCGGCCGCGACCGCCGCGGAGATGCCCGGGCGGTGCAGCACGCGGGCGAGCACGGCGTCCCAGAAGCGGTTCCCGGTGCCGGGCCGGCGCATCCGGCCCAGGCCGGGGACGCGCCCGAGGTCGACGCGGTCGCCGAGCAGCGAGAGCACCGCCGGCAGCACGGTGACCGAGCCGACGACCGCGATCAGGACCACGAGGATCGTGGCCGCGGCGAAGCCCTCGAAGAGCAGCATCCCCGACAGGAACATCCCGGACATCGCCGCGACGACGGTCAGGCCCGAGACCAGCACCGACCGCCCGGACGTCGCGCTGGCGATCCGGAGCGCGGTCGCCGGGTCGCGCCCGCGGACCCGCTCCTCGCGCTCGCGGCGGAGGTAGAACAGCGAGTAGTCCACCCCGACGGCCAGCCCGACCAGCAGCATCACCGAGCTGGTGGAGCTGTCCAGGTGCAGGCGGTGGCTGACCAGTGCGAGGACGCCGTTGGCGGCGAGGAAGGACGTGAGCGCCAGGCCCACGGGCAGCACGGCCGCGAGCAGCGCGCCGAATGCGACCACGAGGATGCCGATCGCCAGCGGGACCGCGGTCCACTCCGCGCGCCGGAAGTCCGCGAGGATCGTCTCGTCGAACCAGCGGTTGGCCGAGCCGTCCCCGAACTCGTCGATCGTGGTCCGCGGGTACGCCGCGCGCGTCGCGGCCGCGGCGTCGAGCAGCGGCTGGGCCCGGTCGCCGGCGGTCATCGGGTCACCCGAGATCGTCACGCGCACGAGAGCAGCGTGGCCGTCCTCGGAGACCAGGTCGTTCGCGAACGGGTCGACGGCGGTCTCGACCACGGAGCTGTCCTGCAACCGGCGGAGCAGGTCGTCGACGACCTCGCGGGACCCGGGGCTGGTGACCGGGGCGTCGGTGGTGACGAGGAACATCTCGGTGCCGGGGGTGCGCAGGCCCGCGTCGCCGAGGACCTGCTCGACGCGCGCCGAGTCGCCCTCGGCGTACTGGTCCGCCGTCATCTCCACCTGGCCCGCGCGAGCGCCGGCGATCATCGCGACCGCCACGAGGACCAGCCAGCCGACCACCGCGAGCACCCGGTGCCGCACGCTCCAGCCGCCGATCGCGGCGGCGAGGTTCTGACGCTCGTCCATCCCGACCTCCACAGCCGTCTCGGTCGAGTCTTCGCCGCGGTGGCCGGCCGGGTCAGGGGAGAACGTCCGGGCGGGCCGGGGACCTAGTGCCGTGTCGGGGGTGCGGGGGCCGAGCGACGCTGGAGGTGACGAGTCGGGCCGTCCAGGAGGAGGACGAGATGAGCACCGGGACAGCTGGCAGAGACCTGCGCACGATCGGCCGGACGGCTCGCCTGGTGCTGGGCGTCGTGGTGCTGACCCTGGTCTGGGTGCTGCCGCGGCCGTCGGTCGCGGCAGCACCGGCCGCGATCGATCCCGCGGCGCTCCCCCGGGGCGCGGACCCGACGGTCGCCTACCTGGTGCGGGACACGATCCACGACGGCGACCTGCGGGTGCCGGCGACCCAGCGGGGCCGGCACGACGTCCTGTGGCAGGTCGCCGGCGGCTACCTGGTCCGCGACTACAACGTCGGCCACCCGCACCGGATCCTCGTCACCTTCATCGACCCCGCCGGCGAGCGGCGCGTGGTCGCCCGGTCCCGCGACTGGATCGACGTCGCGGTCTCGGCGAGCGGCACCCGGGTCGCGATCCGGCGCTCCGCCGGGCCCGACCTGCTCCGGTCGGTCGTGACCGTCTCCGACGCGGCGACCGGCCGCGTGGTCGCCAGTCGCAGCCTGCGGCAGGTCAACCTGGCGGCCGTGACCCACTCCCGGGTCCTCCTCGGCAAGCGCGCCCGCTGGCACCACCCGGCGACGCTGTGGTGGAACTACCGGCAGGACCGGATGTGGCGGTGGTACGACCAGGCGGCGCTGGGCGCCGACGTCCGCCACGACAAGGTCGTCCTCGACCGCACCGACGTCGGTGAGTTCTGCATCCGCGTCGCGGTCCTGTCGCGACCCGCGCACACGCTCTGGCAGACCTGCGACCGCTTCCCCCACCAGTGGTCACCGGACGGGACCCGGGCGCTCGCCACGCACACCTACTTCGACGCCGCCGGGACCGACCGGTGGTGGGTGGTCGACGGCATGACGGGAGCCCGGCAGGGCACGATCGCCGGCCGCCTCGACTGGCACGCCGTGTGGGAGGACGACCAGCACTACCTGACGCTGGCGCAGGGCGACGAGGGCGGGGCGGCGATCATCCGCTGCGACCTCGGGGGCACTTGCGAGCGGGCCAGCCGGGTCTGGGACGTGCCGGTGCCGTCCGAGCCGTCGCTCTACTACGCCCCGCCGCCCGTCGTGCTGGCCGACCGTCAGGCGTCGTAGTGCACGAGGTCCGGCCAGGCGGCCCGCCAGCCGCCGACCGGGCCGTCGCACACCCAGACGCCGGCGCCGACCTCCTCGTTGTCGGTGCCGGAGTCGTTGTGCAGCCGGGCCGCCAGCTCGCACCCGTCGAACGCGTCGGGCGGCGCCTGGAGCACGACCACGACGGGGCTCGCGCCCTCGGGCGGCGGACCCCAGCTGCGGTAGCCGTTGTGGCCGCTGTACGCCGGCAGCCCCACGTCGTACCACGCCATCGCGCCGGCTTCGCCGTAGTTGCCGGTGAAGATCACGGCGTGCGCGCGCTGCTCGGGTGACAGGTCGTCGACGACGGCGCGGACCTGGTCGGTGTACTCCGGCCACCCCACGGTGTCGAGCTGGACGTCGTTGACGTCCGACCAGATCGAGCCCGAGAACGACGACGCGGGCAGCACCGGCAGCACGGCCGGGTACGCGACCGCGGACGACGCCACGAGCAGCGCGCCGGTGACCACCACGCCCCGGGTGGACCAGCGGGCGGCGAGGAACGTGCAGCCGGCCGCGACGAGCGGCGGGGCGAGCCCGGCCAGGTAGTAACCCTTGCCGCCGGTCACCAGGAACACGGCGAGCACGACGAGGAAGGCCCACGCGAGCGGCCGCGCGGGCGCCCAGGCCGGCCGCCGCAGGAGCTGCACGAGGCCGAGCACCCACACGACGCCGATCAGCGGGCTGAACATCACGAACGCCTGCAGCACCATCGCGATCCGGCCGCCGACGCCGCCGTACTCGTCGGCGATGTCGGCGGAGAGGTCGAGCACCGGCCACCCGTGCTGCGCCTGCCAGACCAGGTTGGGGACCCACAGTGCGAGCGCGAGGAGCCCGCCGAGCCACGGCCAGCGGGTGCGCAGCACCGGCCGCGTCTCGCGGACCAGGGCGACGCCGGCGAGGACGCCGAGCAGGCAGAACGCGACGGCGTGCTTGTTGTTGAGGCCGACGCCGGCCAGGGCGCCGGCCAGCAACCAGAGCCGCGGCCGGTCGTCGACGAGTGCCTGCGCGACCACGACCAGGACCGCGGTCCAGAACAGCAGGTCGAACGTCGCGGTGGAGAGGAGGTGGCCGAGCCCGGGCACGAGCGCAGAGAACGCCACGGTCACGGCGGTCAGCACCTGTCCCGCGCGGGCGGCGCCGAGCAGCCGGGCGGCCTGGACCGACAGCAGCACGACCCCGGCCACCGCGAGGACGCTCGGGAGGCGCAGGACGAGGACGTGCGACGGCGCGATGGTGTCCATGGCCGCGGCGAGCAGCGGCGTGAACGACGGTTGGTCCGGGTAACCCCAGGCGAGGTGGTGGCCCGCCGTGACGAAGTAGAGCTCGTCGCGGTGCGGTCCGTAGAAGGGGGAGAGCGCCACCAGCGCGACCGCCTGGACCGCGACGACCAGGCCGACCTCCCGGACGGCGTACGGGTGCCGGGTCACCGCACGAGCCGGTCGCGCAGCTGCGCCAGCAGGGATTCGTCGAGCCCGAGCCCGTCGCGGAGGTAGCCGTCGACCGAGCCGTAGTCCGCGGCGACCGCGTCGTACGCCGCCCGGAGGTAGCCGGGCTCCACGACCATCGTCGGCTCGTAGACGGCGACCTTCTCCGGGCCCAGGTGCTCGCCGACGAGCGCGAGGTACTTCTCGCGGGTGGCCGACGAGACCTCGTTGGTGAGCAGGTAGTCGGCGACGATCGTGTCCCGGTCGACGCCGGCGACCTCGAGCAGCAGCGCGGCCGCCCAGCCGGTGCGGTCCTTGCCGGCGGTGCAGTGGAAGAGCTGGGGGGTCGCGCCGGTCGCGAGCGCGGTGAGGAGCTCGGCGTACGACGCCCGCGCGGTCGCCGACCGCACGAAGACGTCGTACACCTCGTGCATCACGCGCGTGGCGGCCGCCGTGTCGGAGAGGCCGTCGACCATCTCCATGGGGATGCCGGCGACCTCGACGTGGTGCCAGGAGGCGCCGGGGACCTCGACGTCGGGGTGGGCCTCGACCTCAGGCGCGCTGCGCAGGTCGTGGATGGCCGCGATGCCGAGCCCGGCGAGCGCCGTGGCGTCACCGTCGGTGAGCTGGAGCTCGTTGGAGCGGTAGAAGACGCCGCGGCGGACCCGGCCGCCGTCGCGGGTCTGATAGCCGTCGCCGGTGCCCGCCACGTCGCGGAAGTTGTCGGCGGAGGCGAGTCGCAGCAGCTCGGTGGGCGCGTCGGTCACCCGCGCAGGATAGGTGGGGCCGGTCAGCGCAGCGGCACGAACCGGTAGTACCCGCGCCGGCTGATCGCGGGCTCCTCGTCGCCGCGGGCCTCGACCAGCAGCATCACGCCGTTCACCGGGATCACCATCCGGCCGGACGGCGCGAGCTGGTCCACCAGGCCGGCGGGCAGCTCGAGGGCTTCGGCGGACACGAGGATCCGGTCGTACGGCGCGCCGGACGGATCGCCGTACACGCCGGGCCGCGCCTGCTCGATCCGCGCCCACGGCCAGGCGCCGTGGGTGAGGTTCGCGCGGCCGAACGCCACCAGCTCGGGCACCAGCTCCAGGCCGAGCACCTCACCGTCCGGACCGGTCAGGTGGGCGAGCAGGCCGGTGGTCCAGCCCGATCCGGACCCCACGTCCAGCACCCGGTCGCCGGGCCGGACGTCGAGCAGGCGCAACATGCTCTCGACCGTCCGCGGTTGCGAGTTCGTCTGGCCGTGGCCGATGTCGAGGGGACCGTCGTAGGACGCGCGGGCCTGCTGCGACCGTGGGAGGAACCACGCTCGCGGCACGGCGGCGAAGGCGTCGCCGACCCGGTCGGCGTCCATGGCTGCGAGTCAACCACGGGATTCGGGTGACGTCGGCCCGGTGCGCGGGTGAGACTTCCGCTCGTGATCAAGATGGAGCTGCTTCTCGGGGTGGTCGCGCTCGCGCTCTGGGTGTTCTGCCTGGTGGACGCGATCGGCAGCCCGGCCGACCGGATCCGCAACCTGCCCAAGGTGGCGTGGGTCCTCCTCATCCTCTTCTTCCCGCTCGTCGGCTCGATCGCCTGGCTGGTGGCCGGGCGTCCCGACGGCGGCGTCGCCCGCCGCTCGGCGTACGAGCGCGCGCAGCCGGCGTTCCCCGAGTACGACCGACCGGGTCGGGCCGCTGCCGTCGACCCCGACCGGGACGAGGAGTTCCTCCGGCAGGTGCGTGAGCGCGCCGAGGCGCAGCGACGCGCGTACGACGAGCGCCGCAAGCGGGAGCGCGGGCAGGACGACACCGCCGGTGCGTGAGCGCCGGCTCCGGCCGCTCGCCCTGCTGGTGACGGTCGCGGGGGTCGTCGTCACGCTCGTCGCGCTCACCCAGCTGACGTGGGTGCACCTCGACGACGCCCGGACCTCAGGTGGTCACGGCGACTTCGTGATCGTCTTCGACGATCCGCCCGGCCGGCACACGACCGTGGTCTGGGTGCTGTTCGTCCTGGGTGCGGTCGCGGCACTCGCCGCCGGCTGGACGTCGACGCTCTGGTCGCTCCTCCTCCGTTGCGCGGCGCCCCTGCTCGCGGGCGGACTGGCCGTGGTGATGGCGTGGCAGGTCTACGTGTACGACGTGGTCACGCCGGTGCCGGGCTGGACGGTCGACGTCGAGCTGGCGCCCGGCTTCTGGTGGACGCTGCTCGGTCTCGCCCTCATGGCCCTCGGCTCGGCGTTCGGCGCGACCCGGGCGCGGGCCGGCTGACCGCGGCCCTGGGCGCGCAGCCTCAGGGCGCGCCCCGCTTCGGCGGCAGCGGCACGAACATCGAGGTGCGGGCGGCGTACTCGGGGTAGCCGGGCCGCTCCATCATCGTCCGCTCCAGCAGCCGGGCGCCGGTGATCCACACGAGCCAGACCGTCATGGCGACGGGTGACAGCACCGTGACGATCGCCGGGAGCCAGCCGGAGGCGACGCCGGCGACCAGCCAGATGCCCCACCACACGCAGGCGTCACCGAAGTAGTTCGGGTGCCGGGTCCAGGACCACAGGCCGCGATCCATGACGGGTCCGCGGTCGGGGTCCCGCTTGTACGCCGCGAGCTGGGCGTCGCCGACCGCCTCGAAGAAGACGCCGACGGCCCAGACCGCGACGCCGAGCCACACGACCCATGTCCACTCGACCGACGCGAGCGCCGCCGCCTGGAGCGGCAGGGACACGAGCCAGACGGCGGCGCCCTGGACGAGGAAGACCCGGCGTACGGCGGTGCCCATGCCGACCTCGTCGAGGGACCCGCCGAGGAGCTCGCGGTAGCGAGGGTCCTCGCCGTGCCCCCGGCCGCGGGTGACGATGTGCGACGACAGGCGGCCGCCCCAGACACCCACCAGCACGACGAGCAGCCAGCCGCGCCAGTCGCCGGCGAGCACGGCGCAGACGACCGCGACGCCGACGAGGGCCAGGCCCCAGGCGACGTCGACGACCGACACCCGGCCGGCCCGGTGGGCGACGAGCGCGGTGGCCACCATGACGAGGGCGGCGACGGCCAGGGACAGGCCGCCGACGAGGAGGAGGTCAGGCACGGGGGCGCTCCATGAGGATCTGGTCGACCCCCATCCTGCCGTCCCGGAAGGCCATCGAGCCACCGACGAGGTACAGCCGCCACACGCGGACGACCTCCTCGCCCATCAGCTCCGTGAGCCGGTCCGCGTGGGCCTCGAAGTTCGCCAGCCAGCCGGCGACCGTGGTGACGTAGTGCTCGCGGAGCGCCTGCACGCCGCGCACCTCGAGCCCCCCGCGCTCGAGGTACGCGACCGTCTCGCCGAGCGGCCGCATGTGCATGTGCGGCGCGATGAACGACTCGATGAACGGCCCGCCGCCGGGGTGCCGGCCGCGGCGCGACATCTGCTGCACGAGCACCCGCCCGCCCGGCCGGACCGCCCGGTGGAGGGCGGCGGCGTACGCCGGGTAGTTCCTCTCACCCACGTGCTCGCCCATCTCCAGCGAGCCCACGGCGTCGAAGCCTCCCCATCCCTCGGCGGAGTCGGGGATCTCGCGGTAGTCCTGGAGCCGCACCTCGATCCGCGACGAGAGACCGCGCTCGGCCGCGCGGCGCTCGATGAACGCCTTCTGCTGGCCGGAGATCGTGACCCCGACGACCGAGACGCCGTACCGCTCGGCGGCGTGCAGGGACAGCGACCCCCACCCGCAGCCGACGTCCAGCATCCGCATCCCGGGCTCGAGGTTGAGCTTGTCGCAGACCAGGTCGAGCTTGGCCCGCTGCGCCTCCTCGAGGGTGAGGTCAGGCGTGGCGAACCAGGCGCACGAGTACGCCATCGTCGGGTCGAGGACCAGCTCGTAGAAGTCGTTGGAGAGGTCGTAGTGCTCGCGCGCCGCGCGGACCTGCGACCGCGGCGTGCGCGGCCGCGGCCCGACCGCCCCGATCGAACGGGCGGCGCGGAGCGCCTTGACCAGGGCGCCCGGGGAGGGACGACGGGGCAGGCCGCGCGACCGCGCGACGGCGAACGCGTGGGTGAGCGCAGCGTCCAGGTCGCCCTGCACCTCGAGCTCCCCGGTGACGTAGGCCTGGGCGGCGCCCAGCTCACCGGGGTGCCACAGCAGCCGGCGTACGGCATCGGGCGACCGCAGCTCCACGACCGGGGCGTCCTCGGGGCCGGCGACCGAGCCGTCCCAGGCGTGCAGGCGCACGGGGAGGTCGCCGCCGACGAACGGTGCGGCCGCCTCGGCGAGGGCGGTGGCGACGGCCATCAGGACTCCCTCGCGAGGGTCAGCTGCTGGACGTCGAGGTAGCCCGCGGCGAACCCGGCGCGCGAGTAGCAGAGGTAGAAGTGCCACATCCGCAGGAAGGTCTCGTCGAACCCGAGGGCGAGCACCTCGTCGCGGCGGTCGAGGAACGCCTCGTCCCAGCGACGCAACGTCTCGGCGTAGTCCCGGCCGAAGGCGAGCCGGTCCACGACGCGCAGGCCCGTGTCCCGCGCGGTGACCTGGTCGATCACCTCGGCGGACGGCAGGAACCCGCCGGGGAAGATGTACTTGTTGATCCAGGTGTAGCTGCCGCGGGTGGCGAGCATCCGGTCGTGCGGCATCAGGATCGCCTGGATCCCGACCCGGCCGCCGGGGGCCAGGACCCGGTCCAGGGTCCGGAAGTACTCGCTCCAGTACTCCCAGCCGACGGCCTCGACCATCTCGACCGAGAGGACGGCGTCGTACGTCTCCCCGGCAGCCGGGCCCGTCGAGACCGCGCGGTAGTCGCACAGGTCGACCGCGACCCGGTCGGAGCACCCGGCCGCGGCGATGCGCTCGCGGGCGAGCGCCTGCTGCTCGGTGGAGAGGGTGATCGACCGGACCGTCGCGCCACGAGCGGCGGCCCGGATCGCGAGCTCGCCCCAGCCGGTGCCGATCTCCAGCACGCGGGTGCCGGGGCCGACGCCGGCAGCATCGAGGAGCCGGTCGATCTTGCGGTGCTGGGCCTCGTGCAGGTCGTCGGTGCCGTCGAAGAGCGCCGAGGAGTACGACAGCGACTCGTCGAGGAAGAGCCGGAACAGCTCGTTCGACAGGTCGTAGTGGTGGGCGATCAGCTCCCGGGTGTGCTCCTGGGTCGGTCGGTGTCGGCGGGGCGTGCCGCGCAGCACCAGCCGCCGCAGCCGCTGGAGCGACTGCGGGACCAGGTCGCCGACGTTCGCGGCCAGGACCGTGAGGAAGCCGGTCAGGTCGCGGGCGTCCCACGCGCCGGTCAGGTACGCCTCGCCGAAGCCGATCAACCCGTCGCGGCCGAGCCGCGCGAACAGCTCGTCCGGCCGGTGCACGGTCATCGCCGGGCCGCCGAGACCGAGCACGGACCTCTCGGCGTCCTCGAGGTGCACGGTGACGGGCAGCCGGTCGACGGCGGCGGTGAAGAGTCCACGGGCGACGCGCGCGGAGACGGCGGTGCGCGCGCCGCCCGGGACGACCTGGAGGTCCGGCCACGCGGAGCCGGGCCGGGTGGGGGCGAGGGTCATCGGACACCTTCCTGGTGATGGTCGGGACGCGGTCGCACCGGCAGCCGGCGCAGCCACAGCGCGATGCCGTGGCGCCGGATCAGCAGCGCGCCGCGCAGGGCGGCCGGCGCCGCGCGCAGCGGTCCGTGGTCCGTGCGCCGCCCGGTGAGCGACGCGGTGAAGCGGGCGCCGTCGTCGGTCGTCAGCGTGACCGCGACCCGGAGGCGGTCATCCGGCAGCGGCACCCGCAGGTCGTAGCTGCCGTCGGTGCCGTGGAACGGCGTGACGTACATCGACTTCGGCGTGGTGGCGCGACCGTCCGCGTCCGGGTGGACCAGGTAGGCGTGCCGGTCGCCGTAGGTGTTGTGCACCTCGACGACCACGCACGGGGCGCCCCGGCCGTCGCGGGCCTCGGGGAGGACCCAGAACACGCTGATCGGGTTGAAGCAGTAGCCGAGGGCCCGCGGGTGCGCGGCCATCAGGACCCGGCCGGCGCCGAGCTCGACGCCGTGGCGGCGCAGGAACGCCGCGAGGTTCTCCCGGATCGTCCGCGTGGGGTCACCGAGGTGGTCGCGCGCCTCGAACCGGCCGAGCAGCCAGCCGAGCCGGCCGTGGTCGGGCAAGCGGTCCAGGTCGACGACCCACGTGTGTGAGCGGTGCGTGAACGATCGGCGCCACGGCGTACGCCGCGTGTGGCTGATCGTCGTGGCGTAGACCCCGCCAGCCTCAGGAATCCCCGGTCGATCGGGGAGGCCGGACGGACGTGCCGAGGCGTCCCGGCGTGTCGAGCGGCTTTCGCCGGCTGACCGGGGGAGCCCGCCGCTCCACTCCAGCCCGAGCCGCGCGGCCGCGGCTGCGCCGGAGCGCGCGCCGTCCTCGTGGAATCCCCACCCGTGGTAAGCACCTGCGAAGACGACCCGGTCGGTGCCGATCTCGGGGAGGCGGGCCTGGGCGGCGACCGACGCCGGCGTGTAGAGCGGGTGCTCGTACTCCATCCGGTCGATCACGGTCGCGGGGTCGACCAGGTCCTCGCCGCCGAGCGTGACGAGGTAGCGGGTCTGCGTGGGGAGCCGCTGGAGCCGGGTCAGGTCGTAGGTGACGGTCACGTGCCCGCGCGACTCGGACGGCCGCCGGAAGTTCCACGACGCCCGGGCGGCGCGCGCGGTCGGGAGCAGGGACGTGTCGGTGTGCAGCAGCGCCACGTTGGGGGAGTAGGTGATCGCGCCGAGCACCTCGCGCTGCGCCCCGGTCGGCTCGGCCAGCATCGCCAGGGCCTGCCCGGGGTGGGTCGCGACCACGACCGCGTCGTAGCGCGTGACCACGCCGTTGCCGTCGGTGACCTCGACCGCGTCGGCGGTCTCGAGGACCGAGGTGACCTTGGTGCCGACGCGGACGTCGGGCAGCGCGGCCGCCACCCGGCGGACGTACTCGTGCGAGCCGCCGGTCACCGTGCGCCACTGCGGCGACCCCGTGACCGACAGCATCCCGTGGTGCTGGAGGAACGCGAACAGGTAGCGCGCCGGGTACTCCAGCGCGACCTCCGGGTCGCACGACCACACGGCCGCGACCAGCGGCTCCATGAAGTGACGCTCGAAGTACCCCGTGAAACCGTGGGCGAGGAGGAACTCCCGCAGCGTGACGTCGTCACCCGGGCGGTCCAGCAGCGCCTTCGCGCAGCGGTGGAAGCGCGGCACCTCGCCCAGCATCCGCAGGTACGCCCGGTCCGTGAGGTTGCGGCCGCCGGGGAACAGCCCGCGCGCGCCGAGGGCACCGGCGTACTCCAGCCCGGTCGCGTCGTCGCGCACGGACATCGACATCTCCGACTCCTGCGTCCGGACGCCGAGCTCGCGGAACAGCCGCAGCAGGGTCGGGTACGTGCGCTCGTTGTGCACGATGAAGCCGGTGTCGATCGCGAGCTGGTCGGCGCCCTCGCCGACCAGGTGCGTGTCGGCGTGGCCGCCGAGCCGGTCGTCCGCCTCGTAGAGCGTGACGTGCGCGCGCCGGGACGCGACGTAGGCCGCGGTCAGGCCGGCGACCCCGGAGCCGACGACGGCCACCCGCTGCGGGCGCTCAGGCACCCGCTCTCCCGAAGTCGAACAGCGCGATCGGCTTGGTCGTCGGCTCGGCGGACCCGCCCTCCGGCTCGATCGTGATGCCGGCGCCGGTGGCGGTCGCGGCGTCGCCGGTCAGGGGCACGGTCTGGTCGGGTCGCACCGGCATCAGGCCGGCGGGGACCATGCCGCGGCCGGGCTGGTCGAGCCACAGCTCGTAGACCTTGCCCTCCGGGGGTGGCGGCATGTCCTTGGTGACGATGACCGCCCGGCCGAGGGAGTCCGAGTGGACGACGGTCGCGGAGGCGCCCCCCGGGAAGTCCAGCGAGGTGCGCTTCGCGTCGCCGGCCTGCAGCACCTGGTCCGCGACGGACACCTCCTGCGTCGTCGACGTCTCCCACGGCTGCTCCCAGACGACCGCGCCGGCGCCCACGAGGACGACGGCGGCCGCGGCCGCGACCAGCAGCCGGGGGGTACGCCGCCGGCGGGCGGTCGGGACGGGGACCTCCGGCGGGAGGGGCCGGATCGAGCCGATGCCGGCGAGGACCTGGGCCCGCAGCTCGGCGGGTGGCTCGGCCGTGGTCGTCTCGGCGATCAGGCCGGCGGCCTCGCGCAGGCTGGCCACCTCGGCGCGGCACTCGGGGCACTCGGCCAGGTGCCGCTCGAACGACGCGCGCTCGAGGTCGTCGAGCGCGTCGACGGCGTAGGCGCCGGACAGGGCGTGGAGGTCGATCCGCTCGTTCATGAACCCACCCCCAAGGCGTCGCGCAGGCGGATCAGTCCGTCGCGGATGCGGGTCTTGGCGGTGCCGACCGGTAGGTCGAGCATGGTCGCCACCTCCGTGTGTGTGTAGCCGCCGAGGTACGCGAGGCTGACGGCCTCGCGCTGCACCTCGGTCAGGTGTTCCAGTGCGCCGCGGACGCGGCGTGCTTCGAGCGAGGCCTGGGCGGCCTCGGCGGTCGCGTCGTGGTCGACCGGCTGGTTCTGCTGGTGGTACGTCGCGTCGCGGCGGCTGGACGCCTCGGCGGCGCGGACCCGGTCGACCGCCTTGCGGTGGGTGATCGTCAGCAGCCACGAGAGCGGGCTGCCGCGGTCGGGGTCGTACCGGCCGGAGGTGCGCCAGATCTCCAGGAACGCCTCCTGGGTGACCTCCTCGGCCTGCGCCCGGTCGCGCACCACGCGGAGCGCGAGCCCGAAGACGCGGGACGCCGTGGCGTCGTACAGGCGGGCGAACGCCGCCTCGTCGCCCCGTCCGGACAGCCGGAGCAGGTCGACCAGGTCGGGGGCCGGCGGCCCGTCCTCGGGGGACGGACCGCCGGCGGCGACGGGCCTCAGGTGGTCCACGTGCAGATCCTTACCCAGATCCCAAACCCGGGGGTCAGGGCATCAGGACGGAGTCGATGACGTAGACGGTGGCGTTGGCGGTCGGGATGTTGCCGCACAGCACCTGCGCGTCGTCCGCCCCGACCGTGAACTCCTCGCCCGAGCCGTTGACGGTCAGGTCCTTGCCCTCCAGCGTCTTGTGGGTGCCGGCGAGCTGGTCGGGCGAGAGCTGCCCGGGCACGACGTGGTAGGTGAGGATGTCGGTCAGCGTCTTCTTGTCGGCGAGGACGGCGTTGAGCGTCTTCTTCGGGATCGCCCCGAACGCGTCGTCGGTCGGGGCGAAGACCGTGATCCCCTCGGCGGAGTTCAGCGCGTCACCGAGGCCGGCCTTGCCGACGGCGGCGACCAGCGTCGTGAGCAGCGGGTTCGCGCTGGCGGCGGTGGCGACCGGCTCGGTCGCCATGCCGTTGAACGACCCGGCGCCGTCCTGCGGGACCGCGGCGCAGCCGGGACCGAAGGTCTGGGCACCGGCGTCCATGGCGTCACCGGAGGACGCGGAATCCGAGGGAGTCATCGAGGACTCGGAGGTCGTCGGGGCGTCGCTGGCGGTGTCGGTGGAGTCGTCACTGCTGCACGCGGCCATCCCCATGGTGGCGACGAGAGCGAGTGCGGCGAGGCCGCTGGTACGGCGGAGGGAGCGGTTCATCAGGGTTGCCTTTCCCTTTCGTGGTCAGGATGTGGGTCATTCGGAGCGAGGGGCGGACCGGATTGGTCAGTCGACCGTGACGACGATCTCCTGCACGCCGCTGGAGCCGTTCGGGAACGGCGTCGCGCGCACGGCGGTCTGCACCTCGCCGGCTCCGTCGGTCGCGCGGACCGCGAGCGCGTGCTGGCCGGGCTCGGCGGTCCACGGCAGGTACCACTGCCGCCAGTAGTCGTTGCCCGCCGACGGGCCCAGGCGCGCCTCCTGCCACGGCCCGCCGTCCACGCGCACCTCGACCTTCTGCACGCCGCCGCTGTGCTGGGCCCAGGCGATGCCGCCGATGACCGTGCGCCCGGCGTCGATCGTCGACAGCGGCTTCGGGGTGTCGATCCGGCTGGCGATCTTGATCGGGGCGTCCGTGGCCCAGTCGCGGCGGGTCCAGTACGCCTCCTGCTCGGCGTACGTCGTCAGCGTCATGCGCGTGATCCACTTGCACGCGCTGACGAAGCCGTACAACCCGGGCACCACCATCCGCGCCGGGAACCCGTGCTCGCGGGGCAGCGATGCGCCGTTCATGCCGACCGCGATCATTGCGTCGCGCCCGTCGGTCGCCAGGTCCAGCGGCGTGCTGATCGTCATCCCGTCGACGTCGGTGCTCAGGATCTGGTCGGCCTTCGTGCTGCCGATCCCGGCCCGGTCGAGCAGGTCCGTCAGCCGGACGCCCAGCCAGCGCGCGCCGCCGACGTACTTGCCGCCGACCTCGTTCGAGACGCAGGTGAGCGTGATGTCGCGCTCGATGAGCGGCATCGCGAGCAGGTCGTCGAGCGTGAGCGTGACCTTGCGGTCGACGTCCCCGTCGATGGTCAGCGTCCAGCTGTCCGCGTCGACGACGGGCAGCACGAGCCGGGTGTCGACGCGGTAGAAGTCCGAGCGGGCCGTCCGGAACGGCGTGATCCCGGGGACCCGCTGGTCCAGACCGGCCGGGAACGCCGGGGCCGGGTCCGTGGCGGCCGGCAGCTCGACCGCGACCGTGCGGGTCCGGTACGACGCCAGCCACTGACCGGCGGCGCCGAGGCCGACCGCGCCGCCGGCGAGCACGCCCCCGGCGATGAGCACGGCGCGGCGGCCGCCGGCGGCGCCGGCGGTCGTGGGCTCACCGGACCTGCCGGCGCGGACCAGCCAGGCCAGCGACCCCACCCCGGCGACCGCCGCGGCCAGGCTCGGCAGGACGTCGGTCGCGGCGGCGTCGGGACGGCGCAGGGCGGCGACCGCAGGGATCGCGACCAGCACGAGCAGCAGCGCGACGCCGTACCGGAAGCGCCGGCGGGCGAGCAGCCCGGCGACGGCCGCGAGCAGCAGCACGCCGACCATCACCGACCCCAGGAGCACGTCCTTGTCGTGGGTGCCGAACTGGCGGATCGCCCACTCTTTCAGGGGGGTGGGCGTCAGGTCGATGACGGTGGACCCCACGACGAGCACGGGTGAGGACGCCGGCTCGAGGGCGGCGGCGACCAGGTGTCCGGCCGCGACGCCGACGAGGGTGGCCAGGACGCCGAAGGCGGCGAAGAGCAGTCGGGTGCGCATGGGAGGCATTCGGAGCCGACCGATTCTCAGGATTGGCGCAAGAACGCCCGCACCCGTCCCGGAGCTCCTACCGTTCCCGACGAATCGCACCGTACTGCCCGGAGACGGGCCGAGGCTGGGGGGCCAGGCGATGACGTCGCTGTCGCGCGCAATTCCGTCGTATCCGCACGAGCACGCGCGCAGGAGCGGGGTCTTCGTCCTCGTGATGGCGCTCGCCGCGGTCGCCATGGCGCTGGTGCCGGTGGCGCCGGCGCACGCGACCTCCGGAGGCGGCCAGACCGAGACCTTCACGTGCGAGAACAACGCCGTCTACAGCATCGACGGCGACTCGCACGTGCTCAGCAAGGTCGACCCCACCGCCGGCACCTCGCGCATGGTGGCCACGATCCCGGCCGGCAGGAAGGACGACCTCAACGCGCTCGCACTGCCGAGCGGGGGTGGCCGCTACATCTACGCGTTCAACCGCACCCAGAACGAGATCGTCCGGTACGACGTGTCGACCGGGAACGACAACACCTGGTCGGCGCCCTCGAACTCCAACGCGAGCAGCGTGATCGCGGGCGCGATCAACCCCGCGAACGGGATCTACTACTACGCGTCCGGCGGCTCGACGTGGAAGCTGTTCGCGTTCAACACCAGCACGAACACCTCGATCGGCCAGGTCGGGACGATCTCCGACCTGTCGAACAACGGCGACATGGCCTTCGACGCGGTCGGCAACCTCTACGTCGTCAGCAACGCGAGCGAGTCCGCGGCCGGCACCCTGGCTCGCGTGAGCGGTCCGCTGCCGACCTCGTCCGGGACCGCGTCGCTGGCGGCCACGGTGCTCGCCAGCCTCCCGGGCAGCTCCGGCCAGTACGCCTCCATGGCGTTCAACGGTGACGGCTACCTCGTCATCGGCACGACCTCGGGGAAGGTGCTCAAGGTCAACCCGTCGAGCGGTGCGCTCGCGCAGACCAGGTCGGTGTCGCTCAGCCTCGCCGACATGACCTCGTGCACGGTCCCGAGCGTCGCGTCGGCCCGGGTCGACCTGCCGCAGGGTCGCCACGACGGCACCGACCAGTTCAAGGTCACGATCACCGGCGGCGGCGTGACCAGCGGCAACACCGGTACGACGACCGGCAGCGACACCGGTCTCCAGGACGGCGCGGGCGAGGTCGCGGGACCGGTCGTGGTGCTGCCCTCCACGACGTACACGATCACCCAGACCGCGGCGCCGAACACCGACCTCGACGACTACACGACCACGTGGAAGTGCGTGAACAGCGCGAGCGGCTCGACCGTCGCCCAGGGCACCGGCAACAGCGGCACCTTCACGATGCCGTCCACGTCCGGCAGCACCGTGGTCTGCACGTTCACCGACCTGCCGCTGCTCCCGGCGGTCGAGATCGACAAGACCGCCGGCGCGATCAACGACCTCGACGGGAACGGCCCGGACGCCGGTGACACGGTCACCTACTCCTTCACGGTCACCAACACCGGCAACACCGCCCTGAGCAACGTCGCGGTCACCGACGCGAAGCTCGGCGCCGTGACGTGTCCGCAGACGTCGCTCGCCGCGGGCGCGAGCATGAGCTGCGCGCCGAAGAGCTACACGCTCACCCAGGCCGATGTCACGGCGGGCCAGGTCGACAACACCGCGACCGTCGCCGGCAAGGGCCCCAACGGCGTGCCCGTGACCGACGACGACAGCGTCTCGACCACGATCCCCGCCACCCCGAGGATCGCCCTCGACAAGGTCGCGGGCGCCATCCAGGACCTGGACGGCAACGGGCAGGACGCCGGCGACAGGATCACGTACACCTTCAAGGTCGCCAACGCCGGCAACGTGCCGCTGACCGCGGTGAAGGTCACCGACCCCAAGGTCGGCACGGTGACGTGCTCGCCCACCACGCTCGCCCCGGGCGACTCCGTCACCTGCACCGCCGCGCCGTACGTCCTCACCCAGGGCGACCTGGACGCGGGCAAGGTCCAGAACACCGCGACGGCGACCGGCACCCCGCCCACGGGGTCCCCGGTGACCGCCAGCGACTCGACCCTGACCGCACTCGACGGGACCGCCGCGATCGAGCTGCTCAAGACCGCGAGCGCGATCACGGACGATGACGGCGACGGCGTCGACGCCGGCGACACGATCACCTACGGCTTCACCGTCACCAACACCGGCACCGTGGTGTTGGACCCGGTGACCGTCAGCGACCCGAAGGTCGGCCCGGTCACCTGCCCGGCCGCGGCGCTGGCTCCCGGCGACTCGGTCACGTGCACCCCCGCCCACTACCCGCTGACCCAGGCCGACGTGGACGGCGGCACGGTCCAGAACACGGCGACGGCCTCGGGGACGCCCCCGAGCGGACCGGCGGTGACCGACACCGACTCGACCAGCACGCCGGTGCCCGCGAGCCCGGCGCTCGAGCTCGACAAGACCGCGAGCGAGGTCACCGACACCGATGGCGACGGACCGGACGCCGGCGACACGATCACCTACTCGTTCACGGTGACCAACACCGGCAACGTGACGCTGCACCCGGTCACCCTGAGCGACCCGAAGCTGGGTGCGATCACCTGCCCGTCGGCCGCGCTGTCACCCGGTGCTCATGCCTCCTGCACCGACAAGCCGTACGCGCTGACCCAGGCCGACGTGGACGCCGGCAGGGTCGACAACACCGCGACGGCCACGGGCACGCCGCCCAGCGGCTCGACCGTGACCGACGCCGACTCGACCAGCACGCCGGTCGCACCGCAGCCCTCGATCAACCTGGTCAAGGCGGCGAGCGCGGTGCACGACGTCAACGGCAACGGCATCGACGACGGCGACACGGTCGTCTACGGCTTCGCGGTGACGAACACCGGCAACATCACGCTCACCAGCATCACCGTCGCCGACCCGAAGGTCGGCCCGGTGAGCTGCCCGAGCGCGCCACTGGCGCCGGGTGCCTCGGTCGACTGCGACCCGCGCACCTACACGCTCACGCAGGCCGACGTCGACCACGGCTCGGTGGACAACACCGCCGTCGTCACCGGCACCACGCCGTCGGGCGACATCGTCACCGACGACGACAGCCGCACCGTGGACCTGCCGGCCACCGGCTCGATCCAGCTGTCGAAGACGGCCGGCGAGATCGACGACGTGGACGGCAACGGCTCCGACGCCGGCGACACGATCACGTACTCGTTCACGGTGACCAACACCGGCAACGTGCGGCTCGACCCGGTGACGGTGAGCGACCCGAAGGCCGGACCGGTGACCTGCCCGACCGGTGGTCTCGACCCCGACGAGTCGTTCGACTGTGCCCCGGTCGTCTACACGATCACCGCGGCGGACGTGACGGCCGGCGCCGTCGACAACACGGCGACCGCCACGGGCACCACGCCGGACCACGGCACCGTGCAGAGCAGCGACTCGACCCACACGACGGTCCAGCCGACGGTCACCAACGTCAAGGTCAGGAAGACCGTCGACGACGACACCCCGCGACCGGGTGACGTGATCACGTACACGCTGACCGTCACCAACACCGGCGCGGCCGACGCCGACGACGTGGTCGTGACCGACGTGCTGCCGAGCGGCGTGACCTACGTGTCCGCGGACGCCCCGTGCGCCCGCAACGGCTCGACGGTCCGATGCGAGCTGGGCACCGTCCCGGCCGGCGCGACCCGGAGCCTGGACATCCAGGTCAGGGTCGACCCGCTGCCCGAGGTGGGTGCCGACCACCAGCACCTCTTCGACGTGCAGAAGGCCGAGGTCCAGGTGGACGTCGAGCCGGGTGACCGGGCCACCGGCACCGTCGTGTGCCCGACCGGCTACGTCGTGACCGACGGCTCGGGCCGCATCGACCACGTCGACCAGGGCACCGGGACGTACGCCGACGTGCACATGACCGAGAACCACGCCGTCGGGAACGACAGCTGGCGTGCGCACTTCGTCAACGAGGCGCACGGCAGGGTCCAGGCCAAGGTGTTCATGGTCTGTGTGAAGACCGAGAGCGAGAACGTCGACGGCCACACCCACGACCTCGTGGTGGGCGACCAGCTGTCCCGGACGGTGCCGCTGCCCGCAGGTCCGACGGACGTGACCATGACCTGCGCCCCCGGCCGGACCCCGATCCAGCCGGGCTACCTGCTCGACGGGATCGCGCCGGTGGTCACGACGTACCCGTCGGGCACCGACGGCTGGACCTGGCGGGTCGTCAACGACGGCGACGCGACGTCGGGGACGTTCACCATGCGCTGCCTGGACGACCTGGTCAGCACCGCGAACGGGCACACCCACCAGCTCGGTCTCGACGACGTGCGCACGCACATCACCGTGCCGCCGGGCCAGGAGGCGGAGTTCACGCTCACCTGCGCGGACGACGCCAAGGGGATCGTGGCCGGGTACGACATCGACGAGGGCCTCGTGGTCATGGGCAACGACCCGCGGCCGATCATCCGGGTGTTCAAGTTCTACAACCCGACCGGCCAGCCGCTGAGCGGCGACCTGTACCTGCGGTGCCTGGACAACCGGACGCAGAAGGGCGCCGACCGGGGTGGTCAGGTCGTGAACACCGCGACGGTGGTCACGACGACGCCCGAGACCACGAGCGGCGACAACAGCGACAGCGTCAGCATCCAGGTCGACGACTCGCCGGTGCTCACGCCGGTCGCTCCGCTCACGGTGTCCGGCTCGACCGTGTCCGCGGCGGTCCGGTGCGCCCGGGGCGGCGGCGTGTGCCAGGGCCGCGCCACCCTGGTCACGGCCTCGACGGTCAAGGTCGGGGGCAAGCGGCTCAAGGCCGGGACCGTGCTCGCCCGGGGCGCCTACAAGGTGCGGTCCGGCAAGAAGGCCGTCCTGAGGCTGCACAAGACCGCGGCCGGCAGGAAGGCGCTCGGCTCGACGTCGCTGACGAAGGCGAAGCTCAGGATCGGCGCCGACTCGCGGACGGTGCGCCTCAAGCACTGAGTCTGCAGGCTGAGCCGGGACCGGGCTCGGGCATGCGGCGGGCCCTGCTGTCAGGATGGGCCGCATGCCCGAGCTCGTTCACTACACGGTGTCTGACGCCGTCGCCACGATCACCCTCGACTCGCCGCACAACCGCAACGCCCTCTCCCGGCAGCTGGTCACCGAGCTGTTCGAGGGGATCGAGCGGGCCGCCGCCGACGACGACGTCCGGGTGGTGCTGCTGGCCGCGGAGGGCCGGGTGTTCTGCTCCGGCGCCGACCTCGCCGAGGCCGCCACGGGCGGCATGGACGAGGGCGCCCGCAGGATCGTGGACCTCCAGCGGCTGATCGTCACGCTGGACAAGCCCGTCGTCACCCGCGTGCTCGGCGCGGTGCGCGCCGGCGGGATCGGCATCGTCGCGGCCTCCGACGTGGTGGTCGCCGCCGAGGACGCGACGTTCGCGTTGACCGAGGTCAAGCTCGGGCTGGCCGCCGCGATCATCTCGCTGACGGTGCACGCACGGATGAACCCGCGGGCCGCTGCGCTGACCACCCTCGGCGGCGAGGTGTTCAACGGCGCCGACGCGGCGGCGTACGGCCTGGTCACCCGCGCCGTGCCCGCCGACGACCTCGACGCCGAGGTGGCGCGGGTGTGCGCCTCCCTGGCCAGCGGCGCCCCGCAGGGCCTGCGCGAGTCGAAGAGGATCCTCAACCGGGAGCTCGTCGAGCGCATCGACGCGCACGGCGCCGAGATGGCCGAGCTGTCCGCGCAGCTCTTCGCCTCGGAGGAGGCGAAGGCCGCGATGACGGCGTTCCTGACCCGGAAGAAGTAGGGGGAAGGTACGCTTGTCGACTTGCCGGAACCGGTCCGGGACGAGGGAGAAGACAGGCGTTGTCGGAAGAGCTGGTCGATCGGGAGATCGCTGCCGAGCAGGCGTTCGTGGACCGGGTGTACGTGCAGCTGGCCGAGTCGGCGAAGTCGGCGCAGGCGCTGGCGAAGGAGGGCCACAGCCGTGGCCGTCTGGGGCACGAGGGTGGCCTCGTCGAGCGGGACGCCATGGTGTTCCAGGCCGCGCGGCGGATCGCGCAGCTCGACGCCGCGCACGAGGGGCTGGTCTTCGGCCGGCTCGACCTGCGTGAGGACGTCGACCCCGCACCCCGGTACATCGGCCGGATCGGCCTGCGCGACGCCAACCGCGACTCGCTGCTGATCGACTGGCGTGCCCCTGCCGCGGCCGTGTTCTACCAGGCCACCGCCGCCGAGCCGCACGACGTCGTACGGCGTCGGGTGCTGCGCTGCGCCGGGCCGCAGGTCGTCGGCGTGGAGGACGAGCTCCTGGACGTGGAGGCGGAGACCAGCCTCCCGATCGTCGGGGAGGGCGCCCTGATGGCGCAGCTCTCGCGCGCCCGCGACCGCTCGATGCACTCGATCGTCGCGACCATCCAGGCCGAGCAGGACCGGGCGATCCGCGCGCCCGGCAAGGGCGTCGTGTCGATCTCCGGCGGGCCCGGCACCGGCAAGACCGTCGTCGCGCTGCACCGCGCGGCGTACCTGCTCTACACCGACCGCCGGCGCTACGAGGGCGGCGGCGTGCTGATCGTGGGGCCCAGCGGCGTGTTCATGCGCTACATCGAGCGCGTGCTGCCCAGCCTCGGCGAGACCGCGGTGGCGCTGCGGTCGCTGGGCGAGGTCGTCGACGGCGTGCGGGCCACCCGTCACGACGAGCCGGCCGTCGCCGACGTCAAGGGGTCGGTCCGGATGGCCGAGCTGCTGCGGCGCGCGGCCCGGCAGCAGGCACCGGGCAGCCCGCGCGAGTTCCGGATCTTCTGGCGCGACGACACGATCGTGCTCGACCGGCAGGTGCTCGGGAACCTCCGCCGCCAGCTGATGGGCCAGGGTCGCCGCAACCGGCAGCTGCCGCGCGTGGTGCCGACGCTGCTCGACGCGATGTGGCGCCAGGTGCGCGGCGAGCGCGGCCGGGACCGGGGCCGCGAGGCGTTCGACGACGAGATGACCTCCAACCCCGCGTTCCTCGACTTCGCCGCCGCCTGGTGGCCGCCGCTGGCGGCGACCGAGGTCTTCGCCTGGCTGCGTGAGCCGGAGTTCCTCGCCCGGGTGGCCGACGGCGTGCTGAGCTCCGAGGAGCAGCGGCTGCTGTCGAAGTCGTGGACCGGCGCCGACCTGGCCGTCGAGGACGTGCCGCTGCTCGACGAGCTGCGCTATGCGATCGGCGACGTACCGGCGCGGACCGACGACGAGCGCGACCTCGACGACACCGGCCTGCTCGCCGGCGGCGTCGACGTCCAGGAGCTGTTCACCGCGGCGGACCGCGAGTACGCCCCGACCGGCCGGGGGTGGGCGCCGCCGACGCACCGGATCGAGGACGACCCGTTCGCCCACGTGCTCGTCGACGAGGCGCAGGACCTCACCCCGATGCAGTGGCGGATGGTCGGCCGGCGCGGCCGGACGGCGTCCTGGACGATCGTCGGCGACCCCGCGCAGTCGTCCTGGCCGGTGCCCGCCGAGGCGGCCACCGCCCGTGCCGCCGCGCTCGAGGGCAAGGAGGTGCACGAGTTCCACCTCTCGACGAACTACCGGAACTCCTCGGAGATCTACGCCTACGCCGCGGCGTACGCGCAGCGCGTCGGCCTCGACGCCGACCTCCCGACCGCGGTCCGGTCGACCGGGGTCGAGCCGCAGGTCGTCGAGGGGGTCGCGGACGGCGACCTGGAGGCCGCCACCCGCGCCGCGGTCGCCGAGATCGCCGGGCAGGTGCAGGGCACGGTCGGCATCGTGGTCCCGGTGGCCCGGCGCTCCGAGGTCAACGCCTGGCTGGCGTCCTGGCCGGAGCTCGCCGACGACGCCGCGGGCGCCCGCGCCGCCATCGACTCCTCGGTCACGCCGTCGGGCGACGACCGGGTCGTCGTCCTCACCGGTCTCGACACCAAGGGCCTGGAGTTCGACGGCATCGTGGTGGTCCGGCCGCAGGAGATCGAGGACGAGTCGGCGACCGGTCGGGCGACTCTCTACGTCGTTCTGACCCGCGCGACGCAGCTGCTCACCACACTGTCATGACATGCGCGCACTCCTGGTCGCCCTCGTCGCGATCCTGCTGACCCCCGTCCCCGCCGCTCACGCCGCCCACGCCGCGGGGTCCGGCCCCGACGAGCCGCTGCCGCGGCTGCACGCCACACACGGCCCCGCGGCCGCGGTCCGCGACCAGCACGGTGCCCAGGTGCTGCTGCGCGGCGTCAACGTCAACCAGCTCGGCGAGTACTTCCAGGCGAACCCCGGGCTGCCCCCGACGATCCCGCTGACCGAGGGCGACTTCCGTGACATCGCGAGGCTGGGCTTCAACAGCGTGCGGCTCGTCGTCAGCTGGTCCCGGCTCGAGCCGACCCCCGGCGCGTACGACACGGCGTACGTCGACGAGATCCGGCAGGCCGTGCGGTGGGCGGGGTCCTACGGCCTGTACGTCGTCCTCGACATGCACCAGGACGCCTACGGCATCGCGGTGGACACCCCGCAGGACGTGACCTGCCCGAGCGGCACGACTCCCAACAACGGCTGGGACGGCGCCCCGGCGTGGGCGACGATCACCGACGGCGCCTCGACCTGCCGGCCCGGCGAGCGCGAGCTCGCGCCGGCGGTCATCCATGCGTGGCAGCACTTCTGGGACGACACCGAGGTCGACGGCGTCGGCGTCCAGACGCACCTCGTCGAGACCTGGGGCAGGCTCGCGCACGACTTCGGCAAGAACCGCACGGTCGCCGGATTCGACCTGCTCAACGAGCCCGGCTTCGGGCTCGAGCCGGCCGCCAACGGCACCACCGACCTCGGCGCCTTCTACGGCCGCGCGATCGACGCGATCCGCGCGGGCGAGGACGCGCGCGGCGGCTTCCACCACATCGTGTTCTGGGAGCCGAGCGTGCTCTGGTCGGCGTTCGGCAGCACCCCCGTGCCGGCCCCGGGCTTCACCACGGACCGCAACCTGGTCTTCGCGCCGCACATCTACGCCGAGTCGCTGTCGCCGAACAGCATCCCGGCGGGCTTCGCCGCGGCGCGGACCGTCGCCCGTCGGCACGGCGTGACCGTCTGGGGCGGCGAGTGGGGCTTCTGGCCCGACCGTCCGGCCGACGCGTCGGACCAGGTGGAGCGGTACGCCGCGGCCGAGGACGCCGCGCGGTACGGCGGCGCGTGGTGGGACTGGAAGCAGGCCTGCGGCGACCCGCACGTGGTGAGCCGCCCGGGCGGCGAGCCGGCCGCGGTCTCGCCGAGCCTGGTCCGGTACTCCTGCCCCGACCAGACGCCGGCCCCCGTCGACCCGGCGTTCGGGGACGTGCTGGGCCGCCCGGTGCCGCGGGCGGTGCCGGGCACGATCACGGCCCTGACCTCGGACGGACGGACCGGGCGGCTGGACCTCCGCGGGAAGCACGCCGGCAGCACCGGCCGGTGCGGGCTGCGTGTCTTCGTGCCGAGGCGGTTCGCCGACCTGGAGGTTCACACGATCGGCATCGACCACCTGCGGCGCACGCGCGAACTCGGCGACGTGGTGCTGCGTGGCTGCGTCGCGGACACGTTCCGGCTGCGGGTCGGCTGATCACTAGAGTCGTCACATGACGACGACACCCTCTGCCCGGGAAGCCATCGCGGCCGTCCAGGGGCACGAGGCGTGGGCGATCATCCGCCGCTCCACGCGCGCCGGTGACCGGGACACGGTCGGCGTCGTCGGCGGCCGTCGGCACGTGGTCGAGTCGATCCTCGACGTAGCCCTGGCCGAGGGCGTGCCCGAGGACGGGCACATCGCCGACCGGCTGCTCGCCGTGCCGTTCCGGCAGGTGCGCGAGCGTGGGTTCGAGGCGCACGACGACGGCACCCCGCTGGTGGTGGTGGACGTCGAGAGCGAGCTGGAGTTCACGGTCGCCGAGGTCGTCGACGCGATCGACGAGGTGGCAGTGGAGTTCTCCGACCGCGGCGGCTTCGACACCGACGACGACGAGTACGGCAAGCTCGTCGGGTCGATCATCCGCGACGAGATCGGCCAGGGCGAGGGCGCGAACCTCGTCATCGGGCGGCACTACCGCGCGACGGTCGCGGACTGGGGCGCGGACAAGGCGCTCGCGGTCTTCCGGCGGCTGCTCGAGCGCGAGCGCGGCGCGTACTGGACCTATGTGTTCTTCACCGGCGACCGCTACCTGATCGGCGCCAGCCCGGAGCGGCACGTGTCGATCCACGGCGGCGACGTGCGGATGAACCCGATCAGCGGCACCTTCCGGCTGCCCCGGGTCTCGACAGGCTCGGCCACCGGTGCGGACGACCTCCGCGGCCGGCTGCTGGAGTTCCTGCGCGACGAGAAGGAGATCTACGAGCTCTTCATGGTCGTCGACGAGGAGCTCAAGATGATGTGCGACATCTGCCACGAGGGCGGCCAGGTGCTCGGGCCGTTCCTCAAGCCGATGAGCCGCCTCATCCACACCGAGTACCTCCTCGCCGGCCGCACGCGGCGCGACCCGCGTGAGGTGCTGCGCGACACGATGTACGCCGCGACCGTCACCGGCTCGCCGGTGGAGAACGCCTGCCGGCTGATCAAGCAGTACGAGACCGAGGGCCGCGGCTACTACGGCGCAGCGCTGGCGATCCTCGGCCGCGACGCGACCGGCGGCCCGGTCGTGGACAGCCCGATCGTGATCCGCACCGCCGACGTCGACCTCGACGGCCGGCTGACGGTCACGGCCGGCGCCACGCTGGTGCGCGACTCGGAGCCGGCGTACGAGGTCGCCGAGACGCACGCCAAGGCGGGCGGGATCCTCAGCGCCTTCGGCCTGGTCGAGCCGGCGCCGACCCCGCAGGTGAACGTCACCGAGCTCGTCAACGACGAGGACGTGCTGCTCGAGCTGAACGCCCGCAACCGGCGGCTGTCGCGGTTCTGGCTGACCGACCAGGGCGGCTCACCCCCGGACCCGCGGCTGGCGGGGAAGAGCGTGGTGATCCTCGACGGCGAGGACGACTTCGTGAACATGCTGCGCCACGTCCTCGGCGTGCTGGGCATGACGAGCACCGTCGTCCGTCACGAGGAGTACGCCCCCGGCGTGCTCGACGGCTACGACCTGGTGATCGTCGGTCCCGGCCCGGGCGACCCGCGCGACGGCGACGACCCCAAGATGGCGAACCTGCGCGCCGCGGTCGCGGAGCTGATGGCCGCCGGACGGCCGTTCCTCGCGGTGTGCCTGGGGCACCAGGCGCTGTGCCACCACCTCGGGATCCCGCTCACCTACAAGGACATCGTCTTCCAGGGGACGCAGTCGCCGGTGGACATCGGCGGTCGGACCGAGCGGGTGGGGTTCTACAACACGTTCGTGGGCCGGGTCGGGTCCGCGGAGCTGCCCGCCGGCGTCACCGTCGAGGCGGATGTCCAGACCGGTGACATCCACCTGGTGGCCGGTCCGCACTACCGCGGCATCCAGTTCCACGCTGAATCGATCCTCACCGAGCACGGCTACGACCTGCTGCACGAAATGGTCGTCGGCCTTCTCCTCGATCGCGGTACATCGGGTCCCTGATTCGCTAGGGTGTCCGTCGTACCACCGGCGGGACCCCGCTCATGGGCCCGGTGAAGACTGCCCCCCAGCTTCATCGGGCCCTTCGCCGTCTCCTGGGTAGGTTGAGGCCCGTGCCTGCGGACGTGGTCGTGGTCGACCACCACGACTCCTACACGTGGAACCTCGTCCACCTCGTAGCGGCGGTGACCGGGTCGTTGCCGACGGTCGTGCAGCACGACGAGGTCTCGGCGGACCAGGTGCTCGCGCACTCCCACGTGGTGCTGTCGCCCGGGCCGGGGCACCCCGCCGTACCGGCGGACTTCGCGGTGGGCCGCGCCGTCCTGGCCGCCGGGACCCGTCCGGTGCTCGGCGTCTGCCTGGGCATGCAGGGGCTCGTGACGGCGTACGGCGGGGAGGTGGGCCGGGTCGCGCCGGCGCACGGCGAGGTGGCGACGGTGACGCACGACGGCCGCGGCGTGTTCGGCGGGCTGCCGCCGTCGTTCGCGGCGGTGCGGTACCACTCGCTGGCGGCGCTCTCGGTGCCGCCGGTGCTCGAGGTCAGCGCCTGGGCGGACGGCGTCGTGATGGGGGTGCGCCACCGGAGCCTGCCGCTGGAGGGCGTCCAGTTCCACCCCGAGTCGGTCCTGTCCGAGCACGGCGTCCGGATCGTCGCCAACTTCCTGGGAGCGTCGTGACGGACCCGGTCGCGTACTTCTCGTCGACCGCCGCGGCGTACCGCCGCTGCTTCTGGCTCGACGGCGGCGGCGCCCGCGAGTGGTCGGGCCGGCGCTCGATGATCGGCTGGCTCGACGACGACGACGTCTCGCTGACCTACGACGCCGCGACCCGGCTCGTCACGCGGCACGCCGGCGGTCGCGCCGAGGTCGTCGGCGACGACGTCTTCGACGCGCTGGCCGCCGAGCTCGCCGCCGGCGCCCCCGGCGACCACTGGGTGGGCTACCTCGGCTACGCCTGCCGGCCCGACCTGCCGGCGTCCGTGGGCGGCCCGCTCCCCGACGCGGTCTGGATGCGGCCGCGGGAGATCCGGTTCTTCGAGCACGAGCGAGTTTCGTCGGCCGGCCGACGGATCTCGCGCCCGGACGACGAAGCTTCGTCGTCCAGGCACGGGTTTCGTCGGTCGGCCGACGAAACCCCCGCCCCCTACACCCGCGCCTTCGCCGAGGTCCAGGAGCAGCTGCACGCCGGCAACACCTACGAGGTCAACCTGACCTACCGGGTCGCGGCGGAGAGCGGGGTCGACCCGGTGACGGCGTACCTCCGCCTCCGCGAGCTCAACCCTGCGCCGTACGCCGGGTTCCTGCAGCACGACGTGCCCGGGGCCCGGGCCTGGCTGCTGAGCAGCAGCCCCGAGCGGTACGCGCTCGTCGGCGCCGACCGGACGCTGGAGACCAAGCCGATCAAGGGCACCACGCCGCGCGGCCGCACGCCCGAGGAGGACCGGGAGCACCGCGAGCACCTCGCCACCGACCCGAAGTTCCGCGCCGAGAACCTGATGATCGTCGACCTGCTGCGCAACGACCTGTCGATCGTCTGCGAGCCGGGGAGCGTCACCGTGCCGGTGCTCATGGACGTGGAGTCGTACGAGACGGTGCACCAGCTGGTCAGCACCGTCCGCGGCACGCTGCGCCCGGAGGTCACGACCGTCGAGGCGCTGCGCGCGCTGTTCCCCGCCGGCTCGATGACCGGCGCGCCCAAGCTGCGCACCATGCAGGTCATCGAGGACGTCGAGGACACACCCCGGGGCGGGTACGCCGGCGCGTTCGGCTGGGTCGCGGCGGACGGGCGCGCCGACCTCGGGGTGGTGATCCGCAGCCTCACGACCGCGGGCGACGGACGCTACCTGCTCGGCACCGGCGGGGGCATCACCGTGCGTTCCGAGGTGCAGGACGAGTACGCCGAGTCGCGCTGGAAGGCCGACCGGCTGCTCCGGGCGCTCGACCAGGGTTGAGCCGACGCCGCGTGGTTACCCTCGAACCATGGAGAACGCCCACGTCATCGTGCTCTTCGGCGCGACCGGTGACCTGTCCCGCCGCAAGCTGCTGCCGGGTCTCATGCACCTGTGGCAGGCGGACCTCATCAACGACACCCGCATCGTCGGCACCTCGCTGGAGGACATCGACACCGAGACCTTCGTCAAGGTGGCCCGGGACGCCTGCGACGAGTTCTGCAAGCGCAAGCTGACCCCGGAGGAGTGGGACGAGTTCTCCGGGATGCTCAGCTACGTCTCGCAGTCGGCGGGCCCGGCGGCGCTGGCCGAGGCGGTGCGCGGCGCCGAGCGCGAGCTCGCCGGGTGCGGTCGACCGGTCGACTTCCTGCACTACCTCAGCGTGCCGCCCGCGGCCGCGCTCGACGTCGTCCGCCAGCTCGACGTGGCCGGCCTGGCCAAGCAGTCCCGCATCGTGATGGAGAAGCCCTTCGGCACCGACCTGGAGTCGGCCAGGCGGCTCAACGCGCGGCTGCACGAGGTGTTCGACGAGAGCCAGATCTTCCGCATCGACCACTTCCTCGGCAAGGAGGCGGCGCAGAACATCCTGGCGTTCCGCTTCGCCAACGGCCTGTTCGAGCCGATCTGGAACCGCAACTTCATCGATCACGTGCAGATCGACGTCCCCGAGACCCTCGGGCTCGAGATGCGCACGAAGTTCTACGAGAAGACCGGCGCCTACCGCGACATGGTCGTCACCCACCTGATGCAGGTCCTGGCGTTCATGGCGATGGAGCCGCCGACCTCGCTGGACCCCGACCCGATCAGCGACGAGAAGCTCAAGGTGTTCCGCTCGATGCGCCCGATCGAGCCGCACAACGTCGTCCGTGGCCAGTACGCCGGCTACCGCGACCACCCCGAGGTCGCGGACGACTCCGACACCGAGACGTTCGTGGCGCTCAAGGTCGAGATCGACAACTGGCGGTGGGCCGGCGTGCCGTTCTACCTCCGCACCGGCAAGAAGCTGGCCGAGGGCGCGCGGATCATCTCGATCGCCTTCAAGGAGCCGCCGCTCACGATGTTCCCGCGCGGCTCGAACGCCGGCACCCAGGGTCCGGACCACCTGACCTTCGACCTCGCCGACCAGTCCCGGATGTCGCTGTCCTTCTACGGCAAGCGGCCCGGGCCGGGCATGAAGCTCGAGAAGCTCTCCATGCAGTTCGCGACCCACGAGACGTCGTCGTCGCTCGCGGTCCTGGAGGCGTACGAGCGGCTGATCCACGACGCGCTGCGCGGCGACCACACCCTGTTCACCACGGCCGAGGGCATCGAGACGCTGTGGGAGAAGTCGATCCCGCTGCTCGCCAGCCCGTCGCCGGTGCGCAGCTACCCGGTCGGCAGCTGGGGACCGAACGCCATCCACCAGCTCGTCGCGCCGCACGCGTGGCGGCTGCCGTTCGAGCGCAGCTGGCGGGAGCACAACGTCTACGGCCAGTAGCGGCGGGACCGGCCGCGGTCAGCGCGTCGTACGTCGCCCGTCGTCGGTGTAGCTGACCGAGCCGAGGTCGACGGTCCGGCGGGCGTTCGCGAGCGCGGCGACGATCACCGTGCCGAGCGGCCCGCGACGGTCGAACATCGCCGCGGTGCCGACCGCGATGCCCTCGTGCTCGACGCGGTCGGTGGCGAGCAGCCCGATCTCGACGCCGTCCGGCTCGCGCGCCAGCGTCATCGTGATGTCGGTGTTGATGTATTCGACGCCGCGACTGCCCCAGTTGGTCACCATGCTGGTGCCGTCCGCGGTCGCGGCCGCCGCCTGGAAGCCGGTCACGGGCTCGCCCGCCACGATCGGGACCGCCGTGCTCCACGACGTCTTGCGGTCGGCGTTCTGGTGCTCCAGGAAGTTCTGCGACCAGTCCACCGACGACCGGATGTACGGCGCCCGCGGCTCGCTCGTCGCCGGCGGCACGACGTCCTGCGGCGGGGGTGCCGGCCGGTCGGTCGGCTCCCAGACCTCGCCCTCGGGGCGCTCGGACGGCTTGAGGAACGTGGCGGTGCCGCGGGCCACCCGCTCGCCGCCCTGGGACAGGATCACGTCGACCAGGCAGATCCGCCGGCCCTCGCGCTCGATCTCGGTCGTCAGCGTGCACGGCGCCATCCGCGCCGGCCGGAACAGGTCGACCGCCCAGCGCGCCGGCCGCAGGTCCGTGCGTCCCGCGTCGGCGAGGGCGCGCTCGGCGGCCCACGCGAGCGCGCCGCTGAGCGCGACGCCGTGCATCTGGTCGTCGCTCCACATGCTGCAGGCGAGCGGGGCGGGGACGAGGTCGGCGCCGTCCCGCGTGAAGAAGGCGATCTGGTCGGTCACCGTCGCATTCTCGCGGACGGCGTGCTCAGTCGAGCATCAGGGCGAGCGCCTGCGTCGCCACTCGGTCGAGTCCCTGCCCGTCGGCGCCGATCACGAGTGCCGCGCGGATGGTGCCGTCGACCTCGGTGACCGCGGTCGCGCCCGGACGGCCGGCGCGGTCGTCGACGAGCAGGGCGGCCCGGGCGGCGCCCGGCACGTCCACGTCGGAGGCGGTCGCTCCCGTGGCGGTCATCAGCGCGACGTAGTCGTCGAGGGTCCCACCGTCGACCGTGGTCTGGAGCGTCACCGTCGGGCGGTCGAGGTCGGCGGGGACGAAGGTGCACGTCATCTGGGGGCCGGTGCCGGTCTCCGGCACGCGGGTCACGGTCACCCGGCCCCCGACGAGGCCGGCGACGTCGGCCTTGGTGGCCGTGTCGCAGGGGTGGGGCACGTCGGCGGGCGACGTCGCCGCGCTCGTCGTGGCGGCGGGCGCCGTCGGCGTCCCTGCCGGTGCCGGCGTCGACTCCGGCTCGTCGTCGCTGCCGCACCCCGACAGCAGGGCCAGCCCGAGCACCACCGCCCCGATCGCGTTCCGCACGCGGCCAGCGTTCCCCGGCGTCGGCGGAACTATCCCTGGCTGTCCTGGCTGTCCTGGCTGTCGGGCGCCCGCTCCGCCAGCTCGGCGAGCAGCCCGCGCGCGCTCGCCACGAACGCGTCCCGGTCGTAGGGCTTCAGGTGCACGGCGTTCACGCTCTGCACCAGCCCGCCCGTCTGGACGTAGCCGGTGACCAGGATCCCGGTGGGTCGCTCGCGCACGGCGAGGCGCGCGGCGTCCGCGCCGGGCACGTCGACCGGACGCAGCTGCGACGCGATCGCGCCCATCGAGTCCAGGGCCTCGTCGAGCCCGCCGTCGAACCACAGGTAGTTGACGTCGTACGCCGGGCCGCCGTCCTCACGCGGCACGAACGTGCAGCGGGGCTGGTCGGCGGTGCCGGTCTGCATGGTGACCGGCTCCCCGGCGATCCGGGCGACGCCCGCGGCAGTCAGGCCGTCGCAGGGACTCCAGGCCACGTCCACCGCCTTCGACGCCTGCGCGGTCGGCGCGTCGTCGCTCGGGGAGGACGAGCAGCCGGCCAGCAGCGCCGCCGCGGCCAGCGCGACGGTGACGGGGCGCCTCACGGGGCCGGGATCCAGTCGGGGACCGGTGCGGCCGAGCCGGGCAGCCACAGGGTCAGGCGCGCGCCACCACCGGGCGAGGCGCCGGCCTCGACGGTCCCGGAGTGCCGCTCGGCGACCTGGCGCACGATCGACAGGCCCAGCCCGGACCCGGGCATCGAGCGCGACTCCTGCGAGCGGTAGAACCGGTCGAACACGTGCGGCAGGTCCTCGGGGGTGATGCCGGGGCCCTGGTCGTCGACGACCAGGACGCCGTCGGAGAGTCGCACGGTGATCGTGCCGTCGGGCGGGCTCCACTTCGCGGCGTTGTCGAGCAGGTTCGTGAGCGCGCGCTCGACACCGGCCGGCTCGCCGACGACGAACCACGGCTCCAGGTCCACGTCGAAGGTGACGCCGGGGGCGCGGCGGCGGACCCGCTCGATCGTGCGGTCGACGAGGTCGGCCAGGTCGACCGGCTCGACCACGTGGGTCAACGGCTCGTCGCGCGACAGCTCGACCAGGTCCCCGATCAGCGTGGTCATCTCCTCGATCTGGGCGCGGACGTCGCGCAGCAGCTCCTCCTTGGCCTCCGCGGGCAACCCACCCGCGCTGTCGGCCTGGCTGAGCAGGTCGAGGTTGGTCCGCAGCGAGGTGAGCGGGGTGCGCAGCTCGTGGCCGGCGTCGGCGACCAGCTGGCGCTGGCGGTCCCGGGACGCGGCGAGCGCGGCGAGCATCTGGTTGAACGCCGAGGCCAGCCGCGCGATCTCGTCGTCGCCCTCGACCGGCAGCGGCCGGAGGTCCTCGGTGCGGGCGATCTCCTCGACCGACGCGGTGAGCTTGCGCACCGGCCGCAGGCCGTTGCGGGCGACCGCCCAGCCCGCCATCCCCGAGGCGATCGCGCCGGCCAGGCCGAACAGCAGCATCACGATGCCGAGCTTGCGGAGCACGGTCTCCTGGGAGTCCAGGGACTGACCGATCACCATCGTGCTGCCGTCGGCCCGGTGCACGGCGGCGATGCGCCACCGGGTGCCGTCGCTGCTGACCGTGCGGATCGAGGTGGCGCGCTCGCCCTTCGACACCGCGATCTCCGGGTCGCCGATCAGCTTCTGCGGCTGGTCGGCCTTCTTGCCGCGGATCAGCCCGCTGCCACTGCCGTCCAGGCACGCGACCCACACGTTGGTCGCCCCGAAGTAGTCGGCCGGGAAGGTGAAGTTCCGGTCGCACAGCGCGGCGGTCGGGGTGGTCTGCGCCCGGTGCACGAGCGAGTCGTCGAGCGTCGCCTGGAGCTGCATGCGGACGGTCAGGTACGCCCCGAACGCGACCAGCAGCACGGTCGCGCCGGCGGCGATCGTGGTGAGCACGGTGACCCGGGAGGCGAGCGATCGGCGGTAGTGCCAGCGCCCGTCCGGGCCGGGAGGTGGGAAGACGGTCACGATTCCTTCAGCACGTAGCCCACGCCCCGCACGGTGTGGATGAGGCGGGGCTCGCCCTCGGCCTCGGTCTTGCGGCGCAGGTAGCCGACGTAGACCTCGAGCGAGTTGGCGGTCGTCGGGAAGTCGTACCCCCACACCTCCTCGAGGATGAAGGAGCGCTCGAGCACCCGACGCGGCCGGCGCAGGAACATCTCCAGCAGCGTGAACTCGGTGCGCGTCAGCTCGATGGCGCGGCTGCCGCGGCGGACCTCGCGGGTCGCGACGTCCATCGTCAGGTCGGAGAACGACAGGACCTCGTCCTCGGCGTCGTCGTCGCGCGGGGTGGCGCGGCGCAGCAGCGCACGCAGGCGGGCGAGCAGCTCCTGGAGCGCGAACGGCTTGGTCAGGTAGTCGTCGGCGCCGGCGTCCAGGCCCTCGACCCGGTCGCCGACGGCGTCGCGCGCGGTGAGCACCAGGATCGGCAGGTCGTTGCCCGCGGTGCGCAGCGCGCGGGTGGCCTCGATGCCGTCGAGCCGCGGCATCATCACGTCCATGATCACGACGTCCGGCGCGGTGCTGGCGATGCCGGCGAGCGCCTCCGCGCCGTCGGTGGCGAGGGAGACGTCGTAGCCGTTGAACTCCAGCGACCGGCGCAGCGACTCGCGCACGGCCTTGTCGTCGTCGACGACGAGGACCCGAGGCTTCGGTCCGGGAGCGCTGGTCACGGCCCTACTGTGCCAGCCGAGCCTGAGTCGGTACTGAGAGTCGTCGTCATGCGTAGCGGGCCGCGAGGTCGGCGGCGCGGCCGGCGTACCCGCCCCCGAAGTGGCACGCGTGCACGAGCAGCGGGAAGAGCTGGTGCAGCGCGAGCCGGTCCTCCCAGCCGTCGGCGAGCGGCCGGGTGTCGGCAGCGGCCTCGGCGTACGCGTCGAGGACCCGCGGGAGGTGCGGCAGCCCGAACAGCGCGAGCATCGCGAGGTCGACCTCGCGATGGCCGCCGTACGCCGCCGGGTCGATCAGCCACGCGTGGCCGTCGAGGCCCCAGAGCACGTTGCCGTTCCAGAGGTCGCCGTGGAGCCGCGCCGGCCGCTCCTCGGGCACCAGCGAGGCGAGGCGCGGCACGACGGCCTCGACCGCGGCGGCCTGCTCGGGGGTCGCGGCGCCGCGGTCGCGGGCGAGCTTGAGGTAGGGCAGCAGCCGACGGACGGCGTAGAACTCCGCCCAGGTGTCGGCCGGGCGGTTGGGCATCGGCAGCCTGCCGATGAACCCGTCGCGGTCCAGGCCGTACGACGGCGCGCCGGCCGCGTGCGTCGCGGCCAGCTCGCGCCCGAGCGCGGCCGCGGTGTCGATCGAGCTCTTGCCGGGCTCGACCCAGCGGATGATCAGGCACTCGGGGTCGACCCCGAGCACCTCCGGGACGCGGGCGCCCCCCGCCTCGGCGAGCCAGCGCAGGCCGGCGGCCTCCGCCGCGAAGAAGTCGTCGGGGGCGTGAGGGAGCGTCTTCATCAGCGCGGTGGTGCCGTCGCTGAGCCGAAGCCGGGTCGACGTGGCGATGTCGCCGCCGGCGACCGGCGCCGTGGCGACCACCGCGGAGCCCAGGAGCTCCTCGGCGCGGCGGGCGACCAACGGCTGACGGGTCACGTGGCGCGCTCCTCCGGGGCGTCGGCCAGGCTGTCGGCCAGCGCATCGACCAGCGCGTCGACCAGCGCCGTCGCCGTCCGTTCGACCATCGCGAGGACCTCCTCGAAACCGGAGTCCCCACCGTAGTACGGGTCCGGTACCTCGCCACCGGGTTCGAGGGGGTCGAAGTCGCGGAACAGCCTCACCCGGTCGCTGCGGCCGCCGATGTCGGCGAGGTTGTCGGCGTCCATCGCGAGCACCAGGTCGAGCTCGTCGTTCCCGCTCCACTGCCGGGCGCGGTGCCGGGTCGGGTCGTACCCGGCGCCGGCGAGGGTCGCGGCCGCGCGGCGGTCCATCGGGTGGCCGACGTGCCAGCCGCCGGTGCCGGAGCTGGTCACCTCGGTGCGGCCGTCCAGCCCCGCGTCCGCCAGGCGCTCCTCCAGCACCACGTGCGCCATGGGGGAGCGGCAGATGTTGCCGAGGCAGACCAGGGCGACCCGGTACGTGCCGGGTCGTCGCGGTTGCGGCAGCTCAGTCGGAGGCGTCACCGAGGAGCAGTCCCACGACCCAGGTGACGACCGTGATGACGATGGCGCCGCCCACGGCGTTCCAGAACCCGTCGACGTAGAAGTCGATGTCGAAGAGCCCGACCAGCCACTCGGTGAACAGCAGCATCAGCGCATTGATCACCAGGAGGAACAGGCCCAGCGTGATGATGATGAACGGTATCGACAGGAACTTGATGACCGGGCTGACGAACGAGTTGACGATGCCCAGGATCAGCGCCACGAACAGCAGCGCCCAGACGTTGTCGGCCACCTCGTCCCACCCGGACGAGCCGTCGAAGCCGATGCCGTCGAAGATCAGGACGGCCGCGGCCAGCGCCACGGCGTTGGTGACGAGCCACCCGACGAGCTTCGCGAGTCCCACGCGCTCACCCTAGGGGGTGCCGAGGTCGCGGTGGTGGTGGGGCGTGGCGGGCCGGAGCGTTCAATTGTGCGGTCCGGCACCGGCTACCGGCGGGTAACCGGGGCCGGACCGCGCAATTGAACGGAAACACCAGCCCGAGCCGAGCCCACCGCCCGGCGTGCCGGACCACGAGGCACCACCACCGCGCTGGGTAGCCTCGACTGCGTGTTTCCGGTCGGTGGCGTGGGGGTGATGCTCGCCCTGATCGCGGTGGCCGGCGCCGGGTGCGCGCTGCTCGCGATCGGGCTCCGTCCGCGCCTGGGTTGGCTGACCGCCGTCTCGATCGCCGGGTTCGTCTGGTCGCTGGCGGTGATCGGGTCGATCACGCTGATCCCGGCCGACGGCGCCCCGGGGGTCGTGTACGCCGAGGGCCGGCTGAACACGTGCTCGTGGGACATCGGCGGGCCGGCGCCGGACGGCTTCTGGATCTTCGCGGGCACCCAGCGGATGCTCAACACCGTCGTGTTCGTGCCCGCCGGCGCGCTGCTGGTCCTGGCGCTGGCGCGGTGGCCGCGGTTCGCGTGGGTCGGCGTCCCGGTCGGACTGGCGCTGCTGGCGACGTACTCGGCCGGCATCGAGGCCACCCAGCTGGCGCTCGCCAGGATCGACCGGGCGTGCGACGTCACCGACGTCGTCGACAACGTCACCGGCGCGGTGATCGGCGTGCTCCTCGGCGTGGTGCTCGCGCTGGTGCTGCGGCCGTGGCGCGCTGCCGGTCGTCGTTAGTCTGCTCGCCATGACGAGTCCACGACCCCGGCCGAACGTCGCGGAGATCCCGCCGTACGTCGCCGGGAAGCCGCCGACGGTGCGTCCCGGAATGACCTCCTACAAGCTGTCGTCCAACGAGAACCCCTACCCGCCGCTGCCCGGCGTCGTCGAGGCCGTGCAGGCCGGCGTCGGCGCGATGAACCGCTACCCCGACATGGGCAGCGTCGCGCTCTACGAGGCGCTGTCGCAGAAGTTCGGCGTCCCGGTCGAGCACCTCTCGGTCGCGACCGGCTCGGTCGGCCTGATCTACCAGCTGGTGCAGGCCTTCTGCGACCCCGGCGACGAGGTCGTCTTCGCCTGGCGGTCCTTCGAGGCCTACCCGATCGCGGTCACCGCCGCGGCCGCGACGGCCGTCAGGGTGCCGGTCACCGCGGACGGCCGTCACGACCTGGACGCGATGGCGGCGGCGGTCACCGACCGCACCAAGGTCGTGCTGGTCTGCACGCCGAACAACCCGACCGGCCCGGCCGTCACGCAGTCGGAGCTCGACGCGTTCCTCGCTCAGGTGCCGCCGCACGTGCTCGTCGTCGTCGACGAGGCGTACCTCGAGTTCGTGCGGATGGACGACCCCGTGGACGGCCTCGCGACGTACCGCCGGCACGAGAACGTCGTGCTCACCCGCACGTTCTCCAAGGCCTACGGCCTGGCCGGCTTCCGGGTCGGCTACGCGATCGCGCCCCTGGCGATCGCCACCGCGCTGCGCGCGGTGTCGCTGCCGTTCGGGGTCTCGAACGTCGCCCAGGCCGCGGCGATCGCCTCGCTGCGCGCCGAGCCGGAGCTGCTCGGGCGGGTCGAGTCCCTGGTGGCCGAGCGCGAGCGGGTGGTCAAGGGGCTGGCCGACGTCGGCGTCTCGGTGCCGGAGGCGCAGGGCAACTTCGTGTGGTTCGGCGTCGGTGAACGCACCCTCGACCTGGCCGCGGCGGC
>DASTXB010000061.1:0-20929 GCA_035765695.1 Nocardioides sp. | reverse complement strand
GTCCCGGATCGCAGAACGTCGGCCGGCCGACGAAACTCAGGCCCGCCGCCGCATCGGGGTGTGCGGGATCCCGTCCTCGAGGAACTCCGGACCGTCCACCGCGAACCCGAACCTGCGGTACCAGTCCACCAGGGGCGACTGGGCGTCGAGCACCACGTCGCGGCCCTTCGCGAGCTCGAGCGACGTCCGCATGAGCGGGTCGGCCAGGCCCACGCCACGCGCTGCCGGGATGAGGAGCACGCGCCCGATCCGCCAGGTGTCGCCGTCGTCGAGCACGCGGGCGTACCCGATCAGCACGTCGTCGGCCAGCACCAGCACGTGCTGCGTCCCTGGCTCGAGGTCACGGCCGTCGAGGTCCGGGTACGGGCACTCCTGCTCGACGACGAAGACGGCCTGGCGGACCTTGCAGATCGCGTAGAGCGTCTCGGCGTCCAGGGCCGCGAACGGCAGCCCGACGATCTTCAGCTCAGAAATGTCAGCGTCCGGCGCCATGCATCTCTCGCTTCCGGGATCAGGGGCAGCAACGGGTAGACGTGGATCAGCCCCGGCCGCTCGACGTACGTCAGGTCCCAGCCGGCCGCACCTGCGCGCCGGGCGAGCAGCCGGCAGCCGGGCGCGAGCGTGTCGCGGGTGCCGCAGAACACCAGCGCCGGCGGCAGTCCGGCCAGGTCGCCGAGGGCGGGCGACACCTCGGGACGGCCGAGGTCCGCCGGCGACCCGGCCCACCAGTCGGCGTACGCCTGCAGCTTGCCGACGAACAGCCACGGGTCGGCCTCGGAGAACGCCGCGGTCTCCGGGGTGCTGGTCGTCAGGTCGACCCAGGGCGCGTGCAGGAGCAGGCGCGCCGGCTGCGGGCCACCGCGGTCGCGCAGGGTCTCCGCGACCGCCAGGGCGTACCCGCCCCCGGCCGAGTCGCCGGCCAGGACCAGCTCGTCGGAGTCTGCCGCCCACCGCGCGGTGAGGTCGGCGAGCTGGTCGTGCGAGTCGCGCCAGGTGTGCGCGGGAGCGAGCGGGTAGTCGGGCAGCACGACCCGGGCGCCGAGGGTGCTCGCCAGCCGGGCCAGGTACCGGACGTGGAACGGGTCGATCCCGGCGACGTACCCGCCGCCGTGGAGGTAGACGACGGTACGGCGCGGTTCGGCCCCGCGCGGCGTCACGACGTACGACGGGAACTCGCCGGCCGCGCCCGTCAGCACCTCGGTCACCACCGAGAACCGCTTCGCGAACCGCGGCACCAGCGCGGTCGGGAGGCCGCCCTTCGCCTTCGCCTGCCCTGCCAGCAGCCGGGCGCGCTCGACGTCGGGGCTCTCGAGATCGGTGCTGCCGCGGAGCCGGGGCACCGCCCAGGCGAGGAGCTGGTGGCGGCGGCTCGGGGTCATGGGAGGGAGTGTCACAGATGGCCGGTGACCGGTGTCTCGTGGCCACAACCCGAGAAGGAGTGATCATGCCCAGCACGTTCCGCATCCCGAAGGCCCCCGTCACCGGCCTCTACGGCCGCTTCCTGACCGCCTACGCCCGCCGCACCTACGGCCAGGTCCCCGACGGCGTCCACGTCTACTTCCACCACCGCCCGGTGCTGAAGGCCGTCCTGGGCTTCGAGGGCAAGGTCGCGAAGTGGCGCGACCTCGACCCGCACCTGAAGTCGTTCGCCCAGCTCGCCAGCGCCGCGGTGATCGGCTGCAGCTGGTGCCTCGACTTCGGCTACTTCCTGGCCCATGACGAGGGGCTCGACGAGGCGAAGGTCCGCGAGGTGCCGCGCTGGCGCGAGTCCGACGTGTTCACCCCGCTCGAGCGCGAGGTGCTCGCGTACGCCGAGGCGATGTCCACCACGCCGCTCACCGTCACCGACGAGATGACCGCGAGCCTGGTGGCCCAGCTCGGGGCGCCGGCGGTCGTCGAGCTGACGCAGATGGTCGCGATCGAGAACATGCGGTCGCGGTTCAACGCCGCCGCCGGCCTGCAGAGCCAGGGATATTCGGATGTGTGCGAGCTGCCGCTCGCCGTACCGTCGTCGACCGTGAGGCAGGCATGAGCTCCACGGACGTCTTCGTCGACCACCGCAACCTGCTGTTCACGGTCGTCTACGAGATGCTCGGGTCGGCCGCGGACGCCGAGGACGTGCTCCAGGAGACCTGGCTGCGCTGGTCGCGGGTGGACCACGCCGAGGTGCGCGACCAGCGCGCGTACCTGGTGCGCATCGCCACCCGGCTCGCGCTGAACCGGATGCGCGCCAATGCGCGCCGGCGCGAGTCGTACGTCGGGCCGTGGCTGCCCGAGCCGCTGCTCACGGCGCCGGACGTGGCCGAGGACGTCGAGCTCGCCGACAGCCTCTCGCTGGCGATGCTCACCGTGCTCGAGACGCTGGGCCCGACCGAGCGCGCGGTGTTCGTGCTGCGCGAGGTCTTCGACTTCGGGTACGACGAGATCGCGGCGGCCGTCGACAAGACGCCGGCCGCGGTGCGCCAGATCGCGCACCGAGCGCGGGCGCACGTCGAGGAGCGGCGGCCGCGCCGCGCCCCGACCGGGTCCGAGCGCGACCGGGCGCTCCAGGGCTTCCTCACCGCGGTCTCGACCGGCGACATCCAGAGCCTGATGGACGTGCTGGCCCCGGACGTCGTGCTGATCACCGACGGCGGCGGCGTGAAGAAGGCCGCGCTGCGGCCGATCCTCGGCCGCGAGAAGGTGGTCCGCTTCCTCGACGCCGTCAGCACCGGCATCGACGCGGTCGCGGACGTCGTGGTCGTCAACGGCGCCCCTGCGCTGCGCGTGGTCGTCGACGGCGAGCTCGACACGATCGCCTCGATGGTCGTCGAGGACGGTCTGGTCACCGGGCTGTACGTCGTCCGGAACCCGCACAAGCTCGCCCGGCTGGACGCGGTCGTCGAGCTCACGCGCTGAGGGTCTAGTCTCGGGCTCACAAGACAGGGGAGCACGCCTCACAACGTGCTGAGAGTGCGGAACGGCCGCAGACCCTCGAACCTGCTCCGGTTAGCACCGGCGAAGGGAGTCGGAGTGAGACGCATCCACGTGTTGGTGCCTGCCCTGCTGCTCGTGGCGGGCTGCTCGACGATCGGCGAGGACAGCGGGGGCGGCGGCGCGCCGTCCTCCGATCGGGTCGTGCTCATCACGCACGACTCGTTCTCGCTGCCGAAGCCGTTGATCAAGAAGTTCGAGGACGAGTCCGGCTACGACCTCGTGGTCCGCGGCTCCGGCGACGCGGGCGTGCTCACCAACAAGCTCGTGCTGACCAAGGACGACCCGCTCGGCGACGTGTCGTTCGGCGTCGACAACACCTTCGCCTCCCGGGCCCTCGACGCGGGCGTGTTCGCGCCGTACGACGCGCCGCTGCCCGACGGCGCGGACCAGTACCGGCTGCCCGGCGACGACGACCACGACCTCACGCCGATCGACAACGGCAACGTCTGCGTGAACGTCGACGACACGTGGTTCGCCGCGCACCACCTCGCGCCGCCGCGCACGCTCGACGACCTGGTCGACCCGGCGTACCGGGACCTCTTCGTCACCCCCGGCGCCGCCACCAGCTCCCCGGGCATGGCGTTCCTCCTCACCACCATCGCGAAGTACGGCGAGGACGGGTGGCAGGACTGGTGGGCGACGTTGCTCGCCAACGGCGCGAAGCTCGTCGACGGCTGGTCGCAGGCGTACGAGGTCGACTTCACCCAGGGCGGCGGCAAGGGCGACCGGCCGATCGTGCTGTCGTACGACTCCTCGCCGGCGTTCACGGTCTCCGGCGGGAAGTCCTCGACCAGCGCACTGCTGGACACCTGCTTCCGCCAGGTCGAGTACGCCGGCGTCCTGGCCGGCGCCCAGAACCCGAAGGGCGCCGAGGCGCTGGTCGACTTCCTGCTCACGCCCGAGGTGCAGGCCGCGCTGCCGGAGAGCATGTACGTGTTCCCGGTCGACGCGTCGGTGCCGCTGCCGACGGAGTGGGCGAAGTTCGCGAAGCAGCCCACCGACCCGTATGCCGTCGACCCCGCCGACATCAGCGCGCACCGCGACGAGTGGCTGCGCGCGTGGAGCGACGTCACCTCCCGATGAACCGTTGGTCGAGCCGATGACCCGTTGGTCGAGCCTGTCGAGACCCCTGGCACTGGCAGCCCTCGCCGCCGTACCCCTCGCGGTGCTCGGCGTCTTCTTCGTGCTGCCGGTGCTCGGGATGATTTCGGAGGGGTTCTGGTCCGGCGGTGCGTTCGACCCGGGCGCCGTGCTCGAGGTGCTCGGGCGGCCGCGGGTCCACCGGGTCGTCTGGTTCACGGTCTGGTCGGCCCTGGCTGGTACGGCGTTCTCCCTGCTGCTCGGCATCCCCGCGGCGCACCTGCTGCACCGCCGGTCGTTCCCGGGCCGCCGGCTGCTGCGGGCGGCGCTGCTGGTGCCGTTCGTGCTGCCGACGGTCGTCGTGGGCGTGGCGTTCCGGGAGCTGATCGGGGAGGCCGGGCCACTCGGGTTCCTGGGCCTCGACGGGTCGGCGGGCGCGATCGTGGCCGGCCTGGTGTTCTTCAACGTCGCCGTGGTGATCCGCGCGGTCGGCGCCGCGTGGGAGTCGCTCGACCCCCGACCCGCCGAGGCCGCGGCGGCGCTGGGCGCCGGGCCCGCGCACGTCCTCCGCACGGTCACGCTGCCGATGCTGCGTCCCGCGATCGTGTCGGCAGCCAGCGTGGTGTTCCTGTTCTGCGCGACCGCGTTCGGCGTGGTGCTCACGCTCGGCGGGCTGCGGTACTCGTCGGTGGAGACCGAGATCTACCTGCTCACCACCAACCTGCTCGACCTCCAGGCCGCGGCGGCGCTCTCGATCGTCCAGCTGCTGGCGATCACCGCGCTGCTGTTCGTGACGAGCCGGCTGCGCGCCGTGCCCGACCCCAGCCTCGCCCGCTCGACGGCCCGGCCGCCACGGGTCTCGCGCGGGGACTGGCCCGGGGTGCTCGCGACCGCCCTGGTCGTCGTCCTCGTCGGGCTCCCGATCGCGGCCCTCGTGGCCGGCTCCCTGCAGGTCGGCGACGGCTACGGGCTGGCGAACTACCGGGCGCTGACGACCGAGGGCTCGCGCAACGCGCTGCTCGTCCCCGCGACGCAGGCCCTGCTGACCTCGCTGCGGACCGCGGTCGACGCGACCTGGATGGCGCTCTCGCTGGGGCTCCTGGTCGCGGTGGTGGTCACCCGGCGGTCCCGCACACGGTCGGAGCGCCGCGCCCGCGGGGTGCTCGACGGGCTCTTCATGCTCCCGCTCGGGGTGTCCGCAGTGACGCTCGGCTTCGGGTTCCTCATCACGCTGGACCGGCCGCCGGTGGACTTCCGCGACTCGCTGCTGCTGGTGCCGATCGCCCAGGCGCTGGTCGCCCTGCCACTCGTGGTCCGCACGCTCGCGCCGGTGCTCGGTGGCGTCGACGACCGGCAGCGCCAGGCCGCGGCATCGCTGGGCGCCGGGCCGCTGCGGACGTTCCTGACCGTGGACCTGCCGGTCGTGTGGAAGCCGCTGCTCGCCGCCGCCGGGTTCGCGTTCGCGGTGTCGCTGGGCGAGTTCGGCGCCACGTCGTTCCTCGCCCGCGAGGACCACCCGACGCTGCCGATCGTGATCTTCCACCTCATCGGGCACCCGGGTGCGATGAACTACGGCATGGCCCTCGCCGCGTCGGTGCTGCTCGCCGCCACGACCGCGGCCGTGCTGCTGCTCGTCGAGCGGCTCCGCGTCCCGTCGGTGGGCTCCTTCTGATGCTCACCCTGTCCGGCGTCAGTGTCGAGTACGACGGCGCCCCCGCCGTCGTGGACGCGTCCCTCGCCGTGGAGGACGGGCACGTCCTCGCGGTGCTCGGTCCCAGCGGCTCGGGCAAGTCCACGCTCCTGCGGGCGATCGCGGGGCTCGAGCCGACCGCGGCCGGGTCGATCTCGTGGGACGGCCACGACCTGGCCGGCGTACCGACGCACAAGCGCGGGTTCGCGCTGATGTTCCAGGACGGGCAGCTGTTCGGGCACCTCACGGTCGCCCGCAACGTGGGCTACGCGCTGCGGCTGCGGCGTACTCCGGGCGCGGCCGCGCGGGTCCGCGAGCTGCTGGCGCTCGTCGGGCTCGAGGGGTACGACGACCGGCTGCCCGCGACGCTCTCCGGCGGCGAGCGGCAGCGGGTGGCGCTGGCCCGGTCGCTTGCCGTGCAGCCGCGGCTCCTGCTGCTCGACGAGCCGCTGTCGGCGCTGGACGCCGGGCTGCGCGAGCGGCTGGCGCTCGACCTGCGCGTCATCCTGCGCGCGGCCGGCACGACCGCTCTGATGGTCACCCACGACCAGGACGAGGCGTTCACGGTCGCGGACCGACTCGCGGTGATGCGTGCCGGCCGGGTCGTGCAGCAGGGCGAGATCGCCGAGGTGTGGCGGGCGCCGGCGGACCCGGAGACCGCGCTGTTCCTCGGCTACGCGCGGGTGCTGGAGGGTCCGCCCGCGGGGGTCGTGCTGCGCGCCGCCGGGCTGCCCGGGGCGCCCGCCGTCGCCGTACGCCGGTCGGCGCTGGTCGTGGCGCCGACCGGACCGCTGGCCGGCACCGTCGTGTCCGGCCGGATCACCCCGGAGCAGATCCGCCTGGTCGTCGACGTCGACGGCGTGGGCGAGATCGACGCCGTCGCGCGGCTCGACAGCCGCCCCGGGGCCGGGGACCGGGTCGCGCTCGCGGTCGACGCCTCACGGCTGGCGGTGACACCGGCGGGGCGGTGACCGGGGACCTGTCCCTAGACTGGCGGGCGTGTATCGCCGCGCCTACACCCTGCTCGTGGGGAATGCCGTCGTCATGGGCGTCCTGGCGATCATCGTGGCGGCCGTCTACGACAAGCATCTCCTCGACCCCGAGGGCAGCTTCCTCGGACCGTCCTGGGCCCGGCTGCCGATCCTCCTCGGCCTGGCGGTGGCGCTCGACCTGGTGCCGCGGATGCTGTGGTTCTCGAGGATGAACCCCAAGCTGATGCCGGGGATCGTGCGCGAGCGCTGGCGCACGCACTGGAACCGGGAGCGCCTGACGCTCGTCGCGCTCGGCGTCATCTGCTTCTACGTGGTCTACGTCAGCTATCGGAACCTCAAGTCGTTCCTGCCGTCGGTCATCTCGACCAAGTACGACCGTGAGCTGCACATGCTCGACCGGGCCCTGCTGTTCGGGCACGACCCCGCCGTGCTGCTGCACCGCATCTTCGGCGAGGGCTTCATGGCCTGGCCGCTGTCGTTCGTCTACCTGTGGTTCCTGCCCCTGGTGCCGATCGCCGTCACGGTCTGGCTGGTCTGGTCGCGGAACATGTCCTTCGGCTACTGGTTCGTGACCTCGCAGTGCCTGGCGTGGTCGCTCGGCACCGCGTCGTACTACGCCCTGCCGACCCTCGGCCCCGGCCTGAAGTACGTCTGGCTGTACGAGGGCCTGCCCGACACCCCGGCCAGCCAGCTGATGGAGTCGCTGGCCAACGGCCGCCACCTCGTGCTGTGGTCGGGCTCCACCAGCGGCGTGCAGTCGGTCGCAGGCTTCGCCAGCCTGCACGTCGCGATCACCCTGCTGGTCGCGCTGATGGTGCAGTACACGGTCCGGGCCCGGTGGCTGAAGATCGTGTTCTGGGTGAACTTCTCCTTCACCGTCATCGCCACCCTCTACTTCGGCTGGCACTACATCGCCGACGACATCGCCGGCGTGATGATCGCGTTCCTCTCCTTCTGGATCGGCGGCATCGCCAGCGGCCAGAAGTTCGAGAAGCACGGGCTGCACTCGCACCCCACGACGACCACCTCGGCCGTCCCCGTCGACCGCTGATCCTCGGTAGTCCCTGACGAAAGTGTCGTCGGACGGGCCCGGCGAGAGCACTTTCGTCAGGGACTACCGTCGTCGCGCGAGAGTTACATCGCTGTAGTTCGTCAAGCCGACACGCCGGGGGATGGCAAAAAGATCGCGCAATCTGTTCCGCGTGTGACGAAAGTTGTCTAGCGTGCTGCGAGTGCCGCATGGGGCGGCAGTGGGATGCGGCGGCGAGGGAGACGACACGGTGCGTGCGAGCTGGGCGGCAGCGGCCCTGGCCCTGGTGCTCGTCACGGGCGGCGTCGTCACCGGCGCGGCGGTCGCGGACGACCGCGGGACCCCCACCCGGCAGGACGTCCGCGACGCCCGCGTCGCCGCGCGCGACACCGCCGGCACCGTGGCCGAGGTACGCGCCCGGCTCGTCGTGGCCAACCAGGAGCTCGAGCGGAGCGCGATCGCCGCCGCCCAGGCGGCCGAGGCCTTCAACGGCGCCCGCTGGCGGGCCGCGCAGGCCCGCGACGCCGCCCGCGAGGCCCGGCAGCGCTCGCGGATCGCGGCGACCGACGTACGCCGCCAGCGCGCGGCGTACGGCGACGCGCTGGTGTCGTCGTACGAGCTGTCGCCGACGCTGACCGCTCTCGCCGGCATCGTCGACGCCGACGGCATCGACGCCGTCGTCGAGCGGACCACCGCGCTGCAGAACGCCGAGAGCGCGATGGACTCGAACTACGACCGGTACCGCGCCTCCGCGACGCTGGCCGATCTCGCCGAGCAGCAGGCGCAGGACGCCGAGGACGCTGCGGTCGCGGCGAAGCTGGAGGCCCGGCAGGCCCGGGACGCCGCGCGGGCGGCCGCCGACGACGCGGCCGCGCAGGCCAGCGCGATCGCGGCCGAGAAGTCCGCGCTCATCGCGCGGCTCGCCGAGCTCCAGCACGTCAGCGTCCGCCTCGCCCAGCGGCGCCAGTCCGCCCTCGAGGAGCAGGCCGCTGCGGCGGCGGCAGCGGCTGCCGAGGAGCAGCAGCACCAGGAGCAGCAGCAGAAGGCTCCGGACCCCACGCCGACCCCGGACCACACGTCCGACCCCACGCCGACGTCGGACCCCACCCCGACGCCCACCCCGGCGCCCGACCCGACGCCCACGCAAACCCCGGACCCGACGCCCGCACCGGCCGCACCGCCCGCACCGCCCGCGCCCCCCGCGCCGGCGTCGGGCGCCCCGGCCGCGATCGCGTTCGCCCGCGCCCAGCTCGGGGAGCCGTACCGCTGGGGCGCGGCCGGCCCGGACGCATGGGACTGCTCCGGCCTGACCATGGGTGCGTGGCGGGCCGGCGGCACGTCGCTGCCGCACTACTCGGTCGCGCAGTACGAGCAGTCCACGCCGATCACCGCGGGCGAGCTCCGGCCCGGTGACCTGGTGTTCTGGGGCTCGTCCAGCGACCCCGGGTCGATCTACCACGTGGCGCTCTACGTCGGCGGCGGCCAGATCATCCACGCGCCGCGGACCGGCCGCCCGGTGAGCCAGGACTCCCTGTACTACTGGATCCCGCCGACGTTCTACGCGCGGCCCTGACCGCTCCTGCGGCCGCGGAGAGGTCCAGATCACCCGCTTGACCGGTGCCCCGGGTGGGTATCGGTCGGACATGTCCACCGACATGGCGGCACCGCCGCAGCCCGGTTACGTCCAGCCCGAGGTCGACGTCCCCGCACTGACCTCGCTGCTCGACGGCAAGTACGCCGAGATCCGCAACCTGGTCCGCACCAACCTCGTCGAGTACAGCCCGATCCTCGACGAGGCCGAGGAGATGACCATCGGCGACTTCCGCGAGCGCGTCCGCGACGTCGTCGTCGAGATGGCCGCGACCGGCCAGACCGGCATGGGCTTCCCCGAGGAGTACGGCGGTGGGGGCGACATCGGCGCCTCGATCGCGGCGTTCGAGACCCTCGCGTACGGCGACCTGTCGGTCCTGGTGAAGGTCGGCGTGCAGTTCGGGCTGTTCGGGGGCGCGATCCTCCAGCTCGGCACCCGACACCACCACGACGCCTACCTCGCCGACCTGGTCAGCGGGAAGGTGATGGGCTGCTTCGCGATGACCGAGACCGGCCACGGCTCCAACGTCCAGGCGCTCGGCACGGTCGCGAGGTACGACGCGGAGGCCCAGGAGTTCGTGATCACCACGACCTCGGACGCCGCGCGCAAGGACTACATCGGCAACGCCGCGAAGCACGCTGAGCTCGCCGTCGTCTTCGCCCAGCTGGAGGTCGGCGAGACCTCCGAGGGTGTCCACGCGTTCGTCGTCCCCATCCGCGAGGACGGGGAGGTCCTTCCCGGCGTGCGCATCGAGGACGACGGCCGCAAGATGGGCCTGAACGGCGTCGACAACGGCCGGATCTGGTTCGACGGCGTCCGGGTGCCGCGCACCGCGCTGCTGAACAGGTTCGCCGACGTGACGCCCGAGGGCGAGTACCGGAGCCCGATCGAGAACCCGAACCGCCGCTTCTTCACCATGCTCGGCACCCTCGTGCAGGGCCGGGTGTGCGTGGGCGGCGCGGGGATCAACGCGGCCAAGGTGGCGCTGGCGATCGCGACGAAGTACGCCGTACGCCGTCGGCAGTTCGAGGCGACCTCCGACACCGAGGAGGAGCTGCTGCTCGACTACGGGTTGCACCAGCGGCGGCTGTTCCCGCTGATCGCCCGGACCTACGCCCTGCACTTCGCCCAGGAGGTCGTGGCCGGCCAGCTGCACGACGTCTTCTCCGGCGTTCAGTCACCCGAGGGGGACGCCGAGGCGACGCGCCGCGAGCTGGAGTCGCGCGCGGCGGGCACCAAGGCGCTCGGCACCTGGCACGCCACGCGCACGATCCAGGAGTGCCGCGAGGCGTGCGGAGGCGCGGGCTACCTGTCGATCAACCGGTTCGCCGCGCTCAAGGCCGACAGCGACATCTTCACGACCTTCGAGGGCGACAACCACGTCCTGCTGCAGCTGGTCGCCAAGGGCCTGCTCACCGACTACGCCAGCGAGTTCGAGGACATGGACCAGCTCGGCATGGTCCGGTTCGTCACCAACCTGGCGGTCGAGACCGTCATCGAGAAGACCTCGGTCCACAAGCTGCTCGAGCGCGTGCGCGACCTGCTCCCCGGCGGTGACGACTGGGACCAGGAGGCCGGGCTGCTCGACTCCGACTACCAGCTCGCGATGCTGCGGTTCCGCGAGGAGCACATGCTCGCCGGCGTCGCCCGGCGCCTCAAGCGCGGGATCGACCAGAAGATGAACCCCGGCGAGGTGTTCTCCCACGTCCAGGACCACGTGGTCGCGGCCGCGAACGCCCACGTCGAGCGGCTCGTGCTCGAGGCGTTCGTCGACAAGACCCGGCGGATGCCCGACGGCGACAACAAGGTCGCGCTGAACCTGCTCTGCGACCTGTTCGCGCTCTCGACGATCGAGGCCGACCGTGCGTGGTTCATGGAGCACGGCCGCCTGTCGGTCCAGCGCTCGAAGGCGATCAGCCGCGAGGTCAACAACCTGTGCCGCAAGATCCGCCCGATCGCCGTACCGCTCGTCGACGCCTGGGGGGTCCCCCCGGAGATGCTGCGGTCGCCCGATCTGGTGGGGTGACGGTCTCCCGGCCAACCGGGGACACCGACAGCGGTCAGTGACCCTCGGTCTTGAACCGCTCGAACGACGCGTGGACCTCGGCCTCGGCCTCGGTGCGGCCGACCCACTCGGCGCCCTCGACGGACTTGCCGGGCTCGAGGTCCTTGTAGACCTCGAAGAAGTGCTGGATCTCCAGGCGGTCGAACTTCGACACGTGGGAGATGTCGCGCAGGTGCTCCAGGCGCGGGTCGGTCGCCGGGACGCAGAGGACCTTGTCGTCGCCGCCGGCCTCGTCGGTCATGCGGAACATGCCGATCGCGCGGCACCGGATCAGGCAGCCCGGGAACGTCGGCTCCTGGAGGATCACCATCGCGTCGAGCGGGTCGCCGTCCAGGCCGAGGGTGTTCTCGATGTAGCCGTAGTCGGCGGGGTACTGCGTCGACGTGAAGAGGGTCCGGTCGAGGCGGATCCTGCCGGACTCGTGGTCGACCTCGTACTTGTTGCGCTGACCCTTCGGGATCTCCACCAGCACGTCGAACTCGAGCACGTCATCCTCCGACCGTCGTCATGTCACCGGGCCCGGGATACGGGCCGGGGCCAGTCTCGCGCACAATGACCGCAAACGTGCAGTCGGGAAGGGGTGGAGCGTGGGCGGACGTGACGCACGCCACGGCCGACCCCGGGCCCGGCGGGGGAGCAGGCTCGCCCTGTGGCTGCCCGTCCTCCTGGTGCTCGCGGTCCTCGCTGCTGCGACCACGGCGTACCTCCTCGACCCCGACGCGCCGCAGCCGGACGGCCCGGCCGCCGTACCGCCCCCGCCCGGGCTGGACCTGCCCGAGGTCGAGGCGCCGGCCCCGGTCGCGGCCACCGCGGTCGGCGGCACCCCGAACCCGGCCAAGGTACGCCGCGCCGTCGCCGGCCCTCTGGGTGACAGCGACCTCGGCCCGCACGTTCTCGCGACCGTGGCGACCCTGGACGGCACCCTGCTCTACTCCAGCGGCACCGGCGAGGCGGCGCCCGCGTCCACGCTCAAGCTGCTGACCACGACGGCCGCGCTCGAGCAGCTCGGCCCGGACCACACGTTCCGGACCACCGTGGTCGCCGACGGTCCGCGCCGGGTGGTCCTCGTCGGCGGTGGCGACCCCCTCCTGTCGTCGGCCGACCTGAAGAAGCTCGCCCGCGCGACCGCGGCGGGCGTCACCGGCCCCGTCCGGGTCGGGTACGACGACCACCTCTTCTCGGGCCCGGCTGTCAACCCGCGCTGGGAGCCGGGCTACATCCCCGAGGAGGTCGCGCAGATCTCCGCGCTCTGGGTCGACGAGGGCGAGGCCGCAGCCGGCGGCGACCCCGCGGTGGACGCCACCGCCGCGTTCTCCCGGGCGCTCGCCCGGGCCGGCGTCCGCGTCCTCGGATCGCCGCAGCCGGTCCGCGCCCCCATGGACGGCGCCGAGCTCGCGCACGTGACCAGCCAGCGCCTCGGCAGCATCGTCGAGCACACGCTCCTCACCAGCGACAACAACGCTGCCGAGGTGCTCGCCCGCCACGTGGGCATCGCGACGTCCGGGGCGGGCTCGTTCCGTGCCGGGACGAGGGGGGTCCTGGAGACGCTGGACGCCCTCGGCGTACCGACCCAGGGCGCCGTCCTCCACGACGGCAGCGGCCTGTCCCGCGACGACCGCCTCGACCCCGACACGCTCACCGCGGTGCTGGAGACCGCGGGCTCGCCCGCCCACCCCGAGCTCCGCCCGGTGCTGACCGGGCTGCCGGTCGGCGGGTTCACCGGGTCGCTGGAGTACCGCTTCGACGCCGAGGACGCCGGTCGCGGGCTGGTCCGCGCCAAGACCGGCACGCTCTCCAACGTCAGCGGCCTGGCGGGCATGGTCACCGACCGCGACGGGACGCCGATGGTGTTCGCGCTGCTCGCCGACCGGATCGACCTGGTCGACACCCTCGACGCCCGGGCCGCGCTCACCGACGTGACCAGCGCGCTCGCCGCCTGCCGTTGCGGTGCCGCGGGTACGGTCGCTCCATGAGCAGCACAGGCCCGAACGGCATGGTCGACTGGGACCTCGCGATCTCACTGGGCTCCCGCATCGCCGGCAACGGGCCGGCCATGTCCCGCCCGGACGCCGCCGCCGTCGTCGCCGAGCTGCGCGCCGACGCCGACCGCTCGACCGGGCTGGTCCGGGACTTCACCGGGCTCGAGACCGCCGCGGGTACGGCGCCGGTGCGCGTCGTCGACCGCGCGGGCTGGGTCGCCGCGAACGCCGACGGCTTCGCCACCGTCCTCGCGCCGGTGGTCGAGAAGCTCACCTCGAAGAAGGGCGCGCCCACGGGGCTGTCGCTCGCCATCGGCTCCCGGGTCACCGGCCTCGAGGTCGGCGGCCTGCTCGGCTTCCTGGCCGGCAAGGTCCTCGGGCAGTTCGACCCGTTCCACCCGCCGGCGGGTCGGCTGCTGCTCGTCGCCCCGAACGTCGTGCACGTCGAGCGCGAGCTCGGCGTCGACCCGCACGACTTCCGGCTCTGGGTCTGCCTCCACGAGGAGACCCACCGGGTGCAGTTCACCGCGACGCCCTGGCTGTCGGACCACCTGCTCGGGGAGATGCACGCGCTCGCGGACACGCTCGAGCCCACCAGCCTCCTCGACGACGGCCTCGGTCGGATCGTCACGGCCGTGAAGGGCGAGGGCAGCCTGATCGACGCGATCAGCAGCCCGGAGCAGAAGGAGATCGTCGACCGGGTCACCGGCGTCATGTCGCTCCTCGAGGGCCACGCGGACGTCGTGATGGACGGCGTCGGCCCGTCCGTCATCCCGTCGGTGCAGGCGATCCGGACGAAGTTCAACAAGCGGCGCAAGGGCGCCGGCTCGCTGGACCGCATCCTGCGGCGGCTGCTCGGGTTGGACGCCAAGATGGCGCAGTACCGCGACGGCGCGAAGTTCGTGCGCGCGGTCGTCGACAAGGCCGGGATGGCCGAGTTCAACGCCGTCTGGGAGCACGCGGGCAACCTGCCCTCCAAGGCCGAGATCGCCGAGCCGTCGGCCTGGATCAGCCGCGTGCTGTGACGCTCCACCCCGCGGTCGCCGCGGTGCGCCGCGCCGTACGTCGCTCGCTCGCCGGGGTCGAGCCCGGCCGGACCGTGGTCGTGGCCTGCTCCGGCGGAGCCGACTCCCTCGCGCTGCTGGCCGCCACCGTGTTCGAGGGCCGCAAGGCCGGCTGGCAGGTCGTCGGCGCGACCGTCGACCACGGCCTCCAGGAGGGCTCGGCCGAGCACGCCGCCCACGTCGTCGAGCAGATGGCGGCCCTCGGCGCCGACGAGACCCTCGCCGCCACGGTCCGCGTCGACGCCCCCGGCCTCGGCCCGGAGGCGGCCGCCCGCCGGGCGCGGTACGCCGTCCTCGAGCAGGTCGCGGAGCGCTTCGACGCCGTCGCGGTCGTGCTCGGCCACACCCGCGACGACCAGGCCGAGACGGTGCTGCTGGGGCTGACCCGGGGCTCCGGCGGCAGGTCCCTGGCCGGCATGCGCCGGTCGTTCGACCGGTTCGTCCGGCCACTGCTCGACCTGTCCCGCGACGACACCGTCACCGCCTGCCAGGTCGAGGGCATCGAGTACTGGCAGGACCCCCACAACGACGACCCCGGCTACACCCGCGTCCGCGTCCGCCGCACCGTGCTGCCGGTGCTCGAGGAGCAGCTCGGCCCCGGCGTCGCCGAGACCCTGGCCCGCACCGCCGACCAGCTCCGCGGCGACATGGACCTGCTCGACGACCTCGCCGAGGCGGCGTACGCCGACCTCCGCGACCTCCCGGTCGACGGGCTCCTGGCCCAGCCGGCCCCGCTCCGGCGGCGCGTGCTCCGGCTCGCAGCGCTGGCGGCCGGCTGCCCGGCCTCGGAGCTGTTCCACGAGCACGTTCTCGCGATGGACAGCCTGCTGACGGACTGGCACGGCCAGAAGTGGGTCGACCTGCCGGGGTCCGTGCGGTGCGCGCGTCGGGACGGGAGCCTCAAGTTCGACCGGCGATTCGCCGAATAACGACACGAGCACCCCCGTCGGGCGTCACACTCGACGCCGAAGCACCCCAACTCATCGAGGAGCCCTCGTGTCCCGTCGCCGCATCGCCGCTGCCCTCGCCGCCTGTGGCGTGCTGCTCGTCGTCCCGCACGCCCTGCCGGCCCAGGCTGCGGCCCCGCACGCGCACCGTGCTGACGCGCCGGCCCGCGCCGAGGTGCACCCGCTCATCCAGGGCGTGGTCGTCGACCAGGCCGGCAACCCGGTCGACGACGTCCAGGTGCAGGCCACCAAGGGCGACGGCACCCAGCAGGCCTCGGCGCTGACGTACGCCAGCGAGCGGGCGGACGGCCCGCAGCACGGTTACTTCTTCCTCGAGGTCACCAAGGGCACCTACACGCTGACGCTGTCGAAGCAGGGCTACAAGACCGTCCAGTACGACGCCGGCGTGATCACCAAGCCCCGCCAGAAGATCAGCATGGGCGAGATCGTCATCAAGAAGGCCGCCGCGGCCACCACGACCAAGGGCTCGCTCAAGAAGGCGACGGTCAACACCAAGCAGCGCGGTCAGGCCACGGTCACCGTCACGAGCAAGGGCGCCAAGCCGGTCGGCGACGTCGAGGTCCGCGAGGGCAAGCGGGTCGTCGGGGAGGGGACGTTGCGCAAGTCCGACGGCGGATCGGTCACCATCATGCTGGACAAGCTCCCCAAGGGCGCCCACGACCTGAAGGCGTACTTCCTCGGCGGCTCCGCGTTCAAGGCCTCCGCCTCGACGTCGTTCACCCTGACGGTGGTCAAGGCCAGGCGCTGACCTAGAGTCTCCGCCATGGACGCGTCCCACGTGGAGAACGACCTGGTCAACGTCCTCTTCACCGAGGACCAGATCCAGGCCCGGCTCAAGGAGCTGGCCGCCGAGATCGAGGCCGACTACGACGGCAAGGACCTCCTCATCGTCGGGATCCTCCGCGGCGCGGTCATGGTGATGGCCGACCTCGCGCGCAGCTTCAGCCGGCACCTCGAGATGGACTGGATGGCGGTGTCGTCGTACGGCTCCGGCACCAAGTCCAGCGGCGTCGTGCGGATCCTCAAGGACCTCGACACCGACATCTCGGGCCGGCACGTGATCATCGTCGACGAGATCATCGACACCGGCCTGACGCTGTCGTGGCTCACCTCGAACCTCACCTCCCGCAGCCCCGCGAGCGTCGAGATCTGCACGCTGCTGCGCAAGCCCGAGGCGCTGACGATGCCGGTCGAGGTGAAGTACGTCGGCTGGGACATCCCGAACGAGTTCGTCGTCGGCTACGGCCTGGACTACCGCGAGCGGTACCGCAACCTGCGCGACATCGGCACGCTCGCGCCCCACGTCTACTCCTGACGGCCACGGGGACGCACTCTCTGGGGTCGCCTGCGACAATGGGAGCGGCCGGCGGTCCCGTGTACCGTCGACACTCCTGATCAGCACGTCCGAGAGAAGTCTGTGAAGCGCATATTCAAGGGTCCCTGGCTGTGGATCGTTCTTGCCGTGGTGGGCGTGCTGCTCGCCCTGCAGTACCTCGCGCCGAACGGCGGGTACGACGAGGTCGAGTCGTCCACGATGGAGGGCTACATCTCGCAGGGCGAGGTCAAGGAGATCACGTTCGTCGACGGTGACCAGCAGATCAAGGCGACGCTCGACGACGGCAAGAAGGTCACGACGTTCTGGCTGGACGGCACCCAGGCCGCGATCCAGGACGAGGTGCAGAAGCAGGTCGACGACGGGAACATCGAGCAGTACAACGTCGAGGTCCCCAAGCCGAGCCTGATCGGGTCGATCCTCGCCACGCTGCTGCCGTTCGCGCTGATCATCCTGCTGTTCCTGTTCCTCATGAACCAGGTGCAGGGGGGCGGCGGCCGCGGCGTCATGCAGTTCGCCAAGTCCCGAGCCAAGCTGATCACCAAGGACATGCCGAAGACGACGTTCGCGGACGTCGCTGGCTGTGAAGAGGCGATCGAGGAGCTCGAGGAGATCAAGGAGTTCCTCCAGGAGCCCGCGAAGTTCCAGGCGGTCGGCGCCAAGATCCCCAAGGGCGTGCTGCTCTACGGCCAGCCGGGCACCGGCAAGACGCTGCTCGCCCGCGCGGTCGCGGGTGAGGCGGGCGTGCCGTTCTACTCGATCTCGGGCTCCGACTTCGTCGAGATGTTCGTCGGCGTCGGCGCCTCCCGCGTCCGCGACCTGTTCGAGCAGGCCAAGGAGAATGCCCCGGCCATCGTCTTCATCGACGAGATCGACGCCGTCGGCCGCCACCGCGGCGCCGGCATGGGCGGCGGTCACGACGAGCGGGAGCAGACCCTCAACCAGCTGCTGGTCGAGATGGACGGCTTCGACGTCCGCGGCGGCGTGATCCTGATCGCCGCGACCAACCGTCCCGACGTGCTCGACCCCGCGCTGCTCCGCCCGGGCCGCTTCGACCGCCAGATCCAGGTCGACGCCCCCGACCTCACCGGCCGGGAGCAGATCCTCAAGGTCCACGCCCGCGGCAAGCCGCTCGCGCAGGACGTCAACCTCAGGTCCGTCGCGCGGCGTACGCCGGGCTTCAGCGGTGCCGACCTCGCGAACGTGCTGAACGAGGCCGCGCTGCTCACGGCCCGCAACAACCAGAAGATGATCACCAACCAGAACCTCGACGAGGCCATCGACCGCGTGATCGCCGGCCCGCAGCGGCGTACCCGCCTGATGAGCGAGAAGGAGAAGCTCATCACGGCGTACCACGAGGGGGGCCACGCGCTCGTCGCGGCGGCACTGCCCGGCAACGACCCCGTGCACAAGATCACGATCCTGCCGCGCGGCCGGGCCCTGGGCTACACGATGGTGCTGCCCGACGAGGACAAGTACTCCCAGACCCGCTCGCAGATGCTCGACATGCTGGCGTACATGCTCGGCGGCCGCGCCGCGGAGGAGATGGTCTTCCACGATCCCACCACCGGCGCCGGCAACGACATCGAGAAGGCCACGAACCTCGCCCGCGCGATGGTCACGCAGTACGGCATGACCGAGCGGCTGGGCGCGATCAAGCTCGGCGAGTCCAACTCCGAGCCGTTCCTCGGACGCGACCTCGGCCACTCCCGGAACTACTCCGAGGAGATCGCCGCGGTCGTCGACGAGGAGACCAAGAAGCTGCTCGCGACCGCCCACCAGGAGGCCTTCGAGATCCTCGAGGAGAACCGCGACGTCCTCGACACCCTGGTGCTCGAGCTGGTCGACAAGGAGACGCTGGACAAGGAGGAGGTCGCTCGGATCTTCGAAGCGCTGCGCCGCCGTCCCGAGCGCCCCGCCTGGACCGGCTCCGAGCAGCGGCACCCGTCGGCGATCCCGCCGGTGGAGATCCCGCAGTGGATCCGAGACCGCGCCGCAGCGAACGGCCAGAACGGGCACGAGCCCGAGGCCGGCGCGGTGCTGACGCCGCCCGGCTCCGGCGGCGACGTGCACGGTGACCCCGGCGTGGAAGGCCCGACCACCGGCTCCGGCCCGGACCTGCCTCCGCACTGATGACCGACCCGATCGCGTTCGACCACCGCGACCCCGCCGACATCCCGTCGTACGACCACGCGCGGGCGGAGGCGGCGGTCCGGGAGCTGCTGGCGGCGATCGGCGAGGACCCCGACCGGGAGGGGCTGCGTGAGACCCCGGCGCGGGTCGCCCGGGCGTACGCCGAGCTGACGGCGGGGATGCGGATGCGGCCCGAGGACGTGCTGACCACGACGTTCGACCTCGGCCACGACGAGATGGTGCTGGTCCGCGACATCGAGCTGTGGTCGATGTGCGAGCACCACCTGGTGCCGTTCACGGGCGTCGCTCACGTCGGCTACATCCCGGCCGAGAGCGGCAAGATCACCGGCCTGTCCAAGCTGGCCCGGCTCGTCGACGTCTACGCGAAGCGACCGCAGGTCCAGGAGCGGCTCACCACCCAGGTCGCGGACGCGCTCATGCGCATCCTCGAGGCGCGCGGTGTCATCGTCGTCATCGAGGCCGAGCACCTGTGTATGACCATGCGCGGGGTGAAGAAGGCCGGCGCCCGGACGATCACCTCGGCGGTCCGCGGCACGATGCTCTCGAACGCCTCCACCCGGGCCGAGGCGATGGCCCTGATCCACCGCAACCGATGACGGTTCTCATGGGCGTCGTGAACGTGACGCCCGACTCGTTCTCCGACGGCGGACGCTGGCTGGAGCCGGACGCGGCGATCGCGCACGGCCGCGCGCTGCTGGCCGACGGGGCCGACATCCTCGACATCGGCGGCGAGTCGACCCGGCCCGGCGCCACCCGGCCGCTGGTCCAGGAGGAGCTCGGCCGGGTCGTGCCCGTCATCACCGCGCTGGCCGCCGGTGGGGCGGTCGTGTCGGTCGACACCATGCGCGCCGAGGTGGCCGAGGCGGCGCTCGCGGCCGGCGCGTCGATCGTGAACGACGTCTCCGGCGGGCTCGCGGACCCCCGCATCCTCGACGTGGTGGCCGCCGCGGACGCGACGTACGTCGCGATGCACTGGCGGGCCCACGCCGACCACATGCGCGACTTCGCCGTGTACGACGGTCCGGGCGGCGTCGTGCAGGCCGTCCGCGACGAGCTGTCCGCCCGGGTGGACGCGATCTGCGCGGCCGGCGTCCGGCCGGAGCGGATCGTGCTCGACCCGGGTCTCGGCTTCGCCAAGCGCGCCGAGCACAACTGGCAGCTCCTGCGCGACCTCGGCCCGCTCGAGGCGCTCGGGTACCCGGTCCTGGTCGGTGCGAGCCGCAAGTCCTTCCTCGGTAGGCTCCTCGCCGACAGCGGCGGGACCGTGCGTCCCGTCGACCAGCGCGAGCACGCGAACACCGCCCTGACGGTCCTCCTCGCCCAGCGCGGCGTGTGGGGCCTGCGGGTGCACGACGTACGGGCCGCCCGGGACGCGCTGCGCGTGCTGGGGCGCCTCGGGGCGGGGAGCGAGGGGGTGGAGCAGTGACCGACGAGCTGGCCGTGAGCGGCATCGAGTGCTTCGGCCACCACGGCGTGTTCGAGTTCGAGCGGCGCGAGGGCCAGGTGTTCGTGATCGACCTGGTGCTGGGCATCGACACCACCCCGGCGGCGGCCTCGGACGACTTGCATGACACGGTGGACTACGGAAGTCTCGTGGCCTCGGTGAAAGCCGCCGTGGAGAAGGATCCGGTCGACCTGATCGAGACCCTCGCCCAGCGGATCGCGGACGTCTGCCTCTTGGACGGCCGTGTTGAATGGGCGCGGGTGACGGTCCACAAGCCGGATGCCCCCATCGACGCGACGTTCGCGGACGTCGTGCTGACGATCACCCGGAAACGCGAGGGCCAGCAGTGACCGAGACCCCCAACCCGAACATCGTGGACGCCGACACCCTGACGGGTGAGATGCGTCCGATCCGACGGGCGGTGCTGGCCCTCGGGTCGAACCTCGGTGAGCGGATGGCGAGCCTCCAGGGAGCCGTGAACGCGCTCGCCGACACCCCCGACGTGTGGATCACCGCGGTGTCGCCGGTCTACGAGACCGAGCCGGTGGACTGCCCGCCCGAGG
>DASTXB010000060.1:0-13474 GCA_035765695.1 Nocardioides sp. | reverse complement strand
GGAGGCGAGGAAGAGCGCCGCGCGCGCGACCTCCTGCGGCGAGGCGAGCCGCTTCAGGTCGGTCGGCGCGGCCTTGTCGGCGTACACGTCCTCGTGGGTCTTGCCCTCGACCGCGGCGAGGAAGTCGAAGTAGCCGCGGTTGACGTCCTCGTAGATGTACGACGGCGCCACGCTGTTGACGCGGATCCCGCGCGGTCCGAGCTCGGTGGCCAGCGACGACGCGAGGTGCTCGAGGGTCCCCTTGGACAGCTTGTAGCCGGCGTACTCGGGCTGGGAGGAGAAGACCACGCAGGAGTTGAGCATGATGATCGAGCCCTTCGTCTCTGCGAGCGCGTCGGCGAACAACGCCGACAGCCGCAACGGCGCGAACACGTTGGTCTCGTTGACCTTCGCCAGCTTGCGCGGCTCGATCTGGGTGATCGGGTCCATCGGCGGGATGGTGAAGGCGTTGTTGATGACGCAGTCGACGCGGCCGAACGCCTCGAGGGCGCGGTCGCGCAGGTTCACCCGCGAGTCCTCGTCGGTGACGTCGGCGACGACGCTGACGACCTTGACGCCGTGGCCCTCCAGCTCCGCCTGGAGCTCGAGCAGCCGCGACTCGGTGCGGCTGGCGATCACCAGGTCGGCGCCCATCCGCGCGGCCTCCTCGGCCAGCGCTCGCCCGAGGCCGGGGCCGATCCCGGAGATCACGATGACCCTGCCCTTGAGCAGGGGTACGGCGGTGTAGCGCTCCTCGATCGAGGTGTCGTGGGCCTGGGCGTAACCGAGCTCGGTCGACTGGTCGCTCAACTCAGCATCCTTCGGGCAACGGAGCGCTGCCGGGCGGCGATGCGCGCGGCGTACTCCTCGGTGGTGATCGGGGTGAAGTACGGCAGCTTCCCGGGGACGTCGGCGATCGCGACCTTCTCGACCACCGGGCCGTCCTCGGGGCCGAGGTCGCGCTCGAGGCGCTGCCAGCGCAGCATCAGCGAGCCGGTGCGGTGGCCGAGGCACTCGAGCCAGTTGGCGATACCAGGGTTCCGTTCCGAGACGACGAACCGCATCTTCCCGTCGGGGTCGGTGACCGCCTGCGCTTTGGTGAGCGAGGTCTGGTGGGTCTCGTAGTCGGTCGAGATGTACCAGTCCGAGCCGATCTGGATCGCCTGGTAGGCGCAGTCGGTGCATTCCGGGACGGTCACGACGAGTGCCTCGTCGTCGGCGAGCTCGTAGTGGCCGATCGAGGAGCGCTGCGACGCCAGGCCGCCGGGCGTCGACTGTGGCGGGGTCGGCTGGTTGGCCGGCTCCTTGCGCTCGAAGAACTGCGGGAACGCGAACCAGGTCTGGATCGAGCCGGTCAGCAGCTTGGCGGCGACCTCGTACTTCTTCGCCAGCCGCTCGGCGGTCAGCGGCTTCGCCGCGACGCCCATCGTGTCGGTGCGCTCGATCCAGAGCCGGCCGCGCTCCTCGGTGTCCCAGTCGTTGAAGACCTCGCGCACGATCATGGTCTTCGCGCCGGGCTCGGCGACGTAGGTGAACTCGAACGTCCCGTCGTCCTCGATGTCCAGCTCGCGGTCGTCGAACGCGAGCATCGAGGTCGCGGCCGAGTCGGCCGTGTAGGCGCCGCCCATCACCTGGAAGGACAGGTCCGCGCTGGTGCCGCGGACCCCGCGCACGACGTACTCGACACCTTCCTTGAGGTAGGCGTTGAAGTAGATCGCGTCCGGGTTGTCCAGGCCCTGGCGGGAGAACTGGTGCGTGGGGTTGATGAACAGCGGCCGGTCGAGGTCGTGGTCGAAGGCCATCTGCAGGGCCATCCGGATCCGCCCGGCGAGGTAGTCGTAGCCCTCCAGCAGGTCCTGCTCGGTGCGGATGAACGGGGCGCCCTCGATGAGCTTCTCCGCCTCCGCGATGGCGTCCTGGAGGGGCCGGGTCAGGTCGGACATCAGAGCTTCTGGATGATCTGCTCGGCGTACTTCTCCAGGTGTTCGACCTTCTTCGCCAGCGGCTCGGTGTCCGGTCCCTTGATGTACGGCATGCGGAACCCGACGATGCAGTCCGTGACGCCCTTGTCCTCCAGGCGCTTGATGCCGTCGAGGGTGTAGGCGTCGTACGAGATCACGTGCACCTCGAAGTCGTCACGGGTGTCGCCCTCCTCCTGGCGGATCTCCGCGAGCCGGGTGAGCAGCCGGTCGAGCTCCTCCCCGTCGCCGCCGGCGTGCATCCAGCCGTCGCCCTTGCGCACGGCGCGGCGCAGCGCGGCGTCCGCGTGACCGCCCACGAGCAGCGGGATCCGCTCCGGCGCGCCGGGGCACTGCTTGAGGGCGTCGATGTCGTAGAAGTCGCCGTGGTACTCGAAGAACTCGCCAGAGGTGAGTCCGCGGAGGATGTCCATGCACTCGTCCATCCGCTTGCCGCGCCGCTCCCACGAGACGCCGAGCGCGTCGAAGTCCTCGGGCCACGGCGAGATGCCGACACCCAGCCCGAGGCGGCCGCCGGACAGGAACGCCAGCGACGAGGCCTGCTTGGCGACCAGCACCGGTGGACGGATGGGCAGCTTGAGCACGAACGGCGTGAGCCGCAGCGTGGTCGTGTGCGCGAACAGGTGCGCGCACAGCACCATCGTCTCGATGAACTCCTTGCCCTCCAGGAACTCCCGGTCCCCGGTGTCGGTGTAGGGGTACTTCGAGTCGGAGTCCTTCGGGTAGATCAGGCTGTCGGCCACGGTCATGCTCGTGTAGCCCGCCGCCTCGGCCGCCTGCGCGAGCGGCGCGTAGTACGTCGCCTGCGTCATCGCCTCGGCGTAGCTGAATCGCATTCTTGTCCTTCGGTCCCTGGGTGCCGGTGAGGAACGAGCCGGTGTATCGAAGGGTAGAACGTGTTCCAGTTTTCTGCCAGGGTTCTCGTGTGGACCTCCAGGAGATCAGCGACCGCCTCGAGATCGAGGGGGCGATCGTCCGCTACACGCGCGCCGTCGACACCGGCGAGTGGGACGTGCTCGACACCGTCTTCACGCCGGACGCCGAGATCGACTACACCGAGTCCGGCGGGATCGCCGACACCTTCCCGGCGGTGAAGACGTGGCTGGCCGAGGTGCTGCCGGCGTTCTTCCCGAAGCGGATGCACTCGCTGCACCAGGTGGACATCCGCTTCCCCGACGACGGGCTGAGCGGTGACGAGGCGCTGGCCACGGCGTACTTCCACAACCCGATGCCCCTCGACGACGGGCACGGCGGCAGCACGGTGGTCGAGTTCGGTGGGCTGTACCACCACACGTTCGTGCGGACGCCCGACGGGTGGCGCAGCCGGCGGCTGCACGAGGAGATCGTCTGGAAGCGCGGCCTCTGACCTCCGGCTTCCACCGCCGTGGACAATGAGGGCATGTCCGAGCAGCTGCCCGACGGCCCCGACGAGCACCCGATCCTCGCGGGCCTCGGCGCGCTCGTCGGTGTCGCGCTCGTGGTCGGACTGATCCTGGGGCTGGTCGTCATCGCGGGCACGCGCGTGCTCGGGCTCGGCGGGGGCTCGGACGAGGGCAGCGCCAGCAGCGGCCGGACGATGTACCTGCCGCGGCCCGAGAAGACCCCGACCGCCAGCGGCCCGCAGATCACGCTCGCGCCGGGCGAGGAGTCGTCGTCACCCGCGAGCGACAAGCCCTCCGACAAGCCCACGAAGTCGGAGTCGCCGCGCAAGGAGATCTCGCTCTCGGCCTCCACCACGCAGGCGGCGCCGATGGAGCAGTTCAACCTGGCCGGCGTCTACCCCGGCGGGGAGGGCGCGATCCTGACCGTGCAGCGGTTCCAGTCCGGCGCGTGGCAGGAGTTCCCCGCGACCGGCTCGGTGAGCGGCGAGGCCTTCCAGATCCCCGTCCAGACCAGCCAGCCGGGGGTCAACCGGTTCCGCGTGGTCGACTCCGACAGCGGGCTGCAGTCCAACGAGATCCGGGTCACGATCGGCTGAGGCTCAGCTCCCGGACGGGCTCGGGCTGCGACTGGGGCCCGACCCGGCGGCGCAGCCGCAGGCGACCGGTGACGGCCGGCTGGCCCGCGACGATGCCGGCGAGCACGAGCAGCATGCCGAGCGCCTGGGTCGGGCCGAACGCCTCGCCGGCGAGCGCGATGCCCACGACCGTGCCGGCGACCGGGTTCAGGAGGCCGACCAGCGACACGGCGGCCGCGGGGAGCCGGCGCAGTCCGCGGAACCACAGCACGTTCGCGAGCACCGTCGCGACGCCACCGAGGTAGAGGAAGCCGCCGACGGCGGGCAGGTCGAGCGGCGGCGGCGCGCCCTCGACGACGAGGGCGATCGGCAGCAACACCAGCCCGCCGGCGACCAGCTGCCAGCCGGTGAAGGTGACCAGGTCGACCGGCGGGGTCCACCGCTTGACGAGCACGTAGCCGAGTGACGACATCGCGACCGCTCCGAAGGAGGCGGCGACCCCGATCGGGTCGACGGTGGCGCCGCCCCGCAGGACGAGCAGAGCGACGCCGCCGAACCCGACGGCGGCGCCGGCCAGCGACAGCACGCTCGGCCGCTCGCGGACCAGCCCCCAGGCGAGAAGCATCATCATGACCGGGGCGGTGGCGGTCAGGGTCGCGGCCAGCCCGCCGGGCAGGCGGTACGCCGCCACGAAGATCAGCACGAAGAAGGCGCCGACGTTCAGGGTGCCGAGCAGGAGCGCCCGCCACCACCAGACGCCCTGGGGCAGTCGCGGCCGGAATGCCAGGAGCAGCAGCCCGAACGGCAGCGCCCGGACCATCGCGCCGAAGAGCGGCCGGTCCGGCGGCAGGTACGTCTCGGTGACGTAGTAGCCCGAGCCCCACGCGATCGGGGCCAGCGCGGCGGCGAGCAGGACGCCCAGCTTTGTTTCCATGGAAGACATAATAGTTTCCGAGTGAGATATATTCCCGCCATGACCGGCCCCGAGGAGCGCGATCTCGATCACGTCGGCCGGATCATGGCCCAGTGGCGGCGGGAGCGGCCCGACCTGGACGTCTCGCCCCAGGGCGTGATCGGCCGGCTGCACCGCCTCGCGGCCCGGCTCACCGAGGAGCTGGTCGCGGTGTACGGCGAGTTCGGGCTCGGCGAGGGCGAGTTCGACGTCCTCGCGACCCTGCGCCGCGCCGGGGCGCCGTACGAGCTCGCGCCCGGCGACCTGGCGCGCTGGACGATGGTGTCGTCGGGGGCGGTGACCAAGCGCGTCGACCGCTGCGTGGAGCAGGGGTGGGTGACCCGGCGCGTCAGCGACAGTGACCACCGCGGCCGCGTGGTCGGACTGACGCCGGCCGGGCTGGAGCTCATCGACCGCGCCTTCGAGGCCCACATGGCCAACGAGAACCGACTCGTGGGGATGCTCGACGAGATGGAGAGGGCCCGGCTCACCCACCTCCTGGAGAAGTGGGGCCGGGCCCTCGGCGCCTAGCGGAGGTCAGTCGGGGACGTAGTCGAACGTGTCCGGGTTCGGGCCGCGGCGGCCGTCCTCGCCCCGGTCCAGCGCGGTGATCCGGGCGATCTCGTCGGGCGTGAGCGAGAAGTCGAAGATCTCGAAGTTCTCGCGCATCCGCTCGACGTGGGTGGTCTTCGGGAAGACGATGTCGCCGCGCTCGACGTGCCAGCGCAGCGTCACCTGCGACGGCGTCTTGCCGTGGGCGGCGGCGATCTTGCCGATCACCTCGTCGTCGAGCACCGCGCCCTGCGCGATCGGCGACCACGCCTCGACCGCGACCTGGTGGCGGTGCGAGGCGGCGCGGGCCTCCTCGTTGCCGAAGTAGGGGTGCACCTCGATCTGGTTCACCACCGGCTTCACGCCGGTCTCCTCGACGATCCGGTCGAGGTGCGCGGGCTGGAAGTTCGAGACGCCGATCGAGGTCGCACGGCCGTCGTCGACGAACTCGGCGAGCGTGCGCCACGTCGAGACGAAGTCGCCGCCGTACAGCGTCGGCAGCGGCCAGTGGATGAGGAACAGGTCGATCCGATCGAGCCCGAGCTTCGTCATGGTCTCGTCGAACGCGCGCCGGGCGGCGTCGGGCTCGTGGAAGCCGTTGTTGAGCTTGCTGGTGACGTAGAGCTCGTCGCGCGGGATCCCGGACGCCTTGATCGCCTCGCCGACCCCGGCCTCGTTCTGGTACATCTCCGCGGTGTCGATGTGCCGGTAGCCCACCTCGAGGGCCTGCGCCGTGACCTCCGCGGTCTGCTCGGGCGGGACCTGGAAGACGCCGAAGCCGAGCTGGGGGATGGACGTGTCGTTGTTCAGGGCGATGGTGGGAACGGTCATACCTGTACCAATCACCGATGAGGGGGCAGATCATTCCCGCCATGCAGCCCACGCCCGAGAACACGCCTGAGTTCACCGAGTACGACACCCGCCTGGGCGCCTACGCCGTCGTCGTCCGCGACGACCACGTGCTGCTGGCGCTCTGGAACGAGCCGGAGGTCCCGATGTGGACGCTGCCCGGGGGTGGCGTCGAGCTGCACGAGCCGCTCGAGGACGCCGCCGTGCGCGAGGTGCGCGAGGAGACCGGGTACGACGTGACGCTGGGCCGGCTGCTCGGCGTCGACACCCGCGTGACGCCGCCGGAGCGGCGGTTCCTCCCGGTGGGCGACAGGTTCCAGAAGAACGTCCGGGTCGTCTACGAGGCGACCGTGACCGGCGGTGCCATGGCCGCCGAGGTGGACGGCACGACCGACGAGGCGCGGTGGATCCCGCTGACCGACGTGCCCGGCCTGCACCGGGAGCCGATGGTGCAGAGGTTCGTGGGCTGACCGGGAACAACCCCGGGGCGGTCCTGCGTTGAGCCGGGTGATAGAAGTTGAGTCGGTTGGACTCAACTAGTTTGGGTTCGGGCCGCGGGTCGCGGCACGATGGCCCGCAGATGGACTCAATACCCCGGAGGTAACACACCATGGCACGTGCGGTCGGCATCGACCTCGGCACGACGAACAGCGTCGTCGCCGTCCTGGAGGGTGGCGAACCCACCGTCATCGCGAACGCGGAAGGCGCCCGCACGACCCCGTCGGTCGTCGCCTTCGCCAAGTCCGGCGAGGTGCTGGTCGGCGAGGTGGCCAAGCGCCAGGCCGTGACCAACGTCGACCGGACGATCCGGTCGGTCAAGCGCCACATGGGCACCGACTGGACCCAGCAGATCGACGACAAGAAGTTCACCCCGCAGCAGATCAGCGCGTTCGTGCTGCAGAAGCTGAAGCGGGACGCGGAGGCGTACCTCGGCGAGACCGTCACCGACGCGGTGATCACGGTCCCGGCGTACTTCTCCGACGCCCAGCGCCAGGCGACCAAGGAGGCCGGCGAGATCGCGGGCCTCAACGTCCAGCGCATCGTCAACGAGCCCACCGCGGCCGCGCTGGCCTACGGCCTCGACAAGGGCGACGACCAGACGATCCTCGTCTTCGACCTCGGTGGCGGCACGTTCGACGTGTCCCTGCTCGAGATCGGCGAGGGCGTGGTCGAGGTCAAGGCGACCTCCGGCGACAACCACCTCGGTGGTGACGACTGGGACGCCCGGGTCGTCGACTGGATGGTCAAGAAGTTCAAGGACAACAACGGCGTCGACCTCGGCGCCGACAAGATCGCGAAGCAGCGCCTGCAGGAGGCCGCGGAGAAGGCGAAGATCGAGCTCTCGTCGTCCTCCGAGACCACCATCCACCTGCCGTACATCACCCACGGCGAGTCGGGCCCGCTGCACTTCGAGGAGAAGCTGACCCGCAGCGAGTTCCAGAAGCTCACCGCGGACCTGCTCGACCGCACCAAGGCGCCGTTCCAGAGCGTCCTCAAGGACGGCGGCGTGGACGTCAGCAAGATCGACCACGTCGTGCTCGTCGGTGGCTCGACCCGCATGCCGGCCGTGACCGAGCTGGTCAAGGAGCTGCTCGGCGGCAAGGAGCCCAACAAGGGCGTGAACCCGGACGAGGTCGTCGCCGTCGGCGCCGCCCTGCAGGCCGGCGTCCTCAAGGGCGAGGTCAAGGACGTGCTGCTGCTCGACGTCACCCCGCTGTCGCTGGGCATCGAGACCAAGGGCGGCGTGATGACCACGCTCATCGAGCGCAACACCACGATCCCGACCAAGCGGTCCGAGATCTTCACGACCGCGGACGACAACCAGCCGTCGGTCGAGATCAAGGTCGCCCAGGGCGAGCGCCAGATGTGGTCGCAGAACCAGCCGCTCGGCAACTTCGAGCTGACCGGCCTCCCGCCGGCTCCCCGGGGCGTGCCGAAGATCGAGGTCACCTTCGACATCGACGCCAACGGCATCGTGCACGTGACCGCGAAGGACCAGGCCTCCGGCAAGGAGCAGTCGATGACGATCTCCGGCGGCTCCGCGCTGTCGAAGGACGACATCGACCGGATGGTCCGCGAGGCCGAGCAGTACGCCGAGGAGGACGCGAAGCGGCGCGAGACCGTCGAGACGCGCAACCAGGCCGACCAGCTCGTCTACACGACCGAGAAGTTCCTCGCCGACAACAGCGAGAAGCTGCCCGAGGACGTGAAGACCGAGGTGCAGACCGACGTCGACGCGCTCAAGGCGGTCCTGGAGAAGGACGACGCGACGGCCGAGGACCTGCAGGCCGGCATCACCAAGCTCGGTGAGTCCAGCCAGAAGATGGGCGCCGCCATGTACGCCGCGGCCGAGGCCGACGCCGCCGCCGCGGGTGGCACGGACGGCTCCACCGGTCAGGCCGACGAGGACGTCGTCGACGCCGAGATCGTGGACGAGGACGCCACCGACGGCGGGGAGAACAAGTGACCGAGTCGTCCCAGGACGAGCAGGTCGTGCCGAGGGTCGAGGAGCAGGAGACCCCTGCTCCTCGGCCCGAGGACCAGGCAGTCGAGGCCGAGGCCGAAGCCGCCGAGGCCGCGGACGCCGTGGCCGAGGCGGAGGAGGCCGGCGAGATCGAGGACGAGCTGACGGTCGCCCAGCGGGCGGTCGGTGAGCTCACCGGCGACCTCCAGCGGCTGCAGGCCGAGTTCGTCAACTACAAGCGCCGGGTCGAGCGGGACCGCGAGCTGATCCGCGAGAACGCGACGTACGCCGCGCTGTCGCCGATCGTCGAGGTCCTCGACACCATCGACCGCGCTCGCGAGCACGGCGACCTGGACCCCGGCTTCCAGGCCGTGGCCGACCAGCTGGAGCGGACCGTCGAGCGCTTGGGGCTGACCAAGTTCGGCACGCCGGGCGACGCGTTCGACCCGACGATCCACGAGGCCCTCAGCCACGTCGGCGAGGACCCCGAGGTCGAGGTGACCACCTGCAAGGTGATCGCCAAGGTCGGCTACCGGATCGGCGACCGGGTCGTCCGCGCCGCGCAGGTGCTGGTGGCGGACCCGGCGAGCAACTAGTACGACGATGGTGAGGAGAAGGGGGGTGCGCGCGTGAGCACCACGGACGGGTTCCGGGCCGACTGGGCCCAGAAGGACTTCTACGCCGAGCTGGGCGTGAAGAAGGACGCTTCGGCCGACGAGATCAAGAAGGCCTACCGCAAGCTGGCACGGGCGAACCACCCCGACTCCAACCCGGGAGACGCCGCCAAGCACGACAAGTTCAAGGCGGTTGCCGAGGCGTACGACGTCGTCGGGGACCCTGAGAAGCGCAAGAAGTACGACGAGATGCGGGAGCTGTACGGCTCCGGCGCGTTCCGTGGCGGCTTCGGCGGCGGCGGCTTCCCCGGCGGCGGGGGCGGCCAGGGCATCAACATCGAGGACCTGTTGCGCGACCAGGCCGGTCGCGGCGGCGGCTTCGGGGACATGTTCGGCGACCTGTTCGGAGGTGGCTTCGGTCGGGGTCGCCAGCAGCGCGGCCGTCCGACCAAGGGCGCGGACGTCGAGACCTCGGCGACGATCAGCTTCACCGACGCCCTGGACGGCGTCACGATCTCGCTGCGGCTCACCTCCGACGCGCCGTGCCCGGACTGCAAGGGCACCGGCGGCAAGCCCGGCACCAAGCCGCGGGTCTGCCCCGAGTGCGAGGGGGCCGGGTTCGTCGTGTCCTCCGCGGGCGGCGCGTTCTCGATCAACGAGACCTGCCCGATGTGCGGCGGCCGCCAGCTGGTCTACGACGAGTCCTGCCCCACCTGCCACGGCAGTGGTCGGGGCATGTCCGCGCGGACGATCCAGGCCCGCATCCCCGCCGGGGTGAAGGACGGCCAGCGGATCCGCCTCCGCGGCAAGGGTGCGGCCGGCGAGAACGGCGGTCCCGCCGGCGACCTGTTCGTCACCGTCAAGGTGTCGCCGCACCGTCTCTTCGGCCGCAAGGGCGACAACCTCACGCTGGACGTCCCGGTCTCCTTCGACGAGCTCGCTCTCGGCGCGGAGATCAAGGTGCCCACCCTGGGCGGCGCCCCGGTGACCCTCAAGGTCCCGGCCGGCACGCCGAACGGCCGCACGTTCCGCGTCCGCGGCAAGGGCGCCACGAAGTCCGACGGCACCCGCGGCGACCTGCTGGCGACCGTGGAGGTCCACGTCCCGGCGACGCTGTCCGCCGACGCGCGGGCCGCCGTCGAGGCCTACCGCGCGGCGACGACCGACAAGCCGCTGCGCTCGAAGCTGTTCGAGGAGGAGTAGCCCGATGCCAGGCAGTCGGCGGCCGCCGTTCGAGCCCCCGGGCCCGGACGCGGCCGTCTTCGTCATCAGCGTGGCGGCCGAGCTCAGCGGCCTGCACCCCCAGACGTTGCGCACCTACGAGCGCCTCGGCCTGATCACCCCCGGGCGCACCGGCGGTGGGGGCCGGCGGTACTCGCCGCGCGACATCGAGCTGCTGCGCGAGATCGCCGACCTGACGTCGTCGGGCATCGGCATCGAGGGCGTGCGCCGCATCCTCGACCTGCAGAACCACGTCGCCGCCCTCGCGTCCCGCAACGAGGAGCTCGTCCAGGAGCTCGAGGCGACCCGGGAGGCGCTGCGCCAGGCGCTCGCCCCCCGGCGTACCGACGCGGCCGGCAACCGGCTCCCCGTCCTGCGCCGTCCCGACCCCGGCCAGTCCCTGGTCGTGTGGCGCCGCAACCGCTGAGTCGGTGGTCAGACGGCGGGCAGCTCGATCGTGAAGACCGCGCCGCCGCCCGGGCCGGGCGCGTACGTCGTGGTGCCGCCCTGCGCCTCCGCGAGCGTACGGACGACATGCAGTCCCAGCCCGGTGCCGGTGACGGTGTTCGTGTCCGCGCGGGCGAACTCGCGGAAGAGCCGGTCGCGGAACTCCTCGGGCACCCCGTCGCCGTGGTCGGCGACGTCGATGGCGACGTTCGGCCCGGCCGGGCGGACGCGGACGTCGACCGGCGGGCGGCCGTACTTGCGCGCGTTCGACAGCAGGTTGCTGAGCATCTGCTCCAGCCGCAGCGGGTCGGCGCGGACCAGCCGGTCGTCGGTGACCTCGACGCCGGCGTCGTACCTCCCCGCGAGCACCGCCACCACCACGTCGGCGGGGCGGATCTCGCGGACCTGCAGGGTCAGCGTCCCGTGCCGCTCCTGGGCGGTGGTGAGCAGGTCGGTCGTCAGGCCGTCGAGGATCCGCGCCTGGCGGATCATCGCGTCGGTCAGCTCGGCCACCGCCTCGGGGTCGAGGTCCCCGGCCTCCGCGCTCTCGAGCGTCTCGGCGGCGCCGCCGATCACCGTGACCGGCCCGCGGATCTCGTGCGCGGTCGTCGCGATCGCCCGGCGCAGGGCCGCAGCGTCCGCCGCGGTCCGGTCGAGGTAGACCAGCAGCGTCGACGACCCGCGCCGCAGGGTCGCCTGCACGCGCAGGTCCCCGATCGCCACGCCGAAGGAGGTGTCGGCGTCCACCCGGTGGCGGCCGACCAGGTCGGCCAGCTCGTCCGACACCTGCGCCAGCGGTACGCCGGGCGGGAGGGTGTCGCCGAGGAGCAGCCGCGCAGCAGCGTTGGCGTACCGCACCGGCAGCGCCTCCTCGTCCCCGACCTCGAGCACCGCGACCGGCGCCAGCTCGGTGGTCTCCGGGCCGGGCGGCGCCTCGGTCGGCACCACCGCGACGGGCGGCTGGTCCTCCGCGGGGACGACGGGCGGGGTGCCGCGCCGGGCGAGGGCGTCGCCGAGGTACTCGACGACGGTCGTGAGCGGTGCGCCCTTCTGGAGGTAGCCGTCGGCGCCCCGGGCCAGTGCCTTGTCGGTCATCTCGCCTGCGCCGAAGCCGGACATCACCACGATCGCCGCGTCCGGGAGCTCCTCGCGGATGTGCGGGAGCGCCTCGAGGCCGTCCATCACCGGCATCGAGAGGTCGAGCACCACCAGGTCGGGCCGCTCCGCGCGGACCAGCTCGATGCCCGCCGCGCCGTCGCCGGCCTCGCCGACGACCTCGAAGCCCGCCCGGCGCAGCGCGATCCGCATCAGCTGGCGCAGGTCGGCGGTGTCGTCGACCAGCACCACACGGGGGGCCGTCATGGTCGCAGCGTAGGGGGCCGGCGCGCCCGCCGGAGGAGGACCGGAAAATTCCCAGAGTTGAGTGGAACAGACTCAACTTTGACCGCGTTGGAACCAGTGCCGGGCGCACGCGTCCGGACCCATCCGTTTCAGCCTGGGTTCGACAGGCCGAGCACGCAGGAGAATGACCAGCATGAGCCAGTTCGGGGCCGAGAAGTTCACCACCCGCAGCCGGGAGGCCATCGAGGCCGCCCAGCTCGCCGCGACGACGGCGGGCAACACGCACACCGAGCCGATCCACCTGCTCGTCGCCCTGCTGCGCCAGGAGGACGGGACGGCGCGCAACCTGGTCACCAAGGCCGGCGTCGACGCCGTCGCCCTGGCCGCCCGGGCCGAGGCCGCGCTCGCCGCGCTGCCCACCGCGAGCGGGGCGACCGTCCAGCAGCCGGCCGGATCCGCCGCGCTGACTCGCGTGCTCGCCGGGGCGATGGACCTGGCGGCGGGCATGAAGGACGACTACGTCGCGACCGAGCACCTGCTGATCGCGCTCGCCGGCACGGAGAGCTCCGCGCAGAAGCTGCTCGCCGACGCGGGCCTCACCGAGGCGGGCCTGCGTGAGGGCCTGACGGCCGTGCGGGGCAACCGCCGGGTGACCAGCCAGGACGCGGAGTCGACGTACGAGGCGCTCGAGAAGTACTCCGTCGACCTGACGAAGGCCGCCGAGGAGGGCCGGCTCGACCCCGTCATCGGGCGGGACGCCGAGATCCGCCGGGTGGTCCAGGTGCTGTCCCGGCGCACCAAGAACAACCCCGTGCTCATCGGCGACCCGGGCGTCGGCAAGACCGCCGTCGTCGAGGGTCTCGCCCAGCGGGTGGTCGCGGGCGACGTCCCGGACTCCCTCAAGGGCCGCCGGGTGCTGAGCCTCGACCTGGCCGCGATGGTGGCCGGCGCGAAGTACCGCGGCGAGTTCGAGGAGCGGCTCAAGGCCGTGCTCGAGGAGATCAAGGACTCCGGCGGCCAGGTCATCACCTTCATCGACGAGCTGCACACCGTCGTCGGCGCGGGCGCCGGCGGCGACTCCGCGATGGACGCCGGCAACATGCTCAAGCCGATGCTGGC
>DASTXB010000059.1:0-25895 GCA_035765695.1 Nocardioides sp. | reverse complement strand
GTCCACCCTCGAGAATCGTCGGCCGGCCGACGAAACACGGCGCGCGTCCGGCTACTCGAAGTACGACGGGTTCTCGGCCTCGAGGTGCTCGCGCGCCCAGCGCGGCAGGATGAACAGCCCCTCGGCCTCGACGGTGACGCCCTCGGCGTCCATCAGGTGCCCGCGGGCCCAGGTCTTGATCCCCTCGGACCGGTCGATCCAGGCCTCGGCGCGCAGGTCGCCGAGCGGCGTGCCGCGCCGGTAGCGCAGCGTCAGCGTGCCGGTCATCCCGGGCTTCCCGCCGGCCCCGGTCGCCTCGCCCAGCAGCTGGTCGAGGATCATCGCCGAGACCCCGCCGTGCACCAGCCCGGGCGGCCCCTCGAACGCCGCTCCGAGGTGGAAGCTCGACCACGCCCGTCCCGACGGGTCGCGCTCGACGACAACGGGCGGGGCGGCGGCGTTCCGCAGCCCGACGACCGGGTTGCCCCAGGGTCGGCCGCGCCCGTTGGTGGTGAAGCGGACGCCGTACGGCCCATCGAGCTGCTGCTTGCGCAGCCGCGCGGTCAGCCCCTCGACCTCCGCCTGCACCGCCCGGATCTCGTCGTCGTCGACCTCGGTGCGGATCGTCGCGTCGACGAGGTCGCGGACCGCCTCGGCGAGCGGGCCGTAGAGCAACCGCTGCCGCTCGACCTCGTCGTCGGTGATGTCCTCGCGCACGTAGCCAGCCACAAAACCAGATGCTAGAACACGTTCCATTTGGTGGAATGCCGCATGACCTCCCTCGACCGACCCGACCTCCGGCTCCGCGCGTCCTGGGCGGAGGCCGTCGCCGAGTTCGCGGCCGCCGGGGAGGAGGTCATGCACGGCTCGGGCCTGTGGCTCTTCGACCACCTCGACACCACCGAGGACGGCGCCCGCCCGGTCATCGACTACCTCCTCGCCCAGGCCGACCCCACCCTCGAGCTCGCCGAGGACCGCGTGCACTGCACGTACTTCTGGATCACCGAGGACGACGAGTTCGTCGGGTACCTCGCCCTCCGGCACCGGCTCAACGACTGGCTCCTCCGGGAGGGTGGTCACATCGGGTACGCCGTACGCCCCTCGCGCCGGCGGCAGGGCCACGCGTCGCGCGCGCTGTCCCTCGCCCTCGCGGAGGCGGCCGCGCTCGGCCTCGACCGGGTGCTGCTCACCGCCAAGGAGGACAACCGTCCCTCGCAGCTGGTGATCGAGGGCTGCGGCGGTGAGTACGAGGACAGTCGCAACGGGATGCGGCGCTACTGGATCGACACCGCGACCGACGCGGTGGGCGACCCGGAGCTGGCGCGGCAAGCGCCCGCGTGACCGCGGGCGCCCGCCGACCCCCTTGCCACCCCGTCCTCCGGAGACCGGGCGGCCCGGCAGGATCCGACTGCCTGTTCCCGTCAACCTTCCCCGTCCGCGCAGCGTTACGCCTGCACGGCCTGGTCTGGTCCAGAAAATAAAGTGAACCGCCGGCGTCTCGGGTCACCGACGGTTCAACAGCCGGAAGGTTAGGGCCACCGGACCCGGCCGCGCGACCGGTTGCGTCGAACTCGGCCGGGTGGAGTAGACCGGGTGGAGTAGACCGGTTGACGCTCGTAGGCCCCGTGGGACTCGAACCCACAACCCATGGATTAAAAGTCCACTGCTCTGCCAATTGAGCTAGGGGCCCGGGAGTCAGGGCTCTGCTGGGGAATCCGGGACAACGTCCGTGAGGTTCCACCGTCCTGACGTGGCGACAGTACCGGCCCGGCCGGGCGGGCTGTTGACCACCTTGCTCATCGAGCCGTGTGCGCGCGTCACGTCGCGGGAGCGATCAGGAGTCCAGCTCCTCGACGTCGTCATCGGCCACCTGTCCCAGAGGGATGCCGAAGGTGAACGTGCTCCCCTTCCCGAGTGTGGTTCGGGCCTCGAGTCGTCCGCCCATCAAGTCGGTCAGGTCACGACAGATGGCGAGACCGAGACCGACCCCGTCGTAGCCGCGGGTCGCGGAGGGATCGGCTTGGGTGAACGGCTCGAACAGTGCTTCCAGATGGTCGTCAGCGATGCCGATGCCGGTGTCGGTGATCGTGAACTCGACCCAGACGTCCGAGGACCGCGGGGAGTCGCGGGGGCTCGCTGCAGCAGCGCGGCCGCTGACCCGCACGTCGACACCACCGCTCTGCGTGAACTTGATCGCGTTCTGCACCAGGTTCGTCACCACCTGGGAGATCCGTGCGCTGTCGCCGATCACCCAGGACGGCGCGGAATCATCGACGGCGAACGAGATCGCCAGGTTGCGGCTCTCCGCGGCGGGGACCGCCCATTCCTCGACGCCCTCGACGAGGGCGCGCACATCGAACGGTCGAGGACGCAGCGCGACCTGGTGGGCCTCGAGCCGCGAGAAGTCGAGGATGTCGTTCATCAGGCGTAGCAGCTGTTGGCTGGCGCGGTGGACGACCTGCGCGAAGCGAGCCGCATCGGGGTCCAGGCCGAGGTCCATCAACAACTCCGTCGCGCCGATGATCGACGCCAGGGGCGTGCGGACCTCGTGGCTGACGTTGGTCAGGAAGAGGGCCTTGGCGGCGTTCGCCTCCTCGAGCTGACGCACGAGCTGCTTGGCCTCGGTGACGTCCTCGGTCACCCCGTGCACGCCGACGACCTCCCCACCCACCACGACCGGGATCATCGTGCATCGGATGTCGACGACCTGACCGTCGGTGCGTAGGACGCGCGCGTCCGCCACCTGCGGATCGCCGGCAAGGGCGTTCGCGAAGCCGTCGTCGATGATGTGCAGGTCCTCGGGATGGATCACCTCGCTGAAGTGCGTCTGCCGCATCTGCTCCAGGCTCAGACCGGTCATCGCAAGTGCGCGAGAGTTGGCGTCGGTGTAGTAGCCGTTCAGGTCGACCGAGTACGTCGCGTGGGGGTGGTGGGTGAACATGGACGCGTAGCGCTCGCTGCTCTCGAGCGGCTGTGCCCCCGTGGTGGGCGCGTCGATCGCGTGGGTGAGGTCGAATCGCTCGGTATCCACAACAACCCCCGAGTCGTCGTCACGGTGCAGTCCGGATGTCTGCCTCGCGCACCTTGTTGCACTGGTGCAAGTGGCTGCACGGTACGCCTCGAACGCGATAATGTCCGTTGAACGCCGCGACGCTCGAGATGTGGCGGCCCTGTGGCTCGAGGGGGATCGCGGCCGCAGGCTGGGACCGGGGGAGGCGTGCCCCGGGCTCGCGAAGGGGTGCCGGCCGCAACCACGGTCGCCGGCGCCGACCGCGAGCTCGGGTCCATCAGGGGACGGGCAGGCTGGAGTGGAGGCGCACGTGTCGGTCGGAACGCCGGATGCCGTCCTGAGTGCGCCGCGCGAGAGCCCGACCGGTCGATTCATCGCCCTTCTCGATCTCCCGGCCGACGACCCAGAGGTCGAGGACATCGCTCTCATGCTGCACGCGGCGCTGGGGTCTGCGCGGCAGACCGGCCAGGTCGAGCTGCTGACAGACGCGTTGCGCTTCGCCCACGGCCGCTTCGCGGTGCGTGGACTGAGCCGAGCCACCTATGTCGAGACCTGCGCCGCCCTCGAGGACGCCGCCGCCGCGACGCTCGCAGCCGACGACCGGGACCACCTCCGTGCGCTCTTCGCCCGGTGTCTCTCGGACCCGACCGACGCTTCCCCGGACGCGGAAGTCCTGGGACCCCTGAGCGCGGCCTACGTCGACCGCCTCGCCCACGGGGACCGGGCCGGAGCGATCGACCTGGTCCGCCGATGCGTGACCGACGGCATGGAGATCGACGACATCCTGCTCGACGTACTCGAGCCGGCGCAGCGCGAGGTGGGTCGGCGGTGGGCGCTCGGGCTCATCTCCGTCGCGCACGAGCACTTCTGCACGGCCGTCACCCAGTTCGTGATGACCGAGCTCTACGCGGAGCTGTTCAGCGGTCACGACAGCCGGCGACGGCTGGTGGCCGTTCACGCTCCTGGATCGCTCCACCAGCTCGGACTCCGCATGGTCGTCGACGTCCTCGAGTCCCGGAACTGGAGCACGACGTACGTCGTCGACGACGTCATGGTCGACGCGCTCCCCGGCATCCTCGCTGAGGACCAGGCCGACCTGCTCCTCATCTCGGCGACGATGCCCAGCCAGATCGTCGAGGTGAGCGCCATGATCAGAGCCGTGCGGCAGGACCCACGGACCCGGGACGTCAAGATCGTCGTCGGAGGACGGCCGTTCAACCTCGCCCCCGGACTGGCCGGCGTCGTCGGCGCCGACCGCTGGGCGAGTGATGCGCGCAGCGCGGTCGAGGTGTGCGATGAGCTGGTCGGTGCCGATGACCACCGATGACCAGGTGCGCGACCGGCGCTTTCTGAACGAGGTCAACCGGATCACCCACGACTATGGCGCCTTGCAGCGTCGTACCGCCCGTGAGCTCGCCCTGTCCCGTGCCGAGCTCGCGAAGGCGCACCAGGTCCTCAGGGCCGTTGCCCACGATCTGCGCACGCCGCTTGCAGCCGTCATCGGGTTCACCGAGCTGCTTCTCGACGACGAGGAGCTCACCACCGCCCAACGTGAGCTGAGCGAGCGGGTGATCCGTGCCGCGCACACGATGACGTCACTCACCCAGGAGCTCGTCGAGGCGGTGACGCTCGGCGCTGCTCCGCTCCGCTCCGAGCCGGTGAACCTGTCCCTGTTGGCCCGGCATGTCGTCGGCCGGCACCAGGTGCTGCAATCCGCGCGCGAGGTGCGTGTCGTCATCACCAGAGACCCGGGCAGCGACGTGGCCGTCGTCGTGCGTGGTGACGAGGCGAAGCTGGAGCGGGTGCTGGACAACCTGGTGTCCAACGCCGTCAAGTTCTCGCCCGACGGTGGTGAGGTGCGCGTCTCTGTCACCGACGACGCCGGATTTGCCGAGATCCGCGTCCGTGATGAGGGACCCGGGCTCCCGGCCGAAGAGCTGGAGGAGATCTTCCAGCCGTTCCATCGGGCGCCCGGCGCCGGCGATGTTCCCGGTGTCGGCCTGGGCCTGACCATCGTCAGACGCATCACCGAGCACCACGGCGGGAGCGTCCACGTCGAGTCCGTGCTGGGTGAGGGTGCGACCTTCGTGGTGCGCCTCCCGCACGCCGGCCGCGCCGGTGCCGGGGGATGACGACTCGCGCGCGACGATCTTCCGGCGCGACACCCGGGAGCGTCCTGGCCGCAGTCAGGACCTGAGCGCAGCTCCCCACGTCGAGGTCGTCGACGCCTGGGGCTCGAGTCGGATGACGCGGTCACCGCTCTGGAATGCGTTCGGGGGGCACGTCATGGGTTCGACGCCCAGGCCGCGACGTCGCCGGCCCACCGAGAGCGTGTCGCCGGTGTAGATCTCCACGATCGAATAGGTCTCGTCCACCCAGAGCTCCGCGACGCGGCCGTCCGTGCGCGAGAGGCGCACCCAGGCCAGCCCGTCGGAGTCTCGGTGGAGATCGTCGAAGGCGTAGTCGAGCCGGAGATCGCCGACCGTCCTGCCGTCACGCAGATCGTAGGGAGTTCCTTCGACGCTCTCCCTGCCGACCGGCAGTTGACGCTGCGGGTCGGTGAGGATCCGGGTCTCGGCGTCGAGCTGCAGGGTGCAGTCGTCGACGAGTCCCGCGCCCGGCGAGAGGTAGGGGTGCTGCCCGCACCCGTAGGGGGCTGGTCGATCGCCCAGGTTCGTCGCGGTGGTCGTGACGGTCAGGCCGGCGTCGTTCAAGCGGTAGTCGATGCGGACGTCGAGGGCGAACGGATATCCCTTGAGCGGGAAGAGCGTGGCTGCCATGACGACGTGGTCGACCTCGTGCGTCACGGCTTGCCAGGGACGCCAGCGCAGGAGCCCGTGGATGGCATTCAGCTTGTCCGGCTCGGTGAGCGACACCTGGTGCTCCGACCCGTCGAAGTGATACCTGCCGTCGCCGAGGCGATTGGGCCAGGGGATCAGGGGGGCGCCGTGCGCACCGTCGCACATCTCGCCGATCGGGTAGGGCTCGAGGACGTCCTGGTCGCCGACGCGGTACTCGCGGATCCCGCCGCCGACCTCGACGATCGTGGCCCGCTGCTCGCCGAACGTGATCTCGAACTGGGCTCCGGACGGTGTGTAGCTCACTGGTCTCCCTCTCGGTCGTGCGTGCGTCGGGGTGACTACCGTTCGCCGGCGAGCGACCGACGCCGTCGGAACACGCGAGTGACCATCGACCGGGCAAGAAGCGCTCCCGCCGCCCCGACCAGCAGGTCACGACCGTGGGACCATCTCGCTCGGGGCCGCCTCACGGGGTCGTCAGCCCGTGGATCGTCGCTCGGTCCACCGGCACGCAGGCCGTCGGCCTGGCCGGCGACCAGCGCCCGCTCCAGCGGCGGTGTCATCGCGCCGAGCATCGGCCGGTTGCGGGTGTGGTCGACCACCTCCTGCTCGGAGGCGCCCGGGCCGCGACCGCCCAGCAGCGAGGCGCGGAGCAGGGCGATCCGGTCAGACGGATCCGGCTCCTGAACGCCCATGTGACCACCCGTGTCATCGCGAGTCCCGGATCGCTGCCTGCGCCCGCGGACAGGAGCACGCTGCCACAGCCCATTGCGGTAGCGCAACTATTGCGGTAGAACTAACCTGCACCCTCAGCGGGTCCACCGCTGGGGCGCCTCGGTCCGGCTTGCCGCGCCGAAGCGCCGACGTCTCGAGAGGAGCCAGGGCATGCCCGAGTTCTTCCCCTACTGGATCGTCATCACGCACTTCCTGAATCTCTTCTTCATGGTGCTGTTGTTCCGGTCGGGCCTCGAGGTGCTCTCGGCGTTCCCCAAGTTGTACTGGTATGACGACTGCCCGCCGGGGCGCGAGTGGCTGCGTCTGTCGAAGAAGATGTACGGCGCCGACTCGCGCAGGCCCTGGACCTCGCTGGACGAGGAGGAGTCCTGGTCGCCGGTCCTGGCACTCCCGGGTAGGAAGAACCTCGGGCTGGGCCGGCACTGGCACTTCATGACGATCCAGTTCTGGATCCTCACCGGCTCGGTCTACATCGTGCTGGTGTTCGTGACCGGCTACTGGCACTACCTGGTCCCGACCCACTGGTCGTTGATCCCCGACTCCATCGAGTCGATCGGCACCTACCTCCGGTTCGAGATGCCGGCGACCATCCCGGGCGAGCCCTTCGAGCCGGCGCAGAAGCTTGCCTACTTCCTCGTGATCTTCGTGCTCGCACCCGTGCAGATCGCGACCGGTGCGGCCATGTCACCTTCCCTGCTGGCGCGGTTCCCGTGGTACGGCAGACTGTTCGGCGGCAAGCAGGGCGCGCGCAGTCTGCACTTCCTGGGCATGTGCGCGTTTGCCGCCTTCACCGCCGTGCACGTCTTCATGGTGATCGTCCACGGATTGCCCGAGGAGCTCGCCGCGATCGTCCTCGGTGACCCGGGCGGCGACCGACGGCTCGCGCTCGGCGTCGGCTTCGCTGGTCTGCTCGCCATCGTGGCCTTCAACGTCGTCGTCAGCTGGTTCTCACTGAGTCACCGGCGTCGCACCCAACGACTGCTCGGCGTCATGGTCGACCCGTTCGAGAAGCTGATCTCCCGATGGGCCACCTCGCGCCAGGACTTCGACCACGGCGACATCTCCGCGTACCACCGGGTCAACGGCTACCCGCCGACCGGGGAGGAGTACCGGGCCATGGCGCTCGGCGGCTTCCGTGACTACCGCCTCAGCGTCGGCGGCCAGGTGGCGCATCCGGTGTGCCTCTCGCTCGAGGAGCTGCGCGCTCTGGGCGAGCAGCGCCAGGTCACCAAGCACAACTGCATCCAGGGCTGGACGGCGGTGGCGGAATGGTCAGGCGTGCCGCTGGCCCGGCTGATGGAGAAGGTCGAGCCGTCCGCGTCGGCACGCCACGTCGTGTTCTACGCGATGGACGACAAGGGGCTGACCGAGGGCGAGGGGCGCTACGGGTACTTCTACGGCACCATCCCCATCCACCTCGCCACTCACCCGCAGACCATCTTGGCGCTCGACATGAACGGTGCCCCGCTCCCGGTGGAGTACGGCGCACCACTACGGCTACGGGTCGAGACGCAGCTCGGCTTCAAGATGGTCAAGTGGATCACCGGGGTCGAGTTCGTCTCCGACGTCAAGGACATCGGCATGGGCATGGGCGGGTGGCGCGAAGATCAACAGTTCTACGCCGACGCCGCAGGGATCTAGGGCCACAGCGCAAGGCCGTCGCGCTACGCACGGCCCGGACGACCGGCCGCGGCCCGGGTGTGCCTAGCTGGGCCAGCCGAGCCGCCACGCGTCGCCGGCCGGCCCCTCGCCGGCGGCTTGCCCGAACGAGCGCATGGCGTTGACCAGGGCGCGTCGGCGGCTCTCGGGCACCCGGTCGAGCACCGCCTCGATCGCCTCGCGTCGGCGCTCGATCAGCACCTCGGTCAGCGCCCGGCCATCGTCGGTGAGCTCGAGGACCAGGTTGCGACGGTCCAGCGACGACTCCGTGCGACGGAGCAGACCGGCTGACACCAGCCGGTCGCACGAGCGACTGGCGTTGGACGGATGGATGCCCATCGCCTCCGCCAGCGCATTGAGGTTCAGCGTGCCGCGACTGGCGATCAGCACGAGGACCCGGAGCTGCGGAAGTGTCACGCGATCTTCGACCTCGACCACCGACTGCGCTGCAATGCCGACCAGTGCCTGCAGCGCGAGCATGACCGCATCGACCTGCTCGGTGATCGCTGCCGCCTGAGCGCCCTGAGCAGGACCCGTCGTCGCCATGGCCGACAGTGTCCTGCGTTAGTTGCGATATAGCAAACGTTGGAGTTATGGTTGCGCACACGCAAAGATTCGGCGTGGTTCCGTCCTGCCGGCTCGCGCGTCCCGGTCCGTCGAGATGGAGGCGAACACCATGGCTGTCACCGAACCCACCGCCGTCGTGCATGGCATCGACCGGATGGTGCGCAATGTGGAGAGCGGTCGCTTCGAGCGCAGTCTGTCGGCGTTGACCGCGGTCGGTGCGCTGGTGACGGCGACCGAGATCTTCTTCGAGCACGACTCGGCCAGCTTCGGCAACAAGATGATGTGGCTGCCGGTCGCCCTGGGCCCGGTGGGTGCTGCGGCGGGGGTGGCCGGCTTCTTCAGCCAACGGATGGCCAAGACCGCTCTCCCCGTCGCATCGGCAGCGATCGTCCTCAACGGGCTGCAGGGCACCTACCTGCACGCGCGGGGGATCGCTCAGAAGCCGGGGGGGTGGCGCAATGCCCGGTACAACATGGAGATGGGGCCGCCGCTGCTGGCGCCGTTGCTGGTCACCCTTGTCGGTGGGATGGGCCTGCTGGCCGCGGTCCTGCGGCGAGAGAAGTGAGCCGCGTCGTCCCGGGACCTGGTCGCGGCCGGTTCCCCGGTTTCGACTCCGTCGGCCAGTCCCAGGCGTGGGATCCGGTCACGACCGGTGTGGTGCTGTCCCGGCTCGGGATGGCGCCCGACATCCGGTTCTTCACGCCGGCCGAGCAGGCGGTGGCCACCGTGCTGTGCGACCGGTTGCTCGACCAGCGGGGCGACACCGGCGACGAGGCGCGGGTGCCGGTGGTGAACCTGATCGACGCGCGACTGGCAGAAGACCGGACCGACGGCTGGCGCTACCACGACATGCCGCACGACGACCAGGCCTGGCGCGACACGTTGGCGGCGCTCGATCACGACGCCACCGAACGTTTCGGCGCCGGATTCGCTACCTGCTCCTCCGAACAGCAGGCGGTCCTCATCCAGGCCGTGCAGGACCTGGGGTCGGAGCAGTGGCACGGACTGACCGCCAAACACGTGTGGAGCCTGTGGACCCGCTACGTCTGCACCGCCTTCTACTCCCACCCGTCGGCGTGGAACGAGATGGGTTTCCCCGGGCCCGCGTACCCGCGCGGCTACAAGAACGCCGGCCTCGACGCGCGCGAGCCGTTCGAGGTGCGTGACGCCCGGCCCTCGGACGACCCGACGCGGAGCACCCCATGAGTGTGCGTGACCGCAACGAATCGGCGTGGTTGCTGCCGAACGACGGTACGCGGACCAACCATCGGCTCCGCCAGGACATGCGCCGCTTCGCGGACGCCGACGAGGTCGACCTCCTCGTCGTCGGCTGTGGTGCGGGCGGGTCGACCATGATCCAACGACTGGCTCGCGCCGGTTGGAGGGTCGTGGCCTTGGACGCCGGGCCCTTCTGGGACCCGGACGCCGACTGGGTCAGTGACGAGGCAGCGTCCCACCACCTGTACTGGACCGAGCCGCGGGTGATCTCCGGACACGACCCGGTCCCGCTGGGCTCGAACAACTCCGGCCGCGGGGTCGGCGGATCGATGGTCCACTACGCCGGCTACGCGCCTCGCTTCCACCCGAGCGACTTCGAGACACTGACCCGCGACGGTGTCGGCGCTGACTGGCCGCTGGACTACGCGGACCTCAAGCCCTACTACGAAGCGATCGAGGAAGAGCTGCCGGTCGCAGGAGAGAAGTGGCCCTGGGGGGATCCACACTCCTACCCGCACCGCCCGCACCCCGTCGGCGGCAACGGCGAGATCTTCCTGCGAGGTGCCGAGAAGCTCGGCATCACGGCGAAGGTGGGTCCGGTCGCCATCGCCAACGGCCGCTTCGGGAACCGCCCGCACTGCATCTACCGAGGCTTCTGCCTCCAAGGCTGCAAGGTCAACGCGAAGGCCTCGCCGCTGATCACCCACATCCCGGACGCGCTCGCCCACGGGGCCGAGGTCCGTGCCAACTCGATGGTGACCAGCGTGGAGATCGACCAGCGGACCGGCCGCGCCTTCGGCGTGCACTACGTCCGTGACGGCGTGGAGCGCTTCCAGAGGGCCAGGATGGTGGCGATCGCCGGCTACTCGATCGAGACACCCCGGCTGCTCCTCAACTCGGTCTCGGCCCGATTCCCCGACGGGCTGTGCAACGACTACGACCAGGTCGGGCGCTACCTGATGGTGCAAGGCGCCCCGCAGACCGCTGGCCGCTTCGATGCCGAGGTGCGCATGTACAAGGCTCCGCCACCCGAGGTGAGCAGCGAGGAGTTCTACGAGACCGACCCGACCAAGACCTACAAGCGGGGCTTCTCCATCCAGACGGTCTCGCCACTGCCGATCACCTGGGCCGAGCACGTCGCCGCCCAGGGGCACTGGGGCGCTTCGCTGCGCAACTACATGAGCGACTACGTGCACTGGTCCTGTCTGGGAGCGCTCTGCGAGTTCCTCCCCCAGCCGGAGAACAGGGTGACCCTCGCTGAGGAGAAGGACCGACACGGTCTGCCCGTGGCGAACTTCTCCTACACCCAGTGCGAGAACGACGTCGCGCTGATGAAGGCCGCCCAAAGCGTGATGGAGGACATCCTGCGCGCCGCAGGGGCCGACGAGGTGATCACCATCGATCGCTTCGCCCATCTGGTCGGGGGTGCCCGCATGGCGTCCGACGAGGAGCACGGCGTCGTCGATGCGCAGTGCCGCACCTTCGCGGTGCCGAACCTCTACATCACCGACGGCAGCGTCCTGCCGACCCAGGGCAGCGCGAATCCCGCCCTGACCATCATGAGCGTCGCAGCTCGGGCCGCCGAGCTGCTCGCATCGGGCCGGTCCGGGTCCAGCTGATCCAGCCGCCCGCGGCGCGGTCTCTTTCACGACCGGGCCTCGTCCGTGACCACTTCCAGGAGGAGCACCATGACATCGAAGAACGTCGCCGACTACCTGCTCGAACGGCTCCGGGACTGGGGCGTGGACAAGGTCTTCGCGTTCCCGGGTGACGGCATCAACGGCATCCTGGCCGCGTGGGCTCGCGCCGACGACGACCCGATGTTCATCCAGTCGCGCCACGAAGAGATGAGTGCCTTCGAGGCGGTCGGCTACGCGAAGTTCACCGGCGGCGTCGGCGTGTGCATGGCGACGTCCGGGCCGGGCGCCATCCACCTGCTCAACGGCCTCTACGACGCCAAGCTGGACCATGTGCCGGTCGTGGCCATCGTGGGCCAGACCAACCGGTCCGCGATGGGCGGCTCCTACCAGCAGGAGGTCGACCTGCTGACGTTGTTCAAGGATGTCGCCAGCGACTACGTGCAGATGGTCACCGTCCCCGAACAGCTACCCAACGTCTTGGACCGCGCCATCCGCACCGCTCTCGCCGAGCGAGCACCGACCGCCGTCATCATCCCGTCCGACGTGCAGGAGCTCGAGTACTCCGCTCCGACGCATGCGTTCAAGATGGTGCCGTCCAGCATCGGCGTCGAGTGGCCCACCGCCGTGGCCGGCGACCCCGCCATCCTCCGCGCCGCGGAGATCCTCAACGCCGGGAGCAAGGTCGCGATCCTTGCCGGGTCCGGCGCCCGCGGGGCCCGCGACGAGCTCGTCGAGGTGGCGGAACTGCTCGGCGCCGGTGTTGCGAAGGCGCTGCTGGGCAAGGATGTGCTCTCCGACGAGCTGCCCTACGTCACCGGGTCGATCGGGCTGTTGGGCACCCGGCCGAGCTACGAGATGATGATGGACTGCGACACCCTGCTCACCGTCGGGTCCAGCTTCCCGTACACCCAGTTCATGCCCGAGTTCGACCAGGCCCGTGCGGTCCAGATCGACATCGACGGCAAGTACATCGGGATGCGCTACCCCTACGAGGTCAACCTCGTCGGGGACGCCGCAGCCACGCTGCGCGCGCTCGTCCCGCACCTGACCCGCAAGGACGATCGGTCGTGGCGGGAGACGATCGAGTCCAACGTCGCGCGCTGGTGGGAGGTCATGGACGCAGAGGCGATGGTCTCCGCCGATCCGGTGAACCCCATGCGCCTGTTCCACGAGCTGTCCCCGAGGCTGCCGGAGAACGCGATCGTCACCGCGGACTCCGGATCGTCGGCCAACTGGTACGCCCGCCAGCTCAAGTTCCGCGGAGAGATGCGCGGATCCCTGTCGGGGAACCTGGCCACCATGGGCCCGGGGGTGCCGTACGGGATCGGAGCGAAGTTCGGTTGCCCGGACCGCCCGGTGATCGTGTTCGCTGGTGACGGGGCGATGCAGATGAACGGAATGGCTGAGCTGATCACGGTCAAGCACTACTGGCAGCGGTGGAGCGATCCGCGGCTGGTCATCGCCGTCCTGCACAACAACGACCTCAATCAGGTCACCTGGGAGATGCGTGCGATGGAGGGCTCACCGAAGTTCGTCGCGTCCCAGACGCTGCCCGACGTCGACTACGCCGGTTTCGCCGCGACCCTCGGGCTGCAGTCGATCACGGTGACCACCCCCGACGAGGTCGGCCCGGCCTGGGACCGCGCGCTGTCAGCCGATCGACCGACGGTGATCGACTTCCACACCGACCCCGATGTGCCCCCGATCCCGCCGCACGCGACCTTCGAGCAGATGAAGGACGCGGCCAAGGCGATGCTCGAGGGCGACGAGAACCGGTGGGGCATCATCAAGGAGGGTTTCAAGACCAAGGCCCAGGAGTTCCTGCCGCACAAGGGCGAGTGACGTCGTGAACGACGCGACGATCTCCTCCGTGGACGCCGCCGTCTACACCGTTCCCACGCAGGGACCCGAGGCCGACGGGACCCTGGCGTGGGACACCACGACCATGGTGCTGGTGACAGTCCGGGCCGCAGGCATCACGGGCATCGGGTGGACCTACGGCCCGAAGGCGTGCGCGACGATGATCACCGACAAGCTGGCGAGCATCGTGGTCGGTCGCGACGCGATGAACGTGGGCGGCTGCTTCGACGCCATGGTCACAGCGGTGCGCAACGCCGGGCGACCGGGTGCGGTCGGGTATGCGATCTCGGCGATCGACGTCGCGTTGTGGGACCTCAAGGCCCGACTGCTCGACCTGCCGCTGCACCGGCTGCTCGGTGCCGTCCGAACCGATGTCCCGGTCTACGGCAGCGGCGGCTTCACGAGCTACGACGAGTCACAGCTGACGGCCCAGCTGACGCACTGGGCGATCGAGCAGCGCATCCCGCGGGTGAAGATCAAGGTCGGTGAATCATGGGGTTCGGACCCGACGCGTGACCTGAACAGGATCCGTCAGGCGCGCACCGCGATCGGCGACAGCGCCGAGCTGTTCGTCGACGCCAACGGCGGCTACACCCGTAAGCAAGCGATCCGGGTCATGGCCTCCGCCGCCGACTTCGACGTTCGCTGGTTCGAGGAGCCGGTCTCCTCCGACGACCTCGACGGGCTTCGCGAGATCCGTGACGCCGTCCCGGCCGACGTCACCGCGGGGGAGTACGGCTACGACCTGTACTACTTCCGACGCATGTGCGCTGCTGGTGCTGTCGACTGCCTGCAGGTCGACGCCTCGCGTTGCGGCGGCATCACGGAGTGGATGCGAGCGGCCGCGGTCGCCGCATCCTTCGGGTTGCAGGTCTCGGGGCACTGCGCCCCGCACCTGCACGTCCACGTCGCCGCTGCCACTCCCAACCTGCGGCACCTGGAGTGGTTCCACGACCATGTCCGGATCGAGTCGAGGTTCTTCGACGGCACGCTCGACCCGACCGGGGGCACGATCACGCCAGATGACGGCGCACCCGGAAACGGACTGACCCTGCGCACCACGGATGCGGCCGAGTACCGGGTGGCCTGAGGACCTCCTCCGTGCACGAGCGCACGGTCGGTGCCGTCAGCCGTTGGAGGGCGCCGGCTGGGGGGCCTCGATCTCGAGCAGCGCCGACCTGTCCCCGGCCTCGAGGCGCTCCGCACGACGCCGGTGCGCGTCGGAGCTTGCGTACAGCTCGGCTGCCCGGTACTCGGCCTGAGGCGACGGCCGGCAGCTGGCCTGCTCCGCGTCGGCCAGGTCCATCGCAGCCGCCTCTCGTTCATAGCGCGCCCGGTCGGTCAACTCCCTGTCGGCAGCGCCGGAGGGCGACCCGTGTCCGCCCGCAGCGCGCCGTGCGCCCGGGACCTCCGTCTCCGACATGCTGCCCTCCCGTGATCATCGTCCCCGGGGTGCGAGCACCGGCGGACGCGCCCCCTGCGGTGCCACCGGCACCGACCGTGGGTGCGCGGTACCCCCTCGTCGCACCCGTCAAACCGGCCCCGGCCCACGCAGCCCGTGCACGATGGCGAGAGGTCACGTACGACGGTCCGGCGCACCCGGCGTCGCCTCGGGCGGGGTCACCCGTTCGTGTGGTTCCACGGCCGCCGGCGGCGGTGGCACGTTGGAGGCATGTCAGTCGAGCAGTCGGCGGCCGACGGACCGGTCGAGGCGCAGACGCGGATCGCCCAGCTCGAGGCGGCCCTGGAGTCCAGGTCGACCATCGCTCGGGCGCAAGGGCTCCTGATGGAGCGCTACAACATCGACGCGGACGGGGCGATCGCGATCCTCAAGCGGGCGTCGAGCACGATGAACGTCAAGGTGCGCGCCGTCGCGGCGATGCTGGTCGAGACCCGGCAGCTGCCCCGCCCGATCGAGCGCCACGAGGAGCGTGCTGGTCCGTCGTCCTGAGTCGACCCGGCCGACCGGTCGGCGTACCCGGCCGACGGCGCGGCCCCGCACGAGGCGGCCATTGGTCAATCTGAGGGACGAATCGCCGCGCGCCCGCGCCTAGCGTGGGGTGCTGGCGGGGGCATCTCCGCGCCGGGTCTCCTCGGCGCCGGACGGCAGAGGAGTAGTCATGGTCATTCGTCGCTCCACCACGCGTGCCGTTGCATCGGTTGTCGGTGTCGCCGCACTCGCCGCAGGCACCGTCGCCAACGCCGGCGTCGCTCAGGCCGGCGTCGCTCAGGCCGGCCCGCCGTCGGTCACGATCACCCCGGTGCTCGGCGGCCTGGCGGCACCCCGCGGGATCGCCTTCGACGGTCAGGGAAGCATGTACGTCGCGGAGTCCGGCGTCGCCGGCACCGGCGCGGCCGGCCTCACGCACACCGGCACCGTGAAGAAGTACCGGTGGGGTTCGACCACCCCGTCGTGGACGACGCAGTTCGACTCGGTCTACGCGTCGGAGGACCCGACCCAGCCGCCCGACGTCCTCGGCCCCGAGGGGGTCAGCGCGATGGGCGACCGCTGCCTGAAGCACGACCACGGCTATCGACACGACCACGGTCATGACCACGGTCGCGGTGACTGCCAGGTGCAGATGATCATGAGCGAGTCGACACCGGGTGTCCTGGCCGACTCCGGCGGCACGGTCAACGCACCGCAGGCGGGGCACCTCTACCGGCTCGACGGTGCCACCGGGACGGCGACCTCGACCTCGGACGTCGGCTCGCAGATGTACCAGTGGACCGGCGACCACTCCAGCCTCTTCCCGGACGACTTCCCGGACTCCAACCCGTACGACGTGCTGGTCACCAAGGGCGCCAAGGGGCCGAAGCACGGCTATGGACGGCACGGCCACGGGCATCACGGGCACGGGATCCGCACCTTCGTCGCGGACGCGGGGGCGAACACGATCAGCGAGATCACGCGGCACGGCACCACGCGGGTCGTGGCCTACCTCCCGAACGAGGACTTCGGGGCGTTCCGCGACTCCACGCCGACCTGCATCGCCCAGGGTCCGGACGGCTACCTGTACGTCGGCACGCTCGACTTCGTCTCGAACCTGTTCGTCCCGCCCGGGACAGGTGGCTTCTCCAGCGTGTGGCGCGTCGACCCGAACGCCGACTACCCGACGGTGCCGACCGTCTGGGCCAGCGGGCTCACGACGATCACCGGGTGCACCTTCGACCGGAAGGGCAACTTCTGGGCGGCCGAGATGTTCGCCGGTGGCCTGGACGCGACGCCTCCGGGCGACGTGGTGCGGATCCCCTTCTGGCACCCCACGACCCAGGACCACTTCGGTGCGGGCCAGCTGCCGGTGCCGGGCGACATCGCCCAGGGACCCGACGGCGCGATGTATGTCACCGTCGGCTCGTCGGCGCCGGGGGTCAACGGCGGGGTGATGCGGGTGGCCGTCGGCCACTGAGCCCGCGACGTCGGAGCCCTCGGTGGTGACGTCGGGGAGGTCCCGCGGTGGCGGGGATTAGACCGAGGCCGGCGTCGCGGGCAGCTCGGCCATCACCGCGAACGCGGGACGGTCGCGGTCGATCCAGACCCGCGTGGCCCCGAGGTCGGTCAGCGTGGACTCCAGCGCGGTGAACAGCCCGTCGAGCACGATCATGTCCAGGTCCGACGACACGGTGGCGATGTAGGTCGCCGTGGCGGCACATTCCGTCAGCTCGTCGCCCGGGGCCTGACTGAGCTGGGTGGAGCCGCGGCCCTGGTCGTCGGGCTGGAACATGCAGACCTCCCGGAAGGCGCCGCTCGTGACGCGGCGGGTGTCGTGAGGAAGCCGACGGGGCGCGGCTTCGGGGGTCAGGGTGCCACATCCGGAGCCGGAGATCGACGGTGGGAGGACAACATCACACCGTCGGCCCCCGGACGGATCCGGGGGCCGACGGTCGGTACGGCGGTCAGCCGACGAGCTCGGGCTCCGCGCCGGCCGGCTCGTCGTCGGAGCGACCCTCGACGGTCAGCCGCGGCAGCACCCGGTCGAGCCAGGCGGGGAGCCACCAGTTCGCCTTGCCGAGCAGCGCCATCGTGGCGGGCACGAGCACCATCCGGACGACCGTGGCGTCGACGGCCACGGCGGTGGCCAGGCCCAGGCCCAGCATCTTGAGCGAGGGGACCGGGCTGGAGACGAAACTGAGGAAGACCACGACCATGATCAGCGCCGCGGAGGTCACGACCCGGCCGGTGCCGGCGAGGCCACGGGCGACCGACTCGGTGCCGTCGCCGATCCGGTCGTGCTCCTCGCGGATCCGCGACAGCAGGAACACCTCGTAGTCCATCGACAGCCCGAACAGGATCGGGAACATGATCACCACGATCAGCGAGGTGATCGGCGTCGGGCCCTCGAGGCCGAGCAGGCTCGCCCCCCAGCCCCACTGGAAGACCGCCACGAGGACGCCGTACGCCGCACCGATCGACAGCAGGTTCATCAGCGCCGCCTTGAGCGGGACCGCGATCGAGCGGAACACCAGCATCAGCAGCACGAACGAGACGGCCAGGACCGCGCCGATGAACAGCGGCAGCGTGTGCGCCAGCTGGGCATTGAGGTCGTCGGTGACCGCGGTGATGCCGGAGACGTAGGTGTTGCCCGGGATCACGTCGCGGACCCGCTCGATGGTGGCGGAGGTGGCCGGGTCGGCAGGCCCGGTCGTCGGGATCGCGGTGAAGACGGTGGTGCCGCCGTCCGCCGAGACCTGCGGGTCGCCCACCGAGGCGATGCCGGGGACGGTCGCGATGTCGCGGGCGGCCGCAGCCGCGCCGTCGCCGTCGACGACCACGAGCAGCGGGGCGTTGATGCCGACGCCGAAGCCCTCGGTCAGCAGGTCGTACGCCTGCCGGTGGGTGGTCTCGGCGGGGGCGTCGCCGGCCGCGGGGAACGCGGTCTGCATGGCCAGCGCGGGCGCTGCCAGCGCGAGCAGGCCGATGACGGAGGCGACCAGGTAGGGCCAGGGCCGGGCGGACACCCGGTGGCCGAAGCGCCACCACGCGGTCTGCTCGGCGGGCTTGGCGGTACGCCGCCGGCGCCCGATCCGGCCGCGGTCGATGCGGTCACCGAGCAGGCCGAGGAGCGCCGGGAGCAGGGTGACCGCGGCCGCGACGGCGGCGAGGACCATGACCGCGGTCGCGAGGCCGATCGAGGTGAGGATGCCGACGCCGGTGATCGCCAGCGCCGAGGTGGCGACCACGACCGTCCCGCCGGCGAACACGACGGCCGCGCCGGAGGAGCCCATCGCGGTGGCCAGCGCACGCCGGTCGTCCTGGCCGGCGTGCCGATTGTCCCGGTAGCGGGCCACGACGAACAGCGCGTAGTCGACGCCGACGCCGAGCCCGACCAGGCCGGCGACCGGGATCGCCGACACGGACACGGTCATCCCGCCGGCCAGCAGGGTGATGCCGCCGATACCGGCGCCGACGGCGACCAGCGAGAGCCCGATCGGGAGCACGGCCGCGACCGCGGTGCCGAACACGACCAGCAGCACGAGCAGCGCGACCAGCAGGCCGATGCCGACATGGCCCGAGGTGTCGTCCTCGGCGTTGAGGAAGACCGCGTCGCCGCCGAGTTCGACCCGCAGGTCGGTGGCCGACATGCCCGAGACGGCGTCGGAGAGGACGGCGAACGCCGGCTTGCCCATCTCCCGCTCGGGTACGTCGAGGGTCAGCTCCGCGAACGCGATCCGGCCGTCGGGGGAGACGGTGCCGGCGGCGTACGGGTCGCTGACCGAGGCGACGTGGTCGAGCCCGGCGACGTCGGCCAGGACGCCGGCGACGCCGGCGCGGTCCTCCTCGATCGTGGTGCCGTCCTGGGCCTCGAGCACGACCAGCGCCTTGCCCTGGGCCGCGTCGGGGAAGTTGTCGTTCAGCAGCGTCAGCGCGCGGTCGCTCTGGCTGCCGGGTGCGGCGAAGTCGTCGGCGAAGGTGCCGCCGCCGCTGGCCGCGAGGACGAGCACGGCGGCCAGGACGGCCGCCCAGGCCGCGATGGTGCGCCACGGGTGCCGGGCGCTCGCCATCGCGACGGCGCGGGTGAGTCGGTCCATGATCGTGCCTTTCGGAGCGGGTGGGACCCGGGACGGAGCCGGGGTGGTGTCCGAGAAGCTAGGAACCGACGTGGTGAGCGGTCGTCACCACACGTGGTGAGCGGCGTGGTGATCTCCGCTCGGGGCCGGCCGCGCCGGGCCGTTCGCGCCGGGCCGTTCACGCAGGTCAGCCGCGCCGGCTGAGGAGCCGGACGCGCATCCGGTGGAGGCGCGGCATGATCCCGTAGATCACGATCGGTACGGCGACGGTCGCGAGCACGAAGGTGCGCAGGATCGTGTTGGTGTCCTTCAGGGACGGCCCGATGGTCAGGTTGATGAGGGTGAGGGTCGGGAAGACCGCGATCCAGATCATCAGGGCGAGCTGGTGCTTCGTGGGCGGACCGACGGTGGGCAGGGGTGTGCTCATGAGGTGCTCCTGTGGGGGTGTGAAGGGGGTGGGGGTGGAGCCGGCTCAGACGGGGAGTCCGTGCCGGAAGTTCGTGACCGCGATCGGCACGTCCTCCTCGACGAGGTCGGCGTTGATCGCGATGGCCGCGGCCGAGCCCTCGCCGGCGGCGGTGATGACCTGCGCGCGTGGGTTGACGGCGTTCCCGGCCGCCCAGACGCGCGGCACGCTGGTGCGGCCGGTGGCGTCGACGGCGACCCAACCGGTGTCGTGGACGGCGCAGCCGAGGTCGGTGAGCAGCGTGTCGTTCGGGACGAAGTCGGGGCGGACGAAGACCGCGCTCCGCGGTACGACGCGCCCGTCGGCCAGCTCGACGCCGGTGATCCGGTCGTCCTCGACGACCAACCGGGCGACGGGTCCGTCGACGATCCCGACGGCGCGGGCGACCAGCTGCTCGCGCTGGTCGGCGGTCAGCGTGGCGCCGTTGCTGAACAGCACCACGTCGCGGGTCCACTGCCGGATCAGCTGTGCGTAGGTGACGTCGGCCGCGGTGCCGCCGAGGACGCCGAGCGGCTGGTCGCGGACCTCGTAGCCGTGGCAGTACGGGCAGTGCAGCAGGTCGCGGCCCCACCTCTCCTGCACGCCGGGGAGCTCCGGTACGACGTCGCGCAGCCCGGTGGTGACCAGCACGCGCCGGGCCCGCAGGACGGTGCCGTCGGCGAGGGTGACCTCGTGCCGTCGGCCGGCCGGGACGACGCCCGTCGCCGTGCCGGCGACCAGGTCGACGCCGTACCCGGTGACCTCCGCGCGCCCGCGGGTCAGCAGCTCGGCGGGCGGCAGCCCGTCGGAGCCGAGGAAGCCCTGCATGTGGGCGGCCGGGGCGTTGCGGGGCTGGCCCGCGTCGACCACGGCGACCTTGCGCCGGGCCCGGCCCAGGACCAGCGCGGCGGACAGGCCGGCGGCGCCTCCGCCGATGACCACGACGTCGTACTCGTTCATGTCGAGAAGCGTCCCGCTGCGGGTGCCGGTGGGGCAACGGTTGTTGCCGTTTCTGGGAATCCCGCGGTCCAATGGCGCCATGGAGGACGTCCTCGCCCAGGTCGGGCCGCGGCTGCGGAAGGTGCGCGAGCAGCGCGGCGCGACACTCACGGAGGTCGCCGACGCGACCGGGATCTCCAAGAGCACGCTGTCGCGCCTCGAGAACGGCCAGCGGCGGCCGAGCCTGGAGCTGCTCCTGCCGCTCGCGCAGGCCTACCGGGTGCCGATCGACGACCTGGTCGGCGCGCCGGAGGTGGGCGACCCGCGGATCCGGCTCAAGCCGCGCCGGGTCAACGGCCGCACCGTGCTCCCGCTGACCCGTCCCGGCGGCATCCAGGCCTGGAAGATCGTCATCCCGCGGGCCCAGTCGCAGCCCGAGCCCCGCACGCACGACGGGTTCGAGTGGCTGTACGTGCTGTCCGGGCGGATGCGGCTGGTGCTCGGCGACCAGGACCTCGTCCTCGGGATCGGGGAGGCCGCGGAGTTCGACACCCAGGTGCCGCACTGGTTCGGCAGCACCGGCGACGGACCGGCCGAGGTCCTGAGCATCTTCGGGCGTCCCGGCGAGCGGATGCACCTGCACGGCCAGCAGGACATGATGGTGCCTGCGCACTGACCGGAGGGAGCGCGGGATGGCGGACGCGCTGCTGGAGACCAAGCTGCTCCTCCCGCGACCGCGCCGCGACGCCGTACGGCGGCCCCGGCTCGCCGGCCTGCTCGAGCAGGCGGGCGACGCGCCGGTCACGCTGGTCTCGGCGCCGGCCGGGTTCGGCAAGACCACGCTGCTGGCCACCTGGGCCGCGACCCTGCAGCGGCCGGTCGCCTGGGTGTCGCTCGACGAGCGCGACCGGCAGGCGGCGTCGTTCTGGAGCTACGTCCTGCTGGCGCTCGACCGCGCCGTGCCGGGCTCGGCGGCCGCCGCGCTGACCCTGCTGCGGTCGGGGCAGGCGCCGGTCGAGTCGGCGCTCGCCGGTGTCGTCAACGAGCTCAGCGTCCAGGACGGCGAGGTGACGCTGGTCCTCGACGACCACCACCTCGCCGACGGCCCCGAGGTCGCGGCCGGCCTGACGTTCCTGGTCGACCACCTGCCCCCACAGCTGCACCTGGTGATCAGCACCCGCGCAGACCCCGCCCTGCCGCTCTCGCGGCTGCGCGCCCGGGGTGAGCTGGTCGAGGTCCGGGCCGCGGACCTGCGGTTCGACGCCGACGAGGCCGCGGCGTACCTCAACGACCTCAACGCCCTCGGCCTGCCGCCCGAGGAGGTCGCGGTGCTCGAGGCGCGCACCGAGGGCTGGGTCGCGGCGCTGCAGCTCGCCGCGCTGTCGCTGCGGGGCCGGGCCGACCCGTCGGGGTTCATCGACCGGTTCGCCGGCGACGACCGGTTCGTCGTGGACTACCTCGTCGACGAGGTGCTCAGCCGCCAGCCGGAGGAGGTACGCCGCTTCCTGCTCGACACCGCCGTCCTGGGGCGGCTGACCGCGCCGCTGTGCGAGGCGGTCCACGCCGGCGTGCCGGGCAGCGGCCGGGCGATGCTCGACCTGCTGGACCGGCAGAACCTCTTCCTGGTCCCGCTCGACGACCACCGGCGCTGGTACCGCTACCACCACCTGTTCGCCGACGTCCTCCACGCGCACCTGCTCCAGGAGCGGTCCGGTGACGCCGCCGAGCTGCACCGCCGGGCGAGCCGCTGGTACGCCGCGGAGGGCGACGTCGAGGCCGCCGTCCGGCACGCCCTCGCCGCCGGTGACGCCGAGACCGCCGCCGAGCTCGTCGAGCTGGCGCTCCCGGACCTGCGGCGCGAGCGGCGCGAGGACGTGCTGCGCCGCTGGGTCGACGACCTCCCGGCGTCCGTCGTGGCCACCCGGCCCGTGCTCGCCATCGGGCTGGTCGGCGGGCTGATGGCCAGCAACGACTTCGCCGGCGTCGAGGAGCGGCTGCGCGCCGTGGAGGGGATGCTCGCCCGGCCGGCGGCGGAGCAGGTGGTCGTCGACCACGCCGAGCTGGCCCGGGTGCCGGCCGAGTTCGAGATGTACCGCTCGGCCCTGGCGCTGGTCGGTGGCGACCCCATCGGCGCGATCGACCGCGCGCGGGGGGCGATCGCCGCGGCACTGCCCGGGGACGACCTGACGGTCGCGGCGGCGTCCGGGCTGTCGGGGCTCGCCTCCTGGGCCACAGGCGACCTGGTCGCGGCGCACGCGTGGTACCTCGACACGGCGGCGGGGCTGGAGCGGCTCGGGTACATCCCCGACGCCCTCGGGTGCGCGCTGACGATCGCCGACCTCGAGCTGGCCCTCGGCCGGTTGCGCGACGCCGACCGCACCCTCGAGGACGCGCTCGACCTCGCCGAGCGGCAGGGCCGTGGTGTGCTGCGGGGCACGGCCGACATGCTGGTGGCGCTCAGCCGCGCGGCCTGGCACCGCGACGACCTGGCTGCGGCCGCCGACCTCCTGCGCCGCGCCGACGACCTCGGCGAGGCGGCCGGGCTGCCGCAGAACCCGTACCGCTGGCGGGTCGCGATGGCCCGCCTGCGGGCCGCCGAGCACGACTGGCCCGCGGCGCTCGAGCTCCTCGACGAGGCCGAGCGCGTGTACGTCGGGGACTTCTCGCCCCCGGTGCACCCGATCCACGCGTCCCGGGCGCGCGTGCTCGCCGCCTCCGGTGACGTCGCGGGGGCGGTCGCGTGGGCGCGCGAGCACGGGCTGACGCCGGACGACGAGCTGTCGTACCTGCGCGAGTACGAGCACGCCACCCTGGCGCGGGTCCTGCTCGCCGAGGGGCGGGCGACCGAGGCGGCGGCGCTGCTGGACCGGCTCCTGGCGGCGGCGACCGCCGGGCAGCGCATCGGCACCGTGATCGAGCTCGAGGCGCTGCGCGCCCGGGCGTTCCAGTTCACCGGAGACCCTGTCCGGGCGGCCGCGGCGCAGGCGCACGCGGTGGCGCTCGCCGAGCCCGAGGGTTGGGTCCGCTACCTCGTGGACGTCGCGGCCGACGGCCCGGCGCCCGCCCCGGCGGCCGCACCCCAGCCGGCGCTGCTCGACCCGCTCAGCGACCGGGAGCTCGACGTGCTGCGCCTGCTCGGCTCGGAGCTCGACGGCCCCGCGATCGCGCGCGAGCTGGTGGTGTCGCTCAACACGGTGCGCACGCACACCAAGCACATCTACACCAAGCTCGACGTCAACAACCGGCGCGCGGCGGTCAGCCGGGCCCACCAGCTGGGGCTGCTCTCCCGCGTGAACACCGGGTTCAGCGCCGGGTTCACCACCCCGCTCACCACATGATGTGACGACCGCTCACCAGCTCGGCTCCTAGCGTCGCCGCCATGGACAACCGCTGGTACGAGATCCGCCTCGACGGCCGCCTCGACGAGCGCTGGGCGGCCTGGTTCGACGGCATGAGCATCGACACCGAGCCCGGCGGCGTCACGGTCCTGCGCGGCCAGGTCGCCGACCAGGCCGCGCTGCACGGCCTGCTGGCCCGGCTGCGCGACCTCGGGCTGCCGCTGATCTCGGTGCTGCCCGACGGGGACGAGCGGTGAACCGCGCGGCCCGACGCCCCGCCGACCGACCCACAGGAGCACTCGCATGACCACCATCAGCACCACCCTCGTCCCCCTCCGCACCGAACGGCTGGTCCTGCGCCCGGCCACCGTCGACGACACCGACGCGACCTGGGCCTTCCGCCAGCTGCCGGCGGTCAACGAGTGGCTCACCGGCTGCCCGTCCGACCTCGACGGCTACCGCACGCTGTTCGCGGGCCCCGAGCGGCTCGCCACCACCGTGGTCGTCGAGCTCGCCGACGGCACGGTGATCGGCGACTTCATGCTCAAGCGGGAGGACGCCTGGGCCCAGCTCGGCATGGAGGACGCCGCTCGCGGGGCCCAGGCCGAGCTCGGCTGGGTGCTCGACCCCGCCCACAGCGGGCACGGGTATGCGACCGAGGCCGTGCGCGAGCTGCTGCGCCACTGCTTCGAGGACCTCGGCGTACGCCGCGTGGTCGCGAACTGCTTCCTCGACAACGACGCGTCCTGGCGGCTGATGGAGCGGGTCGGCATGCGCCGCGAGCTGCACGCCGTACGCGAGTCGCTGCACCGGACCGGGCGCTGGCTCGACGTCGTCGGGTACGCCGTCCTCGCCGACGAGTGGGAGGCCGGGCGATGACCGGCGAGCTGTCCGCCGCCCGGCTGCTCGCGATGCGCGGCGGCTACCTGTTGATGGGCGTCGGCCTGGTGCTGGTGAAGTGGCCGCTGCTGCCCGACGCGCACGAGCTGCCGCTGTACGAGGGCGTGACGCTGTGCCTGCTGACCGCGATGTCCCTGCTGGCGCTGCTGGGCCTGTGGCAGCCGGTCCGGATGCTGCCCGTGCTGCTGTTCGAGTCCCTCTGGAAGGTGCTCTGGCTGGGCCTCGTGGCGCTGCCCGGGGCGGTCGCCGGCGACCTCGACGGAGCGACCACGGACGTGCTCGTCAACTGCTCGCTCGTGGTCGTGATCCTGGCGGTCACACCGTGGTCGTACGCCTGGCGGAGCTACGGTCCGGGAGCCCGTCGTACCCTCCCGGTCACCCCTCCGTAGCAGACACTTCACCCCGCGCGATGAGATTTCCCGGTCGGGATGGTTCTCTGCAGGGCACGGATTGGTAACGTGTGTCTTGCAGAAGGTGCAAGTTCCAGCAGGTCTGACGCCCGCGGAGTTTGTGATCCAACGGCGTTTCTTCTTTCGTGGGCCTGCCACTCACGCAAGTCGGAGCGACGTGTCACCGCATCTGACGCGGACCGTCGAAGTGACGGTTCTCGCCCCGACTAAGGAGTAACGAGCACATGGCTCAGGGCACTGTTAAGTGGTTCAACGCGGAGAAGGGCTTCGGCTTCATTGCGCAGGAGGACGGCGGCGACGACGTCTTCGTGCACTACTCGGCGATCCAGTCGCAGGGGTACAAGTCCCTCGACGAGAACCAGAAGGTCGAGTTCGACGTCACCCAGGG
>DASTXB010000058.1:0-18274 GCA_035765695.1 Nocardioides sp. | reverse complement strand
TCCGCACACTCGGCTTCGACGAGTCGGCCTTCGGCCACATCTCCACCGGTGGTGGCGCCAGCCTCGAGTACCTCGAGGGCAAGGAGCTGCCCGGCATCCAGGTCCTGGAGGACTGAGCATGGCGAGCAAGCGCACCCCGCTGATGGCGGGGAACTGGAAGATGAACGTCAACCACCAAGAGGCGGTGGTGCTGGTCCAGAAGCTCGCCTGGACGCTCGCCGACAAGCGGCACGACTACGGTCGCGTCGAGGTGGTCGTGGTGCCGCCGTTCACCGACCTCCGCTCGGTGCAGACCCTCGTCGACGGCGACCGGCTGGCGGTGAAGTACGGCGCCCAGGACGTCTCCACCCACGACTCCGGCGCCTACACCGGCGAGATCTCCGCCGGGATGCTGGCCAAGCTCGGCTGCTCCTACGTCGTCGTCGGGCATAGCGAGCGTCGCGAGTACCACGGCGAGACCGACGAGGTCGTCAATGCCAAGGCCCACCAGGCGCTCGCCGCCGGGATGGTGCCGATCGTGTGCGTGGGGGAGGGCCTCGACGTCCGCCAGGCCGGCGAGCACGTGCCGCACTGCCTGACGCAGGTCGACGGGTCGCTGGCCGGGTTCACGGCCGAGCAGGTCGCCGGCCTGGTCGTCGCCTACGAGCCGGTCTGGGCGATCGGCACGGGCGAGGTGGCCACGCCGGACGACGCGCAGGAGGTCTGTGCCGGGATCCGGGCCCGGATCCGCGAGGTGCACGGCGACGCCGCGGCGGACGCCGTACGCATCCTCTACGGCGGCTCGGTGAAGGCCGCGAACGTCGCCGGCATCATGGCGCAGGCCGACGTGGACGGCTGCCTGGTCGGTGGCGCGAGCCTGCAGGTCGACGAGTTCGGCGGCATCTGCCGCTTCTACGACATGCCGGTCCTGTGACCCTCGGACCCCTCACGTAGGCTGTACCACCGTGACCCTGCTTTTCACCATCGTGCTCATCGCGACGAGCTGCCTGTTGATCCTGCTCGTCCTGCTCCACAAGGGTCGTGGGGGTGGCCTCTCGGACATGTTCGGCGGTGGCGTCTCCAGCTCCCTTGGCGGCTCGTCCGTCGCGGAGCGCAACCTCGACCGGCTCACGGTCGGGATCGGCGTCATCTGGTTCGCGTGCGTCATCGCACTCGGACTTCTTCTGGCGTACTGACTTCGAAAGGGACCTGATTCCGTGGCTGGTGGAGGAAACGCTATTCGCGGGAGCCGGGTGGGGGCCGGCCCGATGGGCGAGGCGGAGCGCGGCGAAGCCGCCCCGCGACAGGCCGTGACGTACTTCTGTGCCCATGAGCACCGCTCGGTGGTCACGTTCTCGATCGAGGCCCAGGTGCCGGACACGTGGGACTGCCCCAAGTGCGGCCTCCCGGCGAGCCTCGACTCCGAGAACCCGCCCCCGGCACCGAAGATCGAGCCGTACAAGACGCACCTGGCCTACGTGAAGGAGCGGCGCTCCGACAAGGAGGCCGCCGACATCCTGGACGAGGCCCTCGAGCTGCTCCGCTCGCGCCGCAAGTCCGGCGACATCATCTTCTGACGTTGAATCGAGACTTCCGTCGATCGAGTCGGCAGTTCTGACCAAGTGAGTCGGGAGTTCTGGTCACGGTCGTGACCAGAACTCCCGACTCATGTGGCGAAAGGTCTCGACTCAACCGTCAGAGTTGCGAGGCAGCCGCGCGGTCGAGGAACCAGACGGTCTCGTCGTGGCCGGTGACGCCGGCGGCGGGGACGTCGTGACGGTCGGCGCCGCCCAAGGCACGGGCGACCGCCTCGGCCTTGCCGTCGCCGCTGACGAGGAACCACACCAGCCGCGCCCGGTTGAGGGGCGCGAAGGTGAGGCTGATCCGCTCCGGCGGCGGCTTCGGGGAGCCGGTGACGCCCACCGCGATGTCGGTGGCGTCGAGCTGGGGGAAGCCCGGGAACAGCGAGGCGATGTGGCCGTCCGGCCCGATCCCGAGCATGACCACGTCGAACTCGCCCGCGCCGTGCTCGCGCAGCTCGGCGGCGTACGACGCCGCCCCCTCGTCGACGTCCGCGGCGTCGGCCGTCGACGGCATCTCGTGCACCCGGGTGGCGCCGACCGCGTCGAGGAACGCGGCGCGCGCCTGCCCGGCGTTGCGGTCGGGGGAGTCGGGCGCCACGAAGCGCTCGTCGCCCCACCAGATCTCGACCTGCGTCCAGTCCACCTCGGACGCGGGTGAGAGGCGGGCGATCTCGCGATGGATCTCCTCGGCGATGGTGCCGCCCGTCAGCGCGATCTGCGGCACGCCACCGGCCGCCTGAGCGTCCGCGAGCCGGGTCAGCAGCTCGCCGGCGACGGCGGTGGCCAGCGTCGCGGAGTCCGGGTGGACCTCGATGAGAGGGGCACTGCTCACGTCGCGCTCTCCATCTTCAGCAGCTTGCGGGCGGTCTCGGCGTACACGTCGTCCTCGTCGAGGCGGCGCAGCTCCTCGGCGAGCAGCTCCGGGAGGTCGCGCCGCTTGAGCGCGACCGGCCGGTCGGGCCGGTCCGGGGAGGAGAACGTGGCCAGCTTGCCGTCCGTGCGGGCGATCCGGATCGGGCCCTCCTTGGTGTCGAGGACCACCTCGGTGATGCCGGGGCCGGACGAGTTCTTCCGGTCGACGGTGATCTTGAGCCGGTCGGCCAGCCATGCCATCAGCAGGTCGGCGCTCGGGCTGATCCGCTCCGCCGTCACCGAGCCGTGCGTGACCTTGAGCGGCTGCTGGTCCAGCGCGGCGGCGAGCAGCGCGCGCCACGGGGTGATCCGCGTCCAGGCCAGGTCGGTGTTGCCCACGGTGTACGCCGCGCACTGCTGCTGCATGGCCTTGGTCTTGGCGCGTCGCGCAGAGGCCGCGTCGGTGATCCGGCGCTGCGCCAGCCGGCCGAGCGGGTCCTCGGCGGGGTTCTCCGGGGGGTGGTTCGGCCACCAGACGGCCACGGGGGAGTCGGGCAGGAGCAGCGGCAGCACGACCGACTCCGGGTGCCTGACGACCTCGCCCTTGAGCCGGATCAGCGCGGTCTCGCCGGTCCAGCCCGAGCCGGTGCCGACCTGGGCGTTGACCTGGGCCGCACCGCGGCCGTCACCGAGGATCACGCCGAGCACCCGCGCCGGGTGCTCGTGAGAGGCGGCCCGGGCGGCGCGCATGGCGTCCTCGGCGTCGTCCTCGTCCACGACGATGACCAGCGTCATCACCATGCCCATCGCCGGGCTGCCGGCGCGCACGCGCGCCCGCTGCAGCTCGGCGGCGATCTCCGAGGAGTTGGTGTCCACCAGCTCGATCATCTCGGGGCCCCCTCGAAAGTGCGGAGTGGGGGATCGGAACGCAGCAGCTTCGCAGTGTCGTGGGTTGGGGTCATGGTCGCCTCCAGACGCGTCCGTCGCGGGCCAGCATCTCGTCGGCCGAGGCCGGCCCCCAGGTGCCCGACTCGTACTGCTCGGGCCGGCCCTTGCCCTTCTCGTCCTGCGCCGCCCAGTAGTCGAGGATCGGGTCCAGGATCTTCCAGGACAGCTCGACCTCCTCGTGCCGCGGGAACAGCGGCGGGTCGCCGAGCAGGACGTCGAGGATCAGCCGCTCGTAGGCCTCCGGGGACGACTCGGTGAATGCGCCGCCGTACACGAAGTCCATGTTCACGTCGCGGATCTCCATCGCGGTGCCGGGCACCTTCGAGCCGAATCGCAGCGTGACGCCCTCGTCGGGCTGCACCCGGATGACCAGGGCGTTCTGCGTGAGCTCCTCGGTGGCGGAGTCGGAGAACGGCAGGTGGGGTGCGCGCTTGAACACGATCGCGACCTCGGTCACGCGGCGTCCCAGCCGCTTGCCGGTGCGCAGGTAGAACGGGACGCCGGCCCAGCGCCGCGTCTCGACGTTCAGCTTGACCGCGGCGAACGTCTCGGTCGTCGAGGAGCGCTTGATGCCCTCCTCGTCGAGGAAGCCCACGACCTTCTCGCCGCCGGCCCAGCCCTCGGCGTACTGTCCCCGGGCGGTCGTCAGGTCGAGCCGGCGGGGGAGCGTGACGCTGGAGAGCACCTTCTGCTTCTCGATGCGGAGGCTGTCGGCGTCGAACGACGTCGGCTCCTCCATCGCGACCAGCGACAGCAGCTGGAGCAGGTGGTTCTGGATGACGTCGCGGGCGGCGCCGATGCCGTCGTAGTACCCGGCGCGACCACCGATGCCGATGTCCTCGGCCATCGTGATCTGCACGTGGTCGACGTAGTTGGCGTTCCAGATCGGCTCGAACATCTCGTTGGCGAACCGCATCGCCAGGATGTTCTGCACCGTCTCCTTGCCGAGGTAGTGGTCGATCCGGAAGATCGAGCCCGACGGGAACACGTCGCCGAGGGTCTGCTGGAGCTCGCGCGCCGAGGCGAGGTCGTGGCCGAACGGCTTCTCGATGACCACGCGGCGCCATGAGTCGCCGCGCGCCTCGGCCAGCCCGTGCTCCTTGAGCTGGCTGACGACGTCACCGAAGAAGCCCGGCGGGATCGCGAGGTAGAACGCGTGGTTGCCGCCGGTGCCGCGCAGCTCGTCGAGCTCCTCGATGGTGCGGCGCAGCCGCTCGAAGGCGTGGTCGTCGTCGAAGTTGCCGGGGACGAAGCGGAAGCCCTCGGCGAGCTGCTTCCACACCTCCTCGCGGAATTCCGTGCGCGCGTGCGCCTTCACCGAGTCGTGCACGATCTGCGCGAAGTCCTGGTCGGCCCAGTCGCGCCGGGCGAAGCCGGTCAGGCTGAAGCCCGGTGGCAGCAGGCCGCGGTTCGCCAGGTCGTAGATCGCCGGCATGATCTTCTTGCGCGACAGGTCGCCGGTGACGCCGAACAGCACCATGCCGCACGGACCCGCGATGCGGGGGAGGCGCCGGTCGCGTGGGTCGCGCAGCGGGTTCTGGACGGTCATGCGGCGATCACTGGCGGTGCCTCCGGTAGTAGGCGATCAAGGACTGGGTCGACGCGTCCTGCTCGGCGGCGGCCGCCTCGTCGCCGGCGACGGCCGGGCTGACCTGCTGGGCGAGCTGCTTGCCGAGCTCGACGCCCCACTGGTCGAAGGAGTCGATGCCCCAGACGACGCCCTGGGTGAAGGTGATGTGCTCGTAGAGCGCGACGAGCTGGCCGAGCACGGACGGTGTGAGCGCCGGAGCCATGATCGACGCGGTCGGCCGGTTGCCCGGGAACACCCGCGCCGCCACGACCGCCTCCCGCCCCGATGTTCCGTCGAGCCCCTCGGCCCGCACCTCGTCCTCGGTCTTGCCGAAGGCCAGCGCCCGCGTCTGGGCGAAGAAGTTCGCGAGCAACAGCTCGTGGACGTCCGTCTCGCCGTCCTTCAGGGGGTACGGCGGGGTCGCGACCGCGATGAAGTCGGCCGGGATCAACCGGGTCCCCTGGTGGATCAGCTGGTAGAAGGCGTGCTGGCCGTTGGTGCCGGGCTCGCCCCAGAACACCTCGCCGGTGTCGGTCGAGACCGGCGAGCCGTCCCAGCGCACGCTCTTGCCGTTGGACTCCATCGTGAGCTGCTGGAGGTACGCCGGGAAGCGGTGCAGCAGCTGCGCGTAGGGGAGGACCGCATGGGTCTCGGCGCCGAGGAAGTTCGTGTACCAGATGTTGAGCACGCCCATGAGCACCGGCACGTTGTGCGCGAGGTCGGTGCCGCGGAAGTGCTCGTCCATGGCGTGGAAGCCGGCCAGCAGCTCCGCGAAGCGCTCCGGCCCGATCGCGACGACCAGGGAGAGACCGATCGCGGAGTCCATGGAGTAGCGGCCGCCGACCCAGTCCCAGAAGCCGAAGGCGTTGTCGGTGTCGATCCCGAAGTCCGCGACCTTGTCGAGCGCGGTCGAGACCGCGACGAAGTGCCTCGCCACGGCCTCCTTCTCGTCGACCGAGTCGTGCTCACGGGCCAGCCCGTCGAGCAGCCAGGCCCTGCAGAGCCGCGCGTTCGTCAGGGTCTCGAGCGTGCCGAAGGTCTTGCTGGACACGATGAACAGCGTCGTCGCGGGGTCGAGACCCGCCAGGGTCGTGGCCGCGTCCGTGGGGTCGATGTTGCTGATGAAGCGGCACTCGAGCCCGTCCTGGCGGTACGGCGCGAGCGCCTCGTACGCCATCACCGGCCCGAGGTCGGAGCCGCCGATGCCGATGTTCACGACCGTGCGGATCCGCTCACCGGTGACGCCGGTCCACGCGCCGCTGCGCACCCGGTCCGCGAAGTCGTAGACCCGGCGCAGCACGTCGTGGACGTCGGCCACGACGTCCTGGCCGTCGACCTCGAGCTTGCGGTCGGCCGGCAGCCGCAGCGCCGTGTGCAGCACCGCCCGGTCCTCCGTGACGTTGACGTGCTCCCCGCGGAGCATCGCGTCCCGCCGCTGCTCCACGCCGACCTCGCGGGCGAGGTCGAGCAGCGCGGACAGGATCCGGTCGTCGACCAGCGACTTGGACAGGTCGACGTACAGGTCGGCGGCGGTGAACGTCAGCCGCTCGACCCGACCGGGGTCGGCCGCGAACCAGGCCCGGAGGTCCGGGTCGAAGTCCGCGGCCAGCGCGCCGAGCCGCGCCCACGCGTCGGTCGAGGACGGGTCGACGGCCGCGCTCACGCCGTGGCCTTCTCCATCTGGCCGGACACGGTCTCGAGCAGCTCGTCCCACGACTTCTTGAACTTGTCGACGCCCTCGGTCTCCAGCACGACCAGGACGTCCTCCCAGTCGACGCCGACCTCGACGAGGCGGTCGAGGATCGCCTTGCCCTCGCCGGCCTTGCCGGTCACGACGTCACCGAGGACCTCGCCGTGGTCGGCGAACGCCTCCATCGTCTTCTCCGGCATCGTGTTCACGGTCTCCGCGACGACCAGGTCACGCACGTACATCGTGTCGTCGTAGTCCGGGTTCTTCACGCCGGTCGACGCCCACAGCGGCCGCTGCCGGTTCGCCCCGGCGGCCTCGAGCTCGCGCCAGCGGTCGGAGCCGAAGATCTCCTCGAACTCGCCGTAGGCGACCAGCGCGTTCGCGACCGCAGCCTTGCCGCGCAGGGCGAGTGCGGTCTCGGAGCCGATGGCCTCGAGCCGCTTGTCGACCTCGGTGTCGACGCGCGAGACGAAGAACGACGCGACCGAGTGGATCGTGGAGAGGTCGCGGCCGGCCTCGCGGGCCTGCTCGAGGCCGGTGAGGTAGGCGTCCATGACCTCGCTGTAGCGCTGGGCGCCGAAGATCAGCGTGACGTTGACGCTGATGCCCTCGGCGACCGCGGCCGTGATGGCCGGCAGGCCCTCGAGCGTGGCGGGGATCTTGATCAGCACGTTCGGCCGGTCGACGGCCTGCCAGAGCGCGCGGGCGGAGTTGATGGTGCCCTCGGTGTCGTTGGCCAGCAGGGGCTCGACCTCGATCGAGACGCGGCCGTCGTACGGCGTGGCGTCGTGCACCGGCTTCATGATGTCGCAGGCGTTGCGGACGTCCTCGGTGGTGAGCTCGAAGACGACCCGGTCGACGTCCTCGCCCTTGTCGACGAGCTGGGCGACCTGCTCGTCGTACCGCTCACCGTCCGCGATCGCGGCCGCGAAGATCGTCGGGTTGGTCGTCACGCCGACGACGTGCTTCTCGCGGACGAGGTCGGCCAGGTTGCCGGTCTCGATGCGCTCACGAGAGAGGTCGTCGAGCCAGATCGACACCCCCGCGTCGGACAGTGCCTTCAGTCGGTCGCTCATGGTTCCTCCCAGAGTCGGGTGTGGATGCTGTCGGGGCGGGTGGTCTCAGTCGGCCAGGGACCGGATGCTGTCGCGGGCCGCGTTGGCGACCGCCTCGCCGGTGATGCCGTACTCCTCGTAGATGCGGGCGAAGTCGGCGGACGCGCCGTACGTCTCGATGGAGACGATGCGGCCGTGGTCGCCGACGACCTCGCGCCAGCCCTGCGCGACGCCCGCCTCGACGGAGACCCGGGCCTTGACGGTGGGCGGGATCACCGTCTCGCGGTAGGACTCCTCCTGTCGGTCGAACCACTCGCGGCACGGCATCGAGACCACGCGGGCGCGGATGCCGTCGGCGGCGAGGAGCTCGCGGGCGGCGACGGCCACCTGGACCTCGGATCCGGTGCCGATCAGCACGACGTCGGGGGCACCGCCCTCGACGTCGAGCAGGACGTAGCCGCCGCGGTGGACGTTGCGGGTGTCGGAGAAGCCGTCCTCGCCGCGCGGGAAGACCGGGACGTTCTGCCGGGTCAGCGCCAGGCCGGCGGGCCGGTCGGTGTTCTCCAGCACGGCCTTCCAGGCCGCGGCCGTCTCGTTCGCGTCGGCCGGGCGGACGACGTCCAGGCCCGGGATCGCGCGCAGCGCGGCGAGGTGCTCGATCGGCTGGTGCGTCGGGCCGTCCTCGCCGAGCCCGATGGAGTCGTGGGTCCACACGTAGGTGACCGGCAGGCCCATCAGCGCCGCGAGCCGCACCGAGCCACGCATGTAGTCGGAGAACGTCAGGAACGTGCCGCCGAACACACGGGTGCCGCCGTGCAGCGTGATGCCGTTGAGGATCGCCCCCATGCCGTGCTCGCGGATGCCGAAGTGCAGCACGCGGCCGGCGTAGGGGTCACCGGCCCACTGGTCGGTCGAGCGGTCCTTCGGGACGAACGACGGCGCGTCCTCGATGGTCGTGTTGTTGGACTCGGCGAGGTCGGCCGAGCCGCCCCACAGCTCCGGCATGACGCCGGCGACGGCGTTGATGACCGCGCCCGAGGCCTTGCGGGTCGCCATGCCCTTCGGGTCCGCATCGAAGCTCGGCAGCACGTCGTCGATCCCACCCGGGAGGGCACGGGTCTGCATCCGCTCCCAGGCCGCCAGCGTCGCCTCGTCGGCGGACGACTCCCAGGCCTGGAACTCCTCGTCCCACGCAGCCTGCCACTGCTTGCCGCGCTCGATCAGCGACCGCGTGTGCGCCAGCACGTCGTCGGGGACCTCGAAGTGCCGGTCGGGGTCGAAGCCGAGGATCTCCTTGGTGGCGCGCACCTCGTCCTCGCCGAGCGCGGAGCCGTGGGACTTGCCGGTGCCCTGCGCGTGGGGGGCCGGCCAGGCGATGACCGTGCGCAGCACGATGAAGCTCGGTCGGTCGGTGACCTCCTCGGCGGCACGGATCGCGTCGTGCAGTGCGGCGACGTCCTCGACGTACTCGGTGCCGTCGTTGGTCCAGTCGACGGTCTGGACGTGCCAGCCGTACGCCTCGTAGCGCTTGCCGACGTCCTCGGTGAACGCGACGTCGGTGTTGCCCTCGATCGAGATCCGGTTGGCGTCGTAGATGACGGTGAGGTTGCCGAGCTCCTGGACCCCGGCGATGGACGACGCCTCGGCGCTGACGCCCTCCTCCAGGTCGCCGTCGCTGCAGATGCAGTAGATGTGGTGGTCGAAGACCGAGTCGCCGTCGGCGCTCTCGGGGTCGAGGAGGCCGCGCTCGCGGCGGGCGGCCATGGCCATGCCGACCGCGTTGCCGACGCCCTGGCCGAGGGGACCGGTCGTGGTCTCGACGCCGGCGGTGTGGCCGTACTCGGGGTGGCCCGGGGTCTTGGAGCCCCACGTGCGCAGCGACTTGAGGTCGTCGAGCTCGAGGCCCCAGCCGCCGAGGAACAGCTGGTTGTACAGCGTGATCGACGAGTGGCCGGCGGAGAGCACGAACCGGTCGCGACCGGCCCAGTTCGGGTCGGCGGGGTTGTGACGCATCACCTTCTGGAACAGCAGGTACGCCACCGGCGCGAGGCTCATCGCCGTGCCGGGATGGCCGTTGCCGACCTTCTGCACCGCATCCATGGCGAGGACCCGGACTGTGTCCACCGCCTTCGCGTCGAGGTCGGTCCAGTCGAGTGCAGAGGTCTTGCTCACGTGGTTCCTTTCCAGGGGCTTCGGCCGATGCCGAGCCTACTCACCTCGGGCGATAGACTCGCATTCGTCCAATCACCGTTCCGGTGCCCACATTCCCGCTCGAGGAACCCTGTGACGTACGTCGGCCAGTCGGCCTCTGCTGCGCGGCAGTCCGCGGCGGAACGGGCGACGCTCAGGGACGTGGTCGCGGCGTACGTCGGGCTCACCAAGCCGCGCGTGATCGAGCTGCTGCTGCTCACGACGGTGCCGGTGATGTTCTACGCCGCCCGCGGTGTGCCGGACCTCGGCCTCGTCGTCGCCACCGTGATCGGCGGCACGTTCTCCGCCGGCTCCGCGTCGGTGTTCAACTGCGTGTACGACCGCGACATCGACGAGCAGATGCGGCGTACCCGCCGACGGGCGTTGCCGCGGCACATCGTGTCCCCGCGCTCCGCTCTGGTCTTCGGGTTCGTCCTCGGGATCCTGTCGACGGTCATCCTCTACGTCTGGGTGAACCCGCTCTCGGCGCTGCTGTCGGTGCTCGCCAACGCGTTCTACGTGTTTGGCTACACGATGGTGCTGAAGCGGCGGACGACCCAGAACATCGTGTGGGGCGGGATCGCCGGCTGCTTCCCGACCCTGATCGGCTGGACCGCGGTCACGGGCGCGCTGTCGTGGACCCCGGTCGTGCTGTTCCTGGTCGTGTTCTTCTGGACGCCGCCGCACACCTGGGCGCTGGCGCTGCGGTACCGCGAGGACTACGCGAACGTCGACGTGCCGATGCTGCCCGTCGTCGCCCCCGCGGCGACCGTCGGCCGCCAGATCGTGCTCTACAGCTGGCTGATGGTCGCGACCTCGCTGCTGCTGTGGCCGGTCGCGGACACAGGCCTGTTCTACCCGGTCGCGGCAGCGGTCCTGGGCGCGGTGTTCCTGCTCGAGGCGCACCGGATGTGGAGCCGCACCCGTGGCACGGAGGACCTGTCGGTGATCCAGCCGATGCGGCTGTTCCACTCCTCGAACCTCTACCTCTCGCTGCTGTTCGTCGCGGTCGCCCTCGACCCGCTGATCAGCCGCTGAGAATTTCTTCGGCACCCGACGCAACCGATCCGGCTCCCACCACGTCTAGTGGGTGATGGCGGTCGGCCTGTCCACGGGGGTACAGGCGGCCGCTGTCGCCTTGTCCGGGGCGGCTGGGGGGCCGCGCCACCGTGCTCGACGCGGTGGGACCAAGGGTGGATGCGGCGTCAGAGCCGCTCGACGGGCGCCGGCTCCCGCACCCGGATCAGCGCCCAGGTCACCGTCGCGGAGATCAACGCGGCGCCGAGCATGTGGAAGCCCACGAGCACGACGGGCAGGTCGGTGAAGTACTGGACGAAGCCGATCGCGCCCTGGGCGATCTCGACCACGAGCAGCCAGACGACCGCGCTGCGCGTGGCGGCCGGGTAGCCGCCGGCGACGACCGCGAACAGCAGCCCGAGCGTGAGCCCGACGAAGAGGAACACCAGGTCGGCGTGCAGCTGGCTCATCTGCAGCGGCGAGAGCCCGTTGCGGTCGGAGTTGGCGTCGCCGGCGTGCGGTCCGGAGCCGGTGACCACCGTCCCGACGTACAGCACCGCCCACGCGGAGGCGAAGGTCGCCCAGGCGAGCCCGACCACCGCGCCGCGCGGTCGCTCGGCCGGGGCCGGGTGCGAGACCCGCTGGAGGAACAGGACGGCGACGCCGATGATCGCGAGCGAGCACAGGAGGTGCAGCGAGACGATCCAGGGGTTGAGGTCGGTGAGCACGGTGATGCCGCCGATGACCGCCTGGGCCGGGATCCCGAGGGCCATGACCAGCGCCAGGACGCGCAGGTCGCGGCGCCGCGACTGCCAAGCGGCGACGAACGTGCCGACCGCCACGGCGACCAGGACGTAGGTGAGCAGCCGGTTGCCGAACTCGATGGCCGAGTGGATGTTGTACGCGCCGTGCGGCGTGAACGACTCCTCGGTGCAGCGCGGCCAGGTCGGGCAGCCGAGCCCCGAGCCGGTCAGGCGGACGACGCCGCCGGTCACCACGAGCACGCAGTTGGCGACGATCGACGCCCACGCCCACCCGGTCAGCCACTCGTCCATGCGCCGCAGGCGGGCGGTCACTCCCACTTGAAGGTCCTCGCTGTCAGGGTCGTCCCGGCGGCGGCCCACAGCACCAGCACGCCGAGGTCGCGCCACGAGGTGGCGCCGTCGATGAGCGCCGCGCGCATCGCACTGCCGAGCGCCCCGGAGGGCAGCCACCGCACCACGTCGCCGAACGCGCCGTACGCCGAGATCGGCAGGACGACCGCGCCACCGGCGAGCAGCAGCAGGTAGACGAGGTTGGCCGCGGCGAGGGTCGCCTCCGCGCGCAGCACGCCGGCGAGGAACAGCCCGAGCGACGCGAACGCCGCCGTGCCCAGCACGACCGCCAGCACCAGCCCGAGCGCGGACGGCGACGGGTCCCAGTCGAACGCGAACGCCACCGCGCCGATCACCACCACCTGCAGCAGCTCGACGAGCAGCAGCGCGCCGACCTTGCCCATCAACAGCCCGGACCGCGGGAGCGGCGACGCGCCGAGGCGCTTGATCACGCCGTACCGCCGCTCGAAGCCGGTCGCGATCGCCAGCGACGTGAACGCCGTCGACATGATCGCGAGCGCCAGCACGCCGGGGGCGAAGACGTCGATCGGGTCGTGCTCCAGGGAGAGTCCGAGGTGCTCGGAGCCGGTGACGCCGCCGACGAGCACGATGACCGGGATCACGACGGCGAGCAGCAGCTGCTCGCCGTTGCGCAGCATCAGCCGCGCCTCCATCCGGGCCTGGGTGAGCACCTGCCGGTGCAGCGGCGCGGCGCCGGGCCTGGGGGTGAACACGTGCTCACTCACGCCGCATCCCCCTCCCGGTGAGCTCGAGGAAGACGTCCTCCAGGGTCCGGGACCCGAAGCTCAGCGAGCGGACGCCGACGCCGTGGTCGACGCTCCACCGGTCCACCGAGGCGCGCAGCGCCGCCTCGGCATCGGCCGGTAGCTTCTGGTCGACGACCAGGCGAACGGTCGCCGACGAACCGCGGGTGAGCTCCTCCGGCGTCCCCGAGGCGATCAGTCGGCCCCGGTCGATGATGTGGACCTGGTCGGCCAGCTGCTCGGCCTCGTCGAGGTAGTGCGTGGTGAGCACGACGGTCACCCCGGACTCGCGCAGCTCACGCAGCAGGTCCCACGTCGTACGGCGGGCCTGCGGGTCCATGCCCGCCGTCGGCTCGTCGACGAACACGATCTCGGGCCGGCCGACGAGGGCCATCGCCAGTCCCAGGCGCTGCTGCTGGCCACCGCTGAGCCGCCGGTACGGCGTCCGCCCGCAGTCGCCCAGCCCCAGCCGCTCGGCGAGCATGCCCGTGTCGAGGGGGTGCGCGTGCAGGTGGGCGACGTGCTCGAGCATCTCCATCGCGCGCACGCCGCTCCAGGCGCCGCCACCCTGGAGCATCACGCCGATCCGGGGGAGGAGCGCGCGGCGCTCGCGCACCGGGTCGAGGCCGAGGACGCGCACCGAGCCGGCCTGCGGGCGTCGGTAGCCCTCGCAGGTCTCGAGCGTGGTGGTCTTCCCAGCCCCGTTCGGGCCGAGGACCGCGGTGATCGTCGCGCGCTCCACCGCCAGTGACAGGCCGTCGACGGCGACCTTGTCGCCGTACCGCATCACCAGGCCGTCGACGGCGACGGCGGGGGCGGTGTCGGCGGGCACGCCACGAGTCTAGGAACGAGGGCCGGGTCACACGGCAGCGGCCCGGCAGCAGCCCGCTCAGGCGGCGCGCCGCAGCACCTCGCGCAGGATCTCGGGCTCGTCGCTGATGACGCCGTTCGCACCGAGCGCCAGGACCCGGTCCAGGGCGGCGGTGTCGTTCACGGGCCAGGTCATCACGACCTCCACCCACCGGCGCAGCTCCGCGACGAGGTGCTCGGTGAGCAGCGACGCGTGCAGGGAGACGCCGTACGGCGGCCGGCGCTCGTCGTGGGCGACGCGCCGCCGCAGGGCCGCGAGCTCGGGTCGGGTGCGGCCCGAGAGGACCGGCGAGACGTACGGGAGCGCATCCGCGACGTGCTCCACCGCGGGCCAGTGCCGGCCGCAGACCAGGATCGGGTGCCCGGGCGCCTGCTCGTGCAGAAGGTCCGCCACGGCCCGGCCGGTCGAGTCTCGGCGTCCCTTGAGGTCGAGCATGAACGTCGCTCCGCGGCGGTCGGCCGCGAGCAGCTCGTCGAGGCCGAGCCGCGGGGCGCTGGCCGGGACCAGGGCCCAGCGGTCCCACAGGAACGGCAGAGGACCCGCGGTCTTGAGGTGCCGCACCTCGAGCCGGCCCCGGTAGGCGTGGACGTCGCACTCGATGACGTCGGCGCCCAGCACGTTGGCCTCGTGGAGTCCTTCCAGCGAGTTCCCGGCTCGGTGGGCCACGGCGAGGACCGTCATGGCTCGGCCCCCCGGGCCTGCCGTCGCCGGTCCAGCAGCACCGCGACCGCGTACCCCCCCAGGGCGAACGCGATGCCGACGACGACGTCGACGATGTAGTGGTTCGCGGTCGCGACCACGGCGAACGCCATCAGCGGCGGGAGCGCCCAGCCCACGATGCGCAGGGCGACGTGGGTGGTGGCGGTGGCGATGGAGATGCCGACCAGCAGGTCCCACCCGGCGTGCAGGCTGGGCATCGCGGCGTACTGGTTGACGAAGTTCGGCGGCTGGAGCACGCGGTACGCATGGGAGGTTTCCGTCACGGTGTCGACGAGGTCGGGGTCGACCAGCCGCGGGGGCGCGACCGGGTAGGTCACGAAGACGACGAGCCCCATCGCGCCGGAGACCACCATCGCGTCGCGCAGCCGCTGGAACTGCCGCCGGTGCTGCCACGCGAGCCAGAACATGGTCACGACGATCACCGGCCAGTGGCCCCAGATGTAGATCCAGTTGGCCAGGACCTGCAGGCTCTCGGTGGCGAGGACCGGCGCCTGGACGGCGTCCTCGACGTCGACCCCGGTCTCGCGCTCGAGCCGCATCAGCTGGTCCGCGTGCGCGAAGGCGACCTCAGGGGCGGTGGACGTGAGGCCCCGGACCTGGAAGTAGAAGAAGACGGCCGCGAGGACCAGCGCGGTCTGGCCCGCGATCCAGCGCAGGCGCGTCCCGGGGCGGAGAGCTGGGCGCGGCATGAACAAGACGACCCCCAACGGGTTCATCGTCGATGCTGCTCCGCTCGACGGCTCCAGGGCCGAGGCGAAGGTCCCGGCCCCGCGCGCCGGACGTCCCGCTCAGGCGAGCGTCAGGCGGGCTCGGGTGGGAGTCAGGCGGTGGCGACGGCAGGCGTCACGGCGGTACGCCGGTGGTGCAGCAGGCTGCTGCCGCCGAGGGCCAGCGCGGGGAGCCAGGCGACCGCGGCCTTGATCGACACCGCGGCCACCGCCGCCGCCAGCGGCACGCCGGCGGCCACGAGCGCGACGACCAGGGCCCCGTCGCGGGGGCTGGCGCCGTTCGGGCCGGGGACGGCCCCGGCGAGCTGGCTGACGCCGAAGGCGCCGAGCACGGCGAGCGGGGAGAGCGAGTTGCCGGTCGCGCCGACGGCCCCGAGCAGCAGCGCCGCGATGGAGAGCTGGTAGCCCGCCGACAGCAGCAGGCCGTGCGCGAGGGCCCGCGGCGGGGGCAGCGGACGGGACGGGAGCAGCCCGGGCCGCACCTTGCGCAGCACCAGCACGAGCACGATGGCGGCCAGCGACACGCCCGCGACGACGACCAGCATCCGCACGGGGAGGGCCGTGCCGGCGAACGCCACGAACGCGACGAGGCCGATCGCGCCGACGAGCCGGTCGGCCCCGACGCTCACGACCGCGTCGCCGCGGCCGAGCCCGGCCCCGGTCAGCCGCTTCAGGCGCCACAGGTCGGCGCCGACGTGACCGGGCGTGAGCAGGCCCAGCAGCTCGGACTCGGCGTACGCACGGATGTGCCAACGCCGGGAGAGCCCCGCGTCGGTGAGCGCGCGCCAACGCAGCGGGCAGAGGAGGTACTTGCCGGCGACCCACGGCACCAGGCCGAGCAGCACCGGCCACGGGCTGACCGCGGGCAGCCTCGGGAGCGTGAACACGGGGACCAGCACGCTGACCACCACCCCGGCAACGAGCAGGGTGCGGGAGTGGAGGAGGGCGCGCAGGCGTTCGATCATCGCTGCTGGAAGTGTGGCAGCCGCCCCCAAAGCCCCCCCGTCGGCGAGCGCCGGTCCCACGCCCCGGGTCGTCGGGTAAGGCGGGCCTTACTTGAAGGCGGCAAATCAATAACGGCACACTGGTGTTGTGGAATTCGACGAGATCCCCACCCCGGGCCACGGGGCCGGGCACGACCAGCCGACGCGCGAGCGCGTCGCGCGGTCGATCCTCGTCAACGGCCCCTCCACCGCCGCTGCGCTCGCCGAGCGGCTCGACCTCACCCCGGCCGCCGTGCGCCGGCACCTCGACCAGCTGCTCGACGAGGGTGCGGTCGAGGCTCGCGAGCCGCGCAGCCAGGCGGGTCGCGGCCGCGGCCGCCCGGCCAAGGTGTTCGCCCTCACCGAGGCGGGACGCGACCGGTTCGACCAGCAGTACGACGACCTCGCCGTCCAGGCCCTCCGCTTCCTGCGGGAGACCGGCGGCGACGTCGCCGTCCGGGAATTCGCCGCGCGGCGCGCGGCGTTCATCGGAGAGCGGTTCGAGGGCGTCCGTGCGGAGCACCCCGAGCTCGGGTCGGCCGAGGTGCTCGCCAAGGTCTTCACCGAGGAGGGGTACGCCGCCTCGGTGCGGCACCTGCCGGTCGTGGGGGAGCAGCTGTGCCAGCAGCACTGCCCGGTCTCCCACGTCGCCCACGAGTTCCCGCAGCTGTGCGAGGCCGAGACCGAGGCGATCAGCCGGGCCCTCGGCCGCCACGTCCAGCGCCTGGCCACGATCGCCCACGGCGACGGGGTCTGCACCACCTGCATCCCGGACCTGCCCACCACCACCAAGACGAAGGAGTCGGTCAGCCCATGACCTCCATCGAAGAACTCAACCCGGAGCTGAAGGGCATCGGTCGCTACGAGTTCGGCTGGGCCGACCGTGACGACGCGGGCGCGACCGCCACGCGTGGCCTCAACGAGGACGTCGTGCGGGACATCTCGGCCAAGAAGTCCGAGCCGCAGTGGATGCTCGACCTACGGATGAAGGGCCTCAAGCTCTTCCACCGCAAGCCGATGCCGACGTGGGGCTCGGACCTCTCCGCGATCGACTTCGACAACATCAAGTACTTCGTCCGGTCCAGCGAGAAGCAGGCGGCGTCCTGGGAGGACCTGCCCGAGGACATCAAGAACACCTACGACAAGCTCGGCATCCCCGAGGCGGAGAAGCAGCGCCTCGTCGCCGGCGTGGCCGCGCAGTACGAGTCCGAGGTCGTCTACCACTCGATCCGCGAGGACCTCGAGGAGAAGGGCGTCATCTTCGTCGACACCGACACCGCGCTGAAGGAGCACGAGGAGCTCTTCAAGGAGTACTTCGGCACCGTCATCCCGGTCGGTGACAACAAGTTCGCGGCGCTCAACACCTCGGTGTGGTCCGGCGGCTCGTTCATCTACGTGCCGAAGGGCGTGCACGTCGACATCCCGCTCCAGGCCTACTTCCGGATCAACACCGAGAACATGGGCCAGTTCGAGCGGACGCTGATCATCGTCGACGAGGACGCCTACGTGCACTACGTCGAGGGCTGCACCGCGCCGATCTACAGCTCCGACTCGCTGCACTCCGCGGTGGTCGAGATCATCGTCAAGAAGGGCGGCCGCTGCCGCTACACGACCATTCAGAACTGGTCGAACAACGTCTACAACCTGGTGACGAAGCGTGCGACCTGCGAGGCCGGCGCGACCATGGAGTGGGTCGACGGCAACATCGGCTCGAAGGTGACGATGAAGTACCCCGCCGTCTACCTCATGGGCGAGCACGCCAAGGGCGAGACGCTGTCGATCGCGTTCGCCGGCGAGGGCCAGCACCAGGACGCCGGCGCCAAGATGGTGCACGCCGCGCCGCACACCTCGTCCTCGATCCTGTCGAAGTCGGTGGCGCGTGGCGGTGGACGGACGTCGTACCGCGGCCTGATCCAGATCAACGAGGGTGCGTACGGCTCGAAGTCCAACGTGCTCTGCGACGCGCTCCTGGTCGACCAGATCAGCCGCTCCGACACGTACCCGTACGTCGACATCCGCGAGGACGACGTGTCCATGGGCCACGAGGCGAGCGTCTCCAAGGTCTCCGACGACCAGCTCTTCTACCTCATGTCGCGCGGCATGGAGGAGGACGAGGCGATGGCGATGATCGTCCGCGGCTTCGTCGAGCCGATCGCCAAGGAGCTGCCGATGGAGTACGCCCTCGAGCTCAACCGCCTCATCGAGCTGCAGATGGAAGGGGCCGTGGGCT
>DASTXB010000057.1:0-46307 GCA_035765695.1 Nocardioides sp. | reverse complement strand
TGCGCGGCGGGACGACGAAGCTTCGTCGTCCCCGCACGAGTTTCGTCGGCCGGCCGACGAAACTCGGGAGCGCGACCGGCTAGGACGCTTCCGGATCCTCGGGGTGCTTCCGCTTGCGGTCGAGGTCGCGCAGGAAGTCCGGGTCGTCGTCCGGCCCGAGCGGGCGGGGCGGCTGCTGCTGGGGCCGCGGGCGGCGGGGCGCCGGCGGTGTGATGCCGCGCCGCTGGATCGCGCGGACCGTGAGGTAGACGGCGATCGCGACCAGGATCACGAACAGCAGGAACTTCAGCACACCCCCAGAGTAGGCACCTCCTGGTCACGCCTACGCTGAATCCCGTGAAGGAGTTCTGGATCTACACCGCGCTGCGGCTCGTGCTGTTCGCCGCGTCCTTCGGGATCGTCCTGGGGGTGTGGTTCCTCGTCACCGACACGGTGCCGATCCTGTGGTCGCTGGTGATCGCACTGCTGATCAGCGGCATCGGCTCCTACTTCGTCCTCGACCGGCAGCGCGAGGCGCTGGCCCGTCGGGTGCAGACCCGCGCCGAGGCGATGACCTCGAAGATCGAGGAGATGAAGGCCAAGGAGGACGTCGACGACGACACGCCGCCGTCGTCCCCGCCCGCGTCCTAGTGCTTGCGCCGGTTCAGCTGGCGACGCACCCGCTCATCGGACTGGCCGAGCAGCTTCGCCAGCAGCGGCACCCGGAACCGGTACGCCAGCACGGCGACCACGACGACCAGCAGGACGATCCACAGCATGCCGCGAGCCTACGCGGCACCCGGGTCAGCCGGCGGTGACGAGGGCCGCGGCGACCAGGGCCGCCCAGAGCAGCTCGGCCAGGCCGGTCGACTGCAGCACCGGGATGAGGCCGGGGCCGGTGGCGCCGCCGAGGACGGTCCGGCACGCGGGGCCCGCGAGCACCAGGAAGCCGAGGCCTGCCAGCGCCCACCAGGAGGTGGCGACCGCGACGAGGGCGACGGCGACAGCCGCAGCCGCGACGAGGAGCACGTAGAGCGCCCGGGTACGCCGGTCACCGAGCAGCACGGCGAGGGTCCGCTTGCCGGCGACGGTGTCGGTGGGGATGTCGCGCAGGTTGTTGGCGACGAGGATCGCGCAGGCGAGCGCGCCGACACCGACGGCGGCCCACAGCGCGGCCCACTCCCACGTCTCGGTCTGGACGTACGTCGTCCCGACGACCGCCACCAGCCCGAAGAACACGAACACCATCACCTCGCCGAGGCCGAGGTAGCCGTAGGGGCGCGAGCCGCCGGTGTAGAACCACGCGGCGAGCGCCGAGACGAGTCCGACCAGCACCAGCCACCACGCGGTGGTCGCGGCCAGCACGAGCCCCGCGACGCCGGCCACGCCGAACGCCAGGAACGCCGCGCGCTTCACCGCACCGGGCGACGCCGCGCCGGAGCCGACGAGTCGCATCGGGCCCACCCGGTCGGCGTCGGTGCCGCGGATGCCGTCGGAGTAGTCGTTCGCGTAGTTGACCGCGACCTGGAGCGCCAGCGCGACGACCAGCGCGAGCAGCGCCTTCCACCACACGAAGGAGTCCTCGTACGCCGCGACGCCGGTCCCGGCGAGCACCGGCGAGACCGCGGCGGGGAGCGTGCGCGGTCGGGCGCCGGCGAGCCACTGTGCGGGAGTTGCCACGAGGAGTGATTCAAGCAGTCGCGGGCGGCCGGCCGCGCGTCAGGTGGCCGCGACGGACGAGACGGAACCGCGGACTAGGGTCGGTCGCGTGATTCCCGAGGTCCGCGAGGTCGACGCCTGGCTCGCCGCCGACGATCCGGATCCGTGGGTCGTCGAGACCTCCGGGTCGACGGGCGCGCCGAAGCGGGTGCTGCTGTCCCGCGCGGCCGTGCTCACGTCGGTGCGGGCCAGCGCGCGCCGCGTCGGCGGGTCCGGCCGATGGCTGCTCGCCCTGCCGCCGACGTACGTCGCCGGCCTCCAGGTCATCTGCCGCTCGCTGGTCGCCGGCCACGAGCCCGTGGTCCTCGAGGACGACTTCACGGCGGCGACCGAGGCCCTGGGTGACGTGGACCGGTTCGTCAGCCTGGTGCCGACCCAGCTGCGCCGCCTGCTCGACACCGACGCCGAGGCGCTGCGGACGTTCCACACCGTGCTGCTCGGGGGCGGGCCGGTCGACGCGAGGCTGCGCGAGTGCGCCGCCGAGGCCGGGGTCCGGGTGGTGGCGACCTACGGCATGGCCGAGACCGCCGGCGGGTGCGTGTACGACGGCCTGCCGCTCGACGGGTGCGGGGTCGCGGTCGGCGACGACGGCCGGGTCCGCCTCGGCGGGCCGGTGCTGTTCGACGGGTACGCCGGCGACCCGGCCCGGACCGCCGAGGTGCTGGTCGACGGCTGGTTCCTGACGTCCGACGCGGGCCGGCTCGACGAGGACGGCCGGTTGCACGTGCTCGGTCGCCTCGACGACATGGTCGTCAGCGGCGGCGTGAACGTGCCGGCACCCGCCGTCGCCGCCCGGCTGCGCGAGCACCCGGCCGTGCAGGCGGCCGAGGTCCTCGGCCTACCCGACCCGGAGTGGGGCAACCGGGTCGTCGCGTTCGTGGTCGGCGAGCTGGGCGCGGACGAGGCGCGCGACTGGGTGGGCGCGAAGCACCCCCGCTCCTGGGCGCCGCGCCAGCTGGTGCGGCTCGACGCGATCCCGATGCTCGGCAACGGCAAGCCGGACCGCCTGGCCCTCCGGGAGCTGGCGTGAGGGTCTACTCGCTGCCGATGCGGACGCGCTTCCGCGGCATCACCGTCCGCGAGGGCGTGTTGTTCCGGGGCGCGGCGGGCTGGGGGGAGTGGAGCCCCTTCCTCGAGTACGACGCGGTCGTGGCCGAGCCGTGGCTGCGCGCCGCCGAGGAGGCGGCCTCGGGCGACTGGCCGACGCCGGTGCGCGACCGGGTCCCGGTCAACGTCACCGTCCCCGCGGTCGACCCGGAGCACGCGCACCGGATCGTCACCGCGGGCGGCTGCCGCACCGCCAAGGTCAAGGTCGCCGAGCCAGGCCAGGCGCTCGCCGACGACCGGGCCCGGCTCGAGGCCGTCCGCGACGCGATCGGCCGCGACGGCCGGGTGCGCGTCGACGCCAACGGCGGCTGGGACGTCGACACCGCCGTCGCGGCGATCGGCGCGCTGGACGTCGCGGCCGGCGGTCTGGAGTACGTCGAGCAGCCGTGCGCGACCGTCGAGGAGCTCGCCGCGGTCCGCCGCAGGGTCGGCGTACCGATCGCCGCCGACGAGTCGATCCGGCGCGCCGCCGACCCCTACCGGGTGCGCGAGCTGGAGGCGGCCGACGTCGCCGTGCTCAAGGTCCAGCCGCTCGGCGGCGTCCGCGCCTGCCTGCGCATCGCCGAGGACATCGGCCTGCCCGTGGTCGTCTCGTCCGCGCTGGAGACCAGCGTCGGGATCGCCGCCGGGGTGGCGCTCGCGGCGGCGCTGCCGGAGCTCCCGTACGCGTGTGGCCTCGCCACCGTCCAGCTCCTCGAACGCGACGTCGTGACCGACCCGCTGCTGCCGGTGGACGGGGCGCTGCCGGTCCGGGTCCCCACCGTCGACGAGTCACTCGTCGATGCGGCGCCGGACCGGGTGGCGCACTGGGAGGTCCGGCTCGCCGAGGTGCGCGCCGTGCGGCAGGATCGGTCCCCGTGAGCAGCACCGACCTGGCCCGCTCGGTCGTGAGGGACCTGGTCGGGGCCGGCGTGACCGAGGTGGTGGTCGCGCCGGGCTCGCGCAACGCGCCGCTGTCGTTCGCGGCGTACGACGCCGCGGCGGCCGGGCTGGTCCGGCTGCACACCCGGATCGACGAGCGGACCGCCGGCTTCCTCGCACTCGGCCTGTCCCGCAACCGCCGCCGCGCCGCGGTGATCTGCACCTCGGGCACCGGGGTGGCGAACCTCCACCCGGCGGTCCTCGAGGCGGCGCATGCCGGCATCGACCTCGTGGTCGTCACCGCCGACCGGCCGGCCCGGCTGCGCGGCACCAGCGCGAACCAGACGACCGACCAGGTCGGCATCTTCGGGCCGCTGGTGCCGACCCAGGACGCGACCGGCTCGTACGACCTCCTCGTCGCCGGTCCGGTGCACCTCAACGTGCCGCTGGACGAGCCGCTAGTGCCCGAGGACCGCTGGACCCCCGACGTCACCCCCGGCCACCCGGTCCAGCGGGCGGTCCCGGCCGTGCACGTCACGATCCCGACCGGTCCGCGCACCGTGGTGGTCGCCGGGGACGACGCCGGCCCGCCCGCCCGGGTGCTCGCGCAGGACGCGGGCTGGCCGCTGCTCGCCGAGCCCACCAGCGGGTCGCGGACCGGCGACAACGCGATGCGCACCTACCGCCTGCTGCTCGGCACCGATCTCGGCGAGCGGATCCAGCGGGTCGTCGTCTGTGGCCATCCGACGCTGTCCCGGCCGGTCAGCCGGCTGCTGGCACGCCCGGACGTCCAGGTGGTCGACACCCCGGCGTACGGGGTGTGGACCGAGCGGCCGTTCCCCGTCGACGAGAAGCTCATCGTCGTGCCGGCCGTCGAGGCACCCGACGACCCCGCGTGGCTGGCGGAGTGGCGCGCCGCCGACCGCGACGTGTCGCGCCAGCTCGACGCCCTGCTCGCCGCGGAGCCCGACCTCACCCCGCACGAGGTCGCGGGCGCGGTCGCGCGCCACCTGCCCGAGGGCGGGCTGCTGGTCGTCGGCGCGTCCAGCCCGATCCGCGACCTCGACCTGATGGTGCCGCGGTACCGCGTCGGCGCGCGGCGCAAGGTGATCGCCAACCGCGGCCTGTCCGGCATCGACGGCACGGTCTCCACCGCGATCGGCGCGGCGCTCGCGCGTCCGGACAGCAGCCGGGCGCTGGCGCTGATGGGCGACGTGACGTTCCTTCACGACGCGAACGCGCTGGTGATCGGCCCGGGCGAGCCGGTGCCGGACCTGACGATCGTGGTCGTCAACGACGACGGCGGCTCGATCTTCACCATGCTCGAGCAGGGGGCGGGGGAGTACGCCGAGCAGTACGACCGGCTGTTCGGCACGCCCCACGGCGTCGACCTGGCCAGCCTCTGCGCGGCCACCCGCACCCCGCACCTGCGGGTCACCAGCCTGCCCGAGCTCGAGCAGGCGCTCGCCAGCCCGAACGACGGGATCGAGGTCGTCGAGGTCGTCGTGCGCCGGGACAACCGCCGCGAGCTCGACGAGCGGATCCGGGCGCTGCGACCCGACAGCCAGCAAGCCTGATCACGCGGGCGGACCGCCGCGTGGACAGGATCGGCGCGCACGTGCTGACGTTCGCCGCCCACCGACGGACGCTGATGGCGCTCGCCCTGGGCCGCCACGGGGTCGACGGGGTCGACGAGCTGGGCCGGGGCGACCCGATGCTCTGGGTCGCGCAACCCGACTGACACACGTCTCCGAGGACAATGGCGGGGTGGACATCGCCCTCTTCCTCGTCCTGCTCGCCGTCGGGGTGCTGACCGTCGTCGTGGTCGCCGACCGGATCGGCGTCCCGGCGCCCCTCGTGCTGGTCGTCGCCGGTGTCGCCGCGTCGTTCCTGCCGTTCGTGCCGCAGGTGCACCTCGAGCCCGAGGTCGTGCTGCTGGGGCTCCTGCCGCCACTGCTGTACTCGACGGCGATCGGCTCGTCGCTGGTCGACTTCAACGCCAACCGGCGGGCGATCCTGCTGCTGTCCGTGGGAGCGGTGCTGTTCACCACCGCGGGCGTCGGATGGCTCGCGCACGCGCTGGTGCCGGACCTCTCCTGGCCGATCGCGCTCGCCCTGGGCGCGGTGGTCGCGCCGCCGGATGCTGTCGCCGCCACCGCGGTCGGGCGCCGGGTAGGGCTGCCGCGGCGGGTCGTCACGATCCTCGAGGGCGAGTCGCTGTTCAACGACGCGACCGCCCTGGTCTCGTTGCGGACGGCGATCGCGGCCGCCGGCGTCGGGGTCGAGCTGTGGCGGGTCGGCGTCGACTTCCTCGTCGCGTCGGTCGGCGGTGCGGCGCTCGGCGTCCTCGCCTTCGTCGTCGTGGCCAAGCTGCGGCGCCGGGTCACCGAGCCGGTCTTCGACGTCGCCATCTCGCTGGTGATCCCGTTCGCGGTCTACCTGGTGGCGGAGGAGGTCCACTCCTCCGGCGTCGTCGCGGTCGTGGTCGCGGGCCTGCTGCTCGGGCACAAGGCGCCGATCCTCCAGACCGCGCAGTCCCGGATCGCGGAGCGGATCAACTGGCGCACGATCGCGTTCCTGCTCGAGAATACCGTCTTCGCGCTGATCGGCCTCCAGGCGCAGTGGCTGCTGCAGGACCTCGCCGACAGCTCGCTGTCCGGGGCTCGGATCGTCGCGGTCTGCCTGGCGACGCTCGTCGCGGTGATCGTGCTGCGGATGATCTGGGTGTTCATGGCCCGCTACCTCCTCGTCCGTCCCGGCCCCGACCCGCAGACCGGCCAGGTGCCGCCGCGGTCGTTCACCTTCCTGCTCGGCTGGGCCGGCATGCGCGGCGTTGTCACGCTCGCCGCGGCGTTCGTGATCCCGGAGGACACCCAGCACCGCGAGGTGCTGCTGGTCGTCGCGTTCACGGTCGTGGCCGGCACGCTGCTGATCCAGGGACTCTCCCTGCCGTGGTTCGCCCGCCGGCTCAACGTGCCCTCGCCCGACCCGCTCGATGACGCGCTGGCCCGCGCGACCCTCCTCCAGCAGGCCTCCAAGGCGGCGCTCGAGGAGCTGGAGAAGATCGAGTACGACGACCAGACCGGCGTCTCGGACGTCATCCGCCAGCGGCTCGACCAGCGCAACTTCGCGGCGTGGGAGCGGCTCGGCACGGCGGCCGACCAGGAGTCGCCGGCCGCGCTGTACTACCGGATCCGCAGGCAGATGATCGACGCCGAGCGCCGCCGGATCCTCGAGATCCGCAAGTCCGGCAACGTCCCGTCGGAGGTGATCGCGGACGTGCTGGCCAGCCTCGACGTCGAGGAGTCGATGCTCGACAACGCGCAGGAGGAGCGCGACGAGTCCGCGGCGTACGCGCGCCGCCGGTGGTCGATCGGCGACCTGTGCGACGACCTCGAGAAGTACCCGCCCTCGGACGAGCCGCCCGCGACGTCCTGCCAGGCCTGCCTGGACGAGGGCACCCAGTGGGTCTCGCTGCGGCGGTGCCTGGAGTGCGGGAACGTCGGCTGCTGCGACTCCTCACCCCGCCAGCACGCCACCCGGCACTTCCACGAGTCGCAGCACCCGGTCATGCAGTCCGCCGAGCCCGGCGAGGACTGGCGGTGGTGCTACGTGCACCACCTGACGGCGTAGGGCGCGCGGGCCGGCTCAGGACGGCGCGAAGCGGATCGGGAACCGCAGCGCCCCGGTGTTGCCGGACACCGGCAGCCACTCGCCGGGTCCGTCCGGCCGGGCGTCCGGCATCCGCCGGGCGAGCAGTGGCAGCGCCACCGCCATGTCGGTGCGCGCCACGAAGTGGCCGAGGCAGTGGTGCACGCCGGCGCCGAACCCGTGGTGCGGCGGCCGCTGCTGGGTGATGTCGAAGGCCGGGTCCGGCATCGCCGTGGGATCGGTGCCGGCGCTGTGCGAGAGCATCTGGACGATGCCGCCACGCGGGATGTGCAGGCCCTGGAAGTCGACGTCCTCGAGCGCCTCGCGGGTCACCCAGGTCACCGTCGGGTTGACCCGCATCACCTCCTCGACGGCGTTCTCGCCGAGCTCGGGGCGCTCGGCCAGGAGCCGCCACTGGTCCGGATGCTCCAGCAGCGTCCGGAGCGCGAGCCCGAGCTGGTTGCGGGTGGTCTCCATCCCCGCGAACGCGAGGAACACCAGGGCGACGCCGAGCTCGTGCTCGCTGAGCCGGTCGCCGTCGTCGGTCGCCTGCACCAGCGTGGTCACCAGGTCGTCGCGCGGGTGGGCGCGCCGGTCGGCCACCACCTCCTCGACGTACCCGAGTAGGCCCCCGAGCGCGGCCTCGATCCGTGGCACCTGGTTGCCGACGTCGATGGAGAACGACGCCCCGAGGTCGTCGGCCCACGTGGCGACCTGGTGCCAGTGGTCCTCGGGCAGGCCGAGCAGCACGCAGATGATCCGCGCGGCGTACGGCTCGGCGAACTCGCTGACGAACTCGACCGTGCCGCGTGGTGCGAAGGTGTCGATCAGCTCGTTCGCGAGCGCCTGGAAGCGCGGCCGCATCGCCGCGATCGTCTTGTTGCGGAACGCCGGCATCAGCAGCCGCCGGATCCGCGCGTGGTCGTCGCCCTCCAGGCTGAGCAGCGTCTCCTGCCACCAGTCCGAGAACAGCCCGGAGTGGATGCCGTTCTGCTCCGGCCACCGGGCGTTGCCCTGGCGGAACCGCCGGTCGCGCAGGAGCGCGCTGACCTCGGCGTACCGCAGCACGGCCCAGCCCCAGTTCGTCTCGACGTACCAGCTGTCGTCCCGGGCCGCGTGCACCGCGGGCGACGTGACGTCGAAGGCGGGGTCGGAGAGGTCGAAGCGGGTCATCGGCACACCATCCTGATCTCTGAGGCGTCGAGCCCGGGGTAGTGCTCGCGCGAGCCGTCGGGCGTGAAGCCGTTGCGGCGGTAGAAGCCCTGGGCGCGGGCGTTGGCCTCCAGCACCCACAGCGAGCAGGCGCCGTCGGGGCGGACCGTCTCCCAGAGCGTCTGGCCGAGCCCGGTGCCCCAGTACGCCGCCCGCGTGTAGAGCGCGTACAGCTCGTGCGGGGTCGGGGCGTCCTCGTCGCGGCTCGGCCCGCTGACCGCGAACCCGACGATGTCGCCGTCCACCTCCGCGAGCACCCGGGCCGGCCCGTCGACCAGGTGCCGGGTCCACGCGGCGATCCACCGGTCGGTGTCGGCGAGGCGCTCCTCGAGCAGGGAGGGCTCGACGTACGGGCCGTAGGCCTCGCGCCAGCAGGTGGCGTGCATGGTCGCGCACGCCACCGCGTCGGCCGGGACGGCGACGCGCAGGGTGGGGGTCACCCGAGCATCGTAGGGAGGGCCGGGCCGCACGAGCCCGGGCGGACCCGGGCCACGAGCTACCGTGCGATGCATGCGGATCACGAAGCTCGGCCACGCCTGCGTCCGGATCGAGCACGAGGGGACGACCGTGGTCCTCGACCCCGGTGTGTTCACGGACGTGTCGGCCGTCGACGGCGCGGACGCCGTCCTCATCACGCACGAGCACCCGGACCACTACCTGCCCGACCACCTGCTCGCCGTGGACGCGCCGGTCTTCACGATCGAGGCGGTCGCCGCGAAGATCCGCGCGGACGCGCCCGCGGTCGCCGAGCGGCTCACGGTCGTCGCGCCCGGATCGAGGTTCGACGTCGGCGTACCGGTGCGGGCGGTCGGCGAGCTGCACGCGGTCATCCACCCCGAGTTCCCGCGGATCACCAACACCGGCTACGTCCTCGACCTCGGCGGCACGAAGGTGTACCACCCGGGCGACGCGCTGACGGAGCCCGGCGAGGCCGTCGACGTGCTGCTCTGCCCGGTCTCGGCGCCGTGGATGAAGGCGTCCGAGGCGATCGACTTCGCGCGGGCCGTGAAGGCGCCGCGGAACCTGGCCATCCACGACCGGGTCTACAGCGAGGCCGGGCTCGGGATCGTCGACGGGCACATGAACGCGTTCCTCCCGAAGGAGGGGCTGGAGTACGTGCGCCGCGCCGACGGCGAAGACCTCTAGCGGGGGCTCTGCGGGTTCAGGTTCCCCCGGTTCGCCGGGGGCGACCACCACCCCGATCAGCCGGTGGTCAACGCATCCCGCACGGGCACGAACTTCGCCTGCGCCTCGGCGAGCTCGGCCTCGGGGTCGGAGTCGCCGACGATGCCGCAGCCGGCGAAGAGCCGGATGGTCGAGCCGGAGACCCGGGCGGAGCGCAGCGCGATGCCCCACTCGCCGTCGCCGCTGGCGTCCATCCAGCCGACCGGGCCGGCGTACCGGTCGCGGTCCATGCCCTCGATCTCCGAGATCAGGTCGGTGGCGACCGCGGTCGGGGTGCCGCCGACGGCCGCCGACGGGTGCAGCGCTTCGGCGAGCTGGAGCGAGGAGACCGTGGCGGCGTCGTGGACGACGCCCGCGACGTCGGTCGCGAGGTGCATGACGTTCGGCAGGTGCAGGACGAACGGCGCCTCGGGCACGTTCATCGAGGAGCAGTGCGGCTCGAGCGCGTCGGCGACCGAGCGGACGGCGTACTCGTGCTCCTCGAGGTCCTTCGAGGATCGGGCCAGGGTGGCGGCCAGGGCGAGGTCGCGCTCGTCGTCGCCGGTACGCCGGATGGTGCCGGCCAGCACGCGCGAGGTGACCAGGCCGCGCTCGCGGCGTACGAGCATCTCCGGCGTCGCCCCGAACATGCCGTCGACGTGGAACGTCCAGCACATCGGGTACTGCTCCGCGAGCCGCCCCAGCGGCCAGCGCACGTCGATCGGCTCGTCGGCGGTGGCGACCAGGTCGCGGGCCAGGACGACCTTCTCCAGGTCGCCGCGGCCGATGCGTGCGACGGCGTCAGCGACCACCGACATCCACTGCTCGCCGTTCAGCGCGCCGTCGGCGAAGCTCACGTCGACAGGCGGGGCGGGCGGCTCGGCTGGGGTCAGTCGTGGGGCGGGGGCGTCGACGGTCGTCAGCCATGCCACGTCGCCGCGGCGCCCGACCAGCACCTGCGGCACCACCAGCACCGAGTCGCCCGGCTCGTCCGCGAACGCGAACGTCCCGAAGGAGACCAGGCCCGTGCCGGGCTCGTTGACCTCGTCGGACACGGTGGCGCGGGCGGTGAGCTCGCTCCACCACTTGCCGGCGTCGGCGAACCGGGTGTCGCCGTGGGTGCGGACCTCGGCGGCCACGCCCCACCCGACGAGCCCGTCGCCGCGGCGCAGCCACGTCACCGGACGGTCGGCCGGGAGCAGGTCGAGGAGCCGCGTGGCCTCCTCGAGCTCGAGGCGGACGGTGCGGACGGTCATCGTCACGTGCCGAGCGTACTCACGGACCCCCTCGCGGACCCCCTCGGGCGGGCGGGTAGCGTCGCAGGACGTGAGCGCCAGCACCTCGAAGAGCCGCACGTCCACCTGGGTCGGCATCGCCGTCGGCATCGTCCTGCTCGGGCTGCTGGCGGCGTTCGCGATCGGCCTCCCCAAGGCGCACGGCGACGCCGGCGAGTCGGCGCCGGCCCTCGACCTCTCGCTCCCCGACACGCTGCCGGGCGGGTACGCCGCCGCCGACGACCCCGCCTCGTTCGCCGACGGCGAGCTCGCGCAGCAGGCGGACCAGATCGCGCAGCAGCAGGCGGCGAGCACCAAGTACGGCAACGACGTGCTGCCTGACGTGCTCGGCAACCCGGCCGCCACCCGCAGCTACGTGGTCGACGGCACCAAGGCCGTCTTCGTCCAGGTCTTCGAGGCCCAGGGCGGCGCGTTCGCCCCCACGGTCCTCACCGACCCGAGCACCACCAACGGCGGTGGCGGAACGACCATGGAGCAGGTCGGCGACGGGGTCTGCATCCTCACCTACGGCCAGAGCCAGGGAGGTACGCCGGCCGCGCCGACCACGCCGGCCGCGAGCCAGTGCCAGGTCACCCACGACCGGCTCACCGTCCAGATCCAGTCGACGACGGTGCCCGCCGACGAGCTGGTGAAGGTCGCCGGCACCCTGGCCGACGACCTCCAGGACTGAGCCCGGCCTCAGGACCAGTACACGACCACGGTGTCGCCGACGCGCACCCGGTCGTACAGCTGCGCGAGCCCGTCGTAGTCGCGGATGTTGACGCACCCGTGCGAGGCCCCGGCGTACCCGACCGTCGCGAAGTCCGACGAGTAGTGCACGGCCTGGCCACCGGAGAAGAACATCGACAGCGGCATCGACGAGCCGAACAGGCGTGACACGTGGTCCGCGTCCTTGAGGTAGACGTGGAACACGCCCTCGCGGGTCGGGGTGGTCGAGGCGCCGAACCGTGCGTCGAGCGTCTGCACCACCTGCCCGTCGACGACCCAGCGCAGCGTGCTGCTGGTCTTGTCGACGCACAGGACCCGGCCCACCTTGCAGCGCGGGTCGAGCGCGCCCGGCTGGTTGGCCCGGTTGTGCAGCTCGGCCACGGTCGGCTCCGCCGTCATCGCCTGCAGACGGTCCAGCGTGCGCCGGTCGACGGCGCCGGTCACGGGGATGCCGCGCTTCTCCTGGAAGCCGCGGACGGCCGCGGCCGTGACGTCGCCGTACGCACCGGTCAGGTCGGCGTCGAACCAGTAGATCTGCTTGAGCCGTGCCTGGAGCTCGCGGACCTGCGGGCCCTCGTCGCCCGGCGACAGCAGGGGTGCACCGGGCTCCATGGTCGTCCGGGGCGTCGCCACGCTCACCGGCCGCACGGGCGCGTGCGTGGCGGGGGCGGCGGTCGGTGTCGGGCTGGCGGTCGGCGTGGACGCCTCGACCCCGCCGGTGCCGGTCGCGGTCGGGCGTCCGGACGGGCCGTCCTTGGTGGCGTAGCCCGCCACGAAGGCAGCCGCGACCAGGACGGACGCGACGACGAGGACGAGTAGCAGGCGACGCATGAGCTCTCCCGGGGAAGTGAAGTGAGCCGGACACGAGGGTGACGCCCGAACCGGCCCTCCGGTTGCATGTCGGCCGGCGTGCCCCGCCACCGTGACCAACCTGTGACCCGTGGCCGTCACCGGAGATCCGCCGTGAGCCCCGCACCCCCGACGAGCCCTCGGCGACGACCACTACGCTCAGGTCGTGGTCCGCGCAGAGCTCGACAAGCAGCCGTCCGAGGTCCGTCGCATGTTCGATGCGGTGGCGAAGCGGTACGACGTCACCAACGACGTGCTGTCGCTCGGCCAGGACCGCCAGTGGCGGCGCGCGGTGCTGGAGGCCGTCGACCCCCAGCCGGGGGAGCGGGTCCTCGACCTCGCCGCCGGCACGGGGACGTCGAGCCAGCCGTTCGCCGACCGCGGCGCGACCGTCGTCCCTTGCGACTTCTCGCTCGGGATGCTGCGTGTCGGCAAGTCCGCCAAGCCGCACCTGCCGTTCACGGCCGGCGACGGCACCCGCCTGCCGTTCGCAGACGACACCTTCGACGCGGTCACGATCTCGTTCGGCCTGCGCAACATCGTCGACCCGCTCGCGGGCCTGCGGGAGATGCGCCGCGTCACGCGCCCGGGCGGCCGGCTCGTAGTCTGCGAGTTCAGCCATCCCACGTGGACGCCGTTCCGCACGGTCTACCTCGAGTACCTCATGCGCGCGCTGCCCCCGATCGCCCGCGCCGTGTCCTCCTCCCCGGACGCCTACGTCTACCTGGCCGAGTCGATCCGGGCCTGGCCCGACCAGGAGGGCCTCGCCGCGGTGATCGCCGGCGCCGGCTGGCACGCCCCCGAGTGGCGCAACCTCTCCGGCGGCATCGTCGCCCTCCACCGCGCCACGGCCTGAGCCTTGCGGGTTTCGGCTGCTGGCAGCCGAAACCCGCGCGACACGCCGTACGCCCCCGGCGTGTCCTGCGGGTCTTGGCTGCTGACCGCCGAAACCCGCAGCACGCCGAATTAGAGCACGTCACCGTCATGTAATTCCGCAGGTCAGGCGTGATCCCGGGGGTCGGGAAGACCTGTCGCAGGCTTTGGCCCCCCCGGGTGCGGGGGCGATTACGGAGTGGTTAGATGTGTGCTGGACCACTTAGTGATTCAGTTCACAAAGTCACAAAGCGGCTCTCGGAGATCGCTCGGAAGAGAGGCGAGGCATGGAGCTCTACACCCCGGTGCTGGCGCTGGCCGCCCTGGCCGCGGCGTTCGCGGGCTTCTCCGTGATCATGAGCACCGCCGTCGGCCCACGGCGCTACAACCGGGCCCGGCTGGACTCCTACGAGTGCGGCATCGAGCCCACGCCGCAGCCGGTCGGCGGCGGCCGGTTCCCGGTGAAGTACTACATCACCGCGATGCTGTTCATCGTCTTCGACATCGAGACGATCTTCCTGTACCCGTGGGCGGTCCACTTCGACGCACTGAAGATGTTCGGCCTCGTCGAGATGGCCCTGTTCATCCTCACCGTCTTCATCGCCTACGCCTACGTCTGGCGCCGCGGCGGCCTCGAGTGGGATTGAGAGGGGACCAGTAAGTGGGTATCGAGGAGAAGCTCCCGAGCGGCGTCCTGCTGACCACGGTCGAGGGTGTCGCCGGCTACATGCGCAAGGCGTCGTTCTGGCCGGCCACGTTCGGCCTGGCGTGCTGCGCGATCGAGATGATGACGAGCGGCGGTCCGAAGTACGACCTCGCCCGGTTCGGCATGGAGGTCTTCCGCGCCAGCCCGCGCCAGGCGGACCTGATGATCGTCGCCGGCCGTGTCAGCCAGAAGATGGCGCCGGTCCTGCGGCAGATCTACGACCAGATGCCGAACCCCAAGTGGGTGCTGGCGATGGGCGTCTGCGCGAGCAGCGGCGGCATGTTCAACAACTACGCGATCGTCCAGGGCGTCGACCACGTCGTGCCGGTGGACATGTACCTCCCCGGCTGCCCGCCGCGCCCGGAGATGCTCATCGACGCGATCCTCAAGCTCCACGACCAGGTGCAGCACGCGAAGCTCGGCAGCAACCGTGCGAACGAGGTCGTCGAGCTCGAGGCCGCCGCCCTCAAGGCGCTGCCGACCGCGAACATGATGGGCCAGCTGCGATGACCGAACAGGACCACACCGACCACACCCCGGAGAACGTCCCGGCGCCGACCGGCGAGGTCCACCAGGTCGGCGTCCGCCACGGCATGTTCGGCGTGCACGGCACCGGCGACACCAGCGGGTACGGCGGCCTCACCCAGGCGATCACCTACCCCGGTGAGGCGCAGCGGCCCCTCGGCGGCTGGTACGACGAGGTCGCCGACGCGCTCGAGTCCGCGCTGCGCGACGGCGGGATCCAGGTCGCCGAACCCCGCGTGGTGATCCACCGGGGCGAGATCACCTTCCACGTGCGCCGTGAGGACATCCTCGCGGTGGCGAAGGTGCTCCGCGACGACGAGCGGCTGCGCTTCGAGTTCTGCTCGGGCGTCAGCGGCGTGCACTACCCCGAGGACACCGGCCGCGAGCTGCACGCGGTCTACCACCTGCTCTCCATGACCCACAACCGCCGGATCCGCGTCGAGGTCGCCGCGCCCGACGCCGACCCGCACATCCCGTCGATCGTGTCGGTCTACCCGACCAACGACTGGCACGAGCGCGAGACGTTCGACATGTTCGGCATCGTCTTCGACGGCCACCCCGCGCTCACGCGCATCCTCATGCCCGACGACTGGCCGGGCCACCCCCAGCGCAAGGACTACCCGCTGGGCGGCATCCCCGTGGAGTACAAGGGCGGCACCGTGCCGCCTCCCGACCAGCGGAGGTCGTACTCGTGACAACCGATCAGGATCTCTACGCCGGCAGCGCCGAGACCACCGAGGGCCGGGTCTTCACCGTCACCGGCCAGGACTGGGACTCGATCGTCGAGGGCCTCTCCGAGGAGGCCGACGAGCGCGTCGTGGTCAACATGGGGCCGCAGCACCCGTCCACCCACGGGGTGCTCCGGCTGATCCTCGAGCTCGAGGGCGAGACGGTGACCGAGGCCCGCTGCGGCATCGGCTACCTGCACACCGGCATCGAGAAGAACATGGAGTTCCGCTCCTGGACGCAGGGCGTCACGTTCTGCACACGGATGGACTACCTCTCGCCGTTCTACAACGAGATGACCTACGTGCTGGGCGTCGAGCGCCTCCTGGACATCGAGGACGACGTGCCCGAGAAGGCCCAGGTCATGCGGGTCCTGCTCATGGAGCTCAACCGCATCTCCTCCCACCTGGTCTGCATCGCGACCGGCGGCATGGAGATCGGCGCGCTCACCGTGATGACCATCGGCTTCCGCGAGCGCGAGCTGGTCCTCGACCTGTTCGAGCTGATCACCGGCCTGCGCATGAACCACGCGTTCATCCGTCCCGGCGGCGTCGCCCAGGACCTGCCCCCCGGCGCGCTCGACGAGATCCGAGGCTTCATCGCCCTGATGCGCAAGCGCCTCAAGGAGTACGCCGACCTCTGCAACGCGAACCCGATCTTCAAGGCGCGGCTCGAGGGCGTCGGCCACCTCGACCTCGAGGGCTGCCTCGCGCTGGGGCTGTCCGGCCCGGTGCTGCGCAGCACCGGCTACCCCTGGGACCTGCGCAAGACCCAGCCGTACAGCGGCTACGAGACCTACGACTTCGACGTGCAGACGTGGGACACCGCCGACGCGTACGGCCGGTTCCGCGTGCGGCTCAACGAGATGTGGGAGTCGCTGCGCATCGTCGAGCAGGCGGCAGAGCGCCTCGCACGGCTCGACGGCGCCCCGGTCATGGTCGCCGACAAGAAGATCGCCTGGCCGAGCCAGCTCGCGATCGGCAGCGACGGCATGGGCAACTCCCTCGACCACATCCGCCACATCATGGGCGAGTCGATGGAGGCCCTGATCCACCACTTCAAGCTGGTGACCGAGGGATTCCGGGTCCCGGCCGGCCAGGCGTACGTGCCCGTGGAGTCGCCGCGCGGCGAGCTCGGCGCGCACGTCGTGTCCGACGGCGGCACCCGTCCGTTCCGGGCGCACTTCCGCGACCCGTCGTTCACCAACCTGCAGGCCACGAGCGTGATGAGCGAGGGCGGCATGGTCGCCGACGTCATCGTCGCGATCGCGTCCATCGACCCCGTCATGGGAGGCGTCGACCGATGAGCTTGACCCAGGAGACGCTCGGCGAGCTCCGACAGATCGCGGACCGCTACCCCGAGCCGCGCTCCGGCCTCCTGCCGATGCTCCACCTCGTCCAGTCCGTCGAGGGCCGGGTGACCCCCGAGGGCATCGAGGCGTGCGCGGAGATCCTCGGCCTGTCGGCCGCGGACGTCAGCGGCGTCGCGACGTTCTACACGATGTACAAGCGGCGCCCGGTCGGCGACTACCACGTCGGTGTCTGCACCAACACGCTCTGCGCGGTGATGGGCGGCGACCAGATCTTCGAGCGGCTCAAGGACCACCTCGACGTCGGCAACGACGAGACCACCGACGACGGTCGCATCACGCTCGAGCACGTCGAGTGCAACGCGGCCTGCGACTTCGCGCCGGTGATGATGGTCAACTGGGAGTTCATGGACAACATGACCCCGGAGTCCGCCGTCCGGCTCGTCGACGACCTCCGGGAGGGCAAGGAGGTCCGCTCCACCCGCGGGCCGCGCGTCGTCACCTGGCGCGAGGCGGAGCGGGTGCTCGCCGGGTTCCCCGACGGTCTCGCGGACGAGGGGCCGGCCGCCGGCCCGGCCTCGCTGATCGGCCTGAGCATCGCCGAGGCGAACGGGTGGACCGCGCCGGGCACCACGACCACGCAGGAGGACGGCGATGCCTGACACGCTCACTCCGGTCCTGACCGCCAACTGGGGCGACGACCGGGCCTGGACGCTCGCGTCGTACGAGGCCCGCGGCGGCTACCAGGCGCTGGACAAGGCGTTCGCGATGGCGCCGGACGCCGTGATCGAGGAGGTCAAGGAGTCCGGCCTGCGCGGCCGCGGCGGCGCCGGCTTCCCGACCGGCATGAAGTGGGGCTTCATCCCGCAGGACAACCCCAGGCCCAAGTACCTCGTGGTCAACGCCGACGAGTCCGAGCCGGGTACCTGCAAGGACATCCCGCTCATGATGGCCAGCCCGCACACCCTGGTCGAGGGCGTGATCATCAGCAGCTACGCCATCCGCGCGAACAAGGCGTTCATCTACATCCGCGGCGAGGTCCTGCACGTGATCCGTCGTGTGCAGCGCGCCGTCGAGGAGGCGTACGCCGCCGGGCACCTCGGCACGAACATCCACGGCTCCGGCTTCGACCTCGACGTGGTCGTGCACGCCGGCGCCGGCGCGTACATCTGCGGTGAGGAGACCGCGCTGCTCGAGGGCCTCGAGGGCCGTCGCGGCCAGCCGCGCCTGCGCCCGCCGTTCCCCGCGGTCGCCGGTCTGTACGCCAGCCCGACGGTCATCAACAACGTCGAGTCGATCGCGTCGGTGCCCAGCATCGTCGCCAACGGCCACGGCTGGTTCGCCTCGATGGGCACCGAGAAGTCCAAGGGCTTCGGCATCTTCTCGCTGTCCGGGCACGTCAAGAACCCCGGCCAGTACGAGGCACCGCTCGGCATCACCCTGCGGCGCCTGATCCTCCTCGCGGGTGGCATGCGCGAGGGCCACGAGCTGAAGTTCTGGACGCCCGGCGGCTCCAGCACCCCGCTGCTGACCGCCGAGCACCTCGACGTCCCCCTCGACTTCGAGGGCGTCGGGGAGGCCGGCTCGATGCTCGGCACCCGCGCCCTGCAGATCTTCGACGACACGACCTGCGTCGTGCGCGCGACGCTTCGGTGGACCGAGTTCTACAAGCACGAGTCGTGCGGCAAGTGCACCCCGTGCCGCGAGGGCACGTGGTGGCTCGTGCAGGTCCTCACCGCGCTCGAGAAGGGCCAGGGCAGCGAGGCCGACCTCGACCTGCTGCTCGACCAGTGCGACAACATCCTCGGCCGCTCGTTCTGCGCGCTGGCCGACGGTGCGGTCAGCCCGATCGCGAGCTCGATCAAGTACTTCCGCGACGAGTACGTCGCGCACCTGACGAACGGCGGGTGCCCCTTCGACCCCGCCGCGTCGACAGCCTGGGCAGGACAGGAGGTGCCGGTCTGATGACCACGACACCGGAGAAGGCCGAGACCGCCGTGGAGACGGTCTCCCTGACGATCGACGGGGTCCGGGTCAGCGTCCCCAAGGACACCCTGGTGATCCGTGCCGCCGAGCAGGTCGGCGTCCAGATCCCGCGGTTCTGCGACCACCCGCTGCTCGCGCCGGTCGGCGCCTGCCGCCAGTGCCTGGTCGACATCCCGGACGCCGGCAACGGCCGCGGCTTCCCCAAGCCGCAGGCCTCCTGCACGCTCCCGGTCGCCGAGGGCATGGTGGTCAACACGCAGGCCACCAGCCCGGTCGCCGACAAGGCGCAGCAGGGGATCATGGAGTTCCTGCTGATCAACCACCCGCTGGACTGCCCCGTCTGCGACAAGGGCGGCGAGTGCCCGCTGCAGAACCAGGCGATGTCCAACGGTCGCGGCGAGACCCGTTTCGACGGCCTGAAGCGGACCTACCCCAAGCCGATCAACATCTCCGCGCAGGTGCTGCTCGACCGCGAGCGCTGCGTCCTGTGCGCGCGCTGCACCCGCTTCTCCGAGCAGATCGCCGGCGACCCCTTCATCGCCCTCATCGAGCGCGGCGCGCTCCAGCAGGTCGGCATCTACGAGCGCGAGCCGTTCGACTCCTACTTCTCCGGCAACACGATCCAGATCTGCCCGGTGGGCGCGCTGACCAGCGTCGACTACCGGTTCCGCGCCCGCCCGTTCGACCTGGTCTCGACGCCGGGCGTCGGCGAGCACGACGCCTGCGGAGCCGCCATCCGCATCGACCACCGCCGCGGCAAGGTGATGCGCCGGCTCTCGGGCAACGACCCCGAGGTCAACGAGGAGTGGATCACCGACAAGGACCGGTTCGCGTTCCACTACGCGACCGAGCCCGACCGGCTGACCTACCCGCAGGTGCGCGACCGCGTGGAGGACGGGGGAGACGGCTCGCTGCGTCCCGCGTCCTGGCCCGAGGCCTTCGCGGTCGCGGCGCGCGGCCTGCGGGCCGCCGGCGCCATCGGTGTCCTTCCCGGCGGCCGGCTCACCGCCGAGGACGCCTACGCCTACAGCAAGTTCGCCCGCGTCGCGCTCGGCACCAACGACGTCGACTTCCGGGCCCGGCCGCACTCCGCCGAGGAGGCGTCGTTCCTCGCGAGCGAGGTCGTGCTCCGCTCGACGGTGACGTACGCCGACCTCGAGTCGGCCACGACGGTGCTGCTCGCGGGCCTCGAGCCCGAGGACGAGGCGGCGACGATCTTCCTGCGGCTGCGCAAGGCCTCGGACTCCGCGCGGCCCGGAGGAGGCACGCGCGTGGTCTCGATCGCGCCGTACGCCTCCCGGGGCCTGGTCAAGATGCGCGGCCAGCTGGTGCGTACCGCTCCCGGCGACGAGGCCGCCGCGCTCGACGCGATGGTCGAGCGGTCCGAGTTCGGTATCGACAAGTCCGCCGTGATCCTGGTGGGCGAGCGGCTCGCGACCGTCCCGGGCGCGCTGACGGCCGCCGCGGGCCTGGCCGCGAAGACGGGCGCTCGCCTCGCGTGGGTGCCCCGCCGGGCCGGTGACCGCGGTGCGGTCGAGACCGGGTGCCTGCCCAACCTGCTACCGGGCGGTCGTCCGGTCGCCGACCCCTCCGCCAGGGTGGATGCCGCCACGGCGTGGGGTGCAGACAGGCTGCCGGACGCCCCGGGTCGTGACGCCGACGCGATCGTTGCGGCGCTGACGAGGGGCGAGCTCGGTGGCCTCGTGATCGGTGGCGTCGACCCCGACGACACCAGCGACCCGGCCGCCACGCGCGCCGCGATCGACGCCGCGTCGTTCGTGGTCGCCCTCGAGCTCCGCGAGACCGAGGTGACGCGGGCCGCCGACGTGGTGTTCCCCGTCGCGCCGGTCATCGACAAGGCGGGCATGTTCGTCACCTGGGAGGGTCGACCGCGGCCCTTCGAGGCGGTCTTCGCCAGCCCCACCTCGTTGCCGGACCTGCGGGTGCTGGCCGGCATCGCCGAGGAGCTGGGCGCACCGCTCGGCTTCCGCACGGTCGCCGAGGCCCGCGCGCAGATGGAGGAGATGGGTCCGTGGGACGGCGAGCGTGCCGCCCACACGCCGGTCGCCGCGGCCCCGGCCAGGGCAACCACCGGGGACTTCGCGCTGGCGACCTGGAAGCTGCTCGTCGACAACGGGTCCATGCAGGACGGCGACAAGGCCTACCGTGCCACCGGCCGGGCGCCGGTCGCGCGCCTCAGCCAGGCGTCGTACGACGCCCACGGCCCGACCGTCACCCTCACCGGTGACCGCGGGTCGGTCACCCTGCCCGCCGAGGTGGCCGACCTGGCCGACGACGTGGTGTGGGTGCCGGCCAACTCGTTCGGGAACGGGGTGCTGGCCGACCTGGCCTCGCCCGGCACCCGGGTGACCGTCACGAAGGGAGCAGACCAGTGACCGCCGCCGTGGTCCCGATGGTCGACAACCTGTCCGAGTTCGGGCAGGACGCCTGGTGGGTGATCGGGCTCAAGACCCTGTTCATCTTCCTGATCCTCGTGCTGCTCACGCTGTTCAACATCTGGTGGGAGCGCCGCGTCGTGGCCCGGATGCAGCACCGCATCGGCCCCAACGTGCACGGCCCCTTCGGCCTGCTGCAGTCGCTGGCCGACGGTGTGAAGCTGGCGCTCAAGGAGGACATCGTCCCGAAGGCCGCCGACCGCGTGGTCTTCATCCTCGCGCCGGTGATCTCGGCGACGACGGCGTTCGTGACGTTCGCGGTGATCCCGTTCGGTCCGGTCGTGAACTTCTTCGGCGAGGAGACGCCGCTGCAGCTGACCGACATGCCGGTCGCCGTGCTGTTCGTGATGGCGATCGCGTCGATCGGCATCTACGGCATCGTGCTCGGCGGCTGGTCCAGCGGCTCGACGTACTCCCTGCTCGGCGGTCTGCGCTCGAGCGCCCAGATGATCTCCTACGAGGTCGCGATGGGCCTCGCGCTGGTCGCGGTCTTCCTGTATGCCGGCTCGATGTCGACCTCGGAGATCGTCGCCGCGCAGGACGACCTGTGGTTCGGCCTGGTCCTGGTGCCGTCGTTCGTCATCTACATGATCGCGATGGTCGGCGAGACCAACCGTGCTCCGTTCGACCTCCCCGAGGCCGAGGGCGAGCTGGTCGGCGGCTTCCACACCGAGTACAGCTCGCTGAAGTTCGCGCTGTTCTTCCTCGCCGAGTACATCAACATGGCCACGGTGTCCGCGCTCGCGACCACGCTCTTCCTGGGCGGCTGGCACGCCCCGTTCTGGATCGACCACGTGTGGGCCGGCGCCAACGAGGGCTACTGGCCGCTGCTGTGGTTCTTCGGCAAGATCCTGTTCTTCATCTTCCTGTTCATCTGGCTGCGCGGCACGCTGCCCCGGCTCCGCTACGACCAGTTCATGGCGTTCGGCTGGAAGCGGCTGATCCCGGTCTCGCTGGTCTGGATCGTCGCGGTCGCCACGATCCGGGCGGTCTCGCTCGACGGCGGGATCGACCGGAGCTATCTGCTGATCGGCATCGGCATCCTCGCGGTGCTGTTCCTGGTGCTGTTCTTCGTCGGCGACCGGTCCGAGGGTGAGGAGACCGCCGAGGCGGCCGAGCCCACGGCGGGCGGCTTCCCGGTGCCGCCGATGCCGGCCGGCGGCCCGGCCCGCGGCGCCGCGCAGCCGCTCACGTTCCACACGAGCTCCACCGTCACAGGAGGGGACGCCTGATGGCCGACGACCAGTCCAAGAGCCTGAAGGAGCAGTTCTGGGACCCCGTCGCCGGCTTCGGCGTCACGTTCCGGACCATGTTCAAGAAGGTCGTCACCGAGCAGTACCCGTTCGAGAAGATGCCGACCGCGCCGCGCTTCCACGGCCGGCACCAGCTCAACCGCTGGCCCGACGGACTCGAGAAGTGCATCGGCTGCGAGCTCTGCGCGTGGGCCTGCCCGGCCGACGCGATCTACGTCGAGGGCGCGTCGAACGTCGACCTGCCCGACGGGTCGGGACGATTCAGCCCCGGTGAGCGCTACGGCCGCGTCTACCAGATCAACTACCTGCGCTGCATCCTGTGCGGCCTGTGCATCGAGGCCTGCCCGACCCGGGCGCTCACGATGACCAACGAGTACGAGCTGGCCGACAACAACCGTGCGGACCTGATCTACGAGAAGCAGGACCTGCTCGCCCCGCTGCTGCCGGGCATGGAGCAGCCGCCGCACGCGATGCTGCTCGGCGACGACGAGGGCGCCTACTACCGCGGCGAGTTCGCCGCGCCCGCCCCGACGAGTGCGAGCCCGGCCGGCAAGGAGGCCACGTCGTGACCGCCTTCTGGATCCTCGCGCCGATCATGACGCTGGCCGCGCTCGGCATCCTGTTCGTCCGCAAGGCGGTGCACGCCGCGCTGCTGCTGGCCGTGGTGATGATCAGCCTGGCGATCCTGTACGCCGCCCTCGACGCGCCGTTCCTCTTCGCGGTGCAGATCATCGTCTACACCGGCGCGATCCTCATGCTGTTCCTGTTCGTGCTGATGCTCGTGGGCGTCGACAGCGCCGACTCGGTCGTGGAGACGATCCGCGGCCAGCGTGTCGCGGCGATGATCGGCGGGCTGCTGCTGGGCCTGGTCCTGGTCATGGGCCTGGGCCAGATCTCGCTCGGCACCGCCGTCGGTCTCGACGACGTCAACGAGCAGGGCAACATCCAGTCGCTGGCGAACATCCTGTTCTCGCGCTACGTGTTCGCGTTCGAGGTGACCAGCGCACTGCTGATCACCGCCGCCGTCGGCGCGATGGTGCTCGCCCACCGCGAGCGGTTCACGCCGAAGCCCGGCCAGGCCGCCCTCGCCGCCCAGCGGCTCCAGGACTACGCCGAGAAGGGCACGCACCTCGGCCCGCTGCCGCCCCCGGGCGTCTACGCCCGACACAACGCGGTCGACACCCCTGCGCTGCTGCCCGACGGCACGGCCTCCGAGGCCTCGGTGTCCCGGGTGCTCGCCGCCCGCGGCACCGTGCGCTCGGCGCCGGCCCTCGCGGACGACATCACCGAGATCGAGAGCCAGATCGGTGGTGCCACGCACGCCGGTCGCGAGGGCGAGGCCGCGGCGAACACCACCGAGCAGACCCCCGCCACCGGAGGTGACCACCGATGAACATCACGGCCTACGTCGTGCTGTCCGGCATCCTCTTCACGATCGGCTGCGTGGGTGTGCTCACCCGGCGCAACGCGATCGTCGTGTTCATGTGCGTGGAGCTGATGCTCAACGCCACGAACCTCGCGCTGGTCGCCTTCGCCAAGCAGCACGGCAACCTCGACGGCCAGATCGCCGCCTTCTTCGTGATGGTGGTGGCCGCGGCCGAGGTGGTCGTCGGGCTCGCGATCATCATGACCATCTTCCGGACGCGTCGCTCGGCCTCGGTCGACGACGCCAGCCTCCTGAAGTACTGAGAGGTACGCCCAGATGTACGCACTCCACGGAGGCGAGTCGATCCCGGTCGTCGACCCGACATCGGCCGACGGGGTCTTCTCCCTGCTCTGGCTGGTGATCGCGCTGCCGCTGGCGGGCGCGGCGATCCTGCTCGTCGGCGGCAAGTACACCGACAAGTGGGGGCACCTGCTCGGCACGCTGCTGCCGATCGGCTCGTTCGTGCTCTCGCTGGTCATGTTCGTCACCGTGCTCGGCCGTGCCGACGACGACCGGCAGGTGATGCAGCACCTCTACACCTGGATCGAGTCCGGTCACCTGAACGTCGGCATGGACCTGCTCTACGACCCGCTGTCGGCGCTGTTCCTGCTCCTCATCACCGGCGTGGGCTCGCTGATCCACATCTACTCGATCGGCTACATGGCGCACGACCCCCGCCGGCGCCGGTTCTTCGGATACCTGAACCTGTTCGTGGCCGCGATGCTGATGCTGGTGCTCTCCGAGAACTACCTCGGCCTGTTCCTGGGCTGGGAGGGCGTCGGCCTCGCGTCGTACCTGCTCATCGGCTTCTGGCAGCACAAGCCCTCGGCGGCCGCCGCGGCCAAGAAGGCGTTCGTCATCAACCGCGTCGGTGACATGGGCCTGTCGCTGGCGATCATGATGTTCTTCGTCCTCTTCGGGTCGACGAGCTTCCACGTGATCAGCAACGCCGCCGGCAACGCGTCCGAGACCCAGATGACGATCCTCGGTCTGCTGCTCCTGCTCGGCGCCTGCGGCAAGTCCGCGCAGTTCCCGCTGCAGGCCTGGCTGCTCGACGCGATGGAGGGTCCGACCCCGGTGTCGGCGCTGATCCACGCGGCCACCATGGTGACTGCCGGCGTCTACCTGATCGTCCGGTCCAACTTCGTCTTCGAGCTCGCGCCGAACGCGCAGACCGTCGTCGTGGTGATCGCGGTGATCTCGCTGCTGTGGGGCGCCTGGATCGGCTGCGCCAAGGACGACATCAAGAAGGCCCTGGCCGGCTCCACGATGAGCCAGATCGGCTACATGATGCTCGGCGCCGGCCTGGGCGTCGCGGGTTACGCGTTCGCGATCTTCCACCTGCTCACGCACGGCTTCTTCAAGGCCAACATGTTCCTCGGCGCCGGCTCGGTGATGCACGGCATGGACGACGACGTCGACATGCGCCACTACGGCGCGGTCCGCAAGGCCATGCCGATCACGTTCCTGACCTTCTCGATGGGCTACCTCGCGATCATCGGGTTCCCCGGCTTCTCCGGCTTCTGGTCCAAGGACAAGATCATCGAGGTCGCGCTGACGCAGAACCTCCTCGTCGGCATCCTCGCCCTGCTGGGCGCCGGCATCACCGGCTTCTACATGACCCGGATGATGCTGATGACGTTCTTCACCGAGAAGCGCTGGGAGAAGGGCGTGCACCCGCACGAGTCGCCGACCGTCATGACCGGCCCGCTCGTCGTGCTCGCGGCCCTCTCGGTGCTCGGCGGCGTGATGCTGATCGGCGACTGGATCGTCGGGTTCCTCGAGCCGGTCACCGGTGTCGCGGTGCACGAGGACCCGCCGATCCCGGTGCTCGCGGTCAGCGCGGTCACGGTCGTGGTCGTCGCCATCGGCGTGGCGCTCGCCTGGTTCCTGATCGGCAAGCGCGAGGTCCCGCGCACGGCGCCGCAGGACGTGTCGTTCGTGACCCGCGCCGGCCGCGAGGAGGTGTACGGCAACCGGATCAACGACACCCTCGTGGTGAACCCCGGCCGCCACCTCACCACCGGCCTGCTCGCCACCGACCGGCACGTCGTCGACGGCGTCCTCACCGGCGGACCCGTGGCGATCGGCGCGATCGCCACGGTCGCCCGGCGCGCACAGAACGGCTTCGTCCGAAGCTATGCCCTGTCCCTCCTCGGCGGCGCGCTCCTCGTCGTCCTGGCCCTCCTGGCGGTGAACCTCGCATGAGCTCGTTCCCCTGGCTCACCGTTCTCTGGGCGGTCCCGTTCGTCGGCGCGGTCGTGACGGCGTTCGTGCCGCGGGCCCGCGGCGAGCTCCTGCCCAAGCAGGTCGCCCTCGCCTTCTCCGTCCTCACCCTCGCGGTCGGGATCGCCATCGCCGCGCAGTACGACGCCGGGGACGGCATGCAGATGACCGAGACCCACGACTGGATCTCGGCGTTCGGCGTCCACTACGCCCTCGGCGTCGACGGTCTCGGCCTCCTGCTGATCCTGCTGACCGTCGTGCTGGTGCCGATCGTGTTCGTCGCGTCGTGGCACGAGGCCGACGGCCGCCAGCCGGCGGCGTTCTTCGCCTGGGCCCTGGCGCTCGAGGCGTTCGCGCTCGCGGTGTTCGCGGCCACCGACGTCTTCCTGTTCTACGTCGTCTTCGAGGCCACGCTGATCCCGGCGTACTTCCTGATCGGCCGGTTCGGCCGCGAGGGTCGCGCGTACGCCGCGCTGAAGTTCCTCATGTACCAGCTCGGCGGCGGCCTGGTGCTGCTCGCCGCGGTCATCGGCCTGTACGTCGTCTCGGCCGACGCCGGCACCCCGTCGTACCTGCTCTCGGACCTGCAGAACATCGACATGAGCACGACCTGGGAGCGCTGGCTCTTCGTCGGGTTCATGATCGCGTTCGCGGTGAAGGCGCCGCTGTTCCCGCTGCACACCTGGCTGGCCGACACCACGGAGAAGGCCACGCCCGGCACCTCGGTGCTGCTGGTCTGCGTGCTGGACAAGATCGGCACGTTCGGGATGCTGCGCTTCTGCCTCGGGCTGTTCCCGGAGGCCTCGCAGTGGGCGACGCCCGTGGTCGTGACGCTCGCGCTGATCTCCATCGTGTACGGCGCGTTCCTCGCGATCGGCCAGGACGACATCCTGCGCCTGATCGGCCTGACCTCGCTGAGCCACTTCGGCTTCATCACGCTGGGCATCTTCGCGCTGACCACGCAGGGCGGCTCCGGCTCGATCCTCTACATGGTCAACCACGGTGTCGGCACCGCCGCGCTGTTCCTCATCGCGGGCTACCTGATCAAGCGCAAGGGCACCTCGCGGATCAGTGAGATCACCGGCGTCGAGAGCAAAGCCCCCGTCCTGGCCGGGCTCTTCCTGGTGGCCGGGCTCGCCACGCTGGGCCTGCCGGGGCTCAGCCAGTTCGTCTCCGAGATCATGGTGATGATCGCGGCGTTCGACTACCACTGGTGGGTCGGCGTCGTCGCGGTCACGGGCATCGTGCTGGCCGCGATCTACGTGCTCTGGCTCTACCAGCGCACGATGACCGGTCCGCCCACGCCCGCTGACGAGCTGGTCACCGACCTCAACGGGCGCGAGCTGATCGCTGTCGTGCCCCTGGTCGTGGCCCTCGTCCTGTTCGGCTTCTGGCCGATGCCGATGCTGGACGCCGCGAACCCGACCGTCGACACCCTGCTCCAGCACGTCGGCGTCACCGACGACGAGCCGATGGTGCCCGTGAACGCCGAGACCGCCGAGGAAGGTGCTCACTGATGGACTTCGTCAAGCCCACCATCGAGTACAGCCAGATCTGGCCGCTGCTGGTGGTGTTCGGCGTCGCCTGCGCCGGCGTGGTCATCGAGGCGTTCGTGCCGCGTGCCTTGCGGTTCGGCGTCCAGACCGTGCTCGCGGCCCTCGGGCTGCTGGTCGCCCTCGGCGGCACCATCTGGCTCGCCACCGACCTCGAGGAGCTCGGCGACGGCGCCGCCCGCGGTGCGATCGACGTCGAGGGCACGCTCGCGATCGACGGCCCGACCCTGTTCTTCTGGGGCATCCTCCTGATCTTCGCCCTCGGCGGCGTGCTGCTGTTCGCCGAGCGCCGGCTCGAGGGCGGCGTCTCGGCGTTCGCCGGCCAGGCCGCCGCGCTACCCGGCACCGAGGCGGAGCGCCAGGCGTCGACCCGCGGGCTGGAACACACCGAGGTCTACCCGCTGCTGATGTTCTCGGTCGGCGGCATGCTGCTCTTCCCGGCCGCGAACGACCTGCTGACCCTCTTCGTCGCCCTCGAGGTCCTGTCGCTCCCGCTCTACCTGCTCTGCGGGCTCGCGCGCCGGCGCCGGCTGCTGAGCCAGGAGGCGGCGCTCAAGTACTTCCTGCTCGGCGCGTTCTCCTCGGCGTTCTTCGTGTACGGCGTCGCGCTGGTCTACGGCTTCGCCGGCTCGATGGGGTTCGCCGAGATCAACGAGGCGGTCCGCAACGACACCGAGAACAGCGTCCTGCTGCTGATCGGCCTGGGCATGGTGTCGGTCGGCCTGCTGTTCAAGATCGGCGCCGCGCCGTTCCACTCGTGGACGCCCGACGTCTACCAGGGCGCCCCGACCCCGGTCACGGCGTTCATGGCCGCAGGCACCAAGATCGCGGCGTTCGGCGCGATGCTGCGGCTCTACTACGTCGCATTCGGCTCCGACCGCTGGTCGTGGCAGCCGATGCTCTGGGTGATCGCGATCCTGACGATGGTCGTCGGCGCGGTGCTCGCGGTCGTGCAGACCGACATGAAGCGGATGCTGGCGTACTCCTCGGTCGCGCACACGGGCTTCCTGCTCACCGGCGTCCTCGGCGTCCAGCAGGCGTCGGAGCTGTCCGACGGCCAGGTCACCTCGCTGCAGGCGGTGCTGTTCTACCTCGCGACGTACGGCTTCGCGATCATCGGCGCGTTCGCGGTGGTCACCTTGGTGCGTGACTCCGGTGGTGAGGCGACGACGTTCGCCCGCTGGCAGGGCCTCGGCCGTCGCTCGCCGCTGATCGGCGGGCTGTTCGCGTTCTTCCTGCTCTCGATGGCGGGCATCCCGCTGACGGCCGGCTTCGTCGGCAAGTGGGCGGTCTTCACCGTCGCGCTGTCGGCGGGGGCGTGGCCGGTCGTGATCGCCGCGATCCTGTGCAGCATCGTCGCGGTGTTCTTCTACGTCCGGGTGATCGTGCTGATGTTCTTCGTCGACGATGACGTCGCCGACGGCGAGGTCGCGGTGGTCACGAAGCCCTCGCTGCTGACGTCCGGCACCATCCTCGTCGGCGTGGCCGCGACGCTCGTCCTGGGCATCGTGCCCGGCCCGGTGCTCGATCTCGCGGCGAATGCGGGACAATTCGTCAGGTGACCACGAGTACACCCGCTCTGGCCCTCCCCGTCACGGACGAGGCGCTGGCCTCCCGCCTGCGCGAACGGATGGCGCTGGTCGAGGAGGCCCTGGCCGGCCACGTCCGGAGTCGGGCTGGCTTCGTGAGCGAGACGGCCAGCCACCTGATGGAGGCCGGCGGCAAGCGGTTCCGCCCGCTGCTGGTGCTGCTGGCGGCCGAGACCGGTGACCGGCCCGGCGCCGACGAGGTGATCACCGCCGCGTGCGTGGTCGAGCTGACCCACCTCGCCTCGCTCTACCACGACGACGTGATGGACGAGGCCGAGCTGCGCCGCGGTGCCGACACCGCGCACTCCCGCTGGGGCAACCACGTCGCGATCCTGACCGGCGACTTCCTGTTCTCGCGGTCCTCCGAGCTCACCGCCGAGCTGGGCGCGGACGCGGTCCGCATCCAGGCGCAGACGTTCACCCGACTCGTCGAGGGCCAGATCCTGGAGACCGTCGCACCGCAGGACGGCGAGGACCCGCTCGCGCACTACCTCGACGTCGTCGCCGGCAAGACCGGCTCGCTGATCGCCACCTCGGCCCGGTACGGCGCCCGCTTCGGCGGAGCGAGCCGGGAGGTCGAGGAGGCGCTCACGGCGTACGGCGAGATCGTCGGCTCGGCGTTCCAGCTCTCCGACGACATCCTCGACATCGCCTCGGACTCCGGTGAGTCCGGCAAGACCCCCGGCACCGACCTGCGCGAGGGCGTCCCGACGCTCCCGGTGCTGATGGCCCGCGCCGCCAACGACCCGGCCGACGCGCGGCTGATCGAGCTCCTCGACGGCGACCTCGCCGACGACGACCGGCACGCCGAGGCCCTCGACCTGCTGCGCAAGCACCCGGCGCTCGACGAGGCCCGCGCCTACGTCGTCGCCCGTGCGGAGGAGGCCAAGGCCCAGCTGGCCGCCGTGCCTGAGGGCCCGGTCCGCGACGCCCTCGAGGCCTTCGCCGACATCGTGGCCATCCGCTCGACCTGACCGTTGAGTCGAGACTTCCGTCGGTTCAATCGGGAGTTCCGTCGGTCGAGTCGGTAGTTCTCGCCAGCGGCCCGTCCAGAAGTCTCGACTCGAGCGTCGGAAGTCCCGACTCGATCGACGGAACTCCCGACTCGACGTCGAGTGGCATGCGCCACACCCCCAGGGGGTACGGGCCCCCCGTCGTCGCGAGTTCTCAGGGGGTCCCATGGTGTCGGTGTCGTTCAACGCGCGGGAGCGGCGGCTGGTCCTCGACGGACCCTGCTGGGCCACGGATGCCGGAGGCATCTCCGGAGCGCTGCGGGACGCCGCCGACCCCGCGCGCGGCCTCGTCCTCGACCTCACGCGGATGACCGCCGTCCCGGAGGAGGTGGCGACCGCGATCACCTCGGCGTGCTGCGCCGCCGAGGCCGAGGGCTGCCGGGTCCGGGTGTGGACGCTGCCCGGGAGCGCGACCGAGCTCGCGCTGGCGGCTGCCTCCCGCGGCCCGTCGGTACTCGCGACCTGACGGATCAGGCGGCGGTCGTCGCCTCCACGGTCAACCGCAGCTGACGGCGCCGGTGGTTGATCGCCTCGGCGGTGAAGATCGCCAGCGCGATCCAGACCAGCACGAACCCGACCCAGCGGCCGGCCGGCATGTCCTCGTGGAAGTAGAAGACACCCAGCGCGAACTGCAGGATCGGTGCGAGGTACTGCAGCAGTCCCAGCGTCACCATCGTCACCCGGGTCGCGGCGGCGCCGAAGCAGATCAGGGGTACGGCGGTGACGATCCCGGTCGACACGAACAGCAGGGCATGGCCGCCGCCGTGGCTGGCGAAGTTGGCCTCTCCGGTGGCCCCGAGCCAGAAGAGGTACGCCGCCGCGAACGGCGCGATGACCGCGGTCTCGTACGCCAGGCTCTCGGTGGCGCCGACGTTCGCGGTCTTCTTGCACAGCCCGTAGCTGCCGAACGAGAACGCCAGCGCCAGCGCGACCCACGGCACGTGGCCGTAGTCCAGAGCCAGTACGACGACCGCGCCGGTGGCGATGGCGAGCGCGCCCCACTGCAGCGGCCGGAGCTGCTCGTGCAGGATCAGCACGCCCATCAGCACGGTCACGAGCGGGTTGATGAAGTAGCCGAGCGACGTCTCCACGACGCGCCCGTTGTTCACACCCCAGATGTACGTCGTCCAGTTCACCGTGATCACCACGGCGGCCAGGGTGAGCACCAACCGCACCCGGCGGTCGCGCCAGATGTCCCGGAGGTGACGGCCGCGGCGCAGCACGAGCAGCAACGCACCCATCGTGAGGCAGGACCAGAGCACCCGGTGGGCGAGGATCTCGAACGCTCCGGCCGGCTCGAGCAGCGGCCAGTACAGGGGGAAGGCTCCCCACATGAGGTACGCCGCAGCGCCGAGCAGGAACCCGCGTCGCGCGTCTGGCACCCGCACAGTCTAGGAGCGAGTTTCACCGCGGGACGCGCGGGGCAGGGTCCGAACCGACGGGGGTCGTCCGGTGGCTCCCGCGTTCTCTCGGAGGGAGTCCGGCCGATGCGCCGCACCTTGACCATCATGCTCGCCGCCCTGGCCCTGCTGTTCGCGGGGCTGGTGGGGTCGGCGGCCGACGCGCAGACGGCCGGCGACAAGCCGATGCGCAACCTGCACGACTCGATCGTGAAGAAGCACGGGAAGCTCTTCTTCAAGGGCCGGGTGAGCCCCGGCCACGGGCCTGTCTACGTCCAGAAGCGGGATTGCGCCCAGAAGCGCTGCACGTGGCACAACTTCAAGAAGGTGTCGACGCACGGCCCCAAGGAGAAGTGGAGCGTGCGCGTCTACGCGCCGAAGAAGGGCAACTGGTACTGGCGCGGCTACGTGAAGTCGTACGGCGGCTACGCCAAGTCCTGGACGTCGGTCTGGAAGACCTACACCACCCGGTACTGACCGGCGGTCAGACCACGGTCCAGGTGTCGCCGCCCCCGATGAGCGCCGCAAGACGGTCGGAGCGCTCGCCGGGGGCGGCGTCGCGTGCGGTGCTGACCTGGGCGCGGGCCTGGTCGTCGTACGTCGGTCGCTCGACCTGCCGGAAGATCCCGATGGGGGCCTGGTGCAGGTAGTCGGCCGCGGTGAGCCGTGAGATCGCGAACGCGGTGGTCGGGTCGGCGTTGTGCGCGTCGTGCACGAGGATCGAGGACTCCTCGACGTCGGCGGCGAGCACGACCTTGACCCCGCCGGTCTCGCGGTCGCGGACCACGGCCTTGGACCCGCGTCCGGACTCGTCGGGGGTGCCGAAGCGGATCGGCTCGCCGTGGACGAGGGGGATGATCGAGTCGGCCTTGGTGTCGTTGTTCTTGATCGCGTCGAAGGCGCCGTCGTTGAAGATGGGGCAGTTCTGGTAGATCTCGACGAACGACGTGCCACGGTGCGCGGCGGCGGCGGACAGCACCGAGGTGAGGTGCTTGCGGTCGGAGTCGATGGTGCGGGCCACGAACGATCCTTCGGCGCCCAGCGCGAGGGAGACCGGGTTGAAGGGGTGGTCGACGGAGCCCATGGGGGTGGACTTGGTGACCTTGCCCTCCTCGGAGGTGGGGGAGTACTGACCCTTGGTGAGTCCGTAGATCCGGTTGTTGAACAGCAGGATCGTCATGTTGACGTTGCGGCGCAGCGCATGGATCAGGTGGTTGCCGCCGATCGAGAGCGCGTCGCCGTCACCAGTGACCACCCAGACCGACAGGTCCTCGCGGGCGGTGGCCAGGCCGGTCGCGATCGACGGGGCGCGGCCGTGGATCGAGTGCATGCCGTACGTGTCGAGGTAGTACGGGAACCGCGACGAGCAGCCGATGCCGGACACGAACACGATGTTCTCCCGGCGCAGCCCCAGGTCGGGCAGGAAGCCCTGCACCGCCTTGAGCACGGCGTAGTCACCGCAGCCGGGGCACCAGCGGACCTCCTGGTCGCTGGTGAAGTCCTTGCCGGTCTGCGGCTGGTCGCCCTCGCCCAGCGTCGGGACGAGCTCGACACCGGAGCGCAGGCTTGGCAGACCGAGGTCGGTACCGGAGGTGGCGCTCACTGGTTCGCCTCCTCGGCGATCGGGGTGGTGGTCAGGTCGACCCGGACCTGGTCGGCGGAGATGCCCTCGGCCTCGGCGACCAGACCGCCGATGGCGTCGGCGAGCTCGGCGGCCTTGAGGGGCAGTCCGCGGACCTGGTTGTAGCCGACGGCGTCGACGAGGTACTTCGCGCGGATCAGCAGGGAGAGCTGACCGAGGTTCATCTCGGGGACCAGCACCTTGTCGTACCGCCCAAGGATCTCGCCGAGGTCCTTCGGGAACGGGTTGAGGTGGCGCAGGTGGACCTGGGCGACGTGGTAGCCGGCCTTGCGGACCCGGCGCACGCCGGCGCCGATCGGCCCGTACGTCGAGCCCCATCCGAGCACCACGACCTTGGCCTTGCCCGACGGGTCGTCGACCTGCAGCGGCGGCAGCGACTCCGCGATCCGGTCGACCTTGGCCTGGCGGGTGCGGACCATGAAGTCGTGGTTGGCGGGGTCGTAGGAGATGTTGCCGGTGACGTCGGCCTTCTCCAGGCCGCCGATGCGGTGCTCCAGGCCGGCCACACCCGGCGGTGCCCACGGACGGGCGAGGGTCTCGGGGTCGCGCACGTACGGCTCGAACGTCTCACCCTCGGCGAGCGGCTGGGCGAACTTCGGGTCGATGACAGGCAGGTCGTCGATCTCGGGGATCCGCCAGGGCTCGGACCCGTTGGCCAGGTAGCCGTCGGACAGCAGCATCACCGGGGTGCGGTACGTGACCGCGATCCGCGCGGCCTCCAGGGCGGCGTCGAAGCAGTCGCCGGGTGACTGGGGCGCGACGATCGGGACCGGGGCCTCGCCGTTGCGGCCGAACATCGCCTGGAGCAGGTCGGCCTGCTCGGTCTTGGTCGGCAGGCCGGTCGAGGGTCCGCCGCGCTGGACGTCGACCACGATCAGCGGCAGCTCGGTCATCACCGCCAGGCCAATGGCCTCGGACTTCAGCGCGATGCCGGGGCCGGAGGTGGTGGTCACCCCCAGCGCGCCGCCGAAGGACGCGCCGATCGCGGAGCCGATGCCGGCGATCTCGTCCTCGGCCTGGAGCGTCGTCACGCCGAACGCCTTGTGCTTGGACAGCTCGTGGAGGATGTCGGAGGCCGGGGTGATCGGGTAGGAGCCCAGGAACACCGGCAGCCCGGACCGCACACCGCCGGCGACCAGGCCGTAGGCCAGCGCGAGGTTGCCGGTGATGTTGCGGTAGGTGCCCGGCGCCATCGGCGCGGGCTTGATCTCGTACTGGACCACGAACGTCTCGGTGGTCTCCCCGAAGTTCCAACCGGCCTTGAACGCCGCGATGTTGGCGTCGCGGATGTCGGCGACCTTCGCGAACCGCTTCTCCAGGAACGCGATGGTGGGCTCGGTCGGCCGGCCGTACATCCACGACAGCAGGCCGAGAGCGAACATGTTCTTGGCCCGCGCGGCGTCCTTGCGGGACAGGCCGAACTCCTTGACCGCCTCGACCGTCATCCCGGTCAGGTCCACCGGCTGGACGTTGAACTCGCCCAACGCGTCGTTCGCGTCACCCAGGGAGTCCAGCGGATTGGCGTCGTACCCGGCCTTCGTCAGGTTGCGGGCCGTGAAGTCGTGGGTGTCGACGATGATCGTCGCCCCCCGCGGCAGGTCCGGCAGGTTCGCCTTCAGCGCAGCCGGATTCATCGCCACCAGCACGTCGGGGGCGTCACCCGCGGTCAGGATGTCGTGGTCGGCGAAGTGGACCTGGAACGACGAGACACCGGGCAGCGTGCCCTGGGGCGCGCGGATCTCGGCGGGGAAGTTCGGCAGGGTGACCAGGTCGTTGCCGAACACCGCCGACTCCTGCGTGAACCGGTCACCCGTCAGCTGCATGCCGTCGCCGGAGTCGCCCGCGAACCGGATGACAACCCGGTCGAGCTGCTTGACCTGCTTGGACACGCGTCCACTCCCTCGTCCGTGTACTGCGCCACCGGAATGGTACGCGCGGCACGGACAGAACTGGAACACGTTCCAGTTTGCCGGGCCGGCCCTCCGGGCGCGGTCTTCCACGATAGTCCGGCGCTCCGGAGCGCCGAAGGCGTCTCTCTCTCTGGATGTGTGAGACGAGACACGGCCCGCATTTGTGTCCATCTGTCGTATCAACTGGACTAAGTCGACTAGTCTGCTCGGCATTACAGGAAAAGGTGCCTTCCGGAATGGCGGGTGCGTCGAGCAGGGAGAGAGACGATGAACAGGACGATCAAGGTTGCGGCGGCCCTCGCGGCTGCCGGGCTGCTGGCCCTGACGGGATGCTCCGGCGACTCGTCCGCGGCCAACGGGGACACGGTCGACGTGGTGGGCTACTCGGTGCTCGAGCAGGCGAACGAGAACGTGATCAAGGCCTTCGACGACACCGCCGCCGGCAAGGACGTCACGATCAAGGGCGCGTACGGCGCCTCGGGTGACCAGAGCCGCGCGGTCGCCGCCGGTCTCGACGCGGACGAGGTCCACCTCTCGCTCGAGCCCGACGTCACCCGCCTGGTGGACGCCGGGCTCGTCGCGAAGGACTGGAAGGACAACGACACGCAGGGCATCTGCACGCAGTCCGTGGTCGTCTTCGTGGTGCAGCAGGGCAACCCGAAGGGCATCGAGGACTGGAGCGACCTGGTCGAGCCGGGCGTCGGCATCGTGACGCCGAACCCCGCCTCCTCCGGCTCGGCGAAGTGGAACCTGCTCGCGGCGTACGGCTCGGTCCTTGCCGGCGGCGGTGACGACACCGCGGCGCAGGCCTACATGAAGAAGTTCTTCGGCAACGTCGTCGCGCTGCCCGACAGCGGCCGCGACGCCACCACGGCGTTCACCGGCGGCACCGGCGACGTCCTGCTCTCCTACGAGAACGAGGCCATCCTCGCCCGCCAGAGCGGCCAGGACTTCGACTACATCGTGCCGGACACGACGCTGCGCATCGACAACCCCTGCGCGCTGACCACGGAGGCGTCGGACGCCGCGAAGGACTTCCTGGACTTCCAGCGGTCCGCAGACGGCCAGAAGCTGTACGCCGAGACCGGCTACCGGCCGCTCGTCGACGTCGGGGACGTGATCGTCGACGGCGCCAACGACCCGGGCAACGCCTTCCCCGAGCCGGAGACGCTGCTCACGATCGACGACGACTTCGGCGGGTGGGACGAGGCGAACACGAAGTTCTTCGACGAGAACGACGGCATCCTGACCACGATCCAGGCGGACGCGGGTCAGTAGCCGATGGCCACCGCAACCGTTGCGGTCGAGAGCCGATCGGCGCGCAGGCGCCGGTCGGCCTCGGCCCGCCAGAGATCTGGTGCTGCTCTGACACCTGCGTCCGGCCTCGGGCTGGGCGTGGCCATGACCTGGTTCAGCCTGCTGGTCCTGATCCCGTTGTCCGCGATCGTGGTCAAGGCGAGCGGGGGTGGCTGGTCGACGTACGAGTCGATCCTGACCAACGCCAACACCCGCGCCGCCCTGCAGCTGACCGTGGTCTCCGCGCTGCTGATCACCCTGCTCAACATGGTGATGGGCACCATCGTCGCCTGGGTGCTGGTCCGGGACCGCTTCCCCGGGAAGGCCGTCATCGACCTGGTGATCGACATCCCGTTCGCGATGCCGACGATCGTCGCCGGCCTGGTGCTGCTGTCGCTCTACGGGCCGCAGAGCCCGATCGGGGTGGAGGTCAACAGCACGCGCTGGTCGGTGCTGCTCGCGATGGCGTTCGTGACGCTGCCGTTCGTGGTGCGCACGGTGCAGCCGGTGCTCGAAGAGCTCGACACCGACGTCGAGGACGCGGCCGCGTCCCTGGGAGCGAGCCGGTTCACGACGTTCCGGCGGGTCGTGCTGCCGGCGCTGGTGCCGGCGATCTTCGCGGGCGCGGCGCTGTCGTTCGCCCGCGGCATCAGCGAGTACGGCGCGCTGGTCCTGATCTCCGGCAACCTGCCGCGCAGGACCGAGGTCGTCTCGGTCCGCCTCTTCTCGTTCCTCGAGGGCGGCAACACCGAGGCCGCCGCAGCGGTGGCGACGATCATGCTGATGGTCGCGCTGCTGGCGATCGTCGCGCTCGACGTGATCCAGAGGCGGGTGGCGCGCCGTGGCTAGCGCCGCCGTGGGGACCGGGTCGCCGGTCGTGAAGTGGGTGCTGCGGCTGCTCGTCGTGGGCTACCTGGTGATGCTGGTGGCGTGGCCGACGGCGTACGTCGTCAAGCACACCTTCGCCGACGGCCTCACGGGCATCCAGGAGGCGCTGGCCGACCCGGACGTCGTGCACGCGCTGAAGCTCACCGCCCAGGTCGCGGTGCTCGCGGTCATGGTCAACACCATCTTCGGTGTGGGCATGTCGCTGCTGCTGGTCCGGTACTCCTTCATCGGCAAGCGGGCACTGTCCGTGCTCATCGACCTCCCGCTGTCGGTGTCGCCGGTCGTGGTCGGACTCGCGCTGGTCCTCGTCTACAACGGTCGGTTCGGCTGGTTCGGGCCGTGGCTGGAGGACCACGGGCTCCAGGTCGTGTTCGCGCGACCGGGCATGGTCCTGGCCACCTGCTTCGTGATCCTGCCGCTGGTGATCCGCGAGATCGTGCCGGTGCTCGAGGAGCTCGGCGACGACCAGGAGCAGGCCGCGCGCAGCCTCGGGGCCAACGCGTGGCAGACCTTCTGGCGGATCACCCTGCCCGGCATCAAGTGGGCGGTCGTCTACGGCGTGGTGCTGAGCCTCGCCCGCGCCCTCGGTGAGTTCGGCGCGATCAAAGTGGTCGCCGGCAACGTCGGCGGCGAGACCCAGGTCGCCACCGTCCTCGTCCAGCAGAAGTACCAGAACTTCGAGCAGCAGACGGCGTACTCCGTGTCGTTCATGCTGGTCTTCGCGGCCGTGCTGTGCCTGGTCGTCGTCGCGCTGCTCCGCCCCAAGGATGGCCCCAAGGAAGGCAAGGAACAGTGAGCATCGAGGTCGCAGGAGTCAGCAAGCGGTTCGGGGACTTCGTCGCCCTCGACGACGTCAACGTGTCGCTGCCCACCGGGCAGCTGACGGCGCTGCTCGGCCCGTCGGGTGGGGGCAAGTCCACGCTGCTGCGGATCATCGCGGGGCTCGACTCCGCGGACAGTGGCACGGTCACCATCGAGGGGGCCGAGGCCACGCACCTGCCGCCGCAGAAGCGGAACGTCGGGTTCGTGTTCCAGCACTACGCGGTGTTCAAGCACATGACCGTGGCGAAGAACGTCGCGTTCGGCCTGGAGATCCGCAAGCGCCCCAAGGACGAGATCGCCGCCAAGGTGGACGAGCTGCTGCGGCTGGTGCACCTGTCGCAGTTCTCGCACCGGCTGCCCTCGCAGCTGTCAGGCGGGCAGCGGCAGCGGATGGCCCTCGCCCGGGCGCTCGCGGTGGAGCCCAACGTGCTGCTGCTCGACGAGCCGTTCGGCGCCCTCGACGCGAAGGTCCGCAAGGAGCTGCGCGACTGGCTGCGCCGGCTGCACGACGAGGTGCACGTGACGACGGTCTTCGTGACGCACGACCAGGAGGAGGCGATGGAGGTCGCCGACGAGATCGTGGTCATCAACGAGGGTCGCGTCGAGCAGGTCGGCACGCCGGACCAGCTCTACGACGAGCCGGCCAACGACTTCGTCATGGGCTTCCTCGGTGAGACCACGGTCCTCAACGGGATGACGGTCCGGCCGCACGACGTGCACGTGTCGCGCAGTCCCGAGCTGGCGGGCGCGTCCGAGGGGACCGTCTCGCGGCTGCTGCGGATCGGCTTCGAGGTGCGCGCCACGGTCCTCACCGACGACGGCGAGGAGGTGAACGTCGTCCTCACCCGCACGCACGCCCGTCAGCTCGGGCTGGCCGAGGGCGTCCGGGTGGCGGTGACGCCGGCGTCCGGCGCGTCCACGGTGGCCGCGATGGCGGCCGGCTGAGCCGCCGGTGGTCGAGCCTGCCGAGACCCCGCAACCGACGCCGGGCGGTGACCGTGACGGTCACCGCCCAGCGTCACGTGGTCGGCTCAGCGGTAGTTGGTGAACTGCACCGCGAAGTCGTAGTCCTGCGCCCGGACCAGGGCCTGGACGGCCTGGAGGTCGTCGCGCTTCTTGGACGAGACCCGCAGCTCGTCGCCCTGGATCTGCGCCTTGACGCCCTTGGGGCCCTCGTCGCGGATCAGCTTCGTGATCTTCTTGGCGTCCTCGGAGGAGATGCCCTCCTTCAGCGCGATCGAGATCTTGCTCTGCTGGCCGGACTGGCGGGGCTCGGAGGCGTCGAGGATCTTCAGGCTCTGCTGGCGCTTGACGAGCTTGTCCTTGAACACGTCCAGCACGGCGTTCGCCCGATCGTCCGCGGACGCCGAGATCTCGATGGCGTGCTCGCCCGACCACTCGATCGTGGCTCCGGTGCCCTTGAAGTCGAAGCGGGTGGCGATCTCCCGGGCCGCCTGTCCGAGCGCGTTGTCGACCTCCTGGCGGTCGAGCTTGCTCACGATGTCGAACGACGAGTCGGCCATCTTCTTCTCCTCAGGTCTGGTTTTCGTCTGCCACGCGGGCTGCGCTATTCTTTCGCCTTGTTGTCGCCGGGCCAAACGGCCGCGGCGCGACTCCCCGGCAGGTTGCCCGAGCGGCCAATGGGAGCGGACTGTAAATCCGTCGGCTTTGCCTTCGAAGGTTCGAATCCTTCACCTGCCACCGGGATGGAAGGCCCCGCACAGCGAGCTGTGCGGGGCCTTCTGCATGCTGCGGCTCGTCAGCTCTCCCGGTCCCGCCGCGGCAGCACGTCGGGCTCGGGCAGCGGCGCGGTGAGGGCGCCGTGCTCCTGCAGGAACCACGCGACGCTGAGCCCGACGATCCCGGCGCCGACCGACGGCGACCCGATCAGGACCTCACGCGGCGCGTACGCCGGGCGCGTCGGCGGGCGCCTGCATCGGCCCCGCCGGCGGGTCCGGCAGGCGGCGCGGCAGGCCGAGCAGGGCCAGCGCCGCCACCACGGCGCCGGCCCCGGCGACCCAGGCGACGCCGTGGCCGGTCGCCACGGCCGACCCCTCCGGGATCCGCGAGCTGTAGAGCGCGTCCGCGACGGCGAGGGCGACCACGCCGATGACCTGGCGGCCCATCAGCAGGGTGCCCATCGCGGCTCCCAGGTCAGCCGGTGTCGTCGTCCTCGTGAGGGCGATCTGCAGGCCCGACAGTGCGGGTCCCATGCCGAGCCCGAGGACGGCCATCGCGACCAGTGGGAGCCAGGCCGGCGAGGACGCGTCGAGGCAGGCGAACGCCGCGGCGCCGGCCAGGGTGACGGCCCCGGCGACCAGGAGCGGCCCGCGGACCGCGCCGCGCCGGGTGACGGCGACCGCGCCGACGTTCACCGCGAGCAGCACGGCGAGCAGCAGCGGGTAGACGCGCACGCCGGACGACGTCGCGCTGGCGCCGAGCTCGAGCTGGTACCAGCGCGGCACCAGGAGGATGCAGGCGTACAGGCCCGTGGTCGCGAACGCGCCCGCCAGCAGCACCCGGCCGGTCGAGCGGTCGGTGAGCAGGCGCAGCGGGATGACCGGAGCGACGGCGTACCGCTCGACCCGCACGAAGGCCACGAGGCCGAGCAGGCCCAGGACGACGGCGGGTCCGGCGGTCGGGGCGGTCCAGCTGTCGAGCTGCTGGTGCCGGTTGATGCCCAGGAGGAGCACGCCCACCGAGGTGGTCAGCACGAGGATGCCCAGCACGTCCAGCGGCGTCTCCCGCGACTCGTGCCGGCCGAACGACGGCGGCAGCGACAACGCGAGCAGGACCATCGCGCCGATGCCGACCGGGACGTTGACGAGGAACGCCCAGCGCCAGCCGACGTGGTCGGTGATCAGCCCGCCGACCAACGGCCCGGCCAGGAAGCTGATCGCCATCACCATCGAGATCGCCGCCTGCCCGGCGCCACGCCGTGCGCCGGCGGAGAGCTCGTTGACGACCAGGAAGCTGAGGGCCTCGAGGGCCGCGGCGCCCATGCCCTGGACGGCCCGGCCGCCGGTGAGCACGGGCATCGACGCCGCGACGGCGCAGACCGACGACCCGGCGACGAACAGGGCCATGCCCGCGAGCAGCACCCGCTGGCGGCCGAGCCGGTCCGAGACCCGGGCGGCCACGGGGAGCAGCACGGTCGCAGGGACGAGGTAGGCGGTGAACGCCCAGACGTACCAGGCCGGGTTGCCGAGGTCGGCGACGATCGCCGGCAGCGCCGTGCCGACGATCGTCTGGTCGAGCATCGCGAGCAGGAGGCCGGAGACGACCGCCGCCCACACCAGGAAGCGCCGCGGCGAGGAGGTGGAGAGATCCATGTATCGAAAATGACCTGTCAAAGTCGATATGTCAAGGAAGATAGGTGGGCCGGTACAGTGCTCCCCATGTCGTTGCGGCACTCGATCCTCGGCCTGCTCGCCCGCCAACCCTCCACGGGCTACGAGCTGGCGCGGAAGTTCGACCACTCCCTGCGGACGGCGTGGCACGCGAGCCACAGCCAGATCTACCCGGAGCTGGCCCGCCTCGAGGACGCTGGGATGGTTGAGGTCGTCGAGCGCGGGGCGCGTGGGAGCAAGACGTACGCGATCACCGACGACGGCCGCGCGGAGCTGCGGCGGTGGCTGGTCGAGTCGGACCCGGATCGCTCCCAGCGCAACGAGAGCGCCCTGCGCCTCTTCCTCGGCCAGCTGCTGCCGGACGAGGACCGGCGACGGGTCTTCGAGCGCGACCTCGCCTATCTCGAGGCCGAGCAGGACCACCTGCGCGAGCTGCAGAGCAAGCTGGAGCCGGGCGAGCCCTTCGCCGCTCAGGTCGACCTGGGGCTGCGTACCCAGGAGGTCCTGCTCGCCTGGCTGCGGGAGCAGGTCGAGGCGGCCGGCTGACCGCTGGCTCGCCGGCTCGCCGGCTCAGCGCCGGACGATCGCGCAGCCGAGGAGCGCCGTCGACAGGGCGACGGCGGCGGCCGCGGTGAACGCCGCGACGAAGCCCGCGCCGGCGGAGAACGCGATGGCGGTGAAGGTCGCCGTACCGAGCGCCGACCCCACCTGCGTCGCGGAGCTCGCCAGCCCGGAGGCCAGGCCCGTGTGGGTCTCGGGAGCGGCCGCGGCGATGACCATGGTCGTGGGGGTGAAGCTGAGCGCGACGCCGGTGGCGACCAGCAGCAGGCCGGGCAGTACGGCGACCGGGTAACCGGCGCCGGTGGGCGCGGATGCGAGCCACAGGTGCCCGGCCGCGAGGACGACGAGCCCGGCGACGAGGCTGCGCCGCGGCCCGATCGCGCGCAGCACCCGCGGGAGCACGGTGAGGTTGACGACGAAGCCCATGACGGACGTCGGCACCATGGCCAGCCCGGTGTGCTCGGGGGACATCGCGAGCGACTGCTGCAGGTAGAGCGCGATCAGCACGAACGTCGAGGCCCGCGCAGCGCCCCCGAGCACGGCGAGGCCGACCCCGGTCGACAGGACGCGGGAGCGGAAGAGCTCGAGTGGGACGAGCGGGTCCGGCACCCGGCGCTCGATCGCGACGAAGGTGCCGACGAGGACGGCCGAGGCGGTGAGCCCCGCGAGCACACCCGGCGAGGTCAGGCCGTGGTCGGCCGCGCTCATCGCGGCGTGGACGAGGAGCGCGACGGCGGCGGTGATCGTCACCGCGCCGGGGACGTCGAAGCGCCGCCGGGTCCCGCGGGCGGTGTCGTCGAGGACCCGCCGCGCCAGGACGACGCCGGCGACCGAGGCGGGGACGGTCACGAGGAACACCGCGGACCACCCGAACGTGCCGGCCAGCAGCCCGCCCGCCAGGACGCCGGTGGCTCCGCCGACCGCAGAGGCCGCGCCCCACATGCTCATCGCGCGCGCCCGCTGCTCCCCGGGGAAGTTCAGCATCAGCAGCGACATCGCCGCCGGGCTGAGGGCGGCCGCACCGGCGCCCTGCACCACGCGGCCGGCGACGAGCATCCACTCGTTCGCCGCGCCCGCGGCCAGCAGGGTGCCGACGGTGAAGAGCGCGGACCCCATGATGAACATGCGCCGGCGTCCGAGCAGGTCGGCGACCCGGCCGAGCAGGAGCAGCAGGCCGCCGAACGTCAGGACGTAGGCGTTGACGATCCAGCCCAGGCCGGCGGGGCTGAGGGCGAGGTCGGCCTGGATGGAGGGCAGCGCGACGTTGACGATCGAGGTGTCGAGCATGACGACGAACTGAGCGGAGACGAGGACCCCGAGCGCGAGCGCGCGCCGGCGCCGCTCGCGGGCCGGTGCGGCCTGGGGGACGAGGAGGGGGACGGGTGTCCGGGTCTGGAGGGTGGCGGTCATCGTTCTCACCTGGCTGGTCGGGGGTCCGGGGGGCGCACCCACCGTCTCGCCCGCAGCCACCGGCTCGCACCGGCGAGATCGCCGGGCTTCGCCTCGCCCGGCCGACGCCGGTCACGTCGCCGGCAGCGTCCCGGTGTGGCCGGCTCGGTGCGCGAGCAGCCGGTCGAGGAGGTGCGCCTCGGTGCCGGCCAGGCCGACCGAGAGGTAGAGCGTCAGATCCCGCTCGCCGCGGCGGCCGTGCGACGCGCCGGTTGCGACCGCGCCCAGGGACCTGACCCGGTCCGCGTGGTGGGACGTCGACACGATGCTCGCCGGTTCGTAGGCGTGCAGCTGGGCGAGCGAGTCGGTGACCAGGACGTCGGCCCGGTCGGCCAGGTCCAGCCCGAACTCGGCGGCCCCGCGCTGCTTGGGGCCGACCGTCGTCACATGTGCTCCCGGTCCCAACCAGTCCGGGTCGATCACGCTCGTGGGGCTGGTGGTCGCCAGCACCACGATGTCGCGACCCCGCACGGCCGCCTCCGCGGACCGGTGGACGGCGGCGTCGACGCGCAGCTCGCGGCGTACCCGGTCCGCGAAGTCCTCTGCCCGGCCCGCCGTGCGGGAGTGGACACTGACCGCGGTCAGGTCGCGCACCGCCGCGATCGCCCACACCTGGCGCCACGCCTGGGGCCCGGCGCCGATCACGCCCAGCGACGTGGCGTCGGCGCGAGCCAGCAGATCGGCGGCGACGCCGCCCAGGGCGCCGGTGCGGATCTGTCCGAGGGCGTTGCCCACCGCGATGCCGCGGACGCGTCCGGTTCGACGCGACTGGACGACCACGACCTGATCACTGCGGCCGGAGGCGACGTCGAAGGTGTCATAGCTCCGGTACCCGAACCACTCACCGTCGAGAGAGCCGGTGGTGAAGACCAGGCGGCCCCCGCCGAGGTCGGCGGCGGTGCGTGCGGGGGCGCGCAGGCGGCCGTCCTCTGCGGCGAGCACCGCCTCCCTCATCCACGCCACCGCCCGGCGTGCGCCGATCGCCTCGGTCACGTCCTGGTCCGTCAGCAGCGGGGGTGTCGTCACGTGGTGCACGCGGAGCAGCGTAGGAGTTCAAGTGAGGTTGAGCTCAAGCTCCGTGGCGCCGCGCATCAGACGCGGTCGGTCGTCGCGCCGGCGACGATGCGCGCGGCCAGCCACGCCGCGTCGTCCTGCACGAAGCCGAGGAGCGCCGATCCGCGGGTGTGCTGCCACGGCAGCCCGATGAAGGTCAGCCCCGGGACGTCGGTGATGCCGCGCTCGTGGCGCACGCCCGTGGCGTCCACGACGCCCGGGATGTCGATCCACGAGTGGTCGGGGCGGAACCCGGTCGCCCAGACGACCGTGGTGGGCCGCACCTCGCTCCGGTCGTCGAACGTGACGAGGTCGCCGTCCGCGCCGGTCAGTCGCGGACGGACGTCGACGCCGGCCTCGCGCAGCGCCGCGAGCGGGCTGCCGATGACCAGGTCGCCGCGCGACCGCATCCGGCGCGCGAGGCGGGAGTCGGCCGGCTTGCGGAGGATCCCGAGCCGGGTGAGCCACCAGAACAGGTCGCGGCCGGCGATGCGCTGCGGGAGCTGGAGCGGCTCGGTGCCGACAGCGAGCGTCACGTCGTGCGTGGCGGCGAGCTCGAGGGCGATCTGCCGGCCGGAGTTCCCGGCGCCGACGACGAGGACCGGACCGGGGTCGAGCTGGTCCGGGTTGCGGTACGCCGCGCTGTGCAGCTGCCGCACGCCGTCCGCGAGCCCGCCGGCCAGGGCCGGTACGGCCGGGGTCTGGAACGGTCCCGTGGCGACCACCACCTGGCGCGCGTGGAGCAGGCCCTGGGTCGTGTGCACGGCGAACCGCTCGCCGTCCCGCTCGAGCCGGTCGACGCCGGTGCTCAGGAGCACGGGCAGCTCGAACCGGGCCGCGTAGGCCTGCAGGTAGTCGGCGACCTCGGTCCGGGTCGGGTAGGTGTCCGCCGGGGCGGGGAAGGGCATGCCCGGGAGGCCGTCGTACTGGGCCGGCGTGAACAGCCGCAGCGAGTCCCACCGGTTCCGCCAGGACGCACCGATCGCGTCGGCGGCGTCGACCACCAGGAAGCGCAGGCCCGCCCGGCGCAGGTGGTGGGCGACGGCGAGGCCGGCCTGGCCGGCGCCGACGACGAGCACGTCGAGGGCGTCTCCGTGGAAGGGCGCGGTCAGGGGGTTCGTGGGGACGTCCTGATGGGCGGTCATGGCGGGTGCTCCTCCGGTCTCGGGCGGTGGGTCGATGACCGGTGACGCTACGGACGCGGCGGGTCCCCTCGCGCCGGTGATATCGCCGGTGACATCGCCGGTGCCCGTCGGCGGTCGAGGTGTCGAGACCGCCCGCTCGGTGGTCGAGCCCGTCGTGACCCCGGTGCCGTCCTCGCGGCCCGGCGTCCGTCGGGCTGACGCCCCATCCCGGCGATCCCGGCGACCGAACCCGGCGATCTTCCCGGCGCGAGCACCGGGTGCCGGCGACGACGCTCGTGGTCATCACCGGCATCTCGTGAGCCGGCACCCACCGTCCCGAGGAGAGCATGATGTCCACCGAGTCCCCGGAGCTCCAGCTCCACCACCCGCCGTCGGCACCGGCCGGCCACCACCACTCCCCGCACCACGCCCCCGACGGCCACGACGCCCACCAGGCTCACCACGCCGACGAGCCCCGCAAGCCCTGGACCGTGCTGGCCCTGATGCTCGCCGCCCAGGTGATGGTGGTGCTCGACGTCAGCGTCGTGAACGTCGCGCTGCCCAGCATCGCGTCCGACCTGCACCTGTCCTCGGGCGACTACCAGTGGGCGGTCAGCGCCTACGTG
>DASTXB010000056.1:0-69904 GCA_035765695.1 Nocardioides sp. | reverse complement strand
TCCCTGCCGTACGGACGCGTCGACCTCCTCCGCCACGACGGCGACCTCGTCGTCAGCGAGGTCGAGCTGATCGAGCCGGGCCTCTACCTCGACGTGTTCCCCGACAACGCCGACGCGTTCGCGGCGGCCGTCGCGGGCTGACCCGTCAGAACAGCGCTTCCTGCTCCAGCCCCAGCAGCAGCTGCTTGCGGTCCAGCCCGCCGGCGTACCCCGTGAGCGTGCCGTTCGCGCCGATGACGCGGTGGCACGGGATCACGATCGGGATCGGGTTGCGCCCGTTGGCGAGACCGACCGCGCGCGAGGCGGCGTTGGTCATGCCGAGCCGGTGCGCGATCTCGCCGTACGACGCGGTCTCGCCCCAGCCCACGCCCAGCAGCTCGGCCCACACGCGCTGCTGGAACGCGCTGCCCTGGGGGGCGAGCGGGAGGTCGAACTCCTTGAGGTCGCGGGCGAAGTAGGCGGTCAGCTGGCGCGCGGCCTCGACGAGCAGCGGGTGCGCGTCGTCGCGGTCACCGCGCGGCCGCCCGTCCGAGTCGCGGAACGGCGAGAACTCGATCGCCGTGATCGCGCCGTCGTGCTCGACGATCCGCAGCGGCCCGATCGGTGACTCCTCCATCACGGTCCACATGTCACTTCTCCTTGCTGAAGGTCTGCGAGGTCAGGGTCTGCCAGAGGTGCAGCTGCGCGTAGGAGCGCCAGGGCGTCCAGCCCTCGGCGAGGTGCGCGGCCGCGGACGGTTCGTGGCCGAGGCCGGCGAGCGCGTCGCGGATGCCGAGGTCGGTCGGCAGGAAGACGTCGGGGTGCCCGAGGGCCCGCAGCGCGACGTAGTCCGCCGTCCACGGGCCGATGCCCGGGATGGCCAGCAGCCGGCGGCGTACGTCGTCGCGGTCGGGGCCGCGGTCCAGCGCGAGGTCGCCGCTCGCCAGGGCCTCGCAGAGCGCGATGAGCGCCCGGCCGCGGGACCGCGGCATCGGGAGGTCCTCGGGCCGAAGCGCCGCCAGCGTCGCGGCGTCGGGGAACAGGTGGGTGAGCCCGTCGGTGGGGTTCGACAGCGGCCGCCCGTGCTCGGCGACGAGCCGGGCGGCGACCGTGCGGGCGCCGGCGACGCTGACCTGCTGGCCGAGCACCGCGCGGACCGCGATCTCGTGGCCGTCGACGTGACCGGGCACCCGGAGTCCGGGGTTCGCCCGCACCAGCGGGCCGATGAGCGGGTCGCCGGCGAACGCGTCGGCGACCGCCACGGGGTCGCAGTCGGCGTCGAGCATCCGGCGCACGCGCTCGGTGGCGGCGGCGGTGTCGCGCAGGTCGTCCAGGGTGAACGTCGCGGTCGCGAACGCGGTCTGGCCGGTCTCGTCGGCGTCCGGGACCCGGAGGCGGACCGTGCCGGTGCCGTGCGGCAGGGACAGCGTGCGGGCGTACCAGCCGTCGCCGGCCGCCTCGACGCCCGGCACCGCCCGGACGGCGAGGAAGTCGAGCAGTGCGCTGCCCCGGTACGGCGTCCGCACGGCCAGCCGCATGGTCACGGTGCCCGTGGTGGGCCGTCCGCCCCGGCGGCCGCGGAGGTCGGTGGGCGAGGACGCGTAGACCTCGCGGATCGTGTCGTTGAACTGCCGGACGCTGGAGAACCCGGACGCGAACGCGATGTCGGCGTACGTCAGCTCGGTCGTCTCGATCAGCACCCGGGCGGTCTGGGCGCGCCGGGCCCGGGCCAGCGCGAGCGGGCCGGCGCCGAGCTCGGCGGTGAGGATCCGGGTGAGGTGGCGCGGGGTGTAGCCGACCCGGCGCGCGAGTCCGTCGACACCCTCGCGGTCGACGACGCCGTCGGCGATCAGCCGCATCGCGCGCCCGGCGGCGGTCGCCGCGACGTCCCAGTCCGGGCTGCCGGGTGTGGCGTCGGGCAGGCAGCGCTTGCAGGCGCGGTAGCCGGCAGCCTGGGCCGACGCCGCGCTCGGGTGGAACGTGACGTTCTGGAACGCCGGGGTCCGCGCCGGGCAGGACGGCCGGCAGTAGATGCCGGTCGTCCGGACAGCGGTGTAGAACACGCCGTCGAAGCGGCGGTCTCGCGACTTCACCGCTCGGTAGCACGACTCCGGGTCCAGGCTGGTCATGGCTCCATCCTGACCGAGCCCGCCGACACGTTCTGGCGGGAATCGGACACGGCCGTCAGCCTAGTGCCAACGGATCCGTCCCGCGCGCCCGTAGGCTGAGGAAGGATCTCGAGAGTTCCGGAAAGGACTCGTGTTGCCCAGAAATCGACGGAGCACCAGGCCCCGACGCCGCCTGACGGCGCTGCGCGTCATCGTCGTCGCCGAGCTGGTGGTGGCGCTGGTGACCGGCGCCACGGTGGTGTTCGCGTACGAGCACGTCGACCAGAAGATCGACACCGGAGCTCCCATCGAGCACATCAAGGAGCGGGAGAAGGCACCCCTGCCGACGTCGGAGCTCAACATCCTGCTGATGGGCACCGACTCGCGCAGCTGTGCGGGGTGCGGCATCGACAACCAGAGCGGCGAGGGCGGCTCGGACACCACGATCCTGCTGCACATCGCGGACGGGCGGCGCTCGGCGTACGGCATCTCGATCCCCCGCGACACGCTGGTCGACCGGCCGGCGTGCACCTCGACGAGCGGCCAGGCGCTCCCGGCGGCGTCCGGGGCGACCTGGAACCAGGCCTACGCCCTCGGTGGCGCCGCCTGCACGGCACGCCAGGTGGAGGCCGTGACCGGCGTGTTCGTCGACTCCTACGTGACCGTGAACTTCGGCGGCTTCAAGGACATGGTCGACGCGATCAACGGCGTCGAGGTCTGCATCCCGCGGCCGGTGGACGACTCGGTGGCGCACATCCACTTCGACGCCGGCACCCAGACCCTGGACGGCGACCGGGCGCTGCAGTACGTGCGCGAGCGCCACTCCACCGCGAACTCCGACCTGGGCCGGATGAAGCGCCAGCAGGCGTTCATCGCGTCGATGATCAACAAGGTGATGGACGCCGGGACCCTCACCCGTCCGGACCGGCTGTACCGGTTCGCCACGAGCCTGGCCGACTCGATCGAGACCAGCCCGGACATCGCCAGCGCCGGCAAGCTCGTGCAGCTCGCCGCGTCCCTGCGGCACGCCGACCTCGGCCACATCAAGTTCGTGACCGCTCCCACGTCCGACTTCCCGCTCGGCGACCCGAACTGGGGCCGCCTGCAGTTCACGCCCGAGGCCCAGCAGCTGTGGGACAAGGTCAAGGCCGACGCACCGCTCGGCAAGCTCGGCAAGGGCGCCGTGAGCGGCAAGGACCCGAACGGCGGCAAGGACGCGGCCGCCGAGAACGGCCTCTGCGCCTAGCCATGAGGACGCCTCGCGAGCGGCCACGCGAGTCCAGCGGGAACCCGCCGGCCCGCTCGCGGATCGCCCCATCGGACGTCCCTCGACACTGAGGGCGATCCTCGTCGGGCGGATGGAGGTGGCCGATGGCACCGGCAGTCGACCTCGACGACCTGTACGACGCGTCGTACCGGCGACTCGTCGTCCAGATCTACGCGATGTGTGGCGATCTGGCCGAGGCGGAGGACGCCGTCCAGGACGCCTTCGTGACCGCGTTGCGCAAACGCTCCCAGCTCGCTCGGGTCAGCAATCCCGAGGCCTGGGTGCGCGCCGTGGCCCTCAACCAGGTGCGCCACGACTGGCGTCATGCCTCGGTGGTCCGCCGCTACCAGGCCAGGGTGCCCGGCCCGCAGGCGCCGGTGGAGGTCGGCCCCGAGCACATCGCGATCGTGACCGCCCTGAAGGACGTGGACGCCGACCAGCGCGAGGCCGTGGTGCTGCACTACCTGGCCGACCTGCCGGTCGCCGAGATCGCCACGCAACTGGGCATCCCGGTCGGAACCGTGAAATCCCGGCTGTCTCGAGCGCGAGAACGACTCGCCCACCTGCTGGACGACACCGACGGCGGAAGGGCGGTGCGCCATGTCTGAGCTGGACGTCCTCCGTCGCCTCGGAGACCAGGTCGAGCCTCCGCCCTTCGAGGCACTGCGCGCGACGGCTCGTCGCCGTGACCGTCGGGCCGCGGCGATCACGGGCGTGGCGGTCGTGGCGGCCGTGGCCGCGATGTCGTTGGCCGGCCTGTACATCGGGCGGGACGACGCTCGACAGCCCGAACCGGCGCCGGCTCCCGCGCCGGACTCCCGGCCGTTGACCTATGCCGACGGCAGCGCCATCCACTACGGCGACCGCACCGTCGTGGCCGACGGTCCCGTCGTGGAGCTCGACGTGACCGACGACGGTGTCGGGTTCCGCACCGACGACGGCCGGATCTGGTTCACCGACGGGACGAGGGTCGACAGCCTGGGCGCGCTCGGCGAGACCGGCCCCGGGTACGGCGACACGTGGCCGCTCACGAGCCACCCGGGATGGATGCTGTCATCGAACAGCGGCTCCCGCCTGGTCTGGTTCGAGTTCCCGGACCCCGGCCGGCCCGAGGTCGTCGTGTACGACACGGGATCCGGGCACGAGGTGGCGCGCGATGCCGTCCGCCTGGCACCGGGTCACACGGCCGTGCCGGCCCTGTTGTCCGACAACTCCGTCTACTGGTTCGAGGACCCGGATCCCGAGGAGATGCCCGAGGACCAGACCCAGGTGCGTTACGAGCCCGGGACAGGTGAGCAGTCACGAGTCACCGAGGCCGACCTCCTCGACGACCTGGACACGGACGCCGCGACGCGATCCGTCCGGCTCAAGGGCGACGGCCGGGCGGACTCCTCGCACGCGTTCCACTACTCCGACGGCATGGGGCTGCAGATGGACATGGGCCTCCAGAAGGACGTCGCGGGCGTGGACGGCGTCGCGCCCGTGGGGCCGGGCGACATGGTCGCCGAGGACGTGCGCGGTCAGCCCTTCGCGTTCGAGCCGCCCCCCGGCTACACCGACAGGAGCGGCGTCGCGTGGCTCGTCCAGTGGCTCGACGACGAGACGGTCGTGGTGCTCAGTCCGCTCCGGAGCGGCACCGATCTGGTCGCCTGCCACCTCGACACCACCACGTGCGAGGTCGAGGCATCGCTGCCGCCCGGCATCGTGGCGCCCGACGTCGGGACGAGCCAGTTCATCGGCTGACCCATGCCCACACCGCAGACGACGTCCGCGACCCGCCGCATGGGGCTGGTCGGCCTGTGCCTCGGCATCTCGTTGGCCGCCTGCTCCGCGACGCCCTCGGACCCGGCACCAGCGCCCCCGCCCCACCCGGGCGTGCCTGGCACGCCCGACCGGCCGGACCCGGACCCGGACCATCGTCAGCATCACCGGGTGACGCTCGCGTTCGCCGGTGACGTCCACTTCCAGATCCAGGTGGCGGCGCTCCTGGACGACCCCGCCGGTCTCGGTCCGATCTCCCGGACCCTGGCCGGCGCCGACCTGACCATGGTCAACCTGGAGAGCGCGATCACCGAGCGGGACAGCTGGGACCCGAAGGACCTGGAGAAGCCGGCGGACCGCTTCTGGTACCGCACCTCCGCCCGCGCACTCGACGTCCTGGCCGATGCCGGCGTCGACGTCGTCACCGTGGCCAACAACCACGGAGCCGATCTCGGCGCGCTCGGGCTCCGCGACACCCTGCGGGCAGCCCGGGACGCTGGGAGTGGGGCGGGACGTGGACCGACCCCGACTACCAGCACTTCGCGGACGCCGGCAGGCGGGGCACGAAGGGCTGAGGCACGCGAAAGGCCCCAGCCCGGAGGGCTGGGGCCTTTCATCTGTACCCCCGACCGGATTCGAACCGGCGCTACCGCCTTGAGAGGGCGGCGTGCTAGGCCGCTACACAACGGGGGCCTTGCTCTCGCGAGCAACCTGCGAAACTCTAGCGGTGGCTGTCATCTCGCACAAAATCGCCGCTCGAAGCGGCGATCTCGCTGGGATACTAGGACTCGAACCTAGACTAACTGGACCAGAACCAGTCGTGCTGCCAATTACACCATATCCCACTGTGTTACCAGTGTTTGGCCAGTCCGGCGCTGCCGTCCGAGCCGAGACGGAACCTTACACGCGACGTCTCGGAGCGACCAAAACGCCCTGCTCCTCAGGCGTTCGGGTGGTCGTCCGGAGCCTCATCCGGCGCGCGACCCACAGCACCAGGGCGAGATAGACCAGCGACTGGGTGAGGGTCACGGGGATCGTCCACCAGCTGCCGCCGACCGGGTTCAGCGTCGAGGCCATGTCGCCGAAGGCGAGCGCCAGGCCGAACGCCAGCCAGTTGTTGAGCACGTGCATCGCGATGCCCGCCTCGAGGCCACCGGTCAGCACGACGAGCAGGCCCGCCACCAGGCCGAAGGCGAAACGGTCGAAGAACACCGGCGGGCTCTGCGCGCCGTGCGCCAGCGCGAACAGCAGCGCCGGGAACAGCACGGACGCCACCGGACGGCCGAACCACGTGCCGAACAGGTTGCCGAAGGCCTGGGTGAGGTAGCCGCGGAACGCGTACTCCTCCCCCGCGGCCTGCAGGGGTGTCAGGAGGACGACCACGAGCAGGAAGTTGCGCGTGGTCGTCGTGAAGTCGTTCAGGTGCCCACTGACCTCGGGGCTCTCGGCGGTCGACGGGACCAGCGCCGAGACCACGAGCGTGGCGAGGAGCGCGACGAACGACAGCCCGAAGCAGACCAGCACCCAGCGCCACCGGATCCTCGGCAGCACCGACGCGAGCCAGCCCGGACGCAACCCGTGCAGCACCCGCGTGATCCCCCACGCCACCGGGATCGCGCACGCCAACGACACGTTGAGGTACGCCAACCCCAGCGGGGTCGGGTCGTCGAGGTCCAGCAGCCGGGTCATCCCGTCCCCGACGTCCCGGCCGGCCAGCGCGAGTCCGACCGCGAACGGGATCTGCACCAGCACGGGCACGACCACGACGAAGCACGCGATCAGCACGAGCACGCCGACGATCGGCCGCCACGCGCCCGGTCGCCCGCCCCGCTGGACGAGCGGGTACGAGAAGCCCACGGTCAGGCCAGGGCGCCCTGGAGCCGCGCGAGGCTGCGCTCGCGGCCCAGCAGCTCCATCGACTCGAACAGCGGCGGCGACACCCGACGACCGGTGACGGCGACGCGGACCGGGCCGAAGGCGTTGCGCGGCTTGAGCCCCAGCTCCTCGACCAGCTTCGCCTGCAGGGCCCCCTGGATGGCCGCGGTCGACCACTCGGGGAGGTCCGCCAGCGCGTCGTACGAGGCCCGTACGACGGCCTTGCCGTCGTCGTTCAGCAGCTTCTCCGCGTCGGTCGGGTCGAGCGTGAAGTCGGCGTCGGCCACGAACAGGAAGCCGAGCATGTCGACGGCCTCGGTGAGCTTGTTGATCCGCTCGGCGACCAGCGGCATCGCCTGCTCGAGCAGCTGCGCGTCCGCGTCGTCGACCGGGTCGGAGACGACGCCGGCGTGCTTGAGGAACGGCAGCACCCGGTCGGTCATGTCCTCGACCGACAGCAGCCGCATGTGCGCGGAGTTGATCGCCTCGGCCTTCTTGAGGTCGAAGCGCGCGGGGTTGGGGTTCACGTCCGCGATGTCGAAGGCCTCGACCATCTCGTCCATCGAGAACACGTCGCGGTCCGCGGCGATCGCCCAGCCGAGCAGGGCGAGGTAGTTGAGCAGCCCCTCGGGCAGGAAGCCGTCGTCGCGGTAGGCGAACAGGTGTGCCTGCGGGTCGCGCTTCGAGAGCTTCTTGTTGCCCTCGCCCATGACGAACGGCAGGTGGCCGAACTTCGGCACCACGGTGGAGATCCCGAGGTCGACGAGCGCCTGGTGGAGCGGGATCTGCCGCGGCGTGCTGGAGAGGAGGTCCTCGCCACGGAGCACGTGGGTGATCTCCATGAGCGCGTCGTCGACGGGGTTGACCAGCGTGTAGAGCGGGTCGCCGTTCGCGCGGCAGAGCGCGAAGTCCGGCACGTGCTCGGTCTCGAACGTGATGTCGCCGCGCACCAGGTCGTCCCACGTGATGGAGCCCTCGGGCATCCGGAACCGGACGACGGGCTTGCGGCCCTCCGCCTCGAACGCGGCCCGCTGCTCGGCGGAGAGCTCGCGGCAGAAGCCGTCGTAGCCCATCGTCTTCGACCCGGCCTCCAGTCGTCGGGCCGCGACCTCGTCGGTGGTGCAGAAGCAGTCGTAGGTGTACGACGACGCGGCGAGCTTCTCCAGCACGTCGCGGTAGAGGTCGCCGCGCTCCGACTGCCGGTACGGGCCGTGCGGTCCGCCGACGAGCGGCCCCTCGTCCCAGTCGAGGCCGAGCCAGCGCATCGCGCCGAGCATCGCGTCGTACGACTCCTCGGTGGAGCGCTCCTTGTCGGTGTCCTCGATCCGGAACACGAAGGTCCCGCCGTGGTGGCGCGCGAACGCCCAGTTGTAGAGCGCCGTGCGGGCGAATCCGACGTGGGGGGAACCGGTCGGGGACGGGCAGAAGCGGACGCGGACGGTCAACGGGGTGTCACCTTGCCTTGACGGTGTTCGTGAGGGTGCCGAGGCCGGCGATCGAGATCTCGACCTCGTCGCCGACGTTCATGGGGCCGACACCCTCGGGGGTGCCGGTGAGGATGACGTCGCCGGGCAGCAGCGTCATCACGCTGGTGATGTGCGAGACCAGCGTCGGGATGTCGAAGATCAGGTCGCGGGTGTTGCCGTCCTGCTTCAGGTCGCCGTTGAGGTGGGTCTGCACGCTGCGGCCCTCGGCGAAGTCGTGCGGGTCCAGGTCGGTCTCGATCCACGGCCCGAGCGGGCAGAACGAGTCGAAGCCCTTGGCACGCGTCCACTGCCCGTCGCTCCTCTGCAGGTCGCGGGCCGTGACGTCGTTGGCGATCGTGTAGCCGTGGATGACGTCGGTCGCCTGCTCGGGCGGCACGTCGCGGCAGATCCGGCCGATGACGACGGCGAGCTCGCCCTCGTAGTGCAGGTCCTGCGTCTGCGGCGGGTAGAAGATCGGGTCGCCGGGGCCGACCACGCTCGTGTTCGGCTTGAGGAACATCAGCGGCTCGGCCGGCAGGTCGTTGCCCATCTCCGCCGCGTGCGCCGCGTAGTTGCGGCCGATCGCGACCACCTTGCTGCGCGGCAGCACGGGCGCGAGGAGCCGGACGTCCTCGAGCCGGTACTCCTGGTCGAGCAGCTTCACGCCCACGTACAGGGGGTCACCGGCGAGCGCCACGACGGCACTCTCGGGGTCCGGCTGCCCGAACTCGTCGAGCTCGCCGGTGACCACGCCGTACATCGGGTCCTCGCCGGTGGTGAATCTCGCGATACGCACCCGGCGAGCCTATCGACCGACCGCGGCTCAGCCTCCGGTGAGGTGCAGCGTCGTGACGAGGTCGGCCCTGATCTGCGCGCCCGTCCACGGGAAGCGCACCCAGCGCTCCTTCGAGAACAGCTCCGTCTGGTCGTCCGACCAGGGCGACGCCGGGTCCTCGTACTGGCTGTAGGTGAGGATCGTGCGCGCCTCGATGTCCCGCTTGCCGCGGAACGCGATCGCCTGGATGTACGACGAGCCGCGCGTGACCGGATCGAGGATCGGGTCGCCCAGCGTGCTGCTGACCGCGTTCGCGTCACCGGACAGGTCGCCCAGGCCCCCGCCGAGCGGCCAGCCGGCCGAGCCCCGGTCACCGGACCGGTGCAGCTCGCCGTACGTCTCGGTCAGGTCGTGGCCGCGGTCGGTGATCCGCGTGATCGCGGCCGCCATCGCGTCCACGACGTCCTGCGAGGTCGACAGCGTCCGCGGCGTGGTCAGTGGGTGCCTGGCGTTGAAGGGCACCTCCCACAGGTTCACGCCGCGCGAGCTCGCGACGGCCACGAACTCCTGGAAGATCGCGGCCCCGGCGTTGGAGGTCGGGTCCGAGTGGCCGTCCCAGTCGTGCAGCACCCGGCAGGCGTCCGCGAGGCCGGTGGCGTCGCAGACCTGGTCGAGCCGGCCGCCCACGCGGGCGACCTCGGCGGCGTACACGCGGTTGGCGTACTCGTGGGAGCGCAGCGTCCGCGGCGTCTCCTTGCCCTTCTTCAGCTGGTCGCGGACGTAGGACATGACGACCTTGGTGCGCATCGTGCGGGCGCAGTTCTCGCAGCCGATGATCCGCGGGAAGCCGGTCAGCTGGACCTTGTCGTTGGGCATCCAGTACGAGTCGTTGGCGTTCATCACCCAGTCGCGGCGGAACACCTCGGGCAGCCGCTTCGGGCCGAGGATGCCCGGCCGCTGCGCGTCCTTGTCGGTGCCCCACTTGCAGGAGGTCTCGGCGCGCGTGCCGTCGAGGCCGGGGAGGCCGGCGTTGGCGAAGATCAGCCGGCCGGCGCCGGTCATGCACGTGCTGGCCAGCTCGTTGGTCACGTTCGGGGTGACCGCGTGGTCGGCGTAGAGGACGTCACCGGTGCGGTCCGCGGCGATGGTGTTGACCCACGGCATGCCGCCGCCGCGGTCCTGGCGGCGCAGCAGGTCGTGGACGTTCTTCGCCATGTTCATGGACAGGAACGTGTCGAACGTCCGCAGGTGCTCGGCGTTCGCGTCACGGAACGCCCAGAAGCTGTCCTTGGTCCAGCCCATGAAGAGGCTCGGGGCGTTGAGCACGTAGCCCTGCGGCGTGCGCCAGAGCGTGCGGGTGACGGTCTCGACGCCGTCGGCGGTCTTCACGGGGACCTCGACGTCGCGCCGCTCGAGCTCCGCGGTCCCGCCGTCGGCGGTGCGGTAGCTGGTCGGCGTGCCGGCGGTCGTGTACTGGTACGGCGTGAAGCGGTAGCCGGTCGAGACCGTGTGGCTCCACGCGACGTCCTTGTTGAAGCCGATGTTGATCGCCGGGAAGCCGGTCAGCGCACCGCCGGCGACGTTCAGCTTGCCGGGCACGGTCAGGTGCATCTGGGTGAACCGGTAGCGGCCGAGCCACGGGAAGTGCGGGTTGCCGAGGATCATCCCGCGGCGGGTCGACGTGTCGGCGCCACCGACGGCGGTGGCGTTCGACCCGAACTGGTCGTCGGCGCCGAAGGCCTCGCGCAGCTCCGCACCGGTCGGCTTCGGGTACGCCCTGGTCGCGGCGGTCGGCGGGGTCGCGCTGGTGACCTGCGGCAGCAGCCGCGTGGTCGAGGAGATCAGCTGCGCGAGGTAGAAGGCGTACCAGACGTCGGTGGTGGTGACGGTCGGCTGCGTCCAGTCGGCGCCCGCGCACGCGGGGTCGGTGACCTCGTGGTCGGTCAGCCAGTCGTTGATGCCGGCGGTCTCGGCGACCACCATCGCCTTGGCGCGGCCGGTCGGCCCGGCGACGGGGTCGGTGAGGAGCTTCTCGACGACCTGGCGGTCGTGCAGGTCGCGGACCAGCGTGTCCCACTCGAGGTTGGTCGCGGAGCCGCCGACGTTGTCCTGGTACCGCTCGTCCGGCCCGAGGTACAGCGACCGCTCACCGCGCGCGGTGAGCAGCGTCTCCATCAGGTTGCACGTCGCCTCGGCGGTGGTGATGTAGCCGGCGCCGTACGCCATGCCCTCGAACGTGTCGGACGTGATGTGGGGGATGCCGTGCTCGGTGATCCTGATCGTCACGTCGTACGCCGCGGCGCGGTGCGCCGGCGGCGGCGCGGCGTCGGCCGTGGAGACGGCCGCGACGGCGGGGGTGAGCAGGAGCAGGCTGGCCAGGGCGATGCGCACGACACCAGTGTGACGGCGGACATACGGAAGATGCACGACGGAAAAGTAGCGGTTCGTACCACCGCGCGCTGGATATCTAGGCTTGTTGCCCGTGCTGGTCTTGCATCGCGAGGAGTGGGAGGCGCGCGCCGCGGCGCACGCGGCCCGCGTCGACGCCTTCGTCGCCCCGCACCTGGCCCGCCGTGGGGCGCGGGTCAAGCACCCGGTGCACGACTTCCTCTTCACCTACTACTCGCAGCGACCCGCGCAGCTGCGGCGCTGGCACCCCGGGCACGGCGTCGCGCTGGCCGACGCTCCGGCGTACGTCGACCTCAAGGGCTACGGGGTCACGGGCGGCGCGACCACCGTGGAGGCGTCGTACGTCGCGTCGCAGCGGCCGCTGCTCGTCGCGCTGCGGCGGCTGCTGGCGGCGACGGCCGCCCGGCCGGCGAACTTCGGCTGCTTCGGCATGCACGAGTGGGCGATGGTCTACCGCCTGTCGGAGGACGAGACCCGGCACGCCGACTGGCCGCTGCGGCTGGGGCCCGACAGCACCGACGCGGTCGTGGAGTCGCACCGGATCGCCTGCTCGCACTTCGACGCGTACCGGTTCTTCACCCCCGCGGCCGCGCCGCTCAACACGCTCTCCCCCACCTCGTCCGACCGGCCGGACTTCGAGCAGCCCGCCTGCCTGCACGCCGGCATGGACCTCTACAAGCACGCGTTCCGGCTGACGCCGATGATCTCCTCGGACCTGGTCGCCGACTGCTTCGAGCTGGCCCGCGACATCCGGGAGCTCGACATGCGCGCGGCGCCGTACGACCTCGCGGACCTCGGCTTCGAGCCGGTCCGGGTCGAGACGGCCGCGGGCAAGGCGGAGTACGCCGAGGCGCAGCGCGAGTTCGCCGAGCGCGGCGCGCCGCTGCGGCAGCGGCTCGTCGAGGAGTGCGACCGGCTGCTCGCCGCGTCCGGGTGACCATCGGCCCTACTGCCGGACCCGGTGCCCGCCTAGCGTCGAGGACGTGGGGAAGCCCGTCCCGATGTGCCCGATCCGGATCGGCGAGCCGTGCTCGCTGTGCGAGCCGGGCGTGTCCGGCCCCGAGGACTGCGGCCTGGTCTGGCTGGTCATGAACGACCCCGACCTGCGCGAGCGCCTGGCCGAGCTCCGCCGGGGCCGCGCTCTCCGTTGAGTCGAGAGTTCCGTCGGTCGAGTCGAGAGTTCCGTCGGTCGAATCGAGAGTTCCGTCGGTCGAGTCGAGAGTCCGGCGAGCCGATCCGCTACGGCAGCGCTCTGACGAGCGCGGATGAGGCCGACGACACGACTATGGCCAGCAGGAACGCCCAGCCGCCGGTCAGGCGTCGGCGCTCGTCGCGAGGCGCCGGAAGCACGCCGGTCGGCCCGCTCAGCACCAGGTACGCCGCGAGGCCGAGCGGCGACCACAGCAGCCAGAACCACGCCCACCGGGTCGCCCGCCACGGCTCCGGCTGGGTGAGGAGCAGGATGAGCGTGAAGAGGCCCAGAGCGATGCCGACTCGGGCGAACCACGCGGACACCCGCCAGCCGAGCAGTTGGGAGCTGCTGGAGGTCCAGTCGTGGTGGGTGACGGTCAGGCCGGGCTGCAGCGAGGTCAGCGTGTCCTCGACGTCGGCGACCACTCGTGGCGGCGCCGCTCGCCGGCGCGGGCGCGCCTCCCTGACCTCGGTCCGGTAGCGCACGACGCCGTCGCGCCAGGTCACCTCGACGGGCGTAGAGCCTCGGGCCTCAGGGCCCAGGCCCGGCGTCGTCGACACGCTCCGCACGTCACGGTCGGCGACCGCGGTGCGCAGGTCCTGCCAGGTCGCCTGGCGGGTGCCGGTGACGGCGGCGGCGACCAGCAGCGCGAGCCATCCGATGACGAGGACCCAGCGCCACCGCAGCTCCAGGCCCGACCGGGTGCGCGGTGTGCGCGGTGGCGCGGGCAGCGGCTCGGCGCCCGTCCCGAGAATCACGCTCGCAGTGTAGGTCCGCCGGAACTCCCGACTCGACCGACAGAACTCCCGACTCGACCGCCGGAACTCCCGACTCGACCGACGGAAGTCTCGACTCAACAGCCGGGGACGCGTGGTTAGGTTGAGGGCATGCGTCGTCTCGGAGCGCTCGCCCTCGCCCTGCTGCTCGCGGCCACCCTCGCCGGGCCCGCACGCGCGGGCGACCCGCGCTGGGTGTTCTACAGCAAGGACAAGACCTACTACACGTCCCCGTGGTTCCAGGGCGCCCATCGGATCATGGTGCCGTTCGGCTGCACGACCGCGCCGTACTACCCCCCCGACCCCCGCTGCCGGCACGACCGCGGCTTCCACCACGGCATGGACCTCGCGATGCCGTGCGGGACGCCGCTGTACGCCCGCTTCCGGGTCCGGGTCATGCCGAACGACTCACTCGGTCCGGCGTACGGCGACAACCCGGTGCTGCTGCGGAACCGGAAGAAGCACCTCGACCTGGTGATCGGTCACACGAGGAAGGTCTACTTCCGGCCCGGCCAGACGATCGCGAAGGGCACCATGTTCGCGCGCGCCAACGATCGCGGCGCGCCCGACGGCTGCCACCTGCACTTCGAGCAGCGCTCGGTCGGGGGTGGCCTGTCCTCCGCCGTCCGGCCGCGCGACGTGCTCAGGCTGACGCCGAGGAAGACGCCGTGACCGAGGAGATCCGGGACGCCGACTGGTACGGCGAGGACCTGGGCCCCGTGGTGCACTCCGACGTGACGTTCATCGGCGTCGACCTCAGCGAGGTGCTCACGAAGGGCGCCACGTTCCAGCGCTGCACGTTCCACAACTGCCGCTTCAACGCGTCCACGCACGTGGCGACGGCGTTCGTGTCGTGCGACTTCCGGCGCTGCAACTTCTTCGACGCGATGTTCGACGGCTGCAAGCTGACCGGGTCGGAGTTCAGCGAGTGCACGCTGCGGCCGATCGCGGTGCGGGGCGGCCAGTGGCGCGGCGTGAGCCTGCGCCGCGCGACGCTGACCCAGCTCGACCTCGACGGCGTCGACCTGCGCGAGGCCGACCTGTCGCTCTCGGACCTGTCCGGCACCTCTCTGCGCGGTGCGAACCTCGGGGGCGCAACCCTGCGCGAGACGAACCTGGCCGAGGCCGACCTCCGCGGCGCCACCCTCGACGGGGTCGACCTCTCCACGGCGCGGCTGCGGCAGACCCGGCTCGACCTGGTCGGCGCCGTGCTTCTCGCCGAGGTCCACGGCGCCGTGGTCGAGGCGGGGTGACCCGGCTCAGCCCGCGGCCTGCGCCACCAGCTGCTCGATCGTCGACGCCTCGGCGTCGCCGACGGCGGTGAGCGCGTAGGACGTGACCCACATGTCGCCGTCATCGAGGTGCGCGGCGTCCTCGAACCCGAGCGTCGAGTAGCGCTGGCCGAACTTCGAGGCCGGCTTGAAGAAGCACACGACCTTGCCGTCGCGCGCCCAGGCGGGCATGCCGTACCAGGTCTTCGGGTCGAGCTGGGGCGCGACCTTCGTGACGATCGCGTGGATGCGCTCGGCCATCACCCGCTCGTCGTCGGGCATCTCGGCGACCTTCCCCAGCAGCGCCTCGAGGTCGTCGGCCTTCTTCGCGCCCTTCCTGCCCTCGGCCTTGAGCTCCTCGGCGCGCGCCTTCATGGCGGCCCGCTCGGCCTCGGTGAATCCGGAGTTCTTCGTCGTCATGGAGGTCACGCTAGTGACGGCTCAGGACGGCTGCTTCTCGATTCCTGACCGGTTCGCGAGGCGGATGCCGTCGAGCACCAGACCGAGTCCGGCCGCGAAGCCGGACGCCGGCCACGGGTCGTCGTCGATGGCGCCGGCGCTCGTCGCCTGCAGGTGGGTCTGTTCGTCGATCACGTGGCCGAACACGAAGTGCAGCAGCGTCCGCGCGGCCGTCCGCACCAGCTCCGCGTCGAGACCGCCGGCCCCCAGGGCGGCCACGAGGTCGTCGTACGGCGCGGCGGCGCCCAGCCCGAAGGAGTACGACGTGGCCACCACGTCGGCCCCGTCGCGGTAGGCCAGCATCGCGTCGCGCAGCTCCGTGCAGACCTGGGCGACCCGGTCGTCCCACCGGTCGGGCCGCGGGCCGTGCGGACCCCGCGCGAGGATCTCGTCGGCAACCGCGGCCAGCAGCAGCTGCTTGGTGGCGAAGTGGTGGTAGAGCGCGCTGGGCTGGACCCCCAGCTCGGTGCCGAGGCGGCGCATCGTGAGGTCGGCCAGCCCGTAGGTGTCGAGCACCCCGAGTGCCCGCTCGACGACGTCCTCGCGGTGGTAACGCACCTCACAGTCCTCCTACCCGCCGGTCACCGTTGACCCTCCGGGCACCCGAACCCTAACCTGAACGCCGTTCACCTGACCACCGTTCAGGTGCCGAACCCCCGCGAAGGAACCGAGCATGACGATGGCCGAGACCACCGAGCCCACCTCCGAGCCCACGGCAGCCGGGACGCCGCGGCGCCGCCGCTCGGTCACCACCGACCTCGCGCTCGTCGCCGGGTTCGCCGCCCTGATCTCCGCGTGCGCCTACATCGGCGCCATCCCTGTCGGCGGCGCCGGCGTGCCGGTCACCCTGCAGACCTTCGGCGTGATGCTGGCCGGCTGCGTGCTCGGCCCGGTGCGCGGCTTCCTGGCCGTCTCGCTCTACCTGCTCCTCGGCGCGGTCGGGCTCCCCGTCTTCGCCGAGCACTCCTCCGGCCTCGCGGTGTTCACCGGCCCGAGCGCCGGCTACCTGATCGCGTTCCCGATCGCGGCCGCGGTCGGCGGCTTCCTGGTGAAGTACGTCGCCCGCGAGCACCGCACCCAGGCGATCTGGGTCTTCTGCTGCTCCCTCGCCGGCACCGCCCTGGTGGTCCACCCGCTCGGCATCGTCGGCATGAAGCTCTACTTCGACGTGTCGTGGCACGAGGCATTCACCTACGACACGCCGTTCTGGATCGGCGACCTGCTCAAGACCACGCTGGTCGCCCTGGTGGCCGCCGAGGTGCACCGCGCGTTCCCGCAGCTGCTCGCGCGTCGCTGACTTGCCGACGATCACCCTCGACGCCGCTGGAGTCAGCGTCGCGACCCCCGGCGGCGACCGGGTCGTGCTCGAGCCGACGACGCTCGAGCTCACCGAGCAGCGCGTCGGCGTCATCGGCGCGAACGGCTCCGGCAAGTCGACGCTGGCCCGCCTGGTCAACGGCCTCGTCGAGGCGACGGCCGGGCGCGTCCTCGTGGACGGCGTGGACGTGGCCCGTCATGGCGCGGCGGTCCGCCGCCGCGTGGGCTTCGCGTTCACCGACCCGGCCGCGCAGCTGGTGATGCCGACCTGCGTCGAGGACGTCGAGCTGTCGCTGCGCCGGCACGAGAAGAACGCCCGCCGGCGCCATGAGCTCGCGCTCGGCGTGTTGGAGAGGTATGGGCTCGGCGACCATGCGACGTCCAGCGTGCACACGCTGTCCGGAGGCCAGAAGCAGCTGCTCGCGCTGGCCGGCGTGCTCGCCGTCGAGCCCGCGGTCGTCGTGGCCGACGAGCCGACCACGCTGCTCGACCTCGCCAACACCCGCCGGGTGGCCGACCTGCTGTTCGGCCTCGACCAGCAGCTGCTGCTCGTCACCCACGACCTCGAGCTGGCGCGCCGGTGCGACCGGGTGCTGGTGATCGAGGACGCGCGGGTCCGGTACGACGGGCCGGCCGCCGCCGCGGTCGACGACTACCTGGCGTCGGTGGCCTCGTGAGCTCCACCGGCCTGGTCGGGGTCTACCAGCCCGGCGGGAGCGTCCTGCACCGCGCCCCGGTCGGGGTGAAACTGGCCGGGCTCGCCGCGTTCAGCCTGGCGATCGTGCTGGTGCGCAGCATGCCGGCGTCGTGGGTGTTCCTCGCGATCGCGCTGCTGCTCGGGCTCGTGGCCCGCCTGCGGCTGGTGACGCTGGCGCGCGCGGCGAGGACCGTGCTGGTGCTCGCGCTCGTCGTCGGCGCGATGCAGTGGTGGTGGTACGGCCGCGACAAGGCCATCGAGACGTTCGTCGACCTGGTCGCCCTGTCGGTCGCGGCCGTGGTCGTGACGGCGACGACCCCGGTCAACGCGATGCTCGACGCGTTCATCCGCTGGATCACCCCCCTGCGCCGGATCGGCGTCGACCCCGAGAAGGTCGCGCTGGCGTTCGGCCTCGCGATCCAGGCGCTGCCCGGCACCGTCGCGCTGGCGCTCGAGACGCGCGACGCGGCCCGCGCCCGCGGCGTACGGCACCCGCGGGCCTTCCTCACACCGTTCGTCATCCGCGTCGTCGCCCGGGCGCACGAGACCGGCGACGCCCTGCACGCGCGCGGGATCGGCGACGACTAGCGCTCCGCGAGCCAGGCGCGCGCCCGCGCGTTCGAGGCTCGCGACAGCCAGGCGTCCTGCACGAGCTCGGCGAGCTCCTCACGGCTGACCTCACCGAGCCGGCTGGCGCGGACCAGCACCGACGGGTGGCCGTCGAAATGGGGCGTGGTGAAGAACGGCGTGGTCCCGTCCTGCACCAGCGCCTCCTTGTCCTCGGCGGAGCACCAGATGACGATCACGTCGTCGTAGCGCTCCCCGGTCTCGGGGTCGAAGGCGTCCGGCCGCGGCGTCCGGAAGAACACGAACGACTTGCCGCCGACCTGGTACACCGGGTTGTGCGCCCGCTCCCCGTGGACGACCGTGACGTGCGGCATCGCCAGCGCGAGCTCGTGCACGTCGTCGACGGTGGCCACGCGTCGAGGCTAGCCCGGGTAGGGCACCTCGGTCCTCCAATCGCCCTCGTCCTGGTGGGCGGCGTCCCAGATCGCGTCGCCGACGCGGTCGGGCGTGAATCGCTCGTCCTGGCCGAGGGTGCCGAGCACCGTCACGGACACGGCCCGGATGCCGTCGTCCTTCAGCGTCGCGTCGAGGCTGTGCACGAGGTTGCGCAGGCCGGCCTTCTGCACGCCGAGCGACGCCGCGCGGTGCCACGGCCGATCGGCGGCCATGCTGCCGGTCGCGGTGACCCGACCGCCGGCGGACATGAAGGGTCGCGCGGCCTGGACGGCGGTCAGCAGCCCGCCCACACCGAGGGCGACGTCCTCGAGCAGCTCCGGGACGGTCAGCGCCAGCGGGTCCTTCTCGCGGAACGCACTGGGGTTGAAGTGCACGACGTCGATGCGGCCGGTGTGCTCGCCGAACCGGCGGATCGTCGCGGTCGTCGCCGCCGCGTCGGTCACGTCGCCGACGGCGTGCCCGACGGCGACGCCGAGCGCCCCCACCTGCTCGGCCAGCGCCTGCACCTGGTCCGCGTCGGCACCGAGCAGCGCGACGTCGTACCCCTCGCGCGCGAAGCGACGGGCCACCGACCCGCTCACTCCGGGGCCGGCGGCGACGACGAGGACCACGGGACGGCTCATGGCCTCACTCTAGGTAGGTTGTGCGTCGTGGCCCTGTTCGACTTCCTGCGCGACACCGAGCGGTACGCGTCCACCCCGGGTAGCGTCAAGCGGCTGAACACGCGACACCGCTACCTGATCAAGCCGTACGCCGCCGAGCTCGAGGGCAGCTCGGTCCTCGACCTGGCCTCGCACGACGGCCGCTGGTCGTACGCGCTGAGTGCGGCCGGCGCCCGGGAGGTCGTGGGGATCGAGGCCCGCGCGGAGTCGATCGCCGAGTTCGCGGCCTACCCGGAGGGACCGGTCAAGGACCGCATCGGCTTCATCCAGGGCGACGTGTACGAGGAGCTGCCGCGGCTGGCCGCGGAGGGACGCCGCTTCGACGTCGTGGCGCTGTTCGGCCTCTTCTACCACGTGATGGACCACTACGGGCTGCTCAAACTGATCGCGCGGCTCGAGCCCCGGCTGGTCATCGTCGACAGCGAGTTCTTCCTCAGCGACGAGCCGACGATCCGGCTGATCCGGGAGAAGACCGACAACAAGCTCAACTCGATCGCCCACCTCCCGGACCAGGTCCGGGCGCCGGCCGGCATCCCGAGCCGGTCCGCGATGGAGGTGATGGCGGCGACGCTGGGCTACGGCGTGGAGTGGGCCGACTGGGAGACTCTGCCGGAGGGCCGGCGCGCGGGGCTGCAGTCGTACTTCCGGGAGCCGCCGGAGTTCAAGCGGCGCTACACCTGCGCCCTGCGGCCCCTCTGACCCCTGTCACCCGTCCGTCACCGACCGGTCACCAGCCCGGCGGCCGGCGCTCCGACCACGGCACCGCCGCCTCGACCTGGGCGGAGAGCGCGAGCAGCAGCTCCTCCTCGGCCGGACGCGCCGCGAGCATGACGCCCACCGGCAGCCCCTCGCCGGTCCAGTGCAGGGGCAGCGAGACCGCCGGCATGCCGGTGACGTTCCAGGCCGAGGTCCAGGGCGTGAACGCCTTCTGCGCCTCGAAGTCCGCCTCCGGGTCGTCGTCGTCGCGCATCGCACCGACCGGCACCGGCGGCGTGGCCAGGGTCGGGGTGAGCACCGCGTCGTACGGCGCCAGCGCCTCGAGCGCGTCGGAGGCGTACCGGCGCATCGCGCCGATCGCGAGCCCGAACTCCGGGCCGTTCACCGCGCGCCCACGCTCGGAGAGCCACCGGGTCAGCGGGCGCAGCAGGTGCTCCTGCTCCGGGGGCACGACGGACAGCGCGGTCAGCACCGCCCAGCAGGTCTCGAACGTCGCGACCGCCTCCCGGGGCAGCGGCACCCCGACGTCGACGACCTCGTGGCCGAGCGACTTGAGCAGCCGCGAGGCGTCCTCCCAGGCCTGCACGCACGCGGGGTCGACCGGGGTGTCGGTGATGACCGGGGTGATGAAGCGTCCGACCCGGAGCCGGCCGGGATCCCGGTCGCAGGCCGCCAGGAACGACTCTGAGGGAGGTGGCGCCCAGGACGGGTCCCCCACCCGACGACCGGCGAGCGCGTCGAGCATCGCCGCCGCGTCGCGCACGGTCCGGGCGATCGGCCCGGCCGTCGCCAGACCGACCGGGTCGCCGTACACGGGGCGACCGCTGATCCGCCCGCGCGAGGGCTTGAGCCCGACCAGCCCGCAGCAGGACGCCGGGATCCGGATCGACCCGCCGCCGTCCGAGCCCTGGGCGACGGGGACCAGGCCCGCCGCGACGGCCGCGGCCGCTCCCCCGGACGAGCCGCCCGCGGTGCGCCCGCGGTCCCACGGGGTGACCGCGGGCGGGGCGACGTCCGGCTCGGTGTAGCAGGGTGAGCCGAACTCCGGCGTGTTCGTCTTGCCCAGGCTGACCAGGCCGGCCGCCTCGAGCGAGAGCGTGACGTTGTCGGACATGTCGGGCACGTAGTCCGCGAACGCCGCCGAGCCGAAGGTGGTGCGCACGCCCGCGGTGAGGTTGAGGTCCTTGATCGCGGTCGGTACGCCGAACAGCGGGCCGGCGTCCGGCCCGGGCGACCCCAGCGCGTCCGCACGCTCCCGCGCCCGCTCGGGCGTGAGCGTGACGAACGCGCCGACCGAGTCGAGCCGGTCGGCGCGTTCGAGGTAGTGGTCGACGAGCTCGCGCGGCGACACCTCGCGGCGGCGCACGAGCGCGCCCTGCTCCAGCGCGGTCAGGTCATGGAGTTCGGCCACGACCCGACGCTAGCGGTCACCGATGGACCGGCGCTGCGTCAGGCGGCGACGGTGGCCGGCTCGTACTCCGCCAGCGTGCGCACGGCGCGGATGAGTCGGTCGAGCACGTCGGGGTCGGTCAGCACGTCCACCTCGACGGCCGACTGGGAGACGGTGACGTCCTCGACGACCGTCGCGCCGGCGATCCGGGCCGAGCGGGCGGTGTCCTCGTGCGCCCACTTCCCACCGTACGGCGTCGGGGTCGCGCCGACGACGCCGAACGGCTTGCCGACCATGGCGCCCGCGCCGTACGGCCGGGAGAGCCAGTCGATGGCGTTGTTCAGCACCGCCGGCATGGTGCCGTTGTACTCGGGGGTGACCGCCAGGACGCGGTCCGCGGCACCGACCCGCTCGCGCAGCGCGGCCGCGGCGGCCGGCACGTCCTTCGGGTTGTCGATGTCCTCGTTGTAGAACGGGATGTTGCCCAGGCCGTCGACGATGTCGACGGTCACGCCCTCGGGGGCGCGCTCGGCGAGGAGCTCCGCGAGCTTGCGGTTCACGGAGTCGGTGCGCAGGCTGCCGACGAGCACGGCGATGGTGGTGTCAGTCATGACCAGCTAAACGGACCGTGGTCCGTTTCGTATTCCCGGGTGGTCCGTGGTCCCGGTCACTAGGGTGAGCGCGACATGTCCCACCCGTCGACCGAGCCCCCGCTGCTGCCCCTCCTGGGCGGTCCCCCGCCCGAGCGGCGCGACGCCGCCCGCAACCGGGAGCGGCTGCTCGACGCCGCCACGGCGCTGGTCGAGCGGTGCGGCCCCCGCGCGGTGACCATGGACGCCGTCGCGGCGGCCGCCGGGGTCGGGAAGGGCACGGTGTTCCGGCGCTTCCGCTCCCGCGAGGGCCTGATGGCGGCCGTGCTCGACCACTCCGAGACCGAGTGGCAGGCACACGTGCTCTCGGGGCCGCCGCCGCTGGGGCCGGGCGCCGACGCCTGGGACCGGCTGCTGGCGTTCGGGCGTACCCGCCTCGAGACCACGATCCTCCACGCGGAGCTGATCCGGGAGGCCGACCGCAGCGGCGCCCGCTCGGGCGGCGCCCAGGCGTTCGCGACCACCCACGTGCGGTACCTGCTCACCCAGCTCGGCGTGACCGGCAACCTGACGGTCCTCGCGACCGCGCTCCTCGCGCCGCTGGAGCTGCCGCTCCGCGACCCGCAGGTGAGCCTCGACCGGTTCCCGGTCGACCGGGTCTACGAGGGCTGGGTCGACCTGGCCGGCCGGATCACGCGCCGCCCGTAGCAGCTCCCGCAGCAGCTCCCGCGGCGGTCTCCTGCCGGCGCAGCCCGAAGGTCATGCCGTCGACCAGCGCGCCCCACGACGCCTCGATGAGGTTCGCCCCGACGCCGACGGTGACCCAGGACGCCTCGCCGTCGGTGGTCTCGATGAGCACCCGGGTGATCGCGTCGGTGCCGTGGCCCTGGTCCAGGATGCGCACCTTGTAGTCGATGAGCTCGAACTTCGCGACCTCCGGGTACGCCCGCTCGATCGCATGCCGCAGCGCCTGGTCGAGCGCGTTGACCGGCCCGTTGCCCTCGCCCGTGACGACGTAGCGGACGCCGTCGGCCCGCAGCTTCACGGTCGCCTCGGACACCGCGTCGTCGCCGGGCCGGGTCTCGGTGATCACCCGCCACGACTCGACCTCGAAGTACGACGGCCGCGCGCCCTCGACCTCCTCGACCAGCAGCAGCTCGAAGGACGCGTCCGCGGCCTCGAACGTGTAACCACGGTTCTCCAGCAGCTTGACCCGGTCGGTGATGCGGGTGACCAGCTCGCGGTCGCCGGACAGGTCGAAGCCGAGCTCGCGGCCCTTGAGCTCGATCGACGCGCGACCGGCCATGTCGGAGACCAGCAGCCGCATGTCGTTGCCGACGCCGGCGGGGTCCATGTGCTGGTAGAGGTCGGGGTCGACCTTGATCGCGCTCGCGTGCAGGCCGGCCTTGTGCGTGAACGCCGAGGCCCCGACGTACGGCTGCCGCGATGCGGGCGGGAAGTTCGTGACCTCGGCGACCGCGTGCGCGATCCGGGTCGCCTCACCGAGCAGGCCCTGGGGCAGCACGTCGCGGCCGAGCTTGAGCTCGAGGTTCGCGACCACCGACACGAGGTCGGCGTTGCCCGTGCGCTCGCCGTACCCGTTGATCGTGCCCTGGACGTGGGTCGCCCCGGCATCGACCGCCGCGAGCGTGTTGGCGACCGCGCACCCGGTGTCGTTGTGGCAGTGGATGCCCACGCGCACCTGGGCGTTCTCCCGCACGTCGTGCACGACGTCGGCGACCCAGCCGGGCAGCATGCCACCGTTGGTGTCGCAGAGCGCGATCACCTCGGCGCCCGCGTCGTACGCCGTGCGCAGCACCTCGAGCGCGTAGTCGCGGTTCGCGCGGTAGCCGTCGAAGAAGTGCTCGGCGTCCAGGAAGACCGTCTGCCCCTCGGCCTTGAGGTGGCTGACGGTGTCGCGGATCATCGCGAGGTTCTCCTCGAGCGTGGTGCGCAGCGCGAGGTCGACGTGCCGGTCGTGCGACTTGGCGACCAGCGTGACCACGCTCGCCCCGCTGTCGCGCAGCGCGGCGACCAGCGGGTCGTCGGCGGCCTTGAGCCCCGCGCGCCGGGTGGCGCCGAACGCCGCGAGCCTCGCGTGCCGCAGGTCCAGCTCCTGGGCCGCGCGACGGAAGAACTCGGTGTCCTTGGGGTTCGCGCCGGGCCAGCCGCCCTCGATGTAGCCGACCCCGAGACCGTCGAGCTGGCGCGCGATCGTCAGCTTGTCGGCGACGGAGAGGTTGAGGCCCTCCTGCTGCGCGCCGTCGCGCAGGGTGGTGTCGTAGACGTGGAACGCGCCGTGGAGGTCCATCGGGTTCTCTCTTGTCTGGATGGGGCTGGTTCAGGCAACAAAAAAACCTCTCGGGGACGAGAGGTTGGCGCGTCGGGTGCCCCGTCCTCCGGGGCTCGACGCGCTAGGAAATGATGATCACGCGGTGCTGCACGTCTCCATCGTGCCACGGCGACCACATCATGGGCGAGGGATCTCGGCATGCGGGCGGCCGTCGGCGGGCGTCCAGGTGGCCCCGACCAGGTCGGCACGGAAGCCCAGGGCCGCGGCGAGCGCGAGGACGACGACCAGCGCCACGACCCAGCGGCGGGCGTCGGTGGCGAGCGGGTTGACCACCCTCGACACCGGCCCGCGCACCCGTGATCCGCCCGGGCCGAGCCACAGCGAGACCGCGAGCACCACGCCGCAGACGAACAGCGCCAGGCCGAGGCCGGTCCCGACCGCGTAGCAGACCAGCGCGGCGGCGACGGCGAGCCCCAGGCTCCACAGCGCGAGCAGGACCGTGCCGGAGATCGACTGGACCAGGTGCCAGGGCGCGGCGAGCAGCAGCTGCACGCCGTCGTACCACTTGCGGCCCCGGTACTCGCGGCGCTGGTCGCGCGCCGAGCCCGCGAGCGAGCCGCTGCGCAGCAGCCAGACGACGACCAGCATCAGCGCCGCGGCCAGCCAGGGGTACGCCGCGCACCCGGCACCGCACGCCAGCGCGAGGCCGGACAGCAGCGAGCCGCGGCGCAGGCGCTCGCCGAGCGGGACCCTCGCGACCACGGGCCCGTCGACCGGCCGGTACGACGTCAGCGCCAGCGTGTGCGGCTCCGCGGTGTCGTGGCCGGGCCAGACGTCGGTCTCGTCGTCCGCGCCCGCCTGCGCGGCGAGCGCCAGCGGGACGGTGTACGGGTCGTGCGGCGGCGCCGTCGGCGGTGGAGTGGCGGCCGACCGCTCGCCGCGGCGCGTCGTCATCGGGCGCAGCCAGGCGAGCAGCTGGTCGAGGGTGGGCCGGTTGCGCGGCTCGGGGTCGAGGGCGGCGGCCACCACCTCGCGCAGGTCGTGCGGCAGCCCGTCGAGGTCGAACTGCCCGCGCCGGACGCGGTCCATGATCGCCATCGCCGGGCCCCGGCCGAACGGCGGGTGGCCGGTGCCGGCGTAGGCGACCGTGGCCGCCCACGAGTGCACGTCGGACGCCGCCGTCGCGTCCTCGCCGTAGAGGATCTCGGGCGCGAGGTACCCGGGCGTGCCCAGCAGCCAGCCGGTGTGCGTGAGCTTCGGGTCGTCGGCGACGCGGGCCAGCCCGAAGTCGATGAGGATCGGGGTGCGGCCCTCCATGAGCACGTTGGAGGGCTTCACGTCGCGGTGCAGCACGCCGACGGAGTGGACGGACGCGACGCCCTCCGCCAGGCAGCCGGCCAGCCAGGAGAGGTCGTCACCCTCGACCGGCCCCTCCTCGACCACCAGGTCGTGCAGCGAGAGGCCCGGCACGTAGCGGGTCGCCACGTACGGGATCTCCGCCCACGGATCGGCGTCGACGATCTCGGCGACCCACTGGGAGCGGATCCGGCGCAGCGACCCGACCTCGCGCTCGAGGCGACGACGGGCCTCCTGGTCGCCGACGATGTGCGGGCGCAGCACCTTGAGCGCGACCCGCGGGCCGGCCGGGCCGCGCCGCGCGAGGTGGACGACGCCCATGCCGCCCTCGCCGAGCCGGGTCAGCAGCGTGTAGCCGCCGACCGTGCGCACGGACGGCCCCTCGGCCGGCGGAGACGTCGTCACGCGACGAGGCTACCCGTCACGGGTCCACTCCCCGGGCACCCCGGGGGACACCCGGAGCGTCGCCTACTAAGGTAAGCCTTACCTATCTTCTGCAGTGAGGCACTGATGAACACGACGACGGCACCGGGCCCGGTGAGCGCGGCGCACGACCGGGTACGCCGGGGCTCGGCACGGGGGCTGCTCGCGCTGGCCGGGCTGCTCGCGGCCGCCGGCGTGCTGAGCCTGGCGGTCGGCAGCCGGCCGATCGCCCCGGACACCGTGCTGCGGGTCCTGGTGCACCCGGACGGCTCCGACGTGTCGACGATCGTCCACCACCTGCGGGTCCCCCGCACGATCCTCGCCACGGCGGTGGGGGCGGCGCTCGGCATCGCGGGCGCGCTGATGCAGGGCCACACGCGCAACCCGCTCGCGGACCCCGGCCTGCTCGGTGTCGAGGCGGGCGCGGCGTTCGCGGTCGTGATCGGCATCCACGCCTTCGGGGTCGCCGACCTGACCGGGTACGCGTGGTTCTCCCTGGTCGGCGCCGGCGTGGCGGCCGCGGCGGTGTTCTCGATCGGGTCGACGCGCGGCGGGCCCGACCCGGTCTCGCTGGTGCTCGCGGGCGCCGCCGTCAGCGCGCTGCTGCTCGCGCTCACCCAGGTGGTGGTGCTGCGCGACATCGAGACCCTGGACGCCTACCGCTTCTGGGCGGTCGGCTCGGTGGCAGGCCGCGGGACCGACGTGTTCTGGCAGGTCCTGCCGTTCCTCGGGGTCGGCCTGCTGCTGGCCGCGCTGAGCGCCTCGACGCTCAACCTGCTCCAGCTCGGCGACGACGTCGCGGTCTCGCTCGGTCTGCGCCCGGGGCGCCACCAGGCGATCGGGGTGCTCGGCGTGACGATGCTGACGGGTGCGGCCACCGCGGCGTGCGGCCCGATCGGCTTCGTCGGCCTGGTCGTGCCCCACGTCGCCCGGCACCTCTCCGGCGTCGACTACCGCTGGGTGATCCCGTACTCCGCCTTCGTCGGCGGGCTCCTCGTGCTGCTCGCGGACGTCGTCGGCCGGGTCGTGGTCCGTCCGGCGGAGCTCCAGGTCGGCATCGTGACGGCGTTGGTCGGCGGCCCGGCCTTCGTCCACCTCGTCCGGCGCACCCGGATGGTGCGGGTATGAGCGCGCTGGGCGTCCTGGGCACGACGTTCCGCGCCGGCCCGGTCTCCTGGCTGGTGCCGGTGCGCGCGGGGCTGGTCACCGGCGGCGCCCTCCTCGCGCTGGCCGCCCTGGTGGCGCTGGACCTCGCGCTGGGTGACTACGACATCCCCGTCCCCGACGTCGTCCGCACGCTGCTCGGCGGCGGCGACGCCGGCCAGCGGTTCATCGTGCTCGAGCTGCGGCTCCCGCAGACCCTGGTCGCGGTCCTCGTCGGCGCCGCGCTCGGGCTCTCCGGCGCCCTGTTCCAGACGTTCGCGCGCAACCCGCTGGCCAGCCCGGACATCCTCGGCGTCACGCGCGGCGCCGCGCTCGGCGCCGTGGGCGTCATCGTGCTCACCGGCGCGAGCGGGTACGGCGGCGGCCTGGTCGCCGGCACCCTGCAGGAGGTCGGCGTGCCGCTGGCGTCGTTCGGCGGCGGCCTGCTCGCGGCGACGCTGCTCTACCTGCTGTCCTGGCGACGCGGGATCGACGGCCAGCGGCTGGTGCTGGTCGGCATCGGGCTCAGCGCCGCGCTCACCGCGGCCACGTCCTGGCTGCTGGTCACGGCGCGGATCGAGGACGCCGCCAGCGCCCAGGTCTGGCTGAACGGCTCGCTCAACGCGCGCGGCTGGGCGCAGGCCACGCCGATGTTGTGGACGATGGCCGTGCTCGTCCCGGGGGCGCTGCTGCTCGCCCGCTCGCTCAACGCCCTCCAGCTCGGCGACGACGCCGCGCGCGGCCTCGGCGTACGCCTCCAGCTCACCCAGCTGCTCACGCTGGTGGCCGCCGTCGGCCTGGTCTCGGTGTCGGTCTCCGCGGTGGGACCGCTGGAGTTCGTGGCGTTCGTCGTCCCGCAGATCGCCCTCCGCCTGACCCGCGGCTCGCGGCCGCCGATGCTCGCCTCGATGGTCCTCGGCGCGTGCGTCGTCGTGGCCGCGGACCTGGTCACGCGCGTGGCCGTGCCCTTCGCGCTCCCCGCCGGACTCGTCACGGCCGCGATCGGCGCGCCGTACCTGATCTGGCTGCTGCTCCGCACCGACCGAAGGGCCACGGCATGACCCAGCACCGCCTGCGTACCGAGTCCGTCACCGTCGGGTACGGCGCCGAGCCTGTCGTCCGCGACCTCAGCCTCGCCGTCGAGGACGGACGGGTCACGACGATCATCGGCCCGAACGGGTGCGGGAAGTCCACCCTCCTGCGCACCATGGCCCGGCTGCTGAGGCCGACGCGCGGCTCGGTGCTGCTCGACGGCGAGCCGGTCCACGAGGTGCCCACCCGCGAGGTCGCCCGGCGGATCGCGCTCCTGCCGCAGAGCCCGGTCGCGCCCGAGGGCCTGCTGGTGCGGGACCTCGTCGCCCGGGGGCGGCACCCGCACCAGCGGTGGTTCAGCCAGTGGTCGACCGAGGACGAGCGGGTCGTCGAGCTCGCGCTGGAGCTGACCGACACCGCGGACCTGCGGGACCGGCCGCTCGACCAGCTCTCCGGCGGCCAGCGCCAGCGCGCCTGGATCGCGATGACGCTGGCCCAGGACACCGACCTGCTGCTGCTCGACGAGCCGACGACGTACCTCGACCTCGCCCACCAGGTCGAGGTGCTCGACCTCGTCACGCGGCTCAACCGCGAGCGCGGCCGCACCGTCGTCATGGTCCTGCACGACCTCAACCTCGCCGCCCGCCACAGCGACGTCGTCGTCGTGATGAAGGACGGCGTCGTCGTCGCCGAGGGCGGCCCGCGCGAGGTCCTCGCCCCCGCCCTCCTCGCCTCGACCTTCGGGCTCGACGCCGACGTCCTCACCGATCCCCGCACGGGCCTCCCGATCGTCGTGCCCGCTCCCTCCACCCACCACCAGGAAGAGCTCACCCATGTCCCGACCCCGTGACCTGCTCCTCGGCCTGCTCGGCCTCGCCCTCGCCACCTCCCTCGCGGGCTGCGGCGACGGCGACCCGGCGGCCGCCACCGACCCCGGCACGACCTCCGGGCCGTGGTCCTACACCGACGACCTCGGCCAGACCGTCGAGCTCGAGCAGACGCCCGTGCGCATCGCGGCGTACGGCGACGAGGCCGCGGCGCTGTGGAACTTCGGCATCACGCCGGTCGCGCTGTTCCACTACCTCGACCCCGGCGACGACCCGACGTTCGAGGACCTCGACCTCTCCGAGACCGAGGTGATCGGCACGGCGTACGGCGAGATCGACCTCGAGCGGCTCGCCGCCGCGCGGCCGGACCTCATCGTCACCACGACCTACGACGGGGACACCCCGCACGAGATGTACGGCTTCAAGGACGCGGCGCAGCTCGCGAAGGTCCGCGCGATCGCGCCGGTGATCGGCGTCGAGCAGAGCGGCTCCGCGCTCGACGTGATCGAGACCAACGAGGAGCTGGCCGCGTCACTGGGCGTCGACACCGGCGCCGGCAGCCAGGTCGCCGTGGACCGCGCGGCGTTCGAGGAGGTCTCGCAGGAGCTCACCGACGCAGCGGGCGGCGGGCGGACGGTGCTGCCGGTCTACGCCGAGGACTCCGGCCTGTACGTGGTGATCCCGCAGGACGACCCGGCCATGCACTACTTCCAGGACCTCGGCGTGCAGTTCGAGCCGACCGGCGGCAAGGACGACTACTACTGGGAGATCCTCAGCTGGGAGAACGCCGACCGGTACGACCCCGACCTGGTGCTCAACTCCCAGCGCGGGTCGTACTCCACCGAGCAGCTGCAGGACCAGCCGGTCTTCGGCCGGCTCGACGCGGTGGCGAGCGGGGCGATCCAGCCCTGGAAGTTCAAGTCCATGGACTACCCGTCGCTGACGTCCTACATGGAGGAGCTCGCCGGCTGGCTGTCGGCCTGATCCGGCCCCGTCAGCGCAGCGCCCCGAGGTAGGCGCCGGCTGCGCGCAGGTCGCGCAGCCGGCGCTCCCAGGTCACGCCGACCACGGTGAGCAGCGTGCCGGCCGAGCCGATCAGCGCCCACTGCGGCACGACGGCGACGTACGGCGCGAGCTCGCGCAGCACCACGGTCGCGCCCACCGCGGCGCCGACCACGAGCGGGGCGTTCCACCGCAGCTGCGCGCCGCCGAGCACCAGCGCCAGGCAGCCGAGGCCGAGCAGGACGGCGCGGGGGCTGGCCGGGTCGTCGACGACCCAGAGCAGCGGCGGCACGGTCGCGAGCGCGAGGCCGGGGCCGAGGGCGCCCCACGTCGGGGCGCCGGGCTCCCGGCGGAGGTGGAACAGACCGACCGCCAGCAGGGCCACCGCGGTGGGCAGCGTGTACGGCTCGGGCGCGGTCACGCCGACGTCCCACAGCCGCACCCAGGTCGCCGCCGCGAGCAGCGCGCCCCCGAGCCACCCGGCCGTACGGCGGCCCGGGTTGACCAGGGCGGTGCCCGTGACCAGCGCGCCCGCGACCGTGAGGTGGACCGCCAGGGAGGTGCTGCCGTCGACCGCGGCGACCGTCGCGACCGTCGCCGCGAGCGCGGCCGGCGCCTCGACCTCCGGTCGCGGCCGAGCGATCGCCAGCAGGCCCACGAGCACGAGGACCGGGACGCCGCGGTGGTCGGCGTCGACGTCGGCGACACCGAGCGCGACCCAGACGAAGCCGGCTGCAGCCGTCGGCAGCAGCAGGCCGCCCACGAGCTGCTGGCCGACCCAGCCGTGGCGGTGCAGGACCGCCGCGACCGCGACGAGCAGGGCGAGTGCTGCCGAGGTCAGCACGTCGCTCGGCAGCGCCACCACCGTGCCGAGCGCGGCCAGGCCGACGCCCACGATCGACTCGCCGAGGCCGAAGGCGTCCTCGTTGCGCAGAGCGTCGGCAGCCAGTAACGCCCCCAGCACCGCGAGCCCGGCTGCCACGGTCCACACGGGGACGGGGTGCAGCGCCAGCGTGCCGAGCCCCGCGAGCGCGAGCGCGGCGGCCGGCACCTGCCAGCGCGGCCGGCGCGGGAGGACGGCGAGGAGGGCCACGAGGAGGCCGGCGACCCCCAGCAGGAGGAGGACGGGAGCGACGTCAGGGTCCGGGACGCCGAGCCGGTCGGCCGACGTACCGGTGAACGGCGGGCTGGCGGGGATCGCGTTCGCGAGTGCCCGGCCGGCGAGGCCCGACGTCGCGAGGCCGACCGGCAGGGCGGTGACCAGCATCGGCGCCCACGCCACCGGGCGCCAGGCCACCGGGGCGACCAGCGCCACGATCGTCCAACCGACCAGCGCGGCGAGCGCGACGACGTCGAGGACCGTGGCGCTCCCGTCGAGCGCGGGGACGCCTGCGGTGACCGTGAGCAGCGCGGCCGTGGCGGCGACGGAGGCACGGACGGCGTCGGCGTGGTGCCGCAGGAACGGGACGAGGAGCAGCGGCAGCACCGACGCGACGAGCAGCGAGGCGCCGTGGCCGTCGGCCCAGAGCGCGGGGAGGCTCGCGTGGGTGGCGGCCACCCCGAGGCCGGCGAGCAGCAGCCCCAGCCACCAGCAGGACGCGCCGATCGCCGCGGAGACCAGCAGCGCGGTGAGCCGGCGGGCCCGCGCGAGCGCCGCGAGCCCGGCGTGGGCGATGACCAGGGCGGTCGGCACGAGGGTCTGGTGACCGGTCGCGGCGAGCAGTCCAGCACCGAGCGCGGTGAGCCCCCCGACGGCGACGACCTGAGGGGCGACGAGCCGGGTGGTGAGCGCCAGCGCGAGGCCCGCGGTCAGCAGCGCGCCGCCGAGGACGGCGACGAGCTCGTCGGTGGCGAGCTCGCCGAGCCAGCCGGCGCGGTCGGCGCCCACGACGTCCAGGGCGAGCAGCCCGAGCCCGACGGTCGTGAGCGACTCGCCCGCGACCCGGAGCGCGCGACGGCCGAGCCAGGTGCCGAGCCCGCCGCTGACCAGGGTGAGCCCGGTCAGCACCGCGGTGCGGCCGCCGACGCCGAGCCACGCCCAGGCCGCCACGAGGAACGCCACGGCGGCCACCAGGAGGCAGAGCGCGCCGAGGCCGAGCAGGATCCTCGGCACCGAGAGCGCCGACGACGTCGACACGGGGCGTGGCGCCCGTCCGGGCGCGGCCGGGAGTGGAGGGAGCGGGGCCGGCGCGGCGGCCTCGCGGGACTGCGTCCGTAGCCGGGCCAGCAGGTCGTCGGCGGTGCGCAGGGTCTGCAGCAGCTCGGTGGCGAGCGGGACCCGCAGGAGCAGCCCGCACCGGGGGCACGCGGCGACGTGGACCGGCAGGCGGGAGGAGCAGCTGGGGCACACGAACGGATCGGCGTACGGCATGCGCCCAGCCTCACCGGGCACGACCCGGCACGGCATCGGTACGCGTACTCAGATGGTGCCCCGATGGTGCCCGGATGGTGCTCGGACGCTGCTCAGACGGCCGCGCCCTCCTCGGGCAGCGGCGGCCCGAGGACCTCGAGCCCGAAGCGCGGGCCGACCTCGTTCCACCGGGGGATCTCGACCTCGGGCGGCTGCCCGTCGTCGCCCGGCAGCCGCCGCTCGACCGCCGGGATCCCGACCTCGTCGTACAGGTCGAAGAGGCCACCGGGGTCGGTGAACCCGACGAACCGGACCGGCGTCGTGCCGGTCACCCGGAAGGCGTGCGGCAGGCCGCGCGGCAGGTGGATGAAGTCACCCGCGGAGAGTCGGAAAATATCCTCGCCCGCCCGGTAGGTCATCTGCCCGTCGAGGATGAAGAACGCCTCGGCCTCCCGGGTGTGCCGGTGCAGCGGCGTGGCGATCCCCGGCGGCTGCGTCACCAGTGCGACGTCCAGGGACCCGGACTCGCGGGGGCTGACCAGCCGCTCGAAGAGCGAGCCCATCGCCCAGGTGGCCGGACCCGTGCCGGCGGGACGGTAGTGGGCCTGCTGCTCGGGGTGGTCCATGCGACCCACCTCCATCGATCGGGCGGGGATCCGGGGGCTCCTCCCAGAGTCGACCGTCCCTGGCCCGCCGTCAATCGACGTCGAGTCGAGAGTTCCGTCGGTTGAGTCGTGAGTTCTGTACGCCCTGCTGTCCAGAACTCACGACTCGATCGACGGAAGTCTCGACTCGATCGACGGAAGTCACGATTCGACGGTCAGACGATCCGGTGCATCCAGCCGAAGGTGTCCTCGGCGCGGCCGTACTGGATGTCGACCAGCTCCTGCCGGACCCGCATGGTCAGGTCGGTGCTCGCGGGCGCGGGCGCGGAGCCGCCCTCCCACTTCAGCTCCCCGACCGGCGTCACGACCGCGGCGGTGCCACAGGCGAAGATCTCGGTGATCCGGCCACTGGTGACGCCCTCGCGCCACTCGTCGATGGAGAACTTCCGCTCCTCGACCTGGTGGCCGAGCTTGCCGGCCAGCTCGATGATGCTGGAGCGGGTGATGCCCTCGAGGATGGTGCCGGTCTCGGGCGTGACGATGGTGCCGTCGTCGTGCACGAAGTACATGTTCATGCCGCCGAGCTCCTCGACGTACCGCCCCTCCTGGGCGTCGAGGAAGACCACCTGGTCGCAGCCCTGGGCGATCGCCTCCTGCTGGGCGACCAGCGACGAGGCGTAGTTGCCGCCGGTCTTCGCCGCGCCCATGCCCCCGCGACCCGCACGGGTGTACTCCTCGGTGAGCCACAGCGTGACCGGCTTGACGCCGCCCTTGAAGTAGGCGCCCGCGGGACTGGCGATGACCATGAACGTGACGTGCTGGCTGGGCCGTACGCCGAGGAAGGTCTCGGTCGCGATCATGAACGGCCGGATGTACAGGCTCTTCTCCCCCGCCGACAGGTCATCCACCTGGGGGACCCAGCGCTGGTCGATCTCGACCAGGGCGTCGACGGCCTGGACGAAGTCCTCGACGTCGAGGACCGGGAACGCCAGGCGGTGACTGGAGCGCACCATCCGGGCGGCGTTCTCCTCGGGGCGGAACGACCAGATCGAGCCGTCGCCGTGCCGGTAGGCCTTCATGCCCTCGAACGTCTCCTGCGCGTAGTGCAGGACGGCGGTCGCCGGATCGAGGGTCAGCGGGCCGTACGGCTCGATGCGCGCCCCGTGCCAGCCGGCGTCGGGCGTCCACTCGACCGTGAACATGTGGTCGGTGAAGTACTGGCCGAAGCCCGGGTTGGCGAGGATCTCCGCGAGGCGCTCCTCGGAGACCGGGGCGCTCGACGGGGTGGTGCTGATCTCCATGGAGGACAACTTAGTAGGCCTTCCGACGAAACGGAGACGGCCGGGCACACGAAAGTGTGCCCGGCCGTCGGTGGTACGAGGACGGTGGGCGTCAGCCCGATACCCGTGCCGCGATGGCGTCGCCGACCTCGGAGGTACGGCGGGTCGCGCCCGGCCGGCGCGCGGCCAGGTCGTCGATCACGGCGCGCTCGACGGCCGCGGCCGCGTCGGCGTACCCGAGGTGGTCGAGCAGCAGCGACACGGACAGGATCGCGGCGGTGGGGTCGGCCTTCTGCTGGCCCGCGATGTCGGGCGCCGAGCCGTGCACCGGCTCGAACATGGAGGGAGCCGTCCGGTCGGGGTTGACGTTGCCGGAGGCCGCCAGGCCGATGCCGCCGGTGATGGCGGCGGCGAGGTCGGTGATGATGTCGCCGAAGAGGTTGTCGGTGACGATCACGTCGAAGCGGGCGGGGTCGGTGGTCATGAAGATCATCGCGGCGTCGACGTGCATGTAGTCGACGGTGACCTCGGGGAACTCCTCGGCCACGGCCTGCGTGATCCGCCACCAGACGGAGCCGGCGTGCACGAGCACGTTGGTCTTGTGGACCAGCGTGAGCTTCTTCCGCGGGCGCCGCTGGGCCCGCGCGAAGGCGTCGCGGACGACGCGCTCGACACCGAAGGCGGTGTTGACCGAGACCTCGGTGGCGATCTCGTGCGGCGTGCCCACGCGGAGCGCGCCGCCGTTGCCGGTGTAGGGACCCTCGGTGCCCTCGCGGACCACCACGAAGTCGACCTCGCCAGGGTTCGCGAGGGGGCCGGGGACGCCCGGGAAGATGCGGGACGGCCGGAGGTTCACGTAGTGGTCGAGCTCGAAGCGCAGGCGGAGGAGCAGGCCACGCTCGAGGATGCCCGGGGGCAGGTTCGGGTCGTTGGGCTTGCCACCGACGGCGCCGAGGAGGATCGCGTCGTGCCGACGGATCTCGTCGAGCACGGAGTCGGGCAGCACCTCGCCGGTGGCGAGGTAGCGCTCGGCGCCGAGGTCGTAGCGGGTCTGCTCGAACTTCACGCCCACGGGGGATGCGACCTCGAGGACCTTGAGCGCCTCGGCGGTCACCTCCTGCCCGATCCCGTCGCCGGGGATGACGGCGAGCTGGAGGGTGCCCCCCTGGTCGGTGCTGTTCGAGGAAGTCATGGACCGGAGGCTAGTTGTCGTCGGGACGCTGGCCGCCGTTGTCCCGCAGGTCGAGCGACGCCTGCAGGGCTGCCTGGACGTTCTCGTGGCTGCGCGGGTTGTCCGGGTGGTGCTGGGCAGGTCCCCAGTCGGGGTACATGTCGTACATCGCAGTGCTCTCTCTCGTGTGGGTTCGTTTCGATTCCAGGTGTCCCGTGCGATTCCCGGTACACCTGGAACGAAGATGATCCGCTCGAGCGAGCGATCGGCTCGTGGATCACACGAGCAGAGGGAGAACCATCAGGAAGCGGGTCGCGCCGTGCTGCTGGCGCTCGGTCGCCGCGGAGACATCTTCGATCCAGATGTGCCGAGAGACCGTCAACGCCGAACACCGCGGCGAGGTGGCCTCTCTCAGGCCCCGCCGCGGCAGTCGATGAGTACGAAGACGCTCCGCATGGTGTGATGACCGTACGGCAGGCCGAACGCCCCGGCCACGACTTTTCGCAGAGTGTTCGACATGCGAGACAACCGGTCCATGATGAAAGACTCCGGTCATGAGCGCCCCTCCCGAGCTGCCCGACGTCGTCGCACGCGCGTTCGACGTGTCCCGCAAGGCCGGGTACGTGTCGTTCTGCCGCAACGAGACCGGCCGGCTGCTCGCGACACTGGCCGCCACGCGCGAGGGCACGATGGCCGAGTTCGGCACCGGCTGCGGCGTCGGTACGGCGTGGCTGCGGTCCGGCGTGCGCGGTGACGCCCGGATCGTGACCGCCGAGCTCGACGCGAAGCTCGCCGACGCGGCCGCCGAGATCTTCGAGGACGACCCGCAGGTCGAGGTCCTCTCCGCCGACTGGTCGACGCTGCTCGACAAGGGTCCGTTCTCGCTGCTGTTCCTCGACTCCGGGGAGCCCACCGAGGTCGGCGTCGACTCGATCGCCGACCTGGTCGAGGCGGGAGGCATCGTCGTCCTCGACGACTTCACGCCGTGCGAGATGTGGCCGCCGATCGCCTACGGGCGGGTGGACACCCTGCGCGAGCAGTGGCTGACCGACGAGCGGTTCACCGCGGTCGAGGTGATGGTGGCGCCGGACGCGTCGGCACTGATCGCGACGAAGCGCTGACCTCCTGCCTCTCACGAGGGGCCAGCTCGATCGTGAACGCCGGCAGCCACAGCTGGGTGAGCGGGCCGATCGCCAGCGCGTAGAGCACCGTGCCGAGGCCGATGGTGCCGCCGAGCAGCACCCCGATGACCACGACGGCGACCTCGAGCCCGGTGCGGACCAGCCGGATCGAGCGGCCGGTGCGCCGGGCGAGGCCGGTCATCAGCCCGTCGCGCGGGCCACGGCCGAGCTGGGCGCCGATGTAGAGGGCGGTGGCCAGGCCGCAGAGCAGGACGCCGCCGACCATGAGCGCGACCCGGAGCACCAGGGCGTCCGGCGCTCGGAGGAGCGCGAGCGTCGCGTCGGCGGAGAAGCCGACGACCAGCGCGTTCGAGACCGTGCCGAGCCCGGGGACCTCGCGCAGCGGGATCCACAGCACGAGCACCACGAAGCTCATCAGCACGACCGCCTGGCCGATGGTGATCGGCAGGTGCCGGATGAGGCCGGAGTGCAGCACGTCCCAGGGCGCCAGGCCGAGGTCGCCGCGGTACATCATCGCCAGCGAGACGCCGTACGCCACGAGGCCGACGTACAGCTGCGGCAGGCGGCGCCCGAGGCGGCCGGCGCGGAGCTGGGCGATGGGGCCGAGGTCGACGAGGTTCACCGGACCATGATGACGGCCGATTGGCCTTCTCCTGAATAGCCAATCGTGGAAGAGTGGCCTGCATGTCTCGCACGATCAGCGCCGCCCGGGTGGCCACCCTGGTGGGCGACTTCGACCGCTCCCCTGCGTACGCCGGCCTCGCCGAGGCGCTGGTGTTCCTCATCGGCGACGGCCGGATCGCGCTGGACACCCGGCTGCCCAGCGAGCGCGAGCTCACCGAGGCGCTCGGGGTCTCGCGGACCACCGTGACCCGGGCCTACGCCGAGCTGCGCGACGCGGGGTACGCCGTGGCGCGGCAGGGTGCCGGCACGTTCACGCGGGTGCCGGGCGGCCGGGCGCGGGCACACGACCGGGCGCTGCTCCCCCGGCCCGGCGACAGCGACGCGATCGACCTCAACTGCGCGGCGCCGTCCGCGCCGCCGGGCGTCGCCCGGGCCTACGCCGCGGCGGTCGCCGACCTCCCGGCGTACCTCGGCGGGCACGGGTACTTCCCCGCCGGCCTGCCCGAGCTCCAGCAGGCGATCGCGGCGACGTACGACGCGCGCGGGCTGCCGACCGACCCCGACCAGGTGATGGTGACGCCGGGGGCGCTGTCGGCGGCGTCGATCGTCGCGCAGGCGTTCACCTCGCCCGGCGACCGCGTGCTGGTCGAGTCGCCGGTCTACCCGAACGCCACGGATGCGCTGCAGAACGCCGGTGCCCGGCTGGTCCCCTCCGCCGTCGACCCGGAGGGCTGGGACCTGGACGCGGTCGCCGCCACGCTGCGCCAGACCTCGCCGCGGGCGGCGTACCTGATCCCGGACTTCCAGAACCCCACCGGGCACCTGATGTCTGACGCGCAGCGGGAGGAGTACGCCGCGCATCTGCGCCGGTCGCACACGACCGCGATCGTCGACGAGGCGCACCAGGCGCTGGCGCTGGACGGCCAGGAGATGCCGCGGCCGTTCGCGGCGTTCGCGTCCGACACGATCACGATCGGCAGCGCGAGCAAGGCCTTCTGGGGTGGCCTGCGCCTCGGCTGGATCCGCGCGCCGCGGCCGATGATGGAGCGGCTGACCCAGGCCCGGGTCAGCCTCGACCTGGGGGCCCCGGTGCTCGAGCAGCTCGCCCTGGTGCACCTGCTGCGGGACCCCGCGGTCCTCGACGCGAACCGCACGCGCCTGCGCGAGCAGCGCGACGCCCTCGTCTCCGCGGTCGCGACCGACCTGCCCGAGTGGACGTTCCGCGCCCCCGCCGGCGGGCTTGCCCTGTGGTGCCGCCTGCCCGGGCAGTACGGCACCGCGGTCGCCGCCGAGGCCGAGGTCCGCGGCGCCATCGTCGCCCCCGGCCCGGTGTTCGTCGCGGAGGGCGGGCTCGACACGTTCCTCCGCATCCCCTACGTCCGTCCGCCCGAGGACATGCGCGAGGCCGTTCACCGGCTCGCCGAGGCCTGGGCGGTCGTGCGGGACCGGCCGGCCCGGCGGGCGGCGACCGGGCGGGTGATGGTTGCCTGAGAGGAACGCGCGCACGACCGTCGCGCGGGTGACACGGTGCCTGACCGGCGCCAGGAAGGGGTCAGCTTGTGAGTCCCGCACAGCTCGTCATCACCGTCATCGCCATCCTGATCGTGGCCGCGATCGCCTGGCAGGTCTTCCAACGCCGGCAGTGACGGACTGCCCGACCATCGGGCATCAGGGCGGCAGCACCGGCACGACGACCTCGTTGCGGCGGCGGAACCACGGCGTCCACGGCGGGTCGAACCGGGCGAACCGCGGCCGCCCGACGACCTCGAGGCCGGCCGCCTGCACCGCCGACATCAGGCGCTCGGCGTGCTCCTCGTAGCGTCGCCCGGTCCAGCGACCGGAGAACCTCAGCGCGGCCGCCGTGTGCGCCGGGATGCGGCGCAGGCGAACCCGCGGATCCGTCGGCTCGGGGGCACCGTCGACCCGGAGGCCGCTCGGCATCACGAAGCCGACCACGTACGAGTCCGCGGCCTCGTCCTCCCTCTCCTGCACGACGGGAGCCGTCATCGCCACCTTCTGCGCTCCGGCGTTGCGGCCGCCGATGTAGGCGAACAGACGTCGGAACGACGCGGTGCCGACCCCTTCGAACGAGCCCTGCACCCGCGTCTCGGCGACCACGTGCTCCGGATAGGACCTGAGCTCGAAACCGGCGTACTCCCCCACGACCTCGTAGGGCTGTTCCTCGGTCATGACACGAAATCTCCCGCGGCGCCGGACGCTCCGGAAGTGTCCGAGGTCCCGACGGCCTAGTTGTATCGCCCGGCCGCGGCGTAGTCGTCGCCGAGCTCGATGTCGAACGGCGCGTGCCAGAGCTCGAGGACCAGCGGCGTGGGTCGGGGTCGTGGGTGCGCAGTGTCAATGCCGAGGCGGCGGGTGCCGGTGTGGTCGACGAGGTAGTGGGCGCCGTGGGGGTCGCGCCACAGGTAGATGCCGGGGAAGGGTTGTCGGACCTGCCAGTGGCCGTGGGTCTTGATCCGGTGGTGGCTGGTGGTCATCGGCCCGTAGTTCCCCACGCCGCTGGCACCACCCTCGGCGTGCGGGATGGTGTGGTCGACCTGCATCGAATCGCTGGTGCAGGAGGCGTAGGGGAAGGTGTCGGCCGGCGTGATCAGGCGCACGGCCTGGCGATGTCGGTCCGGGATCTCGTACGCATCCACGGGTGCCTGCCCGGCCAGGTCCAGGACGGGCTGGATGGTGAACCGGGCGTGCGGGCCGAGGTGGTCGCGGACCCAGGCGTCGGTGACCGGCCCGTGGCCCTCGACCCGGGCGATGGGCTCGCGGTCGGGACCGGCGTAGGTGTGCACCACCAGCACCACATCGGTCAGCGCGTCGGGCACCGGCACCTCCCCGACCGGCACCTCCCCGACCGGCACCTCCCCGACCGGCTCCGGCACCTCCGGCACCTCCGGCGCCTCGGTCTGGTGGGCGGGGTCCGGCTGCTGGGTGGCCTGGGTGCGGCCGCAGAGCAGGAGGAACACCGCGAGCACGCGGCGGTCGTCGTCGGTGGTCTCGGGGAACACCGGTGCGAGCCGGTGGGCGTAGCGGCTGACCGCGGTGTCGAGGGCGTTGATGGTCGCGGTGTCGGCGCGGACCAGGAACGACGCCATCCCGTGCCCGCTGTCGGGTGGGGTGCCGCGGAGCTTCTTGGCGAACCGGGCCTTGGCGGCGCGCTCCTCCTTCTCCCGGGCCAGGTCGGGGGCGGCCTGGGCGACCTTGGCCTCGACCAGCGCCTCGAACCGCGACCAGGGGATCCGGCCGTCCGCGGACTCGGCGACGGCGGCATCGACGTAGGCGGCCTGCTCCCGGGTCAGGTCCCGGGTCCGGGTGGTGACGTGGCGGGCGTAGGAGGCGCGGACCTCCCCGGCCTGCACCCGGGCCCACAGATGGGGGTGGCGGTGCTGCAGGTCCACCGCGTCCGCGATCAACGCCCGGGCTGCATGGGGGGAGCGGCCGGTCCGGGCCCCGAACTCCGCGGCCGCGAACTCGGTGACCTCCGGGGTCCCTTCCCCACCCCACCGCCGCGCCCGCTCCCGCCCGGGCAGCGCCGCGGTCGCGGGGTTCAGGCGATCCGCGGAATGCATCACCGCCCACTGGTAGGCCAGCCGGAGCAGGTCGGTCTCTGCGGTGCGGATCGTGGCCGCGCAGCCGCCGGCGGCGTCGAGGAGCTGGTCCTCGGTCATCGCCTCCAGCCGCGCTTCGGTCATGGGACAAGTCCACCAGGGACCACCGACAATGGAGCCTGTTCCGGGCCGGTTTCGCTCACGATGTGAGACGATTTTCGAAACTTTCTTCGAGCTAGTTCTGGCACCTCGACCACCGCGGAAAGACCACCGGAAAGCCGGACGGCGACGGCGACCACCAGCCCGCCGTACCCGCTCCGCTGCCTTGCGGTCGTAGCCCCACACCGACCCGCAGGCCACTGACATCGGCCCGCGGGCGAGGACGCTGCACGGGTCCCAACAAGCTCGACCAACGACGGTCGCGACAGGCTCGACCAACGGAGGACGCCCTCCGTCAGAGCGCGGCCCGCAGCTTCGCGGCGTACTCCGCGCCTTCGCCGTCGACGTACTTCGTGCGCGGCCAGAAGAACCCGCGCAGCCCGTCGCCCTTCGTGCGCGGGACGACGTGCAGGTGGAGGTGCGGCACCGACTGGCTGACGACGTTGTTCATCGCGACGAAGCTGCCCTCCGACCCGAGGGCGTCGACCATCGCGGTCGCGAGCCGCTGCGCCGCCTCCAGGAACCCGTCGCGCAGGCCGGCCGGGAGGTCCGGGAGCGTGACGACGTGCTCGCGCGGCACCAGCAGGGTGTGGCCCTTGAAGAGCGGGCGGCGGTCGAGGAACGCCACCAGCTCCGGCTCGTCGAGCACCAGGTCTGCGGGCACGTCGCCGGCGACGATCGCACAGAAGACGCAGTCCGGGTCCCGGTTCACCGCGAGCATGCGCCGACGCTACCCAAGCCAGGGGCGCATCAGTCGCAGTACCGGTCGCACGGCCGCGGGGCGACCCACGCCCGGGCGTGGCCGCCGACGTAGTCGAAGTGCTGGGTGTCCCCGAGCCCGTAGGTCCAGCGGAAGCCGTGCCGCGCCATCAGCCGGACGACCGTGTGCGACCGCGACCGCCACGCCACCCGCGCGTGGGAGTGCCCCTGCCACCAGGTGTTCGGGACGGTCCCGCGGGCGGAGCGGTACGGGTTCTCCCAGGTGTTGAGGTCGAGCGCGCGGCCGTAGCTGTGCGGCGAGCGGACGCCGGGACGGCCGGTCACGTCGCGGCAGTTGAACGCCGAGGTGTTGCCGGCCGCCATGGACGCGTAGTCGTCGCCGCCGCGCGACCGCTCGCCCCAGCCGAACCGGTCCACCCGGTACATCGACCGGATCGGCAGCCTGCGGCGGAACATCTCGGCCAGCGCCGAGCCCATCGCGTGCGCGGCGGTGGCCCCGGCGACGAGCTCGCCACGGCGGGCGTACCCCCGGAAGTCCCAGTAGTTGACCCGCACCAGCCGGAGCGCCGCCCGGCCGACCGGGCAGCCGCGATGCCAGCTGACACCGGTCATCTGGCGCCACACCGGGTCGGGCACGCCCGTGACCTGCACGTTCGCGCCCCGCCCGACCGCATGTCCCTGCGCCGGCAGCGAGCGACGGGGCCGCGGGGCCGCCTTCGGCAGCACGACAGGTACGCCGGGCGGCACGTTGGCGATCCGGTGCACCGGACTCCGGTCGGCCTCGACCCACGCCTGCCGGACCGTCCGGGCACGCCACCGCGAGTCCTGCCGCGGGGTCGTCCGGATCTCGGCGCGTCCGTCGGCGTCGGTGTGGAGCGTGCGGACCTGCTGCCACCGTCCGCCGTCGAGCGCGCGGAAGAGCCTGACCGTGCCGGCGACCGGCTCACCCGAGCCCGTCGTCCACCGGACCCGGACCGGGACCGACCGGCCGTCCTTCACCGTCTCCGGTCCCCGCACGACGACCTTGCTGCCCCGGCGCTTCAGCGCGATCTGCACCTGCCCGGCGGCCGGGTCGTGCTCGGCGTCCCCGGCGTACGTCGCCCGTACGACGTTGTCCCCGGGGCTGCGCTCCAGCCGCACCGGCTGGGAGGCCCGGCCGTCGGCGTCGGTGGTGACCGTGCCGACCGGTGCCCAGGCCCCGTCGGTACGCCGCTCCAGGGCGAGCCGGGCATCGCTCACCCGGTCGCCGGCGGCGGTGGTGAGCGTCAGCTGCAGCGTGGTGTCGTTGCCGGCATAGGCCGGCCGCGCCTCGAGGGAGAGCTCGCTCGGGAGTCCCGGATCGGCATGCGCCTCGACCGTCGGCGACCCGACCACGAGGGCGAGGGTGGACAGCATCAGCACCAGCCGGGACCCGAGAGACATGTCGCCACTGTTCCCGGGACCGGCCGATCCACTCCCGTCCGCCCCGGGGCTAGCGACCGGCCACCAGGATGGTCACGTCGTCCCGCGGTGCGACCTCGTGGTCGCGGACGGCGGACCGCAGCTCGCGCACGACGTGGGCGGGTGCGTCCGACCGCATCGCCGCCCGGACGCCCTCGGCCCCGAACTCCCGGCCCCGGCTGTCGCGGGCCTCGAGGACGCCGTCCGAGAACGCCACGAGCCGCTCACCCGGACCGAACGGCACGGTCGCGACGTCCCACGTCGCGTCACCGAGCACCGGGCTCACCAGCGGGCCGGTCGGCTCCAGCGGGTCGACCCCCTCGGCCCGGACCACGAGGGGCGGCGGGTGCCCCGCGTTGACGTAGGAGAGGGTGTCGGCGCCGACGTCGACCACGGCGACCAGGAGCGTCACGAAGGTCTCGGTGTCGTCGGCCAGGGTGGTCCGCACGACGGGCAGCGCGGCCGCGAGCCCGTCGCGGGGCAGCGCCCCGGCGATCGCGATCTTGAGCCGCAGCCCGACCAGCGCCGCCGCGGGCCCGTGCCCTGACACGTCGCCGAGCACGACGGCGACCTGCCGGTCGTCGAGCTCGACCACGTCGAGGAAGTCGCCGGCCAGCACGCCCTCGGCGGACGCGATCTCGCCGGTCACCGACAGGCCCGGCCCGGAGAACGGCGGCAGGGCCAGCGCCGCCTCGAGCGCCGCGACCGCCGGCTCGCCGAGGGCGAGTGCCTCGGCCGCGCGGCGGGACGCGTCGAGCTCGTCGAGGAGGTGGCGGCGCATGGTGTCGACGTCCTCGGCCACGCTCTCGACCTCGCGCGGGCCGCGGACGGTGACCGCCTGGTCGAGCCGGCCGTGCGCGACCGCGCGGCTGGCCGAGCCCAGCGCGGTGAGCGGGCGCAGCACGGTCCGGCGGAACCCGTACGCCGCGAGCAGCGCGGCGCCGAGGAACAGCGCCACCGTGACCGCGAGCAGGATCGAGAGCCGCCGGAGCAGCCCGTCGGCACGCTGCGTCGCGTCCAGCTGCTCGGCGGCGATCGCCTCGTCCGCGGCGCGCTCGGCCGTGCGCACCCCGTCGAAGAGTCGCTTGCCCTCCCCCGAGGCGACCAGCTCGATCGCCTCGCCGCGGTCACCGGCCCGGACCGCCGCGAGCTCGCGCTCGGCCACCTCCAGCCACGCCGCGTGGGCCGCGGTCATGACGTCGACCTCCGCCCGCGCCGCGGGCGACAGCTGCTCCCGGAGCAGCGCGAGGTTCCGCTCGATCCTCGGCGCGGCGGCGTCGTACGGGTCCAGGAAGTCGCGGTCGCCGGTGAGGATGTACCCACGCTCGCCGGTCTCCTGGCCGACGTAGAGCGCGAGCACCGCGCCCAGCTCGACCCGCGCGGGGTTGAGGTGGTTCTCGAGGCGGGACTGGTTCCTGGTGACCTGCACGACGGTCAGCACGAGCAGCCCGCCGACGACCAGGCTCAGAGCGGCCACGAGGGCGGCGGCGACCCGGACGACGACGCTCGCCGAGTAACGCTCGCGGGCCATGGCGACGATCCAAGCATCCGACGGCGACCCGCGCGGGCGATCGGGCGAACTCTCAGGACGGCTCGGTGGCGGCGATGTGCACCACCGCGTCGCCACCGTTGACGACCGGCGCCTCGCTGCGGCCGATGACGATGCCGGTGCGGTCGGCGCGGACCAGCCGCAGCGTCTTGCCGAAGGAGTCCGAGACGCTGCCGAGCCGCTCGCCGGTCTCGACCTGCTGGCCGAGCTGGACGTCGAGGTGCAGGAAACCCGTGTGCCGCGCCCGGACCCAGCCGCTGGACCGGCACTCGACGCTCGGGCCGGGCAGCTCCTCCTCGGGAGCGTCGATCATGCCCAGCGCAGCGAGCACGCGACGTACGCCGTCGGTGGCGGCGGTGATCGCCCACTCGTCGAACCGCCAGTTCTCGCCACCCTCGTAGAGCAGCACCGTGGCCCCGCGCTCCCGCGCGGCGTGGCGCAGCGACCCGTCCCGGATCCGGGCGTGGAGCATCACCGGCGCACCGAACGCCGCCGCGAGCTCGTGGGTGCGCGGGTCGTCGAGGTCGGCGCGGATCTGGGGGAGGTTGGTACGCCGGTCCGAGCCGGTGTGCAGGTCGATCCCGACCTCGCACTTGGCGACCACCTCGGTCATCATCAGGTGCGCGATCCGGCTGGCCAGCGAGCCGCGGGCCGAGCCCGGGAACGAACGGTTGAGGTCGCGCCGGTCGGGCAGATAGCGCTCGCCCGTCATCACGCCGAGGACGTTGACCACCGGGACGGCGATCAGCGTGCCGCGCATCGTCTTGGGCGAGAGCGCGGCGAGCACCCGCCGGATCACCTCGACCCCGCCGACCTCGTCGCCGTGCGTGGCGGCGTTGATCCAGACGACCGGCCCCTCCTCCTTGCCGTGCAGGATGCGCACCGGCAGCGACACGTCGGCGCCGGTGATCAGCCGGGTGATCGGGATCTCCAGGTTGCGCGCGGCGCCCGCGCGCACCCGGGCGGACCCGATCGCGAACGACTCCCGGGGCATCAGCGGCCCCGGTTGCGACGGCGTACGGCGCGCTTGGGCCGGCCGCCGAGGTAGGAGCTGGCCGGGTCGACGACGAAGCCCTGCCGCAGCGCCTCGCGGCCGATCAGCAGCCGGAAGCCCATCTGGTCGCGGCTGGACAGCGTCATCTCGGTCGTGACCGTCCGGCCCATCAGCGTGACGTCCATCCGCACGACGTACCGCTCGGTGGTGTGGCCCGACGAGCTGCGCACCAGTCGCCGGTCGTGGACGAGGCTCTCCACGGTGGTGGCGTCCTCACCGGACCGCTGCCACGGGTGGATGGAGTAGCGCACCCAGGTCTCGCCGTCGCGCTCGAACTCGTGGACGTCGAAGGCGTGGATCGCCGAGCTCCGGGCGCCCGTGTCGAGCTTGGCCTTGACCCACTCGACGTCGCAGCCCGGCAGGCCGACCCACTCCCGCCACCCGGCGACGGTGCGGTCAGTGGTGGTCAGCACCCGCACATCTTGGCAGGAAGGCCCTTCCTGCTTGAATGACCGGGCCATGAAGCTCGCGATCCTCTCCCGCGCACCGCGCGCCTACAGCACCCAGCGTCTCCGCACCGCCGCGCTGGACCGCGGGCACACCGTCAAGGTCCTCAACACGCTGCGCTTCGCGATCGACCTCTCGGGCGACGAGCCCGACCTGCAGTTCCGCGGCAAGCCGCTGTCGACCTACGACGCGATCCTCCCGCGCATCGGCAACTCGATCACCTACTTCGGCACCGCGGTGGTGCGGCAGTTCGAGCAGATGGACGTCTACACGCCGAACCCGGCGTACGGGATCACGAACAGCCGCGACAAGCTCCGCGCGACCCAGATCCTGTCGCGGCACGGCATCGGCATGCCGGCCACGACGTTCGTGCGCGACCGGGCGGACGTCGTACCGGCGATCGAGCGGGTCGGCGGCGCCCCGGTGGTGCTGAAGCTGCTGGAGGGCACCCAGGGCATCGGCGTGATCCTCGCGCCCGACCGCAAGGTCGCGGAGGCCATCATCGAGACGCTGCACAGCACCCAGCAGAACGTGCTGATCCAGCGCTTCGTCAAGGAGAGCAAGGGCCGCGACATCCGGGCCCTCGTCGTCGGCGACCGCGTGGTCGCGGCGATGCGGCGGGTCGCCCAGGGCGACGAGTTCCGGTCGAACGTGCACCGCGGCGGCTCCGTCGAGCCGGTCCAGCTCGACGAGGAGTACGAGCGCACCGCGGTCCGCGCGGCGCAGATCATGGGCCTGCGGGTCGCGGGTGTCGACATGCTCGAGGGCAACGACGGCCCCCTGGTCATGGAGGTGAACTCCTCCCCCGGCCTGGAGGGCATCGAGGCCGCCACCCAGCTCGACGTGGCCGGCGCGATCATCGACTTCATCGCCAACCAGGTGGCGTTCCCCGAGATCGACGTCCGCCAGCGGCTCAGCGTGTCGACCGGGTACGGCGTCGCCGAGCTCGTCGTCCACACCGGCGCGGACATCGTCGGCAAGAAGATCGGTGAGTCCGGCCTGGAGGAGCGCGACATCTCGGTGCTGACCCTGCACCGGGGTGCCACGGTGATCCCGAACCCGCGCAACAAGGAGGTCGTCCAGGCCGGCGACCGCCTGCTCTGCTTCGGCAAGCTCGAGGAGATGCGCTCGATGATCCCCGCGCGCCGGAAGCGCAAGTCGCGGGTGAAGAAGCTGCCGGCGCAGCCGATCCACGACGACTGAGCCGCCTCGGGCACCGGACCTTCGTCCCGGGGGACCCGGGGCCACGCGCTCGTCCGGCACTCCCGCAGCGTGTGGAGTTCGCCCGGAGCGAGGTCCGGCGCCTGCGGGAGCGGACGGTCCGGACCTAGGTGCCGATCGGGGCGAACGGGCGCAGCTCCTCGTCGGCGCCGTGGACGACGACGTACGACGCCTCCGGGACCTCGTGCCACGCACCCTGCAGGTCGCCCAGCGGCTCGGAGACCACCAGCCGCGCGTCGTCGGAGAGCTGGTGGAGTGTCGGGTTGTCGGGGTACTGCTGCCGCAGCACCGAGATGTCGGTGCTGCGGAACAAGGACCGCGACCGGCCCGCGCTCGAGTACCGGAACGCCCACGTCGTGGCGCCGTCGGTCGTGGCGACGGTCATCTGCACCGGGTAGTCGATCCCCTGCCGGGCCGCGGCCGCCTCGACCAGGCCGACCGCCCGCGCGACCGCCGCGGGCGGGTCCTCGCTCAGTCCGCAGGTGAGCGCGAGGAAGAAGAGCATCTCGGAGTCGGTCGAGCCCTCGATCTCGGGGAACAGCGCGGGGTCCACCGCCATCGCCAGCTCGCGCTTGATCGACGGGAAGCCCGCGACGAGGCCGTTGTGCATCCAGAGCCAGCGGCCGTGGCGGAAGGGGTGGCAGTTGGTCTGCTGCACGGCCGAGCCGGTCGAGGCCCGCACGTGCGCGAAGACCCGCCGCGACCGGGCCAGGCCCGCGAGCTCGCGCAGGTTGCGGTCGTTCCACGCCGGCTCGGTGCTGCGGTAGACGCCGGGACGGTCGCCCTCGGCGTACCAGCCGACCCCGAAGCCGTCACCGTTCACCGCGGTCGCGCCGAGCTCCGAGTGCTTGCTCTGCATGACCAGCGAGTTGCGCGGCTTGAACAGCAGCTCCTCCAGGTTCACCGGCGAGCCCGAGTACGCGAGCCATCGGCACATGTCAGACCCCTCCTTCCGTCGCTGCCGCCAGCGCCGCCACCAGCGCCGCGGGTGAGCGGGCGGACCGCAGCAGGCGTCGTTGCCGGTCCGCCCCGCCGCCCTCCCGTCGGAGCCGGCCGAGCGTCGAGCGCACGACGTCCGCGTCGCCGTGCGCGCACAGGCGCGGGCGGACCTCGGCGACGAGGGCGTCGACGAGGTCCCAGGCGGGGACGCGGGCGCCGGTGCAGGGATCGGTGATCCGGCCGGCGAGGCCGACCACCGCGGCGGTCCGGCAGGCGGCGCGGAGCGCTCCCTGGGGGACGTCCCGCACGGGTGCGCCGGAGGCCGCCCCGGCGGCTGCCGTCGCGACCAGGGCCCGGACCAGGGCGGCGTAACCGACGGTCTCCTCGGCGGTCAGCGCGACGTCGGCCACCCGCACCTCGACGGTCGGGTACCGCGGTGAGAGCCGGGCCAGGAAGTAGACGCTGCGGGGGTCGAACGCGCGGCCCGCGGCCACGACGTGGGCGACCAGGTCGTCGTACTCCCCGGCGGTCCGCACCGGCGGAGGAGGTACGGCGGTCGGCCACCGGGCCGTGTGGAGGAACCGGTGGCTCGCCCAGCCCGTGTCTATGCCGTCCCAGAACGGTGAGTTGGCGGTGAGCGCGACCAGCGCCGGGAGCCACCGCCGGATCCGGAGCAGGACCCCGACGCCGATGTCCCGGTCGGGCACGCCGACGTGCACGTGGCAGCCGCAGGAGCCCGCCGTCGAGATCGCGAAGGGGAACCGTCGCGCGAGCTCGAGGTAGCGGGGGTCCGGCGTGAGGGGAACCCGGGCCGGCACCCCGAAGGGCACGGTGCCCGTTGCGACGCAGACCGCGCCGTGGTGGCGGGCGACGTCCGCGACCCGTCGGCGTGCACTGCTGATGCCGGCACGCACGTCCTCGATGTCCCGGCAGACCGGCGTCCGGGTCTCCACCATGTAGGTCATCGCCTCGGCGGCCACCCCGGTCTCGTCGCGGCAGTCGCGGATGACCTCCGGCGCCCGCGTGACCACGGCACCGGTCCGGGGGTCGAGGAGCGCGAGCTCCTCCTCCACACCGACCGTCGGAGCGCCGTCCGGTCCGGGTGCGGCGCCGCGGGCGTCCGGGGCCGCGTCGGGGAGGGTGGCCGTCACACCTCGAGCATGCGCCGGCACCTGTCCACCGGGCAGGGCCGAACGTCCCAGGCCCTTCGGTCAGCCCCCGCCCGTCGTCGCCGGCTCGTCGGTGTCGATGAGCGACGGCGGCCCGACCGCGATGCCCTCCTCGGGCACCGGGGCGTCGGCACGGGCGTCCGCGAGGACGTCGGCCGGCACGTGCTCCTCGAGGAACCGCCGCGCCATCCGGCTGGAGGGGTGCACGGCGACGGTCGCGACCACGATGATGGCCGCGATCGCCAGCCACCCCGCCGCGCCCCAGTTCATCGCCAGGAACGTGTAGACCGCCGGCGCCCACACCTTGCCGAGGGTGCCGCTGAGCTCGGCAGCGCCGTTGTACGCGCCGCGCTGGCGCGGGTCCATCAGCTCGGCCTCGAAGGACCAGCTCGCGGCCGACAGGTAGAGCTCGGCGCCGGTCACCGTCACGTGGCCCAGCCAGACCAGCGCGATCGTCACCCAGCCGACGGTGTCGTGGGTCGCGAGGGTGATGAGGCACGAGATGACGAAGAACGTCGAGGACACCCGCAGCGCCCGCAGCGCCGTCGGGACGTCGTGGACCCCGCGCGACGCCGCCATCGGCAGGAAGATGCACATCACGGTGTTCGTGCCGAACAGGAACGCCAGCAGCACGCGCGGCGCGTCGGTCTCCTGCACCAGCCACAGCGGGATCACGACGTTGAGCAGCACCTGGTTGGTCCAGAAGACGCCGACGAAGAACGTCGAGAGCATCCAGCCGGGGTTGCGCAGCGGACCCGGCCCGGGGACCTTCACCTTGCGCTCCTCCGGCGTGCGGTCGTCGTGGGAGGCGTTCGGCAAGCGCGTGATCGCGATGGCGTTGAGGAGGAAGACCGCGGTCGTGAACCACGGCAGCGCGTGGAGCACGTCGTTGGAGTTGAACGCCAGCGCGATGCCGCCCAGGAGCGAGCCGAGCGTGAAGCCGACGTTCAGCGCCGAGTACATGTAGGCGCGGGACTTCACCCGCTCCGCGGGCGGCAGCACGTCGATCGTGTACGCACCGTGCGCCGCGCCGCCCAGCGAGCCGATGACCTCCATGCCCACGGCCATCACCACGTAGCCCTGGAAGTCGGTGATGAAGGGCCACACCGAGAACATCGCCGCCTGGCCGGCGGCGCTGACCGCCCACATCTTCTTCGGCCCGAACCGGTCGACCAGCCGCCCCATCGGCCAGGCGGCCAGGAACGCCGCGAGGCCCGCACAGGTGAGGCCGAGACCGACCTGCGCCGCGGAGAGCCCGACGATCTGGGTGAAGAACACCGCGGAGCCGGTCATGAAGGTGCCCTCACCGAGGGCGAACAGCAGGGACTGGACGGCGAGGCGGCCCGCGAGAGGAGAAGGCGGGCGGCCGTGCCTGAGGAGCGCGGCGATCATCACCGCGCATCCTCCGTCACGATCAGGCGGGTTGTCGCGCCGTTTTCTCCGCCGCGTCGTGCTCGAGCGTCCGGTGCCCCACGTTGCGCTCCCGGGCGAGCTCCCGTCCGATGAGCGCGGCGTCGAGACGGTTCTCGTAGGCGCCGTCGAGGAACCCCTCGCCCTCGACGCGATTGCGCCACTTGCCGTCCTGGTGGACGGTCTCGATGTCACCGCGAGCCATCCTGCACCCTTCTCCGCGCTCCCCCTGTGCTGACTACTTACCCATCACGCCGCGCCCCAACCCCTGCTCACCCGGCTCCGCGCGGGTAGGCTGAGGGAGTTCACTCGGGAACCGTGCGGCACCTCGCGGCATCGTCCGACGAAGGAGCAGCCCTCATGCGCATCCCCAGGTCCTGGTCCCCGGCGACCGTCGGGCTCGTGGCGTCGGCCTGGCTGCTGGCCGTCGCCGTGGCTGACATACTCCTGCCCGCGACCATCGTCCCGACCCCGCTCACGGCGTTCGCGGCGATCATCGCGGCCGCCCGCCTGGGCGTCCGCGGCACCTCGGCCTTCGGGGTCACGGCGACGCTGTTCACCGTGTGGTCCGGCTTCTGGAACGACGCGTGGTCGCAGCCGCAGCAGTACGTCCGGCTGCTGACGGTCGTCATGGTGTCCGGCGCCGCCGTCGCCATCGCCCGACTGCGTTCGGAGCGCGACGACCGGTTCGCCCGGATGTCCGCGATCGCCGAGGTGACCCAGCGCGCGATCCTCCCCAAGCTCCCGTCCCAGTCGGGGCCCATGCGGCTGGCGTCGCGGTACCTGTCGGCCTACGAGGACACCCTGGTCGGCGGCGATCTCTACGACTTCACCGTCCGCGACGAGTCGACCCGGCTGGTCGTCGGGGACGTGCGCGGCAAGGGGCTCTCGGCGATCGAGCACGCCGCCCGGGTGATCCGGGCGTTCCGCCAGTTCGGCACCCTGGACGTCGACCTCGCCGACGCCGCGAGCGACATCAGCGCCTACGTCGCCCAGTTCTTCGACGACGAGGACTTCGCGACCGCGATCCTGGTCGAGAGCCGCGAGCCCGGGCGTCTCACCATGGTGAACTGCGGGCATCCGGCGCCCGTCCTCGTCAAGCGCGACGGGACCGTGAGGCTGCTCGAGACCGACACCGACCTCCCGCTGGGACTCGGGGCCGGGTACCACGCGGTCGAGGTCGCCTGGGAGCCCGGCGACCGCCTCCTGCTCTACACCGACGGCCTGAGCGAGGCCCGGTCCCGCCGCGGCGAGTTCCTCCCGCTGGCCGACGTCGCGGCCGGCCTGCGCGTCGGCGACGTGGAGGGCGCGGTCGAGCGACTGCTCGCCGACGTACGCCGCTTCGTCCCGGGCGGACGCCTCGACGACGACCTGGCGGTGGTGCTGCTCGAGCACTCCGCCAGCCCCACCGCACCGGCCCGCCCGCGCGCCGACTTCGCGCTTCCGACCCTCCCCGCACCGGCGGGCTGAACCGGCCCACGAGCCGCTTGTCGCGGGCCGTCGATGGCTTCATCATGTGGCGGTGGAGCATCGGTCCATCTCCGTGTGCGTCGTGTCCGGCCACCCGATCCTCGCGGCCGGCATCCGCGTGCTGCTCGACGAGCAGGCGGACGCGGACCGCTCGTTCACGGTCGTCACCGATCCCGCGGACGCGGACGTGGTGATCTACGACGTGTTCCGGCTCGCGAGCCGCGCCGGTGACGACGTCCCGGAGCTCGACGAGCTCATCGCCAGTCACCCACAGCGGGTCCTGGCCCTGTCCCGACTGCTCCAGCCCGGACTGACCGCCCGGGCGCTCGCCGCGGGCGCGGTGGCCCCGGTCTCGATCGGCGCCGACGGGAACGAGCTCGCCGCGCTCGTCGAGGCCGCGGCCCACAAGGATCTCGCCAACGACCCCGACCTGGCGCGGGAGCACCAGGCCGACCTCGCTCGCCGCCTCGGCGCCGACGTCGGGCTCACCCCGCGCGAGCAGAGCGTGCTGGCGCTGATCGCCGCCGGGCACAGCAACGACGCGATCGCCGCCGAGCTCTACGTCTCGATCAACACCGTCAAGTCGACGATCCGCAGCATCTACAACCGCATCGGGGCCCACAGCCGGGCCGATGCCGTCGCCTGGGCGATCGGCCGCGGTTACTCCGCCCGGCGGTCCACGCGGCCTACCAGCACTCGTGGTTGACTGTCCCGGCCGCCGGCGGAGGCCGGCGAGTCGGGGGTAGGTGGAGTGGTGGAGCGCACCGACGACGAGCTGTTCTCGCTGTCCGTGGAGCAGCAGGGTCGTTATCGCGTGGTCCGGCTCGGGGGCGAGCTCGACGTGCTCACGACGTCGCGGCTGCGTGCGGCGCTGAACGAGCAGCTCGTCGACGAGGGGCAGGTGCACCTCGTGGTCGACCTGACGGGCCTGTCGTTCATGGACTCCTCGGGGCTGGGCACGCTGGTGCGCGCTCAGCGCCAGGCGCGCGCGCTGCGCGGCTCGTTCGCCGTCGTGTGCGACGACGGCCCCGTCCTGCGGGTCATGACGGTCACCGGCCTCGTCCACGTGCTGCGGGTCCACGACTCGCTGGAGGCGGCGACCGCCGACCCGCACGGCGCGTGACGGCCCGCTCCGCGGCTGCGCGGATGCCGTCCTCGGTCAGAAGATGACGTCCTTGAACGCCAGCAGGCGCTCGACGATCTCCGGTCCGGCCTTCTCCGGGCTGCCGGTGTCGAAGGGCGGGTGCGGGTCGTACTCGACCCCGCACTGGATGGTGCGCGCGGTCTCCTCGCCGGCGAGTGCCGCCGTCAGGGTCAGGCTCATGTCGATGCCCGCGGAGACACCGCCGGCGGTGACGTACTTGCCGTCGGTGACGACGCGGTCGGCGGTGGGGATCGCGCCGTACGCCGCGAGCTCGTCACGACGCACCCAGTGACTGGTCGCCCGACGGCCCGCGAGCAGCCCGGCGCTGGCGAGGACCAGCGACCCGGTGCACACCGACGTCGTCCACGTCGTCGTCGCGTCCGCCGCCCGCAGCCACTCGTGCACGGGCCCGTCCGCCATGTGCGCCTGCTGCCCGATGCCACCGGGCACCAGCACGATGTCCGGTGACGGCACCTCGTCGAGCGTCGCGTCGACGGTGAGGCCGAGGCTGCCGATGTCGGTGCGCACCTGTCCGAGCCGCTCCCCCACGAAGACCGTCCGGGCGCCGGGGACCCGGCTGAGCACCTCGTAGGGGCCGACGGCGTCGAGGGCGGTGACACGGTCGAAGAGAAGGACGGCGATCTGCATGGCTGCTCCTGGGGTGGGGCCCGGACGGCTGGTCGTCCGGGCGGTGCCACGACGCTACGAAGCCGCAACCCGTGCTCACACCGGCGAAATCACCGGGTCGTCGCCAGGTCGTCGCCGGGCCGGTGATCCCGGCGATTTCCCCGGTGCGACGCGGACCCGTCCCGCACGAGGCTGGAGGCACACCGAGCGGCCCGCCCGCCGCACCTCACGTCCACCCGAAGGAGACCCCATGTCCACCAGCACCCAGCGCTCGTACCAGGTCGTCGGCATGACCTGCGGCCACTGCGTCGCCGCCGTCGAGCGGGAGGTCGGCGCCATCGACGGCGTCACCGACGTGACCGTCGACCTGCCGACCGGCGGCGTCGTCGTCACCAGCACCCGCCGGATCACCGACGACGAGATGGTCGCGGCGATCGACGAGGCCGGCTACGAGCTCGCCTCCTGACCCCTCCGCCGTCCGCCCCCTCACCCCGCACCGGAGACCGAGATGACCACGACCACCCCGACCGCCGCCCCCACCGTCGGCCGGTCCGCAGCGCCCGGCGTCCTCAGCGGAGACGTCGAGACCAGCCTCGCCATCGGCGGCATGACCTGCGCGTCGTGCGTCGGGCGGGTCACCAAGGCCCTCACCCGGGTCGACGGGGTGGTCGTGGCGTCGGTCAACCTCGCCACCGAGACGGCCACCGTCACCCACGACCCGTCACTCGCCCCGGTCACGGACCTGACCGCCGCCGTCGTCCGGGTCGGCTACACCGCCACCCCGAAGCCGACCCGGGCGCCGGCCGCCTCCGCGGCGGACCCGGCCCCCGCGCCGGGTGACAGCCCGGCCGACGAGCTCGACGCCCGGCGCGACCACGAGATCGCCCGCCTCGCCCGGCGCTGGCGCGTGTCGCTGGTCGCCGGCCTCGCCCTGATGGGCGTCATGTACCTGCCGCTGCACCTGGACACCATGGACTGGCTGATGCCGCTGCTGATGGTGATCGCCACCGTCGTCCAGGCCTGGGCCGGCGCCGACATCTACCGGCACGCCTGGGCCGCAGCCCGCAACCGCGCCACCACCATGGACACGCTGGTGGCCCTCGGCACCGGCGTCGCCTACGGCTACAGCACCTTCGTCACCCTGTGGCCCGGCCCCGCACAGTCGTGGGGGCTGCCGCTGCACCTGTACTTCGAGACCGCACTCATCGTCGTGGCCCTCGTGCTCATGGGCCGGTGGCTCGAGCTCAGGGCCAAGAAGCGCACGGCCTCGTCCATCAGGGCCCTCGTCGGGCTCGCCCCCACCACCGCCCGCGTCGTCCGCGGCGACATCGAGGTCGACGTCCCCGTCGACGAGGTGGCCGTCGGCGACCTGGTCCGCGTCCGCCCCGGTGAGAAGCTGCCCGTCGACGGGGTCGTGGTCGAGGGGTCGTCCACGCTGGACGAGTCGATGCTGACCGGCGAGAGCCTGCCGGTCACCAGGACCCTCGGCGACACCGTCATCGGCGCCACGCTCAACCGCACCGGCACCCTCGTCGTCCGGGTGACCGCGGCCGGTGACGACAGCACGCTCGCCCAGATCGTCCGGCTCGTCGAGGAGGCCCAGGGCGCCCAGGCACCGATGCAGCGGCTCGCCGACCGCGTCTCGGCCTGGTTCGTCCCCGCCGTCCTGGTCGCCGCGCTCGCCACGTTCCTCGGCTGGTTCCTCCTCGGACCTGACGACCAGTCGCTCGTCCTCGCGATCGGCACGACCGTCGCCGTGCTCATCATCGCCTGCCCGTGCGCCCTCGGCCTGGCCACGCCGACCGCCGTCATGGTCGGCACCGGCAAGGCCGCCGAGCTCGGCATCCTCATCGGCGACGGCGAGGCGCTCGAGACCGCGCGGCGAGTGACCGCGGTCGTCCTCGACAAGACCGGCACCATCACCGCCGGCCGCCCCGACCTCGTCGGCGTCACGACCCTGCCCGGGTGGTCCGAGGCCGACCTGGTCGGCCTGGTGGGCGCCGCCGAGCTCGGCAGTGAGCACCCGGTCGGCGAGGCCCTCGTCGCCGCGGCCCGTGACCGTGGCCAGGTCCTGCGGACCGCCACCTCCTTCGACGCGATCCCGGGGCACGGCATCACCGCCGAGGTCGGTGGCCGGCACGTCCTGGTCGGTAACGCCGCGTTGATGCAGCGTCACGCCGTCGACGTCACCGCCCTGGACGACGTCGCCCGCCGCTCGGCCGAGCAGGCTCGCACCCCGATGTACGTCGCGATCGACGGCGCCGCCGCCGGGCTCATGGAGGTCGCCGACCCGGTGAAGGCCACCTCCGCCGAGGCGGTGGCGGCGCTCCGGGCGCTCGGGCTCGACGTCTGGATGCTCACCGGCGACAACGCCGCGACCGCGCGCGCCGTCGCCGCCCAGGTCGGCATCGACCACGTCCTCGCCGAGGTGCTGCCGACGGACAAGGCCGACCGGGTCGCCGAGCTGCAGGCCGCCGGCCACGTCGTCGCCATGGTCGGCGACGGCATCAACGACGCCCCGGCCCTGGCCCGCGCCGACCTGGGTGTGGCGATCGGGACCGGCACCGACGTCGCCATCGCCGCCTCCGACATCACGCTGGTCGGCGGTGACCTCAACGGCCTCGTCAACGCGATCGCGCTCTCCCGCGAGACCGTCACCACCATCAAGCAGGGCCTCGCCTGGGCCTTCGGCTACAACGTGCTGCTCATCCCGGTCGCCGCCGGCGTCCTGTACTGGTGGGACGGGCTGCTGCTCGACCCGGTGCTGGCCAGCGCCGCGATGGCGATGAGCTCGGTCAGCGTCGTCACGAACGCGCTCCGGTTGCGCCGCTTCCGTCCCGAGACCGCCCGCACCCGCCCGACCCTGCTCGCCCGGGCCGGCCGGTGGTCGTACCTGGTCGGGATCGCCGTGGTCGCGCTCGCGCTCGGCGCCGGCTTCACCTGGCTGAGCCGCACCGACCAGGCCGAACGCGGCATGAACGGCGCCCTCGCCTGGTCCGAGGGCATGGGGATGCCGATGCGGCCGCTGATGAGCGTGATGGAGGAGACCGACGTACCGCCGGTCAGCACCCACGACGCCGGGCTCGACGTCCGGCTCGATGCACCGGCCGGGATCACGCCCGGTACGCCGACGACGCTCACCTTCCACGTCGTCGACGCCGAGACCGGGGCGCCGGTCACGGACCTCGTGCGGACCCACCAGGTCTGGGCGCACCTCATCGTCACCCGCGCCGACCTGGGCACGTTCAGCCACCTGCACCCGGAGCCCACCGGCGACGGCGAGCTCACGGTGACCGCGACCTTCCCGACCGCAGGCCGGTACGCGCTGCACACGGAGTTCCGCCGCCAGGGCCAGATGGCCGACGTCCTGGACACTCAGGAGATCACCGTGGCGGGCACCGCGCCCGACCCGGCTCCGGTCCCCGCGAGCGACGTGCGCAGCTACGCCGTCGACGGCGTCCGCATCACGCTGGACGGCGACGCCCACCTCGGCGACACCAGCGACTTCACCCTCCGCTTCGAGAGGGAGGTCGACGGCGGCCAGGTCGACGACCTGCAGCCGTACCTCGGTGCGGCCGGCCACGTGGTCGTGATGCGCGCCGACGGATCGACCTTCGCGCACCGCCACGCCGAGACGTTCGACGACCGGGGCCGGCCGGTGTTCGCCCTGCCCGGCACGACGTTCGGCCCCGACCTCGCGCTCCACGTACGGTTCGACCGCCCCGGGACCTACCGGCTCTGGGCGCAGTTCCGCCTCGGTGACGGCACCATGGTCACTGCCCCGTTCATCGTCCGCGTCCCCGACAGGAGCCACCGCCCATGACCGCCTCCTCCACGCCCCGCGAGCTCGACTCCTACGCCCTCGTGGTCGTCGACGCCCAGGCCGGCTTCGACGACCCCTGGTGGGGCGAGCGCAACAACCCCGACTGCGATGCCAACATCGAGCGGCTCGTCGTCGAGTGGAGCCGGCGGCACCGTCCGCTGGTGTACGTCCGGCACGACTCCGACAACCCCGGTTCGCCGCTGCACCCGGACAACCCGGGGAACCGGCTCAAGCCGTACCTGCGGCCCGAGCCGGACCTCCTGGTCACCAAGCAGGTGAACTCGTCCTTCCACGGCTCCCCCGACCTGCACGCCTGGCTGTCGGCGGCCGGCATTCGCGGGATCGTGGTCTGCGGCATCACCACGAACCACTGCTGCGAGACCACGGCCCGGGTCGGTGGCAACCTCGGGTACGACGTGCTCTTCGCGCTCGACGCCACCCACACGTTCGACCGGGTGGGGCCGGACGGCACCAGGCTGAGCGCGGACCAGCTGATGCAGGCGACCGGCGTCAACCTCCACGGCGAGTTCGCCGACGTGGTGACGACCGACGACCTCGTCGGCCCGGCCGACGGGGTCGAGTGAGGCCGGGGCGACAGGTCAGAGGTCCTTGCGGAAGTGCACGTCGGCGGCCCCGGCCACCGGCACGTCCTCCCAGCGGAAGATCTCGCGGTAGCCGTGGCGCTCGTAGAAGCCGGGCGCCTGGAAGGTGAACGAGGTGACGAAGACGTGCGTGCAGCCCCGGCGGCGGGCCTCGTCCTCGAACTCGGCGAGCAGCCGGCCGCCGAGCCCGGTGCCACGGGTGTCGTCGCGCACCCACGTCATGCCGATGCCGGCCGCGACACCCCACGTCCAGCCGCTCATGCCGGCGGCGAGGTCCCCCGCCACGTCGTGGAGCTGCACCGTCAGCTCACGGGCGGACTGCGTGCCCCGCGTCGCGTCGGCGTTCACGCGGTCCAGCTCGTCGGACAGCCGCTGGTCGAGCTCGGGCACGGCGTCCGCCACGGTCAGCCGGTAGGGGGAGTTGTCGGTCACGGGGAGGGATCGTGCCACGTGCCGGCCCCGCACCCGATCACGGGGCGATGACGATGCGGCCGTGGTCGCGGCCCTCCTCGAACGCGCGAACGGCGGCGGCGCCGTCCGCGAGGGGGAAGGAAGGCCCCATCACGGGGGCGACCTTCCCGGCGGCGACGAGCTCGTTCATCGCCAGCAGCTCCGCGGCCTCCTCCTTGGCGACGAACGCGACGAGCTTCTGCGGCACGAGGACCGAGAGGACCTGTGCTCCCAGCTGTCGCTGGATGCCGCCGATCCACCGGTCGCCCTCGCCGCCGACGATGACGAGCCTCCCGGTCCTGGTCAGCGCCCGGCGCAGCCGCGCCACCGGCGTGCGGCCCCCGACGTCGACGACCACGTCGAACCGGCGCGAGCCGTCCGCGAAGTCCTCGGCCCGGTAGTCGATGACGTCGTCGGCCCCGAGCGAGCGCACCAGGTCGGCGTACCGGCCGCTGCACACCCCGGTCACCGCGGCGCCGAGGGCCACGGACACCTGCACCACGATCGTGCCGACGGCACCGGAGGCACCGACGACGAGCACCCGCTCGCCCGGTTGCACCCGGCCGTGGTCGCGCAGCGCCTGGAGGGCGACGAAGGTGGGGTACGGCAGGACCGCGGCCTGCTCGAACGACAGCTGCGGCGGCTTCGGGGCGATCTTGCGGACCGGCGCCACGACGTACTCGGCGAAGGCTCCCCGCGCGGCGCCGTACACCTCGTCGCCCGGTGCGTAGCCGCTCACGCCCGGGCCGACCGCCTCGACGCGGCCGGCGAAGTTCGTGCCCGGGACGGCGACGCTCGGCGCGCGGAGCCCGAACCCCAGGAGCCGCATGAGGTACGGCTCACCGGACATCAGGTGCCAGGCACCGCGGTCCATCCCGGCGGCGGCGACGCGCACCAGCACCTCGCCCTCCCCGGGGCTCGGCCGGTCGACGTCGCGCACCTCGAGCACGTCCGCGGTCCCGTACCGATGCTGCGTGAGAGCCTTCATGACGCCCTCCGGCATCCACCTGCCCGAGATCACCTACCGGCGACCCCTCGACGGTAGTGGACCGCGGCGCACGCAACAACGGTCGCGCACTCACAGCGAAGGCAGGCCGAGCACCTCGCGGACGGCGTTCTCCAGCCGCTCGCCGCGGTCGTGGGAGCCGACGTGGCCGGTCATGAACGCCATGGCGTACCCGCCCGCCTCGCTCCACCACCCGAAGCTGCCGCCGGTGCCGCCCATGCCGTAGCCGTCGGCGTCCACGCCGACCCCGAGGCCCCACTCATGCTCGCCGCCGACGACCAGGTCCGGCTCCTCGCCCCGGGTGCGGACGAGCTCCTCCATCAGTGCCGGGCCGAGCAGCCGACCGCCGGCGAGGGCGACGTAGAAGCCGGCCACCGCGCGGGCGGTGCCGTGCCCGTTGACGGCCGGGACCTCGGAGCGGCGCCACCGCTCGCCGTTGACGACCGCGGGGTCCAGCACTCCCGGCGGGTTGCCGATCGCACGGTGGTAGAGCGGCGGATAGCCCTGCTGTGACGCGACGAAGTCCTCGGCGTACCCGGACAGGTCGGCGACCCGACTCAGCTCGGCCTCACCCAGGCCGATGTGGAAGTCCAGCCCGTGCGGCGCGCAGACCTCCTCGCGCAGGAAGCGGCCGAGCGAGCGGCCGTCGACCGCGCGGACGACCTGCCCGAGCAGGTGCCCGTGGAAGAGCGCCGACTCGCCCTGCGCCGTGCCGGGCGGCCAGCTGGGCTCCTGCCGCTCGAGCAGCGAGCACATCAGGTCCCAGTCGTAGAAGGCCTCGGTGGGAGCATCCTCGTCGAGCGCGACCAGGCCCGCCCGGTGGGAGAGCGCGTCGCGGACCGTGGCGGTGGCCCGCAGCGCGGGCCAGTACTCCCGTAGCGGTCGATCGAGGTCGACCAGGCCCCGGTCGGCGAGGACGAGGACACACAGTGCCGCGAACGGCTTGGTGACCGAGTACGGCATCACCAGCGTGTCCTCCACCCAGGGGCGGGTGTGCGCCACGTCGGCCCAGCCGCCCCAGAGGTCGACCAGCCACTCGCCCTCGTGCCAGACCGCGAAGGACGCACCGGTGCCGGGCTGCTCGTCGAGCACGCCCTCGAAGACCTCCTGGACGCGGGAGCAGGACGTCGCGACCGTGCCGTGCACCTCCACGGCACCCGATCCTGGCAGATCCGCGAGGACCGGGAGGCCTCCTCGGCCGTCAGGACTTGAGCAGTCCGACGACCTCCTGCGCGGCCCGGGTGCTGGACGCCGGGTTCTGGCCGGTCACCAGCTTGTCGTCGACGACCACGAAGGGAGCCCACGCCTCTCCCGAGGAGAAGCTCGCACCGGCCTCGCGCAGGCGGGACTCCAGCAGCCACGGCGCCTTGTCGGCGAGGCCGGCCTGCTCCTCCTCGGCGTCGGTGAAGGCAGTCAGATTGCGTCCGGCGAACAGCCAGGAGCCGTCGGCGCGCGTGGCCGGCAGGAGTCCGGCCGGGCCGTGGCAGACCGAGGAGACGACCTTGCCGCCGTCGAGCATGGTCACGAGGATGCGGCCGAGGTCGTCGCTGACGGCAAGGTCCTCCATCGGGCCATGGCCGCCGGGCACGAAGACGGCGTCGTAGGAGTCGAGGTCGACGTCGGCAAGGACCAGCGTCGACTCGAGCCGCCCTGCGAGGGCGTCGAGGGCCTTGCGCTGCTTGGCCGACTCCTCCTCGCCGATGGTGTCCGGGGCGAGGCTGCCCTCGTCCACGACGGGCGTCCTGCCCTCGGGGCTGGCGAGGTCGACGTCGATCCCGGCGTCGGAGAACACCTGCAGTGGGGACAGCAGCTCCTCGGCCCAGAAGCCGGTCGGGTGCTTGGTCCCGTCGCTGAGGGTCCAGTGGTCGGAACCGGACAGGACGATCAAGATCTTGGGCACGTCGGTACTCCTCGAGTCGGGGGTCGACGCCGTACGGCGCCGCTTCTCGACGCTACCCACGGGGTGGTCGGCCCGATCCCCGAAGCATCAGGCTCTGCGCTGAGGAGGTCGGCAGCCCACGGAATCTGCCCGTCACCGAGAACCTACCGTCGGCTTCGGTAGTCGCGAGAGCGAGCGCGGCGCCTGGCGGGCGCTGGGCGCGGGGCTCAGCGAGCCCCAGTCCGGCGAACCACAGGATCGAGCCCGTGGTTCGAGCATGCCGACTACCTCCGACCGCGGGAGACCACGAGGGTCACGACCCCGCCCTTGCTGGTCGCCTTCACCACGCGTCCGGCAGGCACGGTGTTGCTCGTGACCTTGCGGACGTGGATCTTCGCGCAGTGTGCGTGGCGCAGCTTGGTGCGCGCCTGGGCCAACGTCAGACCCTTCAGCCCCTTCGGCACCTGGCACGTGGTGGATATTCCGTCGATCTTCTCGCAGTTGGCCACGGTGTCGACGGCGTCGGCGACCACCCGGTCGACACCCACGCCGCAGTCGATCATGTCGGCCTCACCGTCGCGGGCGTAGATCGTGTCGTTGCCGTAGGGGACGACGGTGCAGTCGTCGAGGTAGGAACAGCGCTCGGAGGTCTCGTCACCGAAGATGCTGTCCCTGCCGGGGCCTCCGGTGATGACGTCGTTCGCGAAGCCGCCCTCGAGCCGGTCGTCCCCCGCCCCGCCATCGATGGTCTCGGTGCCGTCGTTGCCGGTGATCGTGTCGTCCCCGTCGTTGCCCTCGACTCGGGACTCGCCGAAGCCTGGCAGGTCGATGCTGTCGTCGGTCGATCCCAGTGCGTAGTGCCCGGGCGCGATGGCGCTGAAGCGCTCGACGTCGATGACGTTGTCCGCCTCCCCAGAGGGTCGGCCGTCGTTGGCGAGGCCGTCGAGCGTGACGGAGATGGCGAAGGCCGGATCCTCGGTCATGGAGGCCCAGTCCTGGACCGTGTCGTAGCCCGGGCCACCGTCGACGATGTCGTCCCCGACGACGTCGGGGATCGTGTCCGGCTCGAGCCAGTCGTTGCCGTCGCCTCCGCGCAGCACGTCGTCGCCGCCGTTCCCGTGGAGCGTGTCCTTGCCCGGCCCGCCGAGCAGGGTGTCCGCGAACTGCATGCCGTCGAGGACGTCGTCACCCTCGCCACCGTCGAGCGTGACGCCGCTGTCGACGTCGTTGTTGGCGGAGAGCGTGTCGTTGCCGGACCCGCCGATGACGGTGATGGGCAGGGACGGGAGCGTCTCGTCCAGGTGGTCCCGGTCGTCATCGTCGCCCAGCTCGAGACGCAGGCCCGCCGGCATGGGGCACAGCACCGCGGTGAAGTCGTCCGGCCAGGCCAGCTCACAGCCGGAGCCGGCCGTGTCGATCTGCTCGTTCGAGTCCTCGATCCGCAGCGTGCTGGAGTCGTCACTGCTGACGAACGGCCAGTTCACGACGCCCGACGACGCCGTGTAGACGAGCGTGGAGCCCTCGAGATGGAGGGTGGCGCCGGACCCTACGAGGGAGCGGGCGTCCGGGGTGACCGTGGCGGCTTGGGCCGTGCCCGCGCTCAGGCCGAGCGCGAGGAGGGCGGTCGCCAGACAGCGTGTAGATCTCAAAGCAGGTCCGTTTCTCGGCCGAGCGTCGCAGCGCGACAGGGGTCTCGACTGCACTGTGGTGCGACCACGCCTGAGCGGTTCGTCGTCACCATCCGGTCTAGTCCGGTCCCCCTCGCCGCCCACCGGAGGCCGGCACGAACCCGCGAGATGCAGCAGCTGCCCGGCGCAGAGCGCGCCGGGCAGCTGTCGATTCTGCGAAGCTCTCCGCTTGATCCTGCGAAGACCCCTGAGTGAGTGAAGTATTCGCAGATTTCCATTCGCGCAGGTCGACTGCGGGATTCGAACCTGCATGTCCGCAGCGTGCACACGGCAAGGCGGAATCGTGCACACGCACGCCCCGCGCTCACTGTCCCCAGGCACCAGTCACATCACGCGAGGCCGGGCCGCAAGGTCTGGCCATGCCTCGTGCGTTGGCCAGCGCCCCCTCCGATCAGTGAAATGGCCACCGTCCGGTGTCGACCCCCCCAGATAGACGCACCGGTAGACCCGCCCAGCATGGGGCAGGCACGACGGCCACGCGTCGGTTCCCCCAGGCGGAGAGGTTCCCGCCCTCACGGGCTGGCCGGGTGAAGCGGGCATGGTCTTGGTCGGCGAGTTTCACCTAGGCGCAGGAGATGGGCGCGGTCAGGCGAGCCTGGGTTCGTTCTGAGCGCTTGTCGGTTGCGGCGGCCATGTCGGCGTCAGGGGCAGACGGAGGGGTCGGAGGCGTGGTAGGTGCCGGCTCGGACGGTCCACCAGTAGGGCCCGGAGCGCCAGGTCCGTTTGAGCCAGCCGGCGGCAACGATGCGGCCGTGCTGGCGCCGCTGCTTGACCACGAGGGTGTTCGCGACTTCGTGCTTGGTGGTGCCTGCCCAGCAGCCCGAGGCCTTGCGGCGCTTGCTGGCGTAGGCGTCGGGGACGCTCTGTCCGGCCTTCTTAGCCTTGAACTGTGTGACGACGACCATCGGGATGCCGTCTTGGGCGATCTCGTCGAAGGGCGCGTAGACCAGGAACGCCATGTCGTGGGTGCGGCGGCTGGGGACGCGGAAGGAGACCTCGCCGTCGTGCACGGTCTTCTTCGCCCCCCAGTAGGTGATTTGGCCGCGACGGTTCTGGACTGGTTGCACGTCGCAGCCGTCGCAGCCCTTGACCGTCAGCGAGATCGTCGTCCGTGCGGCCCGTTCCGCAGGCACCATCGCGCCTGGAGCAGCTGATGCGGCGCTGGCGGCTACTCCCAGGAGCACCGATGCCGCAGCAACGAAGAGTGCGAGGCGCCCCGGACGCAGGCGTGGAAGCCGGGCATCGGTTCGGACGCTGCGGCGCGTACTTGTCGAGGTGTCAGCGCAGTTGGCACTCGTGGTCATGCCCACACCCTCTCGCGTCGGGTCTTGTCTTGTCGGTGCGACCGCGGGTTCAGCATCCGTCGTACTGCATTCCGGCGGGTCGCCGCCCGACGGAAACGGAGAACGATCCGGCCTTGTCGGGTTGGCGCAGCGGCCGTTGGTAGTGCACCTCCTCACCGACTGCACCTCCGCACTCCGCCAAGCCACCGGGCACCTCGCCGCGCCGGTGACCTGCCGCAGGTCGTGCCCTTGCAAGAGATCTCAGCCCGTGAGGTCAGCCCCGGCCACGAGGGCGACCGCCAGGATGGTCGAAACCACGATGTCGACGGTCGCGCAGAATGGTGGCCACCAGCGGGTGTTGGCCACGAAGTGGGTGCGGTGCTGCCAGTAGTCTTTCACGCCGTGCCCGGTGAGCCCGGCCACCAGCAGCCACGCGGTGCCCGTGACCCCGGCGGCCGCGACGACGAGGAAGAGGGTCGCGACGGCCGTCTCGACCGCGATCACCCTCGGGCGGCCGTCGGCGACGCTGAACCCGATGTAGACCGCGGCGATGACGGCCACACCCATCGCGTACACCGTCGCTGCCGGGAGCCACCAGAACGCGAACGGGGTCAGCGCCTGCAGCACGCCGATCGCGACTCCGGCCAGGATCGGGACGCGGAGGTCTCGCAGGCTCCTGGCCGTGGACAGGCCAAGACCGGTCGAGTTCTGCGCGGGCCGGTGTGCGGTCATGGCGGGCTACCTCCGGTGGTTGGCACGGTGCCACCGGGCTCGACCCCGGTTGTGCGAACCACGGCATTTTCACTTCAATGGAGGTGCCCTCTGGCAGGTGGCCAGTGGCGCCGCATGCGATCAGGGCTGGCCGGTCGCGGGGACCGCGCAGAACCGGTTGCCCTCGGGGTCGGTGTAGACCGACCACCGGCCCTGCGGCTCGTCCCAGACGAGGGTGGCGCCGGCATCGAGAAGGTCCTGGGCTCCGAGGCCGTCATCGAGCCGGACGTCGAGGTGAACCCGTCCACCCAGCTCCGGCATCTCGCTCGCAGGGCTGACCCACACGTGCAGGCCTTCCCGCCGGCCGAGGAGAACCGACTCGCGGTCACTGAGGGTTCCGTCGGCGATCGCGGTTACGTCGGCCGGGTCGATGGGCAGTCCGAGGGCAAGGGACCAGAACTGGGCCAGCTCCGCGGGCCGCGAGGCGTGGATGGTGATGGCTTCGAGGTAGGGCACTGGGGGCGTTCCTTCGTTCGAGAATTCGGAGGCGGTGGGCATGATGCCGTTGTTGAGGAGCCGGCGTCTGCTGGGTTTCGGGTCAGCGGCGGACGATGGTGAGGGCCAAGCCGGTGGTCGCGAGCGCGACGAACGCGGCGGCAGTGAAGGCCATCGTGAAACCGGCGGCGAATCCGCTCCCGGTGGAGAGGGCGATGGCGGTGAACGTTGCCGTGCCGAGGGCGGCACCGACCTGCGTCGCGGAGCTCGCGAGCCCCGAGGCGAGTCCGGTGTGGGTGTCGGGAGCGGCGGAGGCGATCACCATGGTGGTCGGGGTGAAGCTGAGCGCGACGCCGGTCGCGACCAGCAACAGCCCCGGCAGGACCGCGACCGCGTAGCCGCCGCCGGCGGGTACGTACGCGATCCACAGGTGGCCGACCGCGAGGACGCCGAGGCCGACGACCATGCTGCGCCGCGGGCCGATCGCGCGGAGCACCCGCGGAAGCACCGCCAGGTTCACGACGAACCCGGTCACCGAGGTCGGCACCATCGCCAGACCCGCGTGCTCCGGCGACATCGCGAGCGCCTTCTGCAGGTACATCGCGATCAGCACGAACGTCGACGCCCGCGCGGCGCCGCCGAGAACGGCGAGCGCGACGCCGGTGGAAAGCACCGGGGAACCGAACAGCTCGAGCGGGACCAGCGGGTCGGTGGCGCGGCGCTCGATGGCGATGAACGCGACCAGGAGGGCAGCAGCGGCGCCGAGGGCGGCTAGCACGCTCGGTGCGGTCAGGCCGTGGTCGGCCGCGCCGAGGCCGCCATGGACGAGCGCGACGACCGCGCCGGTGATGGTGACGGCCCCGGCGGCGTCGAACCTGCGGCGGGCGCCGCGGGCGGTGTCGTCGAGGACGCGGCGGGCCAGGGTGACGCCGGCGAGGGAGGCGGGGACGGTCACGAGGAACACCGAGGACCAGCCGAACGTCCCGGTGAGAAGGCCGCCGGCGAGCACGCCGGTTGCACCGCCGACCGCCGACGACGCGCCCCACAGGCTCATCGCACGGGCCCGCTGCTCACCGGGGAAGTTCAGCATCAGCAGCGACATCGCGGCCGGGCTGAGCGCGGCGGCGCCGGCGCCCTGGATGACGCGGCCAGCGACCAGCATCCACTCGTTGACCGCGCTCGCCGCCACCAAGGTGCCGAGCGTGAACGCAGCAGACCCGGCGATGAACATGCGCCGTCGGCCCAGCAGGTCGGCGACCCGGCCGAACAGCAGCAGCAGGCCACCGAACGTCAGCACGTAGGCGTTGACGATCCAGCTGAGACCGGTGGAGCTCAGCGACATGTCGGCCTGGATGGATGGCAGGGCGACGTTGACGATCGAGGTGTCGAGCATGACGACGAATTGCGCGGAGATCAGCAGCCCGAGACCCACGGCGCGGCGCCGGTTCTCGGCGGCCGGGACGCTCGTCGGGGCATTCGTCGCACGGGTCGTCGGGGCGCTAGTGGAGCTGGTGGTCGGGGCGACGGTCGCGGTGCTGGTCATGGCTCTCACCTGGTTAAGGGGGTGGTCGTGGGCTCGGTCTGTGTGCCTTCACCGTTTCGTGCGGAGGGTGTGGCTCGCACCGGCGAGATCGCCGGGATCGCCTGGACCGCCGGGGTGGGACTTCCGGGGCGGCCCGGGCCACGGCCGTGGCACGCTGCGCGGTGCCAGTCAGGCGCCCGGAGCCTCGAGGCCGGTCCCTTGCCGGTCGAGCCACGCGACGGCGTCGGCGACGGCGTCGGCGTCCCAGGAGTGGTACCGGGTGACGGTTGACGGCGGGTAGGTGAGCACCCACGACGCCCTGATGTCGGAGAAGACGACGACGTGCTTGCCGTCCGAGACGGCCCGGTCGATCTCGACTGGGACGCCGATGCTCGCTACCCCGGCGGGCAGGAACGCCACCACCGCGGCCGCGCTTTCCGCGGCGACCCGGTTGATCCGAGCGAGCGTGTCGTCGGGTTCGGCGTGCGGGTTCACTCGGAACCCCTCGCCGGGGTCGAAGACCCACTTCGCGACCCGGTTGGTGATCGCGTCGGTCTTGAGCTGTTCGATCGCCTCGAACAGCCGGGCGGAGGTCTCCGGGCCGCGTTGGTCGATCGGGTAGGCCAGGTAGATGCCGCCGTCCATCACGCCCCCTCGACCACAGACGGAGCGGCCGCAGCGGCACCTGAGGCAGGACTACCGACGGCCCGCGCGGTGATGCGCTCGGCGAGCCACGCGGCGTCATCCTTGACGAAGCCGAGCAGCGCCGAGCCGCGGGTGTGCTGCCACGGCAGACCGATGAACGACAGGCCGGGGGCGGAGCTGATGCCACGGTCGTGGACGACGCCGTTCTCGGTGACGGCGCCGTCGATGTCGATCCAGGAGTAGTCCGACCGGAACCCGGTCGCCCAGATGATCGTCGTCGGGCGGGTCTCGGTGTGGTCGGCAAACGTCACGGTGTCGCAGTTGGCGGCGGTGAGCCGCGGGCGAATGTCGACGCCGACCGTCAGGAGCTGCTTCATCGGACTGCCGATGACAAGGTCGCCACGGGCCCGCATCCGGCGCGCGAGGCGGGAGTCGGCGGTCTTGGCGAGGAGTCGGGTCTTGGTCAGCCACCAGAACAGGTCGCGGCCGAGGATCCGCTGCGGGAGCTCCGGCTCCTCAGTCCCGACCGCGAGCGTCACGCCATAGTCGACGGAGCGGCTGTCGGAGGGGTCGCCGGTGTGGCTGCTCGCAAGCTCGAGGGCGATCTGACGCCCGGAGTTCCCGGCGCCGACGACCACGACCCGACCGGGCCGGATCTGGGCGGGGTTGCGGTACTCGGCGCTGTGCAGCTGAGTCACCTCCGACCCGAGGCCGCGGCTGACCGCGGGGATGACCGGGGTCTGGAACGGGCCGGTCGCGACCACGACCTGACGGGCGTGCAGCAGACCTTGGAGCGTGTGAGCGATGAACCCGTCCCCGTCATCGCCGGGTTCGCGCTCGAGCCGGGTCACAGGGGTGCCGAGCAGCACCGGCAGCTCGAAACGGGCGGCGTACGCCGTCAGGTAGTCGGCGACCTGCGTGCGGGTCGGATAGGTGTCCGTCCGCGCCGGGAACGGCATGCCGGGCAGCCCGTCGTACTGGGCGGGAGTGAACAGCCGCAGCGAGTCCCACCGGCTGCGCCAGGAGGAGCCGAGCTCGGTCGCGGCGTCGACGATGAGGAACCGCAAGCCGGCCCGTCGCAGGTGGTAGCCGATGGCGAGGCCGGCCTGGCCGGCGCCGATGACGAGCACGTCGAGGGCGTCATGGCCGAACGGCGTCGACGGCCGCTGCGGATCATCGCGGGTGCTGCGAGTGGTCACGGTGGTCTCCTCCGTGTCGATCGGTGGTGTTGGCTTGGTGCGGGTCGGGAGCAGAACCGCTGCATGAACTGCCCCCGTCCCGATGCCAAAGACGCTATGGACGCAGCCGGGCCTCTCACACCGGGTGAATCGCCGGGTTCGGCAGCTTCGGCATGGTTGCGGATACCAGCGGGCGGCACCGCCGACCGAGCCGCCACGTTGATCCCCGGCGGTCGCGGCGCGCTTCGTGCCCGGCGCCGGACGCGCCGACGCGTGCGCTGCTCTGTATCACTGGGGTATCCGGGAACCCGCCCGCGGCGTGCCGCTCCAGGCCTCCGGTGCCGGGCCGCGAGATCCCGGCGATTTCGCCAGCGCGACCAGACGCCCCGGCGACAACGCTCGGAAGGCATCACCGGCACTACCGCCAGCCGGCCCCCATGCGCTCGAAGGAGAAGACGATGTCCACGAAGTCCACCGAGGCCACCGGGCCCGCCGAGCTCCACCACCCACCCGCGGCCCATGGCCACAACCACGGCCACAGGCACCGGCACGGCGCCGCAGGCCACGAGAGCGACGGGCCGCGCCGCCCATGGACCGTGCTGGCCCTGATGCTCGCCGCCCAGGTGATGGTGGTGCTCGACGTCAGCGTCGTGAACGTCGCGCTGCCCAGCATCGCGTCCGACCTGCACCTGTCCTCGGGCGACTACCAGTGGGCGGTCAGCGCCTACGTG
>DASTXB010000055.1:0-52935 GCA_035765695.1 Nocardioides sp. | reverse complement strand
CGCGTCCAGGCGCCGTCGGGTCGACCGCAGCCGGACGTTCGTGGGTGTCGGTGCCCAGGCGGCGGTGGGCAGCACGGACCGCCCCAGCCGGACGACGAGCGTGGCCGCCTCGCTGGTCGCGTCCAGCAGCCGCTGCGCGTGCCCGGAGAGGTCGGCCGAGAACAACGCACGCCCCACGGCGTCGAGCCCGATGCGGTGGGTCAGGGCGGCGACGTCGACCGGGCCGCCATGAGGTACGGCGGACGTGGCGAGCCCGGCGAGCGCGCCGTCGGCCGCCGCGCGCACCTGGTCTGCGACGGCCTCGAGCCGCTGGTGGTGGAACGCCGGGGCCGCGAGCCGCCGGTGCTCCATCCAGCTCGGCTGGGCCGAGGCCAGCAGCCCCGGACCGGTGACCCGAGCGAGGGCGGCGTACTGCACGGTCTGCTTGGTCCACGACCGGGCCGAGGTCTGCAGCACGCGCTTGACGTCAGCGGGGTCGTTCAGGAGCAGGGCCGGCGGCCCGGGGACCGGGAACGCGACGAGGTCGCCGTACTGCTCGCTCACCTGCGCCAGGAAACCGAGGGGGTCCGCTCGGACCGACCGGAAGGCACGGGCCATGTCGAGCGGGGTCGGACCGGCGACGCCGATGTCCGTTGGCGTCATCGCCCGTCGCCGTGCCGGAGTGCTCACGCCTGCCTCTCGCCCGTACGCCGGCCCAGCCACACCCACGCGACGCAGGTGGTGAGGACCAGCGCGAATCCGAAGGCGAGGTCCTCGACGGGCGCGTAGAAGAGCCGCCCGTCGCCGAGGAGCTCGATCCGGCCGCTGCCGAGGATCGTGCCTCCGTCGTACCGCACGATGCCCCGACCGGTGAGCCAGCCGTTGGTCAGCAGCTGGAATACGACGATGATCCCGTACGCCGTCCACCAGGTGCCGGTGCCGGTCAGCCGGGTGCGTGCCACCCAGCGGTCGAGCCCGACGGCCGCGACGACCGCCACGACGGCGATGGCGGTGTAGGTCATCGGACCTCCTCTTGCTGGCGCGTCCGGCCGACCCGGCTCCGGACCACGCGCACGGACTCGTAGGTGAGCACCGAGACCAGCGGGATCACGACGAAGAAGCCGATCTCCTCCAGGGGCAGGCCGGCCACCCGCCACGGCAGCGTCTGCGCGGCGTCGAACCACCAGTGCCCGGCCGCCGTCGCCCAGAGGTCCCAGACGAGGAACGGCGCGCCCGCCAGGAGGATCGCCAGCAGCAGCCGTCCCGGCTGGTGCAGGACCCGGAGCCGGAACACGGCGACGAGCGGCAGCGTGCCCACGAGGCAGAACGCGAGCATGGCGACGTAGGACCAGTGCGACAGGCTCATCCGGGCACCGGGAGGGCCGACCGGTCGCCGGTGAGCCGCTTGAGCACGAGCTCGGCGCTGATCAGGCACATCGGGAGCCCGACGCCGGGGACCGTGGTGGCGCCGGCGTACAGGAGCCCGTCGACCTTCGCCGAGACGTTGCCCGGCCGGAGGAACGCGCTCTGCCGCAGCGTGTGCTCCAGCCCGAGCGCGCCGCCCCGCCAGGAGTGGTACTGCCGGGCGAAGTCCTCGGGGCCGACGGTGCAGCGCACCTGGATCCGCTGGCGCAGGTCGTCGATCCGTGCCCAGGCCGCCACCTGGTCGATGGCGGCGTCGGCCGTCCGCTCGACCAGCTCCGACCCGGCCCCTTCGTGGCCGCCGGCACCGATCGAGACGTCGGCCGGGACGGGGACGAGGACGAAGAGGTTCTCGCAGCCCGGGGGCGCGACGGTGGTGTCGGTCTCCGACGGCTTGCAGACGTAGACCGACGCGGGGTCGGGGACGCGGGCATCGGCGCCGAAGATGTCGCCGAAGTTCTGCTCCCAGTCTGAGGTGAAGAAGAGCGAGTGGTGGGGGAGCTGGGGGATCCGGCCCTCCACGCCGAGCATCGCGAGCACGGCGCCGGGCCCGGGCGACCGGCGTCGCCAGGCCTCCTGCGGGTGGGTCTGCAGAGCGCGGGGGAGCAGGTCGGTCTCGAGGTGGTGGAGGTCGGCGGCGCCGACGACCACGTCGGCGTCGAAGGTGCGGGGGGTGCCGTCGAGGACCGCCTCGACGCCGGAGACCCGGGCCCGTCGCCCGCGACCGGTGGCCTCGGTGCGGATCGCGGTCACCGGGGCGCCCGTGTGGATCCGGGCGCCGTTGCGTTCGGCGAGGGCGGCGATGACCTCGATGAGCCGGGTGAACCCGCCCTGCGGGTAGAGCACGCGGTCGCCGAGGTCGAGGTGGCTCATCAGGTGGTACATGCTCGGCGCCCGGCTCGGCGAGGAGCCGAGGAACACCGCGGGGTAGCCGAGCACCTGGCGGAGCCGGTTGTCGGTGAACTGCGCGGCGACGTGGCTCTGGAGCGACCGCGTCAGCAGCCGGCTCAGCCGCGGCGTACGACGGACCACCTCGGCGTTCAGCAGTGTCCGGGGCGCGTCGAAGTTGTTGTAGAGGAACCGTCGCAGCGCGACGTCGTAGGTGTCCGCGGCCGAGCCGAGGTAGGCGTCGAAGCGGGCGCCCGCCCCGGGCTCGATCGACTCGAAGAGCGCCCGGTTGTGCGCGACGTCGGGGCGGACGTCGACCGCGCGGTCGTGCCCCTCGAAGAAGACGCGGTAGCTCGGGTCGAGCACCGTCAGGTCCAGCTCCGCGTCCGCGGACGTGCCGAGCAGGGAGAAGAAGTGCTCGAAGACCTCGGGCATCAGGTACCAGGAGGCGCCGGTGTCGAAGCGGTAGCCGTCCCGCTCGACGCTGCCCACGCGGCCGCCGACGTCGTCGTTCTTCTCGAGCAGGTCGACGCTGCACCCGCGCGACGCGAGCAGTGCCGCGGTGGCGAGGCCCGCGATGCCGCCGCCGATGACGACGACCCGGTCCGCACCGGCCCCCGTGGCCGCCGCCGTCTCGGAGCGGTCGCGGAGGAAGGAGCTCACGCCTTGCCTCCGTACAACGCGCCCGCGACCAGGCGGAGCTTGACCGGGTCGGGGACTCGGACGCGGGTACGCCGGATCTCCGCCGCCGGCGTGGCCCGCAGGCGGGTGGCGAGCTCAGCGAACGTCGCGTGCGCGACCCGGACCGCGCGGCGGCTGCCCGGCGGGAGGTCCGCGATGACCGCGGCCGCGGCGTCGAGGTCGCCGTCGATGTCGTCGAGGATCCGGTCGCGGTCGGCGTCGTCGAACCGGTCGACGTCGAGGCCCGGGAAGTAGCAGCGCTCGAGCGTGTCGTGGTCCTCGGCCAGGTCGCGCACGAAGTTGAGCTTCTGGAAGGCGGCTCCCAGGCGCCGGGCTCCGGGTGCGAGCCGGTCGTAGTCGCGCGACCGGTCGCCGGCGGGGTCCGCGGTCAGGAACGCGCGCAGGCACATGAGCCCGACCACCTCGGCGGACCCGTAGACGTAGCGGTCGAACGTCGCCGGGGTGTGGACCGTGGTGTCGAGGTCGGTGCGCATCGAGGCGAAGAAGGGGTCGACGAGACCGGCGTCGATCCCGCACGCGATCGCCGTCCGCGCGAACGCGTGGACGACGAGGTTGGCGCTGTAGCCGGTCGCCAGCGCCTGCCGCACGTCCTCCTGCAGCCAGGTCAGCATGCGGTCCCGCGCCTCGCGGTCCAGTCCCGGGTCGGGGTTGTCGACGATCTCGTCGGCGACGCGGACCAGGGCGTACGCGTTGCGCACGTGGGTCCGGACCGGCTTGGCGAGCAGCCGCGACGCGAGGCCGAAGGAGCTCGAGTAGCGACGGATCACGACCGCGGCGCTCGTCTCCGAGACCGCGTCGTAGAGGTTGTCGGTGCTACGCCGGCTCACGAGGAACGAGCTCATGCGACCTCCTCCGTGCTGTCGAGGATCGAGAAGCAGGTCGCCAGCCCGGGGACCAGCGCGACGGCGACGCCGAGGTCGGCGAGCATCGTCCGCGCGGCGGTCAGGTGGGACTCGACGAGGTCCTCGACGAACCGCCGCGACCCGGACACGGTCAGCAGCCTCCGGGCCTCCGCCAGCTCGTCCTCGGTCAGGTCGCGGCCGACGTACCGCCGGACGTCGTCCGCGTACGCCGTCCCCCTGGCGTGGACCAGCAACGGCGTCTGCTTCTGCGCGCGCAGGTCGCCGGTCACGCTCTTGCCGGTGCGCGCCGGGTCGCCGAAGACGCCGATCAGGTCGTCGAGCAGCTGGAACGCGCCGCCGAGCAGCCGGCCGGCCTCGCCGAGCGTGGCCACGGTGGCCTCGCTCGCGCCGGCGAGCACGGCGCCCGCCTGCAGGGGGAGGGAGAAGGAGTAGATGCTGGTCTTCTGCTCCTCCATGACGAGGCTCTCGGGCAGGGTCGGTGTCTCGCTGCGGAGCGCCAACCACACGTCCGCGAGCTCGCCGGCCGCGGTCGCGTGCAACGCGGCGTCGACGAGGTCGAGCAGGCGTCCCACCACCGCGGACGGAGCGCCGCACGTGGCGACCGCCCGGACGGCGGCTGCGAGGGCGAGGTCCCCGGCGAGGATGCCGGCGGTGCGCCCGAGCCCGACGGCGTCGTCCGGCGCCGCGCCCGCGTCGAGGGCCTCGGAGGTGAAGGTCCCGCTCACGTTGAGCCGGCCCCGGCGTACGTCGTCGCCGTCGATCACGTCGTCGTGGATGACGAACGCGGTGTGCAGCATCTCGATCGCCGCGCCCACCTCCGCGGCCGCGTCGGGCCGGTCGCCCCCGAGAGCGTCGTGGGCGGCCACGACCAGCGCCGGCCGGAAGCGCTTGCCGCCCTCGGTGGCATCGGCCAGCGCGTCCCACAGGCGCGCGTGGGCGAGGTCGGTCGCGACGGCGCGGCGGCGCCCGCACTCGAGCATCCGGTCCAGGGCCTCGTCGGGGGAGGCGGAGCGGCGAACTTCGTGCTGGCGGGTCATCGCACGCCCGCCGGCCAGTCCTCGAGGCGGCTCAGCTGCTCGTGCTGCTCGAGGAGCCAGGGGCTGAGCGCCCACGGTGCGGCGTCGACGGCTGCGCGGAGCTCCTCGGCCGTGACCCAGCGCCACTCCGCGACCTCGTCGGGGTTCGCGGCGATGTCGTCCGCGTCATCGGTGCAGCGGGCGACGAAGACCGGGCAGACCTCGTTCTCCACCACCCCGCTGGCGTCGACTGCGCGGTAGCGGAAGTCAGGCAGCGCGGGGCGGATGTCGCTCACGTCGACGCCGAGCTCGTGCCGGCCGTAGCGCTCGATCGCCTCGACCATGGGCTCGCTGGGGCGCGGGTGCCCGCAGAACGAGTTGGTCCACACGCCCGGCCAGGTCCGCTTGGTGATCGCCCGGCGGGTCAGCAGGAGACGGCCGCTGCGGTCGAACAGGTAGCAGGAGAAGGCCAGGTGCAGCGGCGTGCGGGCGTCGTGCACCTCGGCGCGCGGCGCCGTGCCGATGGGGCGTGCGTCCTCGTCGAGCAGCACGACGACGTCGGGAACAGGCTCCACCCGGTCACCTCCACAGGACGGTTCGCTAGACAATCTAGCGAATTGGGTCCAAGGTACCCATGTGCGCCCAGGAGGACCATTCCCCGGCAGCGCGGACCTGGACGCGGGCGAGCGCGAGCTGCTGCGCGCCGTGAGCGACCTGATCCGTGCCGACCGCGAGATGCGGCGCGACCTGAGCCGGCGCATGGCCGTCGGCGAGACCGACCTCCGGGCGGTCCGCCTGATCATGGCCGCGACCCGGGAGGGCGGCCTCACCACTCCGCACGAGCTCGCCGAGCACCTGGGGATCAGCACGGCGGCCACCACCACGATGCTCGACCGGCTCAGCGCCGCGGGGCACGTCGAGCGGGTCCCGCACCCGACCGATCGCAGGTCCAAGGCCGTCGTCGCGACCCAGCACTCGTACGACGAGGTGCGCGGCCACCTCTCCGACACGCACGACCGGATGCGCGCGGCGGCGGCCAAGGTGCCGCCCGACGTCCGGCCGGTCCTCGTCGACTTCCTGAGCGAGCTCGCCGAGATCATGCGCGAGGACGCCGACTGACGGTCGCTGACGCACAGGTCGGCCTGGGTCCGTCGGCGGAACCTGGCGTGGTGGCGGGGGGAGGGGAGCCTGCGGTGCCCGACCACCGGCGCTCGTCGGGCTCCGTTCAGCCCAGAAGGTCCCGCGCCAGCGCGAGGTGGAACTCCACCGACAGCAGCAGGTCGTCGGTGTGCACCCGCTCGTCGGCGTTGTGGAAGCCGGCCGTCAGCACCTCCGCCGAGGTGGAGCGGAACGGGCTGAAGCCGTAGGCCGTGGGCGTGCCGGCCTCGCGCAGGTACACCGAGTCCGTGAAGCCGGTGCAGAGCATCGGCAACAGCTCCGCGTCGTCGCCCGACGCGACGAGCACCCGTGACACCGCGTCCATCAGCGCGGTGGACGGGGACGACGCGCTGCCGGCGATCAGCGGCTCGGGCCACTCCAGCTCGTACGGGACGTCCGCGCCGAGCCGCGCCCGGACGGCGCGCTCGACGTCCGCCTCGGTGGTGCCGGGCAGGATCCGGCAGTCGAGCTCGACGGATGCGCGCGCCGGCATCACGTTCCGCTTCACCGAGCCGGTCAGCAGCGTCGGCGCCATCGTCGTGCCGCCCAGCGCCGGGATGTCGTGCGCGAGCACGGGGTGCAGTGCGGCGGCGTCCAGCAGGGCGGCGCCCCGGTCGGACCACGAGCCGAGCAGCACGTCGAGCATCGCGTCGACGTGCGGCGACTCCGCCGGCGTCGGCATGCCGCGGCCGACCCGCGGGAGCAGCTCGCCCAGGAGCGGTACGGCGTTCGCGCCCACGTCCGGCGTCGACGCGTGCCCGGCCTCGCCGACGGCGACCACCCGCACCGGGTAGGTGCCCTTCTCGCCCACGCTGATCGCCTGCACGACGCGACCGTCGGCGAGCGGGAGTCGCATGCCGCCGCCCTCGTTGACCGCCAGGTCCGGACGGATGTCGGGCCGCGCCTCGAGGAGCCAGCGCATGCCGACGTCGGCCATGCCGTCCTCCTCGTCGGCGACGGCGATCAGCCACAGGTCGCCGCGCGGCCGGAAGCCCGTTCGCGCGAGCTCGGCCATCGCCACCGCGCGCGCGGCCACCTCGTTCTTCATGTCGATCGCCCCGCGCCCCCACAGCCAGCCGCCCTCGTCGACGACGGCGGCGAACGGCGGGTGCGTCCAGTCGCGCGGGTCGGCCGGCACCACGTCCAGGTGCCCCACGAACGCCAGCGACGGAGCGTCGCCCGTGCCCGGGATCCGGGCCACGAGGTTCGCGCGCCGCGGGTCGCGCGCGACCAGCTCGCAGTCGACTCCGGCGCCGCTGAGGTACTCGTGCAGGTACGCCGCGGGCCCGGTCTCGTTGCCGGGCGGCCGCCCCAGTGCCGCCTCCGGGGCGTTGCTGGTGTCGAACCGGATCAGGGCGCGCGCGACCTCGAGCACCTCGTCGAGCAGCGGGGCTCCGTCCATCACGCGGTGAGCCCCATCCGGTCGAGCAGCCACGCGTAGACCTCGGCCTCGTAGGCCAGGTGGCCGAACCGTCCCGACGGCCCGGTGTGCGCGCCGGCCCCGGTCTCGACCCGGAACAGGCATCGCGGCGACCACTCCGGGTCGGTCTCGCGCAGCCGCGCGACCCACTTGGCGGGCTCGTGCACCATCACCCGCGGGTCGTGCAGCGCGCCGGTCACGAGCAGGTCCGGCCGGGCGTCCGCGGGCGGCGGGTTGTCGTACGGCGAGTAGGCCAGCATCCAGTCGAAGTCCGCCCGCCGGCGGGGGTCGCCCCACTCGTCCCACTCCGTGACCGTCAGCGGGATGGACGCGTCGAACATCGTGGTGACGACGTCGACGAACGGCACCTCGGCGACGACCGCGCGCCAGCGGTCCGGGCGCTGGCTGAACACCGCGCCCTGGAGCAGGCCGCCGGCGCTGAGGCCGCGGCTGGCGATGCGGGCGGGGTCCACGAGGCCGTCGCGGGCCAGCCCGTCGGCCACCGCGACGTGGTCGTCGAAGGTGTGCTGCTTGTGCTCGAGCTTGCCGTCGAGGTACCAGCGCCGGCCCATCTCGCCGCCGCCGCGGTTGTGCGCGTAGACGTAGACCACGCCGCGGTCGAGCAGGCTGGGCAGCGCCGGGTCCCAGGTCGGGTCGTCGACGGCCTCGTAGGAGCCGTAGCCGTAGACGAGCGCCGGGGCGGTGCCGTCGAGGGGCGTGTCGCGGTGGCGCAGGAGCGTGGCCGGGACCGCGGTGCCGTCGGTGGAGGGGAAGGTACGGCGCTCGCTCACGTACCGCTCGGGGTCGTGGCCGGGCGCCTCCTCCTCCCAGACCGTGTCCAGCAGTCCGCTGTCGAGGTCCCAGGAGCGGGCGACGCCGGGCCGCAGCCAGGACTCCTCGAGCACCGTCACGGCGGGGTCGTCGTACAGCGGCGAGCGCAGCAGGGTGGTGTCGCCGTCGGGCAGGTCGGACGCCATCAGGCCGAACCCACCGGCCCCCGTCAGGTCGTCGTGGTCGACCTTCACCAGCTGGCGCTTGCCGTCCTCGCGGACCGTGAGCAGCACCCCGGCGGCGAACGCGTCCGCGCGCAGCAGCCGCTGGGACGACGACTCCGGGCGCGCCTCGACCCAGGTCGACGCGTCCTGGTCGGTGCCGTCCGGGACGGGCGCCAGCATGAGCCGGGACTCCACCGCGTCGTCGTCGGTGACCACGAGCAGGTCCTCGCCGCCACCGGGCAGGCGCCGGTGCTCGGCGTGGTAGCGCACGCCGTCGCGGCGGCCGCCGACCGACCACGGTCCACGGCTCACGTCGTGGGCGTCGACCACCCAGCACTCCGAGGTCGTGTTGCTCTCGCTCCACACCACGATCCGGTCGCCGCTCCGGGTGCCGCGCACCTGCACCTCGAACCGCTCGTCCGGCTCCTCGACCACGAGCACGTCGTCGGCGACCGGGGTCCCGACGCGGTGCCGCCACACCTGGAACGGGCGGTACTGCTCGTCGTGGACCGTGTAGAAGAACCACGTCGAGTCCGCGCTCCACGCCCCGCTGTAGTAGCTGCGCCACACCACGTCGGCGAGGTCCCGGCCGGTGCGCAGGTCACGGAAGTGCAGCTCGTAGACCTCGTCCCCGTCGCGGTCGAAGGAGTAGGCGAGCAGGTCCTCCGACGGGCTGACCAGCGTCACGCCCAGCTCGAGGTAGCCCGTGCCGCTGGCCGGGTCGTGCGCAAGCGATTCGACGTCGAGGACCACCTCCGGCGAGTGATTCGGTTTCGATTCGGTTGCGGAACGGCGGATTTCCCTCATGACATCGGCGTAGTCACTCCCGGCGGCGGCGCGGGTGTAGTAGGCATACCTCGTACGACGCCACCGCGCCGAGACGTCCGCCTCCGGGAGGCGGCCCACCATCTCGGACCGCAAGGCCGACACCAGGGAGTGCAGATGGGCACACGCAGAGTCGTAGTAGCTCCGCTCGGCGCGGAGATGGTCGGTCAGGGCGGTGCCGCCGGCGGCCATCCAGCGGTAGGGGTCCGGTCGCGGCACGTCGTGCTCGCGGTGCTCGAAGGGCTCACGGGTCGCCACCGGCGGGGTCGTGGTCACGGGCGTCAACGTACTCCGCGGACCACCCGGGTCGCCGCCGCGTTGGCGCTGGCCGCGGCGTGCCTGGCCCCGGGCCTCGCCGTGACCCCGGCCCGGGCGGCGGACGGGGACGTCACGCTCACCGTGGCCGTGCTCACCGACGTCGACTCGTTCAACCCGTTCGTCGGCATCAAGGCGACGTCGTTCGAGATGTGGGCGCTCACCTACGACTACATGATCGGCTACTCCCTGAAGGACATGTCGCCGCAGCCCGGCCTGGCGACCTCCTGGGACACCTCCGCCGACGGCCTCACCTGGACCTTCCACATCCGCGACGGCGTGACCTGGTCCGACGGTCAGCCGCTGACCGCCGAGGACATCGCCTTCACCTACAGCCGGATCATCGACGGCGGGCCCGAGGCCGCCACGTGGGGCTCGTACCTGACCGGGGTCGAGAGCGCCACCGCGCCCGACCCCGGGACCGTGGTCCTCAAGCTGAAGAAGCCGCTCGCGACGCTGCCGCTGCTGCCGATCCCGATCGTCCCCGAGCACGTCTGGAAGGACGTCAGCGAGAAGGACGTCAAGACCTACAAGGCCGAGCCGGAGAACGGCCAGCCGGTCGTCGGGTCCGGGCCGTTCCGGCTCGTGTCGGGGCAGGCCAGCGGCTCGACGTACGAGTTCGACGCCAACCCCGACTACTGGGGCGGCGCCCCGAACATCGACCACGTGGTGTTCCGGGTCTACAAGTCCGAGGACCCGGCGGTCGCCGCGCTGAAGAAGGGTGAGGTCGACTTCGTCGACGGCATCACGCCGCTGCAGGTCGAGGCGCTCCAGGGCGAGGCCGGCATCACCGCGCAGAACGGTGAGTCGCCCGGCTTCGACGAGATCGCCTTCAACGTCGGCGCGGTCGACACCAAGACCGGCAAGCCGATCGGCGACGGCAACCCCGCCCTGCTCGACCCGAAGTTCCGCCACGCCATCGGCTACGGGCTGAATCTCGACCAGCTGATCGAGAAGGTCTACCAGGGCGCCGGCGAGCCCGGCACCACGATCATCCCGCCGGCGTACTCCAACTGGCAGTGGCAGGTGCCCGACGACGAGCTGATGACCTACGACCCTGACCGGGCGAACCAGCTGCTCGACGAGGCGGGGTACGCGCGCGGCCCGGACGGCAAGCGGACCATGCCCGACGGCTCGCCGATCGGGTCACTGCGGCTCTACGCGCGGTCCGACTCCGACGGCGACATCTCGCTGAACACCATGAACTACTTCCAGGAGTGGCTCGCCGACCTCGGCATCGACTCCGAGGTCACCGCGATGCAGTCGAACAAGCTGACCAGCGTGATCCTCGACGGCACGTTCGACGCGTTCCAGTGGGGCTGGTACGTCGAGCCCGACCCCACCTCGATGCTCAGCTACATGACCTGCGGCCAGCGCGGCAACTGGTCGGACTCGTGGTACTGCAACGACGCCTACGACAAGCTCTACCAGGAGCAGCAGGTCGAGCTCGACCAGGACAAGCGCGTCGAGATGGTCAAGCAGATGCAGCAGATCCTCTACGAGGACTCGCCCTACCTGGTGACGGCGTACAACACAATCGGCGAGGCGTTCCGCAGCGACCGGTTCGCCTGCCTGGTGCAGCAGCCGAACCCGGGCGGGATCTGGCTGTTCCAGTACGGCGTCTACAACTACATCCACATGCGCCCGGCCGGCGAGGCGGGCGACTGCGGGGGTGAGGCGGGCGCGACGAAGGCGACCTCGGCGGCCGCGGACAACAGTGTCGGCACCGGGACCCTGGTCGGCATCGGGGCCGTCGCCGTCGCGATCCTGGGCGGTGGCGCGGTGTTCCTGCTGCGGCGCCGCTCGACCGAGGCCGACCGCGAGTGACCCTCGTCGCCGCAGACCCTGCCGCCGCCGCGGCCGAGGCCGACCGGCCCCGCCGGCGCGGCCACGGCTACGGCCGGTACGCGCTCGGGAAGGCCCTCGGCGCGCTCGGGAGCCTGGCGTTCATGCTGATCGTGAACTTCTTCCTCTTCCGGGTGCTGCCAGGAGACCCGGCTCGCACGCTGGGTCGCGGCCGGCTCAGCACGCCGGAGCAGGTGGCGGAGTTCAACAGGACCTACGGCCTGGACCAGGGCGTGCTGGAGCAGTTCGTCACCTTCGTGAAGAACACGCTGCAGGGCGACCTGGGGTACTCGATCCTCTACCACCGCGACGTGTCCGAGGTGCTCGTCGAGCGCATGTGGCCGACGCTCCTGCTGGTCGGTACGTCGACGGTGCTGGCCGCCATGATCGGCGTCTGGCTCGGCATCCGCGCCGGCTGGGACCGGGCCAGCAGGTTCGACCGGTTCACCACCGGCGGCTCCCTGACGCTGTACTCCATGCCCGAGTGGTGGCTGGGCCTGCTGCTCATCGCGGCCTTCGCGGTCGGCATCGGCCCGCTGCCCGGCATCTTCCCGACCGGGGGCCTGCACTCGGTCGGGGTCGACCCGACCTCGCTGAAGGGGGTGCTCGACACCGCGTGGCACCTGGCGCTGCCGGTGATCACGCTGACGCTGGCGTACCTCGCCGACTACGCGCTCATCATGCGGGGCTCGCTGATCGACGAGCTCCGGTCGGACTACCTGACGACCGCCCGCGCCAAGGGCCTGCGCGACGTCAAGGTGCGCGACAAGCACGCCGTCCCCAACGCGATGCTGCCGACCACCACCGTGGTCGCGCTGAACTTCGGCTTCGTGGTGGCCGGGGCGATCACGATCGAGACGATCTTCTCGATCCCCGGCCTGGGCCTGCTCACCACCGACGCCCTCGCGGTGCCGGACTTCTGGCTGCTGCAGGGCGTGTTCATGCTGTCCTCGGCGGCCGTGATCGCCGCCAACCTGGCCGCCAACCTGCTCTACGGCTGGCTCGACCCGCGGGTGCGCACGTGAGCGCCCCGACGACCGGCCCCGTCGCGTTGACCTCGCGCCAGGTCGCGCGCCGCCGGCGTCGCGCCGGCCGGGTCCGCGCCTGGCGGCGGTTCCGGAAGAACCGCGCCGGCATGGCCGGGCTGTGCGTGCTGGCGTTCTTCGTGCTGGTCGCGCTGCTTGCACCGCTGCTCGCTCCGCACGAGGGCCTCGAGGTCACCCAGGCGACCGGCGGCGTGCTCGAGGCGCCGTCCCCGGAGTACTGGCTCGGCACCGACGCCCAGGGCCGGTCGGTGCTGACCCTGCTGATCTGGGGCGCGCGCATCTCGTTGTTCGTCGGCCTGATGGCGACGCTGATCTCGATGCTGATCGGCACGCTGATCGGACTGACGTCCGGCTACTTCGGCGGCTGGCCCGGCGCGATCCTGTTCCGGCTCACCGAGTGGTTCCTGGTGATCCCGTTCCTGCCGCTGGCGATCGTGCTGGCCAGCGTGCTCGGCCGGTCGCTGGTCAACATCGTCATCGTCATCGGCGTGACGTCCTGGCCGGGGACCGCGCTCCTGATCCGCAGCCAGGTGCTCTCGATCAAGGAGCGGCCGTACGTCGAGCGCTCGCGCGCGCTCGGCGCCGGGCACCGGCACCTGATCGGCCGGCACCTGCTGCCGAACGTCGTCCCGATCGTCTTCGCCAACACCACGCTCACCGTCGCCGTTGCGATCCTCTCCGAGACCACGCTGAGCTTCCTCGGCCTCGGCGATCCCACGCGGGTCTCGTGGGGCTCGATGCTCGACGACGCGTACGGCGTCGGCGCGATCACCACCGGGTCCTGGTGGTACTTCGTGCCCCCCGGCGTCTGCGTCGTGCTGGTCGTGCTGTCCTTCACGCTCGTGGGCCAGGCCCTCGAGGAGGTCCTCAACCCGAAGCTGCGCGAGAGATGAGGACGGCCCGATGAGCGAGCTGCTGCGCATGGAGGCGCTGTCGGTCACCTACCGCACCGAGGAGGGATCCCTGCCCGCCGTCCGCGAGGTCGACCTGACCGTCGACCGCGGCGAGGTGGTCGGCGTCGCGGGGGAGTCCGGCTGCGGGAAGTCCACGCTGGCCAGCACCGTGCTGCGGCTCCAGCCGGCCTCGGCGGAGGTGACCGGGAAGGTGCTGGTCGACGGCGAGGACGTCCTCACCATGCGCTGGGGCGACCTGCGCGCGCTGCGCTGGGCGGGGGCGTCGATCGTCTTCCAGGGCGCGCTGCACTCGCTCAACGCCGTACGCCGCGTGGGCCAGCAGATCGCCGAGCCGATCCGGCTGCACGAGCCGTCGGTGTCGGACGCGGAGGTCGACCGTCGCGTCGTCGAGCTGCTCGAGGATGTCGGGCTGCCCGCCTCGCGGGCCCAGGCCTACCCGCACCAGCTGTCCGGCGGCCAGCGGCAGCGCGTGATGATCGCGATGGCGCTGGCCTGCCGGCCGGCGCTGATCATCGCCGACGAGCCGACCACCGCCCTCGACGTGATGGTGCAGGCCCAGGTCCTCGACGTGCTGTCGACGCTCGTGAAGGAGCTGGGCGTCGGGATGATGCTGATCAGCCACGACCTGTCGGTGCTCGCCGACATGAGCGATCGGATCGCGGTCATGTACGGCGGCCGGATGGTCGAGCAGGGCCCGGCGGACCAGTTGTTCACCGATCCGCTGCACCCCTACACCGCCGCGCTGGGAGCATCGTTCCCGCGGGTCGGTGACCCGGCGGCCCGCTACGCCCCGGCCGGCCTCGCCGGCGACCCGCCCGACCCGCGCGAGCTGCCGCCGGGCTGCTCGTTCCATCCGCGCTGCGCGCTCGGCACCGAGGAGTGCACGGTCGCCGAGCCGCTGCTGGAGCTCAAGCGCCCGGACCGGCAGGTCGCCTGCATCAAGGTGCCGACAGGAGCGCCGGCATGACGGACCTGACCCTCCAGGCCCGCGACGTCGCGGTCGCCTTCCAGCTCCGCGGTGGCGACGTCGCCACGGCGCTCGACGGCGCGGACCTGACCGTCCGCAGCGGCGAGATCGTCGCGCTGGTGGGGGAGTCCGGCTCCGGCAAGACCACCCTCGCCCGGGCGCTCGTCGGGCTGCAGCCCCCGAGCCGCGGCCTGGTGCTCGTCGACGGCGAGCCGCTCGGCTACCGCACGAAGGACCTCAAGCCGTTCCGCCGCCGGGTGCAGCTGATCCTCCAGGACCCGGCCGGCGCCCTGAACCCCCGGCACACCGTGTACGACGCGGTCGCCGAGGGGCTGCGCCTGCACGGGCTGTCCCACGGCGGCGACCGCTCCGAGGAGCAGCAGGTCGCCGACGCCCTGGCCGCCGCCGGCCTGCGGCCACCGGAGCGGCTGTTCCTGCGCTACCCGCACGAGCTGTCCGGAGGTCAGCGCCAGCGGGTGCTGATCGCCGGGGCGCTCGCGCTCCAGCCGGACCTGCTGATCGCGGACGAGCCGGTGTCCAGCCTGGACGCCTCGATCCGCGGTGAGATCCTCGCGCTGCTGCTCAAGCTGCGCGCCGAGCTCGGCCTCGGGGTCCTGGTCGTCACCCACGACCTCGGCCTGGCGTGGAACATCGCCGACCGGACCGCCGTGATGTACCTCGGCCGGATCGTCGAGGCGGGTCCCACCGAGGAGGTGCTGGGCGAGCCGCAGCACCCGTACACCCAGGCGCTGCTCTCGGTCGTGCCCGAGATCGACCGGCTCGAGCCCGTCGTCCTGGAGGGCGAGGTGCCCGACCCGACGCGCATCCCGCGCGGCTGCCGGTTCCACCCCCGCTGTCCGGCGCTCGCGAGCGGCGCCGCGGCGGCGGTCGAGGACGCGTGCCGGACCGTCCCGCTGCCCGTCCTGCCGGCCAGCGAGGGACACCAGACCGCGTGCCACCTGGTCGCGGCGAGGCTGGGACGGCATGGCTGACCTGCAGGCCGCGCTGCCGCGCGAGATGTACGTCGACCCGGGCGCGTTCGCCCGCGAGCGGGACGCCGTGCTGTACGGCGAGTGGTTCTGCGTCGGTCGGCTCGCCGACCTCGGACTCGGTGAGCCGGGCCGGGTCGCGGTCGTGGACGTCGTGGGGGAGTCGGTGCTGGTCACCACCGACGGGGGCGGGGCGCTGCACGCGGCGTACAACGTCTGTCGCCACCGCGGCTCGCAGCTGTTCACGGCGCTGCCCGGTGCGGCGCCGGTCTGCACCGCGGCCGGCTCGCTGCGCTGCCCGTACCACTCGTGGACCTATGCCCTCGACGGCTCGCTGCTCAAGGCACCGCACGCCGACCTCGCCCCCGAGGAGGTGCCGGACTTCGCGCTCGTGCGAGTGGCCGTCGACGCCTGGGCGGGCTTCGTGTTCGTCCACCTCGGCACGCCGTCCTCCTCGCTCGCCGACGCGATGGCGCGACCGGACCGCACGCTCGCGAACTACCGCATGGACGAGCTGGTCACCGGCCTGCGCTTCACCTACGAGGTGGCCGCCAACTACAAGGTGGTCGCCGAGAACTACAACGAGTGCTACCACTGCGGCCCGGTCCACCCCGAGCTGACGCGGCTGGTCCCGGCGTTCGGCGGGGGCGGCACCGGCATCGACTGGGACAACGGCGTCCCCCACCGCGAGGGGGCGTGGACCTACACGGTGAGCGGCACCACGGACCGCGCGCCGCTGCCCGGTCTCGACGACGCCGAGCGCGAGCGGCACAAGGGCGAGCTGGTCCACCCGAACCTGATGCTCTCCGCCTCCGCCGACCACGTCGCGGCGTTCGTGCTGCTGCCGCAGTCGGTCGACCACACGCGGATCGAGTGCCTGCTGTTGTTCCACCCGTCGGCGGTGGAGGCACCGGGGTTCGACCCGTCCGACGCCGGCGAGCTGTGGGACCTGGTCAACAAGCAGGACTGGGCGATCTGCGAGTCCGTCCAGCGGGGGATGTCCTCGCGGTCGTACACGCACGGCTGGTTCGCGCCGATGGAGGACGACTCCGCCGACATCCGGCGCTGGCTGCTGCCGCGGCTGTCTCGGGCTCCGGGGTCTCGCCAGGCTCGACCGACGGCGGGTCTCGATGACTGAGCGCTTCGACCACGTCGTCGTCGGCCTGGGCGCGCTCGGCTCCGCGACGGCGTACCAGCTCGCCCGGCGCGGCCGGACGGTGCTCGGGCTGGAGCGCTTCGAGCTCGGCCACCGCAACGGCGCGAGCCACGACACCAGCCGGATCCTGCGGCACAGCTACCACACGCCGGAGTACGTCCGGCTGACCCAGGACGCGTACGACGACTGGGCGCAGCTGTCCGCTGACGCCGGCCGCGAGCTGGTGACGGTCGTCGGCGGACTCGACCTGTTCCCGCCGGATCCGGCGATCCCGATGGTCGACTACACGGACTCGCTGACCGAGGTCGGCGTGCCGTTCGAGCTGCTCGACGTGGCGGCGATCGGCGAGCGCTGGCCGCAGTTCAGGCTGCCCGACGGCACTGTCGGGCTCTACCAGGAGCGCGGCGCGATCGTGCCCGCCGGACCGGGCACCGCGGCGATGCAGGACCTCGCCCGGCGGTACGGCGCGGTGCTGCGCGACCACGCGCAGGTCGCGTCGGTGACCGGCACCTCGGTGACGCTGGTCGACGGCACGACGTACTCCTGCGGCTCGGTGGTCGTGTGCGCCGATGCCTGGACCGCCCCCCTGGTCGCGCCGCTCGGCGTCGACCTGCCGCTGACCGTGACGCTGGAGCAGGCGACGTACTTCGCCCCGGAGCGGCCGCAGGACTTCGCGCCCGAGCGGATGCCGCTGTGGATCTGGATGGACGATCCGTCGTTCTACGGGTTCCCCTGCTACGGCGAGCCGACGGTCAAGGCCGCGCAGGACTGCGGGGGACCGGCGGTCGACCCGGACGCGCGCGGGTCGGACGTCGACGAGGCGATGCTGTCGCTGCTCGCCGAGCACGTGGCGCGGATGCTGCCGGGGTCGGGTCGGCCGGTGCGGTCGCTGCGCTGCCAGTACACACTCACCCCCGACCGCGACTTCGTGGTCGACCGCGTGCCGGGTCGGCCGTCGGTGGCCGTGGGGCTCGGGGCCGGGCACGGCTTCAAGTTCGCGCCGACGTTCGGCCGGTTGCTCGCGGACCTGGCGACCGGCGAGCGGGACACGGTCTCGGCGACCTTCGCGCTCGACCGGCCCGCGCTCACAGACCCGGCGTACTCCGCACACTGGCTCGTGTGAGATGCAGGAGGTCGAAGCCCTTGACCAGCCAGGACGTGCCGAACGCCCACACCGACACGACCTCGCCGAGGTAGAGCGACGTCAGCCAGCCGATCGACAGGTCGACGGCCAGGCCCAGCGCGACCCACGCGACCGCGGCCAGGATCGCGATGCCGCAGGCACGGTGCAGTCGCGGCCGGCCGCCGTACCGCTGGTCGCGGTGCGCGAACACGAAGCACAGCGCGGCCAGGCTGAGGATGAACACGGCGGCACAGGTGAAGTGGATGGTCGCGACGGTCTGCTCGCCCCAGCGCTCCTGCAGCGGCGTGGGCGGACCGCCGTACATGTCCGGACGGCTGGTCGGCAGCAGGGCCACGCCCAGGACGGCGACGCCGGCGACCGTGCTGAGCCAGTAGTCCCACGTCCTCGGCTGCGCGGCCAGGTAGGTCAGCAGCAGGCATCCGGTGATGCAGAGCGCGCCGACGAACAGGTCGCGGGCGCCGGAGTGGTAGTAGGCGCTGAGCGAGCCGCGCGCGGTCAGCGAGCCGTGCAGCACGAGCGCGTCCACCGCCCAGAGCACGAACGGGAGCAGCACGCCGATCGCGCCGACCACGGTGCGGATCAGCAGGTAGGACCTCGCGTAGAGCGTCGCCGGGTCGGTGCGGTCGCGCAGGTCGTCCGGCCGCTGGAACGTGGCTGTCGTCAGGTTCAGCATGTCGTCCTCCTCGGGAAGCGGCAGAATTCACGAAGGCTCTACGGATGAGGAGGGCGCGATGAGCGATCTGGTACGTCTGCAGGACGAGGTGCGTGCCCGAGGCGGCTCCGTCCCGGCCATGCTGCCAGCGACCGCCTACACCTCGCCGGAGGTGCTCGCGTGGGAGCGGCGCCATCTGTTCGCCGGCGGGTGGACCTGCCTCGGCCGGCTGGAGGAGCTGCTGCCCACCTCGCTCGAGGACGGGAAGCCGGCGACCCAGCGCGCGGCGGTGGTCGGCGACGTCGCGGTCCTGCTGACGCGGTCCGCCGAGGGCGTCCGGATGTTCGCGAACACCTGCCGCCACCGGGCCCACGAGCTGCTCCCGGACGGCGACGCCTCGGCCCGGCGATCGGTGGTCTGCCCCTACCACGCCTGGTCCTACGACCTGGCCGGCGACCTCGTGGCCGCGCCCGGGTACCGGGACGAGCCCGGGTTCGACGCCACGGCGTACTCCCTGGTCGAGCTGCCGGTCGAGGTGTGGTGCGGCTGGGTGTTCGGCCACGCGCTGCACCCGCTCGGCCACCCCGACGTGCTGCCCTTCGACCTGCACGTCGGCGACCTCGACCGGATCGTGTCGCCGTACGACCCCGCGTCCCTGCGGCTCGCCGACCGGCACTCCTACGAGATCGCCGCGAACTGGAAGATCGTCGCTGAGAACTACCACGAGTGCTACCACTGCCCGTTGATCCACCCGGAGCTGTGCCAGGTCACGCCGCCGACGTCGGGGGAGAACTACGACCTGCCCGGCGCGTGGGTGGGCGGCGCGATGGTGCTGCGCGACGGCATGGCGACGATGTCACTGACGGGGGAGTCCGACGGACTGCCGATCCCAGGGGTCTCACCGACGGCGGTGGAGTACCTGCACGTGCTCCCGAACCTGCTGATCTCCGCCCACCCCGACTACGTGATGACGCACCGGCTGGTGCCGCTCGCACCGGACCGGACGTGGATCGAGTGCTCGTGGTACCTGCTGCCGCGCCCGGACGGCAGCGTGCCCGACCCGGCGTACGCCGTGGAGTTCTGGGACCTCACCAACCGGCAGGACTGGGCCGCGTGCGAGTCCGTCCAGCGCGGCCTGGGGTCCCCGCACTACGCGCCCGGACCGTTCTCGCCGTCCGAGGACGCCGTCGAGCGGTTCGTCGCCCTGATCTCGCGCCTGTACGTCGGGCTCCCGGTCCACGACTACCGGCACACCGACGCCGCCGTCTGACGGGCGCGGCCGCACGCTGCGCCTCGCCTGGCGTCCTGGGGCATCCGGACTTCGGCGCATCGGCGCCACGACCTGCGGGTACCGACCGTCCAGGGGCCGGCACCATCCCCCGACCGGCCCCGGAGGGAGATCCGACATGGAGATCATCGGTGTCATCATCGCCGGCGTCATCATCGGCCTGCTCGGCAAGTTCGTCGCTCCCGGCGACAAGGACAACATCCCGCTCTGGCTGACGATCGTGTGCGGCATCGGCGGCGTGATCATCGGCTGGTTCATCTACACCGCGTTCGGCGGCAACGGGTCGTCCGGTATCGACTGGGTCCGCTGGATCGTCGCGATCGCGTGTGCGGCCGTGCTGGTCGTCATCGCCTCGACGGTCACCGGGAGGAACCGGAAGTCCGGAGTGCTGCACTGACCAGCCGGTAAGCGATCCCGACGGCGAACACGACGACGCCGGCGACGATCGACCCGACCGGCAGCGTGACCACCAGCACGACGCAGCCGAGGGCACCCAGGACCTGGAGCGGCCGGGCGAAGCGTCGGTGCTCCCGGTCCTGGGTGTACGCCGCGAGGTTGGCGGTCAGGTAGTAGAGCAGCACGCCGAACGACGAGAACCCGATGGCGCCGCGCAGGTCGACGGTGAGCACCAGGGCGGTGATCATCACGGCCAGCGCGACCTCGGCGTGGTGCGGCACCCGGTAGCGCGGGTGCACGGCGGCCAGCCACCGCGGGAGGTCTCCCTCGCGTGCCATGGCGAGGCTGGTCCGGCCGATGCCGGCCAGCAGGGCGAGGAGGGCGCCGAGGGCAGCGAGGGCACCGGCGACCTGGACGACCGGCACGGCCCAGTCCCAGGTCCCTGCGCGCACGGCCGCGCTCAGGGGCTCGTCCGAGGCCGCCACCGCGTCGGGTCCGAGGACGGCGAGCACGGTCACCGCCACGGCGGCGTAGACCGCGACCGCGCCGGCCAGCGCGACCTGGATGGCGCGCGGGATGGTGCGGGTGGGGTCGCGGACCTCCTCGCCCAGGGTGGCGATGCGGGCGTAGCCCGCGAAGGCGAAGAAGAGCAGGCCGGCGGACTGGAGGACGTCGTACACGTTGTGCCCGTCGCCGACCAGCGGGGTGAGTCGGTCGGTGTCCGGGTCGCCGCCGACCAGGCTCGCGGCGACGGTGACGGCGAGAGCGATGAGGACGAGGGTCACGATGATGCGGGTCAGCCGGGCGGTCCGGGTCACGCCGCGGTAGTTGACGGTCACCAGCGCGAGGACCGCTGCGACAGCGACCGGGCGCTGCCAGGACGCCGGTGCGACGTACGCAGCGAACGTGAGCGCCATCGCCGCGCAGCTCGCGGTCTTGCCGACCACGAAGCCCCAGCCGGCCAGGAACCCCCACCACTCGCCGAGCCGCTCGCGTCCGTAGACGTACGTGCCGCCCGACGTCGGGTACTGCGCGGCCAGCTGCGCCGAGGCGGTCGCGTTGCAGTAGGCGACGACCGCCGCGATCGCGAGGCCGATCAGCAGGCCGGCGCCCGCCGCCTCGGCCGCGGGCGCGAACGCCGCGAAGACGCCGGCGCCGATCATCGACCCCAGGCCGATGACCACTGCATCGCCGAGGCCGAGCGCCCGGGCGAGGCCGGGCTGCGGCGTGGGCCCGTCGACGGCGTCGCGCGTCATCGGCCGGGCCCATCGACCTCGGGAGGCGTCGCGCGTGCCCCGGTGTGGAGGTCGACGGCCGCCTGCACGTCGTCCGGGCGCGCCGCTGGGTCCGGGAGGCTCCAGTGCGTCCGCTGCCAGCGACTTCGCGGCCGCGACCCGCCGAGCGAACGCGACATCACCGCAGCTGTTTCCAGTGGCCCTCGGACACGACCTCCATGGTGCCGTCGACCACCGCGATGGCGGTCTGGTCGTCGATGGCGTACGCGGGTCCGGAGATACCGGCGGCCCACTGCTCCGCCTCAGCCATGGTGTTGCCAAATTCGCCGTCCGGGGCGAGGTGCGGGCAGATCGAGAAGTCGACGAGCCCCAGCGTGCTGTCGTCGCCCGTCGGCGGCCGCCACTGGATGAAGTCCTCCCCGACCTCGGGAGTCATCACCATGCTGCCGGCGCTCAGTCCCACCCACACCGTGGAGCCCAGCGCGGGAAGCAGGTCGGTCAGCCCGGACTCGCGCATCCAGTGGCACAGGTAGAGGACGTCGCCGCCTGCCGCCAGGAGCACGTCGGTCTCCCGCACCAGCGGGACCCAGCGCTCCGCGTCGATGCTGGGCAGCGCGGTGAGCTCGAGCACGCCCATCGACCCCCAGCCGAGGTCGACCATCGGGTTCCCCGGCTGCTGCCCGCTGATGAACCGCCAGGCCCTCTCCCCGGGACCGTTCCGGGGGTGTCCGTACATGGCGGTGGGGATGCACAGCGCGGTGGAGTCGGCGATGGGCTTGCCCAGCATCTCGACCAGCGCCTCGTTGATGCTGGCGTTCGTCACGCCGCCGGACGTGAGAAGCAGCTTCATCATTTCCTCCCGTATTGGATTCGCGACATCGGCTCGGGATACGGACCGGTGTCGACCGCAGAACTCATCGCTGTGGACGAAGGCGAACGTATCCCGGACGCTCTTCCCGGTTCACCGCGGAATCCACCACGGTCAGACCGGCCGCGGGACCCACTCGCGCCAGGTGCGGCGCGAGACCTGCTCCCGGTCGAGGGAGGCGACGGTCTCGATCGCGACGTCCAGCCCCGCGCGGGTGATCGCGACGTCCATGGTCGCCTCGACGTGGACGTCGATGCCGGGCCAGGCCAGGTCGAAGGTCGTGACCGCGTGGGCGGACTGGGTGAACGTGCGGCGGTCGACGGTCACCGCGCCGCGGTAGTCCTCGCGGGCGCGGCCGTCGTACGGCGTGGCGTACTCGCTCACCGTGTGCGTGCGTGCGGTGGTGGTCCGACGGAGCACGTCGTCCTCGATCGACCAGCCGACGCCGTCGGTCGACTCGCTGGTGTGGTCCTCGCCAGGTGTGAACGTGGGGGAGGGGAACGAGCCCTCCAGCAGCGGCAGCGACACCGAACCGGCGTGCACCGTCAGCACGACCGGTGCCGGCGGCGCGATCGTGTTCGGCCAGTCGGAGCCCGCGACGCTGACCCGCAGCCGGTGGCCCGGGGTCCACTGGTACGCGCATGCGTCGAGGGCGAGCTCCACGTCGTACTGGTGTCCCGGCACCAGCGCGGAGGGCGAGCCGTGCACGCCGTCACGGAAGGCGAGGTCCAGCGTGCCGCGCGCGACGAGTGCGGAGGTGCCGTCGGGGAAGACGTCGCAGAGCTTCACCGACAGTGAGGCGAGTGACTGGTCGGCGCTGATCCGCAGCTGCGCGCGCGGGTGGCCGACGACGGGCAGCGTCGGTGGGGCGGCGTCCCAGGTCAGCGACCGGGCGTCGTCGAGCCGCTGATCGCCGGACTGCCCCCAGGGCAGGTGGCCGGCGCAGTCGATCCAGGCGGCCGTGCCCGTGTCCGGCGCGACGGTGAGCGCGGCCGGGCCGGGCAGCGGCACCGACCACGGCCGGGTGGGCGGCACCGACGGGAGCGAGAGCCAGTAGCCCGCGTGCAGGTCGAGGTCGGGCTCCGGCACGGTCGACGTGCGGACGAACACGTCGCAGCCCGAGGGGGTGTCGACGGGCTCGAGCATCGGGTCGGGGTCGCGGAGCCACCGGTCGAACCAGGCCGCCATCTCGACGTCCAGGTCGATCCGCGGCCCCGGCATGGCGGTCCGCGGGTCGGCGTGCGCCCACGGTCCGGCCAGCAGCCGGTGCGGGACGCCGCGGGCGGCGAGAGCGGCCACCGTGCGGAAGGAGTTGTTCCGGTAGCCGTCGGCCCAGCCGGCGACCAGCATCGTCGGCACTTCGATCCGCTCGTAGCCGTCGCCGGCGGCGCCGAGCCGCACCGACCCGCCGCGCCAGTAGTCGCCGTGCACGTTCTCGCGCAGCCAGGTCAGCACCCACGGCTCGTTGGTCGCCAGCCGCCGCTCCCACTCCGCGCGCCACGAGTCGCCCCACACGGCGGGCACGGGCGGCAGCACGCACATCGGCGTCATGTAGTGGCAGTAGTCCACGAGGTCCACCAGCTTGAGGGCGCCGCCGCGCCAGTGCACGTCGTCGGTCCAGCGGTCGTCGCTGCTGTAGATCGCGAACACCGCGCCGAGCGCAGGCGGCAGCTCGCAGGCGAGCTGGAGGGAGTTGAAGCCCGAGTACGACGTGCCGAACATCCCGACCCGCCCGTTGCACCAGTCCTGCGCGGCCAGCCAGGCGATCACCTCGACCAGGTCGGCCTGCTCCGCGGGCGGGTACTCGTCGGTGGCGTCGCCGGACGACGACCCGGTCCCGCGCACGTCGACCCGGCAGACCGCGAAGCCGAACCGGTCGCGCAGGTCCTCGTAGCCCCCGGCGTACGTCGAGGTGAGGTCGTCCTTGCGGTAGGGCAGCGCCTCGAGCAGGCACGGCTGCGGGCCGCCGGCCGGGTGGGGCAGGTACAGCGTGGCGGCGAGCTCGACGCCGTCCCGCAGGGGGATCCGGACCTCCCGCTCGGAGCCGGTCACGACAGCCCGCTCACGACAGCCCGCTCACGACAGCAGCGCCAGGACGCCGGGCGAGTGCAGCGACTCGCTGGTGTTGCCGTCGCGGCCCACGGTGGTGGGCGCCGTGAACATGGAGTTCAGCACCGCCTCCTCGGCAGCCTCGACGACCGCGGCGAACAGCGGGTCCAGCGCGCGACCGCCGAGCGGGGTGCCGTCGAGCTGCTGGTCACGGTCCATCCGCAGCCCGAGCCCGAACCCCAGGAAGATCTCGCCGCTGCCGTGGTGCGCCACGGAGCCGGCCCGGGCCAGCCCGAGCCCGACGCGTCGCGCCAGGCGGGCGCACGCGGCGCCGTCCACCGGCGCGTCGGTCACGACCACGCCGATGCAGGACCCGGCCGGCCTGTCGGGCGCCGCGGGCGCGGGCGGCAGCCGTCGTCCCACGGGTACGCCGGCCACGACGAGCTCCTCACGCGTCCCGAAGTTCGTCAGCAGCAGCACCGCGACCGTGTGGCCGCCCGCCACCCGCGACGCCGTGCCGATCCCGCCCTTGAAGCCGAGGCAGGACATGCCCGTGCCGGCCCCGACCGCGCCCTCCTCGGGCGGCGCGGACGACCCGCGCGAGGCGAGCGCCGCCGCACGGGCTGCCACCACGTCGGACGCGGCGACGTGCATCCGCCGGCAGTCGTTGAGGAACGAGTCGTCGCACTCGCCGACGACCGGGATCACCACGTCGTCCGCGACCCCGCCGTCCCGGTCCAGCTCGATCTGGCACGCGGCGTCGTACACGCGGCCGAGCTGCATCGTCGAGGTGAGGTAGACGGGCGTCTCGGCCGCGCCCCACTCGGCAGCGGTGACGAAGCCGGTGCACTCGCCGGCGCCGTTGAGCACGGCGCCGCCGGCCGGGACCGGTCGGCGGTAGGCGTCCTCGGCGAGCACCAGGCAGGTCACGCCCGTGCGAGCGACCAGCGGCTCGTCGTGCCAGCGGGTCGCGTGCCCCAGACCGACACCGGCCACGTCGAGGACCGAGTTGGTGGGACCGGGCGCCAGCACCCCGATCCCCACTCCCAGATCACGCGCGCGCGGCATGTCGCCATCCTGCCCCAGCGGGCGCACCGCGGGTGGGATGCTGAGGCCGTGCACATCCCCGTGGTCTGGTCACCCGCGACCAAGCGGCACGTCCCGCGGCACGAGGTCTGGGTCGGCATGCCCACCCCCGGGACCGAGGTGCCGCAGCGCGTCGACGTCGTCCTCGAGGCGCTCGAGGTGCACCCGCTGTACGAGGCCACGCCGCACGACGACCGGATCCTGACCGCGGTCCACGACGAGGGACTGCTGGAGTTCCTCGCGACGGCCGCCGGCGAGTGGGCGCGCGGCCCGTACGAGGAGCTGGTCGGCCAGGACCGCGTGGTGCCGTACTTCTTCCAGACCGACGCGCTGCTCGCCGGGATGCCGCCGACGCCGCCGGCCGCGCTGCACGCCCGCGCCGGCACCTACTGCTACGACACGATGACGCTGGTCGGTCCCGGCACGTGGGAGGCCGCCCGGGCGGCGGTCGACGTCGCACTCACCGCGGTCGACCTCGTCGTCGCGGGGGAGCGTACGGCGTACGCGCTGTGCCGGCCCCCGGGCCACCACGTCACCCCGCGCGGGTACGGCGGGTCCTGCTACCTCAACAACGCCGCGGTCGCCGCCGAGGCGCTGCGGGCGGCCGGGCACGAGCGGGTCGCGGTCGTCGACCTCGACGCCCACCACGGCAACGGCACCCAGGCCGTGTTCTGGGAGCGCGCGGACGTCCGGTACGGCTCGCTCCACGTCGACCCTGCGGCCGGCTGGTTCCCCCACGTCTTCGGCCACGCCAGCGAGACCGGCGCGGGCGCCGGGGCGGGCGCGACGCGCAACCTCCCGCTCGCCGAGGGCACCGGCGACGGCCCCTGGGTGGACGCGGTGGCCGACCTCGCCACGTGGGTGTCGGACTGCACGGCGCTGGTGGTCTCGCTCGGCGTGGACGCCGCCGGCGACGACCCGGAGAGCCCGCTGCAGGTGACCGCGGACGGGTTCCGCGCCGCCGGGCGGCTGCTCGGCGGGCTGGGCCTGCCGAGCGTGCTGGTCCAGGAGGGCGGCTACCACCTCGGCACCATGGGCTCGCTGGTCGCGGCGTACCTCGACGGCCACGGCTGATCCGGTGGGCTGATCCGGTGGGCTGATCCGGGCAGGGTCCCGGGCGGCCGGGGACCAACGGCTCTGGGGACCGCAGCCGGCCGGAGCGAGCGTGGGGCCATGACGACCCGCGCTCCGGTGCTGGACTCGGTGGCGACGGCGGTCGGTGCGATCTGGCTCGCCGCGGCCGCGATCTCGATCGCCGCCCCGGACCTCGTGACGGGCTCCGAGCACGATCACCTGCCGCTCGCGCTGATGACGGTCTGGCTGTGGGCCGCGGTCGCCACGGCGTACGCCGCCATGACGCCGCGCCGGGACGGCCGCGAGTCCTGGACGATCGGGGTCTCGGTCGTGTGGCTGCTCGCGGCCGTCACCGCGATCGCGGCACCGGTGATGGAGACCGGCAGCGACCCGACGCGGATCCCGCTCGCCGTGGTCATCGCGCCGCCTGTCGCCGCGGTCGTCACCGGCCTGCTGTCGCTGCACCAGGCGGCTTCCGAGGACCGGCGATGAGGAGGAGGGCCGCGGTCTGCGCGGTCGCCGCGGCCACGTTCGCCGGCGTCCACCACTGGGGCCGCACGTACGGCGCGACCCGGGCGGAGCGGCGCGCGTCGATGCCGGGCGACGACCTGGTGGCCGACCCACAGGTGGTCGCCACCCACGCGGCGACGCTGCCGGCGCCGCCCGCGCGGGTCTGGCCGTGGCTCGTGCAGGTGGGGTGGCACCGGGGTGGCTGGTACACACCACGGTGGGTCGACGTGCTGCTGTTCCCCGACAACTGGCCCAGCGCCGACCGGCTGCTGCCCGAGCACGCCGCCCTGGTCGTCGGTGACCGCGTCCCCGACGGGCCGCCGGAGACCGCGTGCTTCTTCACGGTCCGGGAGGTCGAGGCGCCCCGGCTGCTGGTGCTGGAGTCCAGCACCCACCTCCCGCTGCGGTGGCGCGAGCGCGGGCTCGCCCGCCTGAGCTTGACGTGGAGCTTCACCCTCGAGCCGGTCGACCACGGCCGGCGCACGCGACTGGTCCTCCGCTGGCGCGCCAGGACCGCGCCGTTCTGGGTGACCGCCGGTGCTCACCTGCTGATCGTGCCCGCCGACCTGGTGATGACCCGCGGCATGCTGCGCGGGCTGCGCCGCCGGGTCGCCGGGGATCAGGCCGGCTGAGGCACCTCCGCGACCTCCAGCACGTCGCAGAGGTACCGGAGCCGCTCCTCCACGACCCGGTCGCCGAGCTGGTGGTCGTACCGCTCGTGCAGGGTCTGCGCCGCGCGGGGTGCCGCCGCTGCGTAGAGCTCGCGGACGACGGGCTCGACGTACTCGTCCTTCCCGGCCCACTGCAGCAGCAGGTGGTCCTGGTGGTGCCGCGCCCCGGCCAGCGGGTCCCAGGGACGGAACTGCCCGGCGTACTCGTCCGGCACCGACGCCTCGACCGGCCAGTACGTGCGGAACCAGTGGTCCCAGGTCGCGTCCGGGGCGGCGACGACCATGCCGCGCAGCGGCACGTCCCGCAGCGTCAGCGCGAACATGGCGCCGTAGTCGTGGCCGGTCACCGCGACCCGCTCCGGTTCGACGAGCGGGTGGGCGACGAGCGCGCCGAGCGCGAGGCGGGTACGACGGGCCTGGGCGGCGACGGCCTGCGCGTCGGAGTCGTCGCCGCGCGGGTCCTCCAGCCACGGGAACACGCCCTGGGGGAGCACCGTGACCACGCCCCGCTGGGCGAGGCGCACCGCATCGGGGAGCAGGTGGGTCCGGTCGTTGCGGTGGTGCCCGAGCCAGTGCAGCCCGAGCACGCCGGGCTGCCCGGACGGCCGGCCGGCCTCGGGCCGCACCAGCAGGGCGGGCGGCTGGTCGTCGAGGGCGAGCTCCTCCACCACGACGTTCGGCATCGGGCACTCCTCTGTCACGGGCTATCAGCGATAGACCGTAACGTACTACGCTGCCGCCGTGGCGCGCGAGATCCCTCCCCGGTCGCCGGTCGTCGACCCGACGGATCCGCGGCCGGCCCCGGTGGACCTCGAGGACCTGCGCCGCTTCGTCAACTCCGACAACCGGTTCCACGGCGTCGACCACCTGCAGGGCGAGACCCGGGACCGGTGGTTCGCCGCGGTGCTCCCCGCCTACGACCCCGAGACCGTCGACGACGCGGGGTGGGACCGCCTGGTCGAGCTGCGCGACCGGGTGCGCGCGTTCCTGGCGGGCGAGGACGACGGCGCGGTGCTGTCCGAGCTCGCCCGTGCCTACCCGGCCCGCCTCGACCTGGCCGGCGGGACCTGGGCGCCGGTGACCGACTCGACCGAGCACCGCCTGGCCGTCGACGTCCTGGGATCGCTGCAGCGGGCCGTCGCCGACGGGCGGATCTCGCGGCTGCGGCTGTGCCGGCGGCCGGACTGCGGTTGGTGCTACTACGACGGGTCGAAGAACCGCTCGGCGCGCTGGTGCAGCGCGGACCCGTGCGGCGACGTGATGAAGACCCGCGCCTACCGCGCGCGCAACCGGGCAGGCACGCCGTCGACCTGACGGGTCCGTGACGCGTCGTGAGTAGGGTGTCGCAGCGCGCTGTGAACCGGATCGGTGCCTCGACGGCACAGGGGGACGTGACGGCGCCGACGGGGGAAAGGGTTCGATGAGGTTCAGGTACCGGCCGTTCCAGGCCGTCGTGATCGCGCTGCTCGCTGCCCTGGTCACGGCGTGTGCGGCCTTCGCACCGCTGTACGACCGCGCGATGCGCCAGGCGCTCGCTGACATCGTCATCGACCGGACGCCGCCGCAGTTCAGCGGGCTCCAGGTCACCGGCACCGTGGACCAGGAGTACGGGTTCGGGTACCACTCCCAGGCGCCTCCGCCGGAGCCCGAGCTGGTGCTGTCCAAGGTGCCGCCGGACCTGCGGGCCCACTACCGGGACCCGATCATGGGCTACTCGGCCCTCGTCATGCGCAGCCCGGGCGGCCTCACCGACCCGCGGTCGGAGCTGCTCTGGCGAGACCGCCAGTGCGAGCACCTCGAGATGGTCGACGGCGCCTGCCCGTCCGCCGCCGGCGAGATCGCGGTCAGCCAGGCGGACGCCGATCAGTTCGGCCTCACGACGGGCACGACGTTCGAGGTCGCGGGCGTGCCCGGCAACGGCCGGCACCCTGCGCCCACCAGCACGGACCTGACCGTCGCCGGTGTCTACCGTCAGGTGCCCGGTGACTACTGGTTCGGCACGACCCTGACCGGGCGGTCCGGTACGTCGGACCCGGTGCCGCCGTCGCACATCCAGGGCGACGTCTGGGTCACCCCCCGCACCACGTTCGAGTCCCGCGACCTGCCGACGCTGCCGCAGGCGACCTCGTCGGTCGACCTCCCGCTGGACCGCGACGCGGTCGGCGTCGACGACCTGCTCGCGATGGGCACCGCCATCGACGACCTCTCCGGCCGCACGAACTCGATCTCGGGCGCCTCGCTGTCGTACCTGTCCGGCATGTCCGACCTGGCGGAGGACGTCCGCGCCCAGACCGGCCAGTCCCGGGTCACCGTCCCGCTGCTGATGGCCCAGCTCGGGCTGCTGGCGGTGGTCGTGCTGTGGCTGGTGCTGCTCGCCGTCACCGAGCAGCGCCGGCCCGAGGTCGCCCTCGCGCGGCTGCGCGGCCGGGGCCGCCGTGGCGCCCGCCGGCTCCTGGTCGGTGAGCTGCTGCCCGTGGCCTTGGCGGGGGTGGTCCCCGGGGTCGCCCTGGCGCTGCTCGGCACCTGGTTCGCGCGCAGCGTCGTGCTGCCGGGGAGCGCGCCGTTCGAGCTCCGGCTGCCGCTGCTGTACGCCCTGCTCATCGCGGTGGCGGTCCTCACCCTGGTCACCGTCGTCGCGGTCGTGCGGGTCACCCGGGAGCCGGTCGTGACGCTGCTGCGCCGGGTCCCGCCCCGGCGTACCGGCTGGAGCCTCGGTGTCGCCGACGCGCTGCTGATCGCGGGCTGCGGCTCGGTGGTCGTCGTGTTCGCGACCGGGGGGCTCGACGGCCCGGTCGCGCTCGCCGCCCCGGGGCTGCTCGCGATCGTCGTGGGCCTGGTGCTCGCGCACCTGACGACCCCGACGGCCTCCCTGGTCGGCGGGCGGATGCTGCGCCGCGGCCGGGTCCGTGCCGGCGTCAGCGTCGTCGACGCCGCCCGCAGCCCCGCCACCCGGCGGGTGGTCGCGATCGTGACGCTCGCGACCGCGCTGGCGGTGTTCTCCGCCGATGCCCTCCTGGTGGGGGACCGCAACCGGCAGTCGGCGGCCGAGCAGGAGGCCGGCGCGCCGGCGGTCGCCGAGATCAGCGGCACCGACGTGCGCGCGGTGCGCGCGGCGCTGGCGGACGTGGACCCGGACGGGCGGCTGGCGACGCCGGTCGTGCGGACCGTCCCGGCGAACAACACCGCACGGGTCACCGTCGCGGTGGTGCCCGACCAGTTCCGGCGGATCGCGATCTTCCCCGACGGCGGCCCGTCGGCGGCCGTCTGGGACCGGCTGCAGGCCTCCGACGACCAGCCGATCGCGTTCGCCGGTGGCCACGTCGACCTCACGCTGACCGACAGCACCCTGCGCTCGCAGCGCGTCGCGGGCGGTCCGCAGCCGATCACGTTCGGCATCGACGTCGAGATCGTCGACACCGGCGAGACGCTCCACGTCGCCCTCGGCGAGATCCCGAAGCCCGCGAAGCAGGTCGACCTCGACGCCGACGTCAGCTGCGCCAGCGGCTGCAACCTCACCGGCATCTGGCTCGGCACGCTTCCGGGCGCCACGATGCGCGGCAAGGCCACGGTCGGCGCGCTCACCACCGACGACGGCGCGGTGCCGCTCGGCCCCGCGGGGCAGTGGAACGGCTTCCTCGACACGACCAAGGGCAGCATCCGCCCCGCCGAGGGCTCGGGCGACGACCTGGTCCTGGAGGTCGACGGCCGCGGCGCCGACGAGCTGACCATGCCGCAGTCGTGGATCCCCGGGCAGCTCCCGGCGCTGGTCGCCGGCAGCCTGCCGCCGGGCAGCTCGGAGAACCGGTTCACGCTCACGGGCCTGGACGCCGAGGACCAGCCGGCGGCGCGGGCGGGCACGATCACCCGGGTGCCCGCCGGCGGCCCGGAGACGTCCGTGGTCAACCTCGACCTCGCCCTCCGGGGCACCGAGCTCGCCCCGACCGACCGGCTCTCGGTCTGGCTCGCCGACGACGACCCGGCGCTCCTCGACCGGGTCCGCGCGGCGCTGGCCGACCACCAGGTGCGGATCGCGAACGTCCGGACGCTGTCCGACGTACGCCGGTCCTACGACGAGTCCGCGGCCGCGTGGAGCCTCCAGCTCGCCGCGCTGGTCGGCGGCGCCGCGCTGCTGATCGCGCTGCTGGTGCTGGTGGTGAGCGCGGTGAGCAGCTGGCGGTTCCGCACCCGCGACCTCGCGGCCCTGCGGATGGCCGGCGTGCCACCTCGCTCGATCGGGTCGATGTCGGTCGCGTCGCAGCTGCCCGCCGTGGTGGTCGGCGTGGTCGCCGGCACCGCCGCGGGCCTGTACGGCGCGCACCTGGCCCTGCCGATCGTGCCGCTGTTCGCCGACGCGCCGCTGGTCTCGACCCTCGACCTCGGCATCGCCTGGGGCGCGGTGCTCCTGGCCGCGCTCGCCGCGCTGGTGGTGCTCGGCCTCGGCGGCGCGCTGATCGGCCGGGCGATGGCGCGGCGGTCGGACCTGCAGCGGCTGAGGGAGACGATCTGATGCCCGGCACCCGCGTCACCACGCACCGGCTGGTGCACATCTACCGGTCCGAGGGCCACGAGGTCGCGGCTCTCTCGGGCGTCGACCTCGACGTCCCGGCCGGCGGCATGGTCGGTCTGCTCGGCCCGTCCGGCGCCGGCAAGTCCACGCTGCTCAACCTGCTCGCCGGCGTGTTCCGCCCCAGCGCCGGCAAGATCTTCATCGGCGACCTGGAGCTCTCGTCCGCGTCCGACCGGCACCTCGACGTGATGCGCGCCCAGGACGTCTCGCTCATGCTCCAGGGGGCGCAGCGCAACCTCCTGCCGTACTACACGCCGTACGAGAACGTGCGCTTCGCGCAGGGCGCCGCACGCCGCGCCGGCAAGGACGTGCCGCAGCCCGACGAGGTCCTCGAGACCGTCGGCCTCGCCGACCACGCCCACACCGATCTCGCCGCGCTGACCCCCGGCCACCTCCAGCTCGCCGCGCTCGCGGTGGCGATGGCCCCGCAACCCGGGCTGCTGCTGGCGGACGAGCCGACCAGTCAGCTCGACCACCCCGCGCGGGACCGGGTGCTGGAGCGGATGTCGGTCGCCAACCGCGAGCTCGGCACCACGGTCGTGATCGTGACCCACGACCCCGACGTGTCGGCGTACCTGCCGCGGACGATCACGATCCGCGACGGCCGGGTCGGGGGCGAGGGTCGCAGCGGCGAGGAGTACGCCGTGATCACGCCCGACGGCTTCCTGCCACTGCCGCTGCACGTCCGCGAGGAGCTGCTCCCGGGGACGCTGGTGCGGTTCCACCGCAACGAGCACGGCGAGTACGTGCTGATCACCGAGGAGCAGGCCGATGGATGAGCTGCGCGCGGAGGGCCTCCGCGTCCAGTACGGCGACCTCGTGGCGGTCCGCGACGTCGACCTGGTCGTGCACCCGGGGCAGCTGATCTCGGTCACCGGGCCGTCCGGCGCCGGCAAGTCGTCGCTGCTGTGGGCGCTGGCCGGGGCGCTCGAGCCGGCCGCGGGCCGGGTGCTGCTCGCCGACCAGCCGCTCGGCGGGCGCGAGCACGCGGCGGCGCAGGGCGTCGCGCTGGTGCCGCAGGGCAACGGGCTGGCCTCGTCGTTGACCGCCGCGGAGAACGTGCTCGTGCCGCTGCTGTCCGGCGGGGTACCCGCGGTCGAGGCGCACCGGCGCACCTCCGACGCGCTCACGCTGGTCGGCCTCGAGGAGTCCGGCAACCACCTGATCGAGGAGCTCTCCGGCGGCCAGCAGCAGCGGGTCGCGCTGGCCCGGGCGTTCGCGACCCGGGCGACCGTGCTGCTCGCGGACGAGCCGACCAGCGACCTGGACGCCGTGAACCGCGAGCGGGCCGTGGCCGCGCTGCGCGCCGAGGCCAGCCGGGGCGCGATCGTGGTGATGGCCACCCACGACCCGGAGGCCGCCGAGCAGACCGACGCGGAGCTGCACCTCGACGAGGGTGTGGCGAGCTGGGTGCGGACCCCCGCGTAGCGGCTCCTACCGGAGCGGCATCTCCTCGCCGTCGCACTCGAAGGTGGGGTCGTTCGGGCTCGGGAACAGCACGACGCACTCCTTGCGCACCTTGCCGTCGACCTTCCAGTCGGGCGCGCTGCCGAGCGGGGCGCCCCACTCCTGCACCCGCACGTCGTACTTGGCGGTGACCTGCTCCCGCTTCTCGACCTCCCACTGGTTGCTGACCCGGCCCATGAGCACCAGCGCCGCCACGAACGAGGCGCCCGCGAGCACCAGCAGCAGCACGCCGAGGCGCGGGCGGGAGATCACGAACGCGCCCACGGTCAGCACGAGCAGCAGGAAGCCGGCGGCGATCGACGCGGCGAGGAGGATCTCGGACTGGCTCATCAGGCATGAACGGTACTTCAAGCCGGTTCCCAGTCGGCCCCAAGTACCCCCGAGCAGAGTGCTCCCACCGATCAACCCCACTCTGCACAGGGAGCAGCACCGTGAACCGCATCCTCTACCGCCTCGGTCGCAGCACCGCGGCGCACCCGTGGCGGACGATCTCCGCCTGGATCGCCGCCGTGGTCGTCGCCTTCGTGGCGGCCGGGGCCTTCGGGGGCACCTTCCACGACGACTACAACGTCGAGGGCGCGCGCGCCCAGGCCGGCGTCGAGCAACTCCGGGCGCACGTCCCGGACGGCGGCGGCGCCACCGCGCAGGTCGTCGTCCACGACCGCCAGGGCGACGCGCTCGACGCCGCCGACCTCGACGCGCTCGTCGACCGGCTGCGCGGCATCGACCACGTCTCCTACGTCCACCCCCCGCGCCTCTCCACCGACGGCGACACCGCGCTGGTCGCGATGGAGTACGACGTCCCGACGACCGACGACGACCTGGTCGGTGCGAAGGGCTACGACCCGCTGAAGGACGCCGTCGCGCCGCTGCGGGACGCCGGCCTCCAGGCCGAGCTGGGAGGGGAGCTGCCGAGCCAGACCGAGTCCACGATGAAGGGCACCGGCGAGCTGGTCGGTGTGATCGCCGCGCTCGTGATCCTGATCGTGGCGTTCGGCTCGGTCGTCGCCGCGGGCCTGCCGCTCGCGGTCGCCCTGATGGGTCTCGGCGTCGGGAGCGCGGGCGTGACCCTGCTCGCCGGCACCATGGACGTCAGCACCGCCGCCCCGACCGTCGCCACCATGGTCGGCCTGGGCGTCGGCATCGACTACGCCCTGCTGCTGGTCACCCGGCACGTCGAGTTCCTCGGCGAGGGCCTGCCCAAGCACGAGGCCGCCGGCCGCGCGATGGCCACCGCCGGTCGCTCGGTCGTGTTCGCGTCGGTGACCGTGCTCATCTCGCTCATGGGCCTGAAGCTCGGCGGCCTGCCGGTCTACTCGACGTTCGGCTACGCCACCGCGATCGCCGTCGTCGCCGTGCTCGCCGCCGCGCTCACCCTCGTGCCGGCGCTGTGCGGCCTGGCCGGGAACCGGCTGCTGCCGCGGCGTACCCGCACGGGCCGCGCACGGCCCGCCAAGGCCCCGCTGACCGCCCGCTGGGCGCGCGGCGTCGTCAAGCGCCCGGTGGCCGCCGCGCTCGCCGCGCTGGTGTTCCTCCTGCTGCTCGCCGCGCCGGTCCTCGGCATGCGCACCTGGCCGCAGGACGGCTCCAGCGCCGGCCAGGAGACCTCGCAGCGCCAGGCCTACGACCTGATCGAGGCGGAGTACGGCGCCGGCGCGAACGGGCCGTTCACGATCGTCGTCGACACCGCGAAGGCCGATGCCGCGTCCGTGGCGGCGACCGTCGCGGACGAGCCCGGGATCGTGCGCGTGACCGACCCCGTCACCACCCCCGACGGCGCGATCAGCGTGTTCACCGCGGAGCCGGCGTACGGTCCGACCGACGAGCGCATCGACGGCCTGGTCGCCGGCATCCGGGCCGACGTCCCGGACGGTGTCGAGGTCACCGGCCAGACGCCGTTCTTCTCCGACATCGTCGACCTGCTCGACGCCCGGCTCTGGCTGGTCGTGAGCTTCGTGGTGGGCGTCTCGGTGCTCCTGCTGGCGATGATGTTCCGCTCGGTCGTGGTGCCGGTGAAGGCTGCGGTGATGAACCTGCTGTCGATCGCAGCGTCGTACGGCGTGCTCGTGGTGATCTTCCAGTGGGGCTGGGGCGGCAGCGCCCTCGGCGTCGACCACGCGGTGCCGGTGTCGAGCTGGATCCCGATCCTCAACTTCGCGATCCTGTTCGGCCTGTCGATGGACTACGAGGTGTTCCTGCTCTCGCGGATCCGCGAGGACTGGCTGCGCACGGGCGAGGCCCGCGGCAGCGTCGAGCGCGGCCTCGCCGCGACCGGCCGGGTGATCTCGTCGGCCGCCGCGATCATGGTGGTCGTCTTCCTCGGCTTCTCGACCGAGGCCGACACCGTGGTCAAGCAGCTCGGCTTCGGCATGGCGATCGCGATCATCCTCGACGCGACCGTGGTCCGGATGGTCCTCGTCCCCGCGACCATGACGCTGCTCGGCGCGTGGAACTGGTGGCTCCCGGCCTGGCTGGACCGCCTGCTCCCGAGCGTGCGGGCCGAGGCGCACGAGTCCGAGGAGATGTGGGCCGAGCTCGACGCCCGGTCCGGCTCCGACCGCGAGAAGGTGGAGGCCTGACATGACAACCCAGCCCCAGACCTGGCCCCGGCAGCTCCGGCTGCCGGGCCAGGCGGCGGCCCCCGAGGGGCCGATCGACATGCAGACGATGTACCTGATGCACCACGCGTTCCGCCGCGATCTCGACGCCTTCGCCGAGGCCGTGCGCGGGACGCCGGCCACCGACCGGCGCACCTGGCAGGCGCTGGCCACCCGGTGGGAGCTCTTCGCCGAGGTGCTGCACAAGCACCACACGGCCGAGGACGACCACATCTGGCCGACCCTGGTGCAGGTGGGGACGCTCGAGGACATCGCGGTGCTGGAGGCGATGGAGGCCGAGCACGGGGAGATCGACCCGCTGCTGGAGTCCTGCGCCGCCGGCTTCCGCCGCCTCGCCCAGCGTGCCGACGAGGACGCCCGCGCGGCGCTCGCCGTCCGCGTCTGCGCGGCCCGGGAGTCGCTGCGCCGCCACCTCGCCCACGAGGAGTCCGACGCGATCGCGATCGCCCAGCGCCTGGTCACCGCCGAGCGCTGGCACGAGATCGAGGCCGAGATCGAGAAGGGCGGCTCGTTCCGCGAGATCGTGCGGATCGTGCCGTGGATCGGTCACGGCGTGCCGCGCGAGACGCTCGACCGGGTCTTCGAGGGCGCGCCCGCCGCGCTGAAGGTGGTCTGGTTGCTCACGCACCGCCGGTTCGCCCGGCAGGAGGCGCGGACGTTCCGGTACGCCTGACCCGCACCGCTCAGAAGCCGAACCGCTCCCGCTCCCGCCGCACCCAGTCGGCGGCGAGCGGGACGTCCCAGGTCTGGCACAGCTCCAGCGCGCGATCGGCGTGCCGGGTGGCGAGCGCGTCCTCGCCGGTCGCGTGCGCGGCCATCGCGAGGAACATGTCGACCGGCCCGATGGCGGTGCCCGAGCCGGCGCAGGCGGGCTGGCCGGCCAGGGCGACCAGCTTCTCGTACGTCGTCGCGCCGAGCTCGGGCTCGCCGAGGTAGCAGGCGGCCTCGGCGCCCATGCTCCAGGCCATGGGGGAGAACCACGTGTCGGTCTCCAGGGCCGCGGCCACCTCGTCGCGGTGCGACTCGTACCAGCCGCGGGCCTCGTCGAGGTGCCCGGTGCGGCACTGCATCGCGACGATCGAGCTCGCGATGGGGAGGAAGGTGTTGCCCTCCATCGACAGCATGGCCAGGGCGAGCTCCTCGTCGCGGCCCTGCCACAGCAGCTGCATCAGGATCGCGCCGGCGACCGACTCCTCGTACCCGGTGATGGAGACGACCTCGCCGATGGCCTGCATGTGGCCGATGATCTTCTCGACCTCGTCGAAGCGGCCGCGCATCGCGGACCACGACACCTCGAGGGAGTCGAGCACCAGCTGGGCGTAGATGTGGCGCAGCCGGTCCGCCTCGGCGCGAGCGACCGAGATCGCCTCGTCCATGATCGCGAGCTCGCCGAGCTCGCCCGCGGCGACGGCCTGGAGCGTCAGCGCCGAGGTCAGGCTGATCCCGTCGCCGAGCTCGCGGGCGATGTCGACGGCCTCGGTGGTGAGGTCGAGCCGCCACCGCGCCGTGCCGCCGCGCCAGACGGCGATCGCGGCGTTCAGGCAGGCGCTCAGCGTCAGCTCGGGGTCGCCGATCCGGTGGGCCATCGCGACCGCCTCCTCGCACAGCGCCTCGCGCTCCTGCGGGGTCGAGCCGTAGTAGATCTCGCCGGCCAGCGCGAGCATCGTGCGGCAGCGCCGCGGGTCGTCGCCGGACGGGAGCTGGTCCAGCGCCCGCCGCAGCGCGTCGACGACCGTCGAGTCCACCTCGGCGTGGGCCGCGGCCTGCCACAGCGCCCCGGTGCTGGTCATCACCCCGGCCTCGATCAGCAGCTCGACGTCGCCGAGCTCGTCGGCGACCTCGACCGCCTCGTGGGTCACGCCCCGCAGCTCGATCCAGCGCCCGGCCCGGCGCAGCACGTCGGCGAGGTCGGTGAGCAGGCCGAACCGCGCGCGGTCGTCCGAGCCGGGGTCGGCGTCCTGCGCGCGGAGCGCGTGCTCGAGCATCTCCAGCGACTCGACGTAGGCGAAGACCTCGGTGGCCCGGCGCGCCGCGAGCTGGGCCGCCGGCCACGCGTCGCCGAGGTGGCGCGGGCCCGCCGCCAGCCAGTGCCGGGCGGTCTCGGTCTCGCGGCCGGGCCGGCCGTCGAGCGCCGCCGCCGCACGGGCGTGCACGCGGGCCTGTCGTGACGCCGGCAGGCCGGCCAGCACCGTGTCGCGCACCAGCGCGTGGGTGAACCGGAAGCGGTCCACGCCGTCCTCGTCCACCAGGCCCGCCGCGAGGGCGGGGTCGAGGGCGTCGAGCACGGCGTCCTCGTCGCGGTCGGCGGTCGTCGCGAGCGTGCCGAGCTCGAAGATCCGGCCCAGCACGCTCGCCGACTGCAGCAGGTCCCGGGTCTCGCGGTCGAGGGTCGCGAGGCGCCGGGAGAGCACCTCGTGCACGGCCGCCGGCGGCTGCGCCTCGGCGAGCAGCGCGTGCAGGTCGCCGCGGTCGCGGGCCAGCCGGGCGTACTCGACCAGGAAGAACGGGTTGCCCTCGGTGCGCCGCCGCAGCGCCTCGGTCTCGGCCTCGGTCGGCTCCGCCTCGGAGATCTGGCCGAACACCTGTGCGGTCGCCTCGGCGGAGATGCCGCGCAGCTGGAGCCGCAGGGCGTGCTTGCGGGCCAGCGCCTCGGCGACCTCCGCCAGGGCGCCGTCCGGGGGCGGGTGCTCGCGCCAGGTGGCCACGACCAGCAGCCGCGGCCCCGTGCCCTCGACGACCGCGGCCTCCGTGAGCAGCCGCAGCACCCGCAGGCTGGAGGTGTCCGCCCAGTGCAGGTCGTCGATGACCAGCATCAGCGGACCACGGGTGGCCGCCGCGAGCACCCGGTCGACCACCGCCTCCCACGCGCGGAACGCCGCCCCGCTGTCGTCGTCGGCACCGCCGCTCGGCAGCGCGGAGCCGAGCCGCTCGAGCACCGTCGCCCAGGGCCACAGCGCCGGGGCGCCGTCGTCCTGCGAGCACCGGCCCCAGGCGATCGTCATGCCCCGGTCGGCGGCGTACGTCGCCGCCTCGATCGCCAGCCGGCTCTTGCCGATGCCGGGGTCACCGGTGAGCGCGGCGAACGCGGGTGCCCCGCCGGCGCCCGCGACCGTGCGGTCGACGAGGTCCGTGAGCGCGGCGAGCTCGTCGTCGCGGCCCGCCAGGGACCAGCCCCACAGCGTGGGGAACGGCAGCGGGGCGTGGGTCTCGGGCCCGTCGGCGGCCGCCGGTGCCGGAGCTGCGGCAGGCGCTGCCGGGGGAGGAGCGGGTGCCGCCGTGGTGGCGCTGGTCTCCTGCCGGAGCACCGCGGTCTGGACGGCGCGCAGCTCGGGACCGGGCTCGAGCCCGAGCTCCTCGTCGAGGACGTCGCGGACCTGGCGCAGGACGGCGAGCGCGTCGGCCTGCCGGCCCGAGCCGGTGAGCGCGAGCGCCCGCAGCGCCCAGGCCCGCTCGCGCAGGGGGTGCTGCCGGGTCAGCGCGTCGAGCGCCGCGGCGACGGTCGCGTGCAGGCCGAGGAGGATGCCGAGGGCGGCGTGGTCCTCGCTGGCGAGCAGGCGCAGCTCCTCGAGCCGGGCACGTTCGGCCTCGGCTGCCGACGAGTCGCCGAGGTCGGCGTACGGGACGCCCCGCCAGAGGCCCAGCGCCTCCTCGAGGGTCCGGTGCAGCGCGTCCAGGCCGCCGGCGTCCGGGGAGCCGGGCGGCAGCGGGCGGCCGCGGCACAACGCGTCGGCCAGCGGGGCGACGGTCGTGTGCGCCGAGGCGACCGCGGCCTCGAAGGCGGACGCGTCCAGGTCCTCCTCGGGCAGCCGGAGCGCGTACCCGGGCTGCTCGGTGACCAGCAGCGTGCCCCCGCCGCGGGTGGTCCGACCGGGCTCGAGGGCCCGGCGCAGGCCGGCGACGTACCCCTGCATGGTCCCCGAGACGCCGGGCGGCGGCGTGCCGTTCCAGACCACGTCCGCGAGCGTGTCGACCGCGACCGCGCGCCCGCGGTGCAGGGCGAGCGTCGCGAGGAGCGCGCGCTGCTTCGGGCCGCCGAGGTTGACCGGCCCGGAGGAGTCGGAGGCCACGGTCGTGCCGAGGACGCCGATCCGCATGCCGGAAGAATGGCACGGCTTCCGGGACACGGTCAGGACATTGCGGCGATGTACCCGGGACGGGGGGCGCGCGACCGTCGGGGCATGTCGATCCACACCGAACCCACGTCCCTGTCCACCACTCGCACCCGGCCCGGCGCCGGCCGCCGCACCGCCCTGGCCGTCACCGGCTTCCTTGCCTGCGCGCTGCCGACGGTCTGGACCGTCAACATCACCCGGTTCCTGGTCACCGGCGAGCTCTCCGAGCACCGGTACCACCAGCTCACCGGCCAGGGCCTGCTGCTGACCACGCTCTGGCTCGGGGCCGTGGTCCCGCTCCTGGTCGCGGGGTGGATGGGCCGCCGTCCGTCCCCGGTCGCCGGCGTTCTCCATCTCGTCTTCGTCGGCACCGGCGCGGCCTGCGCCGCCGCCGCGACCGGGGGCGGTGCGCCGTCCTTGATGGTGGTGATCGCGCTGACCGGCAGCCTGCTCTGGCTGGCGCTCCCGCGGCGGCCGCGGCTGCGCCTCCCGGTGCGCATCGACCCGCTGCTGGCCCCCGTGGCGCTGGTCACCGGCGCCCTCTGCACGCCGTACGTCCTCGACCAGATCTCCCTCCAGCACGCCGCGACCGGTCACCACGCGCAGAACCCCCACTTCTTCGACATGGCCTGGCTGGCCTGCATCCTGGCCCTGGCGGCGGTGCTCGCCGCCCTCGTGCCGGCGCTGCGCCGGCTCGGCGTGGTCGCCGGCGCCGGCTTCGTGTGGACCGGCGCGATGGGCGCGCTGCTCGGCGTCGATCGCGGCTGGTCCGTGGCCGTCGTCGTGGCGGGCGCGTCGCTCGCGGCGATCTCGCTCCGCGCCGCGCGCGACTGACCTAGGATCACCCGCCATGTCCAGCACCCGGCTCGCGGTCGCCCTCGCGCTGCTGGCCGGCCTGGCGTCGGTCGCCGCCGTCGTCGTGGTGACCGCCGCCGGGACCTGGGACGACCCGGACCTCCGTGACCTGCCGGTCGACGCGATGGTCGGGGTGTCGTACGCCGCGGCCGCCGTGCTGGTGCTCTCGGGCACCGGCGGCCGGCGCATCGGGTGGCTCCTGCTCGGGATCGGGCTCTGCGGTGCCGGCGCCGCGCTCTCGTCGGCCCTCGAGGTCGACGCCGTGTCCGGCTGGATCTGGGTGGGCGGCTTCGTCCCCCTGCTGACGCTGGTGCCGCTGCTGTACCCGGACGGCCGGCTCCCCGGCCCCCGGTGGTGGCCGTGGGTCGTCACGTCGGTCGTCGGCACGGTGCTGCTCGGCGCCGGCTCCGCGGCCTACCCCGGCACCGTCGCGCAGGCGGTGTTCCTGGCGGGCTCCGCCCTGCTGCTCCCGTCGTGCGTCGCCGGTCTCGTGGCCGTCGCGCTGCGCTGGCGTCGGTCCCGCGGGCTGGTCCGCCGGCAGGTCGCAGTCCTGCTGGTGACCGCGACGCTCCTCGGCGCCGTCACCCTGCTGCAGCCGCTCCTCGCGTGGCCGGTCGGGGCGCTCGCGCAGGCCGCCGCCGTCGGTCTCGTGCCGATCGCCGTCGGCGTCGCGGTCACCCGGCACCGGCTCTACGATCTCGACCTCGCGGTCTGCCGCGCGATCGGCGGGCTCAGCCTCGCGGTCTGCCTGGCCGCGACGTACGTGTGCCTCTTCCTCCTCCTGTCGGCGGTGCTGCCGGACGTCGTGGGCGCCGCGACCGCGGCCGCCGTGTGCGGGCTGCTGCTGCACCCGCTCGGCGTGCGGCTCAACCGGGGCGTGGACCGGATGTTCTACGGCGACCGCGCCGAGCCGGCGCGGGTGCTGGAGGCGACCGCCGCGGCACTGCGCGACGACCTCGGCGAGGTGCCGGAGCGGGTCGGGGCGGTGCTGGTGGACTCCCTGCGCCTCGGCTCGGCGGCGATCGCCGTCGGCGAGGCAGACGTGGCGCACGCGACGGGGGAGCCGGTCACCGAGCTCCCTCTGCGGCATCGGGGCGAGGTCGTCGGCACGCTGCGGGTCACGCCGCGCGCGGGCGAGCCCGCCGTGACCGAGCGCGACGCCGACGTGCTGGCCGTCGTCTGCGACCAGGTGGCGCCGGCGATCGCCGCGCTGCGGCTCTCCGACCGGCTCCAGCAGAGCCGGGCGGCGCTGGTGACCGCCCGCGAGGAGGAGCGGCGCCGGCTGCGCCGGGACCTGCACGACGGGGTCGGGGCCGCGCTGGCCGGCGTCCGCCTCCAGGTCGAGACCGCCCGCGACCTGGTCGGCGACGACGCGGTCGCCGGGGGGCTGCTGCAGTCGGCGGCAGGCGGCGTGGCCAGCGCGGTCGACGACCTGCGGGCGATCACCGACGACCTGCGCCCGGCCGCGATCGACGACCTCGGTCTGGCGGCCGGGCTGCGCGGGCTGGCGGACCGGATGACCACTCCGGCGATCGCCGTGCGGGTCGAGACCGACGTCGCGGGGCCGCTGCCGGCGGCGGTCGAGGTGGCGGCCTACCGCATCGCGGCCGAGGCGCTGGCCAACGCGGTGCGCCATGCTGCGGCCCGCCGGATCTGCGTGCGCCTCGCCGCGGCACCCGGACGGGTGACGCTCGACGTCGAGGACGACGGCGCCGGCATGCCGCAGACGCCACGGGCGGGCGGGCTCGGGCTGGCCTCGATGCGGCAGCGGGCCGAGGAGATCGGCGGCCTGCTCACGATCACGAGCGCGGGGACCGGAACGCTGGTCCACGCCGAGCTGCCCACGGAGGCGCGATGACCCGGATCCTGCTGGTCGACGACCACCCGCTGTTCCTCGACGGCGTGCGTGCCGCCCTCACCGGCGCGACCGACCTGGAGGTCGTCGGCGAGGCGCACGACGGCGCCGGCGGCATCGCTCGGGCCGCCGAGCTCGCGCCGGACGTCGTGCTCATGGACCTCAACCTGCCCGACGTCTCGGGCGTGGACGCGACCGCCCGGATCCTCGCGGCCACCCCGGGCATCCGCGTGCTGATGATGACGATGAGCGCGGACGACGACGCCGTGGTCGCCGCCATGCGCGCGGGCGCGCGGGGGTACGTCGTGAAGGGCGCCGGCCGCGAGGACCTGCTGCACGCGATCCGCACGGTGGCGGCCGGTGGCGCGGTGTTCAGCCCGACGGTGGCGGACCGGCTCGGCCGGTTCTTCACCGGTCTCGCGACCGGCGGCGGCCGCGAGACGTTCCCCCAGCTGACCGGCCGCGAGGTGGAGGTGCTCGACCTGGTCGCGCGCGGGCTCGAGAACCGGCGGATCGCCCGCGAGCTGCACCTGTCTGACAAGACCGTGCGCAACCACGTCTCGAACGTGCTCGCCAAGCTCGGTGTCGCGGACCGCTCCGAGGCGATCGCCCGGGCCCGGGCCGCCGGTCTCGGCACCTGACCCGGGCGACCTAGCGCAGGGTGTCGGCCGACCCGATCCGCCACACGGCCAGCCCGCGCACGCCGTACTCCCGGGCGAGCGCGACGCGCTCCTCGTAGGACCGCCCGTCGGACCACCACAGCCGGGTGCCGTCGGAGAGCCGGGTGGTCCACTCGCCGGGACCCGGCCGCCAGTGCGCGGTCGCGCCGTCCCGCTTGATCGTGCTGCGGACCTGCCGGACGGTGAGGCTGCGGCCCCGGCCGTGCCGCGGCCACGTGTAGCCGTACCCGGCGACCCCGAGCTGCACCTGCGTCGCCGGGACGACCGACAGCAGCGCGTCCAGCGCGTCGCGCTGCCAGTCCAGCGCGCCGACGGGGCCGGGGCGGGACCACGGGCCGTGCTGGTCGTAGGTCATCACGTCGACGACGTCGGCGGCCCCGGCGAGGCGGGCCAGCCGGTAGCCGCGCTGGCGGTAGGACCGCACCGAGGTCGCGGCGCTGATGTCGACCGAGACGGTGCTTGCTTCGGGGAGCGCGGCCTGCAGCTCCTCGACGAATGCGACCAGCCCGGGCCCGTCGGCCGCGCGGACCCGCTCGAAGTCCACGTTGAAGCCGTCGTAGTCGTACTGCTCCAGCACGAGCCGGTCGACGACGGCGGCGCGGTTCTCCGGGCTGCTCAGCAGCCGGTGCAGGGCCACCGGGTCGAAGTCGCCGAGCCGGTTGCTGTAGTTGCTCACCAGCAGCTCGGTGTGCAGGTCGAAGTCGTGGCCGTGGCGGGAGAGGTCGTCCATCTCGTACGTCGCCCGGCGCACGCCCTCGCCGCTGCGCCAGATCGGGACGCCGACGATGCTCAGCGTGGTGATGCCGCCGTGGTTCTTGCGGACCAGGTTGTGGCCGTCGTCGATGATCCACCCGGTCACCTCCAGCCCGTCCGGCACGCGGGCGACCGCCGGAGAGGGGGCGAGCAGGCCACCGACGACGGCGAGGACGGCCCCGAGGGCCACGAGACGCATGGCGCTAGCGTGACACGCATGCACCGCTTCGCCTGCACGTTCCTCGTCGACCGTCGCGGGTGGCTGCTGCTGCAGGAGCGTGACGAGCACCCGGTCATCGACCCGGAGAAGTGGGGACTGGTCGGCGGGCACGTCGAGGACGGCGAGGAGTTCGAGCCGGCGGCGTACCGCGAGCTCGAGGAGGAGACGGGCCTCGCGCTGCCGCCCGGGACGCTGCGGCTGTTCCGGGAGGTCCAGGTCTGGCACGAGGCGTACGGCACGCTCGACACCACCCAGGTCTGGTACGCCGCCGCGGACCTCACCGACCGCGACATCGTCGTGGGGGAGGGCCGCCAGATCGTGTTCGTCGAGCCCGCCCGGGCCCGGGCACTGCCGCTGACGGCGTCCGCGACGACGCTCGTGCCGGCGTTCCTCGACTCGCCGGAGTACCGCGACGCGTGCCGGGCGCTCCACGCCTGATGGGCGGCCTCGACCCGGGCGTGCTCGTCCTCGTGCTGCTGGCCGTGCTGCTCGGCGCGATCGTGCAGACCGTCGTCGGACTCGGCCTCGGGCTGGTCGCAGCGCCGGTCGTCACGCTGCTCGCCCCGGAGCTGATGCCGGGGGTGATGATCAGCCTGGCGTGCGTGCTGCCGCTGCTCACGCTGGCCGGCGAGCGGCGCGACATCGACTGGCACGGGCTCGGCTGGTCGCTGCCGCCCCGGGTGCTGGGCACCGTCATCGGCGTCGGGGTGGTCGCCCACTTCAGCGAGGACCAGCTCGGCATCCTGATCGGCGTCATCGTGCTGCTCGCGGTGCTGCTGACCTGGCGCGCGATCACCGTGCCCGTGAACCGCGGGACGCTCGGCACGGTGGGCTTCATCAGCGGGGTCACCGGCACGGCGACCTCGATCGGCGGGCCGCCGTTCGCGATCCTCTACCAGCACCGCCCGGCCCGGCAGATCCGCACCACGATGGCCGTGTACTTCCTGGTCGGCGCCGCGATCAGCCTCGTCGGCCTGGCGATCAGCGGCGACCTCACACGCCACCAGGTGGCGGTCGGCGCGCTGCTGCTCCCGGCCGTGGCCGTCGGGGCCGTGGTCGGCGTGCCGCTGCGGCGCCGACTGCCCGGCGCCGTCGTACGCCCCGCGGTCCTGGCCGTCTGCGGGGCGTCGGCACTGGTGCTCGTGGTGCGCTCCCTGCTCTGATGTCCGCCATGAGCGAGCTGACCGTCGTCCCCGTCCCCGGGCCAGGCGCGGAGGACGTCGTCGTCGGCGGTCCCGGGCCCGATGAGGGCGCGGTGTTCACCGGCACCGAGGACGGCAGCATCTTCCGGGTCGCGCACGACGGCCGTCGCGTCGACCGGGTCGCACACACCGGGGGCCGGCCCCTCGGCATCGAGATCGACGGCGACGGCCGGCTGCTCGTCTGCGACGCCCACCGCGGCGTGCTGCGCGTCGACCCGCGCACCGGTGGCGTCGAGCCCGTCACCGACCGGATCGGGCGCGCGCCCATGATGTTCTGCAACAACGCCGCGATCGCCTCCGACGGGACCGTGTGGTTCACCGACTCGTCCCGGCAGTACGGCATCGAGCGGTGGAAGGACGACTTCGTCCAGGACACCCGCACCGGCCGGCTCGCCCGGATGGGGTCCGACGGGGTCGCCGAGGTGGTGCTCGAGGGGCTGGCGTTCGCGAACGGCGTCGCGCTGGCCGCCGACGAGTCGTACGTCGCGGTCGCGGAGACCGCCGCTCGGACCGTCGTCCGCTGGTGGCTGTCGGGTCCGCGGGCCGGCACCCGCGACTTGCTGGTCAGCGACCTGCCCGGCTACCCCGACAACATCGCACGCGGCAGCGACGGGCTCATCTGGGTGTCGATCGCCAGCCCGACGGACCCGGTCGTCGAGCGTCTCCGGCGCTCGCCGCGGCCGCTGCGGAAGGCCGTCACGAAGATCCCGGAGCGGCTCCAGCCCAAGCCCAAGCGCACCGTCCGGGCGAAGGCGTACGACGACGCGGGGACCCTCGTCCACGATCTCGACCTGCCCGGTACGGCGTACCACATGGTCACCGGTGTCCGGGAGCACGACGGCCGGGTCTGGCTCGGCAGCCTGCACGAGCCCGCGATCGCGTTCGTGGAGCTGTAGCGGTGTCACGTCATGACCTCGTGCACATCCGGACACGCCGATGTCAGCGCGACCGGTGGAAGGATGCCGCCATGAATCTCGGGGGTGACGCGGTCTGGGAAGGTGCCCGCAATCTCGCTGACCTCGGAGGCCTTCCGAGGCGGGACGGGACGGAGACCGTGACCGGACGTGTTTGGCGGTCCGGGGCTACGGAGTGGATGACAACGTCAGGTTGGCGAGCAGCCAAGACCGCCGGGTTGGTGAGCGTTGTCGACCTGCGTAACGACATCGAGAGAGGTCGTCAGCCAGACCAGCCGGTTGTCGACGCATCCGTTCTGTCGGGCATCGAGGTCGTTCACGCTCCGACCGAGGACCCGGACGATCCGCTGTTTCTCGCCGAGTGTGGGCCGTGGTTGGACCACCCGCGATCGTGGGGCCCGAACGCTCGGCGGTACCCGGCGAAGTTCGCCCGCGTCTTCACTGCGATAGCGGACAGCCCGGGTCCTGTGCTGGTCCACTGCGCGGGCGGGCGGGACCGCACAGGCATGATCGTGTCCATGCTCCTCGTGCTCGCTGATGTGGAGCCTGCGGCCATCGCCGAGTGCTATGCAGACGGGTTCCGCCGCGCAGCGAGTCATCGAGGTCATGGACTTGGCTACGACCCGAACTCGAAGCAGTGGGTACCCGCCGAGGACGAGGTCTGGGACCCTGAAGGACTTGAAAGGGCCGTCGCCGACCGAACGCCCATGGTTCTGGAGTGGCTCAGGACCGCCGACGTGGCGGGCTACCTCCACGAGGCGGGCATCGACGCCGAGCGGCTCAGCATTCTTAGGCGCCTTCTCGCCGAGTGAGCTCCCACGGACACGCCGGGATCTGCCGCGATCAGCGTGGTCGGTCACGTTCGTCGGTGGAAGGTGACGTCGCCCGTTGGGGCGGTAGGTGGTGTGGCAGCGGGTGTCCTGGGCGCGGTGGTGGTGCCAGGAGCACCTGGAGACACCGTCTTTGATGTAGCGGCGTTTGCGGCCCACGTCGAGTGGTTGGGAGTCGCCCCCGAGGATGACGGGGATGATCCCGGCCTCACACGCCAGCCGGCGGGCCAGGCCGGGGGAGATCTCGTCGCCGGTGTCGAGCACGCGCTCGATCAACTCGCACAGCGTCTGCCCGGATGCCTCGGGGGTGGCTGGCCGGTCGGCGGTCGCGCCGGCGCCCCGCCTGTCGCAACCATCCGCCGACTCGGTGTCCCGCGGCCCAACCCGTAAACTCGACCGCTATGGGCCTCCTCGACTCGATCACGTCCCCGCGGGACCTGCGCGACCTCAGTGACGCCCAGCTGGACACCCTGGCGACCGAGATCCGTGACCTCCTGATCCGCACCGTCGCGACCAACACCGGCCACCTCGGACCCAACCTCGGCGTCGTCGAGCTGACGCTGGCGATCCACCGGGTCTTCGACTCGCCGACCGACCGGGTCGTCTTCGACACCGGCCACCAGGCGTACGTCCACAAGCTCGTCACCGGGCGCGCCGCGTCGTTCGGCACGCTGCGTCGCGAGGGCGGCCTGAGCGGCTACCCGAGCCAGGCGGAGTCCGACCACGACATCGTCGAGAACTCGCACGCCTCGACCGCGCTGAGCTACGCCGACGGCCTCGCCAAGGCCTACGCGATCCGCGGCGAGGACCGGCACGTGGTGGCGGTCATCGGCGACGGGGCGCTCACCGGCGGCATGGCCTGGGAGGCGCTGAACAACATCGCGATCGCGAAGCGCAGCCGGCTGGTGATCGTCGTCAACGACAACGGCCGGTCCTACACCCCGACGATCGGCGGGCTCGCGACCGCGCTCACCGCACTGCGCACGAACCCGCGCTACGAGAACGTGCTCGACATGGTCAAGCGGCGCCTCAACGCCGTCCCGGGCGTCGGCCCCGCGGCGTACGACGCCCTGCACGCGATGAAGAAGGGTCTCAAGGACGCGCTCGCGCCGCAGGGCCTGTTCGAGGACCTCGGCCTCAAGTACGTCGGACCTGTCGACGGCCACGACCGCGCCGCCATGGAGCACGTGCTCGCCCAGGCGAAGAAGTTCAACGGCCCCGTGATCGTGCACGCGATCACCCGCAAGGGCTACGGCTACGACCCGGCCGAGCGGCACGAGGCCGACCAGTTCCACGCGCCGGGACCGTTCGACGTGCAGACCGGTGCGGAGAAGCCCAAGGGGCTGATCTGGACCGACCACTTCGCCGACACCATGGTCGAGATCGGCCACCGCCGGCAGGACGTCGTCGCGATCACCGCCGCGATGATGCACCCGGTGGGGCTGGACAAGTTCCAGGCGCGGTTCCCCGAGCGCACCTTCGACGTCGGCATCGCCGAGCAGCACGCCGCGACCTCGGCCGCCGGCCTCGCGCTGGGCGGGATGCACCCGGTCGTCGCGGTCTACGCGACGTTCCTCAACCGCGCGTTCGACCAGGTCCTCATGGACGTCGCGCTGCACCGGTGCGGAGTGACCTTCGTGCTGGACCGGGCCGGTGTCACCGGCGACGACGGCGCCAGCCACAACGGCATGTGGGACATGTCGATCCTCCAGGTGGTGCCGGGCCTCCGCCTCGCGGCGCCGCGCGACGCCACCCGGCTCCACGAGCTGGTCAACGAGGCGGTCGAGGTCGACGACGCCCCGACCGTCGTGCGCTTCCCGAAGGGACCGCCGCCCGAGGACATCGAGGCGGTCGGCAGGGCCGGCGGCTGCGACGTGCTGGTCCGCAACGGCACCAAGGACGTGCTGGTCGTCGCGGTCGGCTCGATGGCGACCGTCGCCGTCGAGGTCGCCGACCGCCTGGTCGCCCAGGGCATCGGCGTCACGGTCGTCGATCCGCGGTGGGTCAAGCCGGTCGACCCCGCGATCATCGAGCTCGCCCGCGAGCACCGGCTCGTGGTGAGCATCGAGGACAACGGCGAGACCGGCGGCTGCGGCGCGGCGCTGCTCCAGACGCTCAACACGGCCGGCGTGCACACGCCGTTCCGCCTGCACGGAATCCCGCAGGAGTTCCTCGACCACGCCAAGCGCGCGGCGATCCTCGAGCGGATCGGCCTGACTCCGCAGGCCCTCGCGCTCGGCATCGTGGAGGACATGACCTCGCTCACGGATGGTCGTTCTCCGATCGATGTCGAGCAGACCACGTAGCCTCCTCGCCGCCGCCCTCCTGGTGACGGCCCTCGCCGGCTGCTCCGGCGACGACCAGCCGGAGGACGGGGCCGCGCCGCCGCACGACGTGGTCAAGGCGATCAGCCGGGCCCTGGACTCCCGCGCCCGCGTCGTACGCCGCGCCGACCTCGAGGCGTTCACCCGACTGGTGGGTGGCGACCCCGTGTTCCGGGAGCGCGAGCGCACCTGGTTCGGCAACGTCACCCAGCTCCCGATCGGGCGGCTGCGCTACCGGGTCGACCCCGGCACCCTCGTGCGCGACGGCGACGCCTACACCGTGACCGCCGACGAGATCCTCCAGCTCGACGGGTACGACCAGGGGCCGGTCAGCAGCCCGGTGCAGTTCGCGCTGCGCCCCGCCGCACGGCACGGCGGCCGCTTCCTGGTCACGTCGGTGCGGCCGAGCGAGCCGCAGCCCTGGGACCTCGGCCCGATCCAGGTGCAGCAGGGGAGCGGCGTGCTGGGCGTCTTCGACGCGGGCAGCGTCGAGGACGCGCCGGCGCTGATCGCCTCCGCCGAGAGCGCCATCGTGACCGTGTCGGCGCAGGTGCCGTACGACTGGAGCCGGTCGGTCGTGCTCTACGCGCTGTCCGACCCGGCCTTCCTCGACGGCCTCGAGGACGTGCCGGGCGACGACCCCGAGGCGCTCGACGCGGTGTCGTTCCCGGTCGGGGGGAGCACCCGCTTCGCCCTCAACCCGCGGATGCTCGACCAGGCGGGACGCGAGCTGGACCGGCTGGTCCGCCACGAGCTCACCCACGTGGCCGTCGGCACCCGCGACGACGACGTCCCGGTGTGGCTCTCGGAGGGCTTGGCGGAGTACGTCTCGGTCCGGCCGCTGCCGCCACAGGACCGTCGGATCCCCGAGGCGGCGCTGGTCGCCGCCGAGGCCGGCGCCTCCGACCTGCCCGGCGACGCGTCGTTCAACGACGACGACTCCGAGGCCCACTACGGGTTGTCGTGGTGGGCCGTGGAGTACGTCGCGGACGCGTACGGCGAGGACGCCCCGTGGCTGATGCTCGACGCGATGGGCCAGCCGGGCGCCGATCCCGCCGCGGTGCTGCGTGAGCAGTTCGGCACGAGCACCCACGAGCTGGCCGAGCACGCCGACCGGCTCATCCTCCAGCTCTACGACCCGACGGCGTCCTGACGGCTGGTCGGCCGCTGGTTTCGCCCCTGGAACCGGAGGAGAGTGTGGGGCCATGAGCGTCTTCCGGACCAAGTCGATCGAGCAGAGCCTGGCGGACACCGACGAGCCGGAGTACCAGCTCAAGCGCCAGCTCTCGGCGATCGACCTGACGGTCTTCGGCATCGGCGTCGTGATCGGCGCCGGCATCTTCACCCTCACCGGCCAGGTGGCCGCCGAGTACGCCGGCCCCGGCGTGGTCTTCTCGTTCGCGCTCGCCGCGCTGTGCTGCGCGCTGGCGGCGCTCTGCTACGCCGAGTTCGCCTCGACGGTCCCGGTCGCCGGCTCGGCGTACACGTTCTCCTACGCGACGCTCGGCGAGCTGATCGCGTGGATCATCGGCTGGGACCTGATCCTCGAGCTCATGCTCGGCGCGTCCGTGGTGGCGCAGGGCTGGAGCCAGTACTTCGTGACGTTCCTCGACGAGATCGGCGTCACCTGGCCGTCCGGGATCGGTCCGAGCACGTCCACGAGCTTCGAGTGGGACCACGTGAACGTGCCGGCGCTGCTGCTCGTCGTCGGCCTCACGACGCTGGTCGCGCTGGGCATCAAGGAGTCGATGCGGGTCAACATCGTGCTGGTCGCCCTGAAGCTCTTCATCGTGCTGTTCGTGATCGTCGCCGGCCTGTTCTACGTCTCGGGGGCGAACTACGACCCGTTCATCCCGCCCGCGGCCGACCCGATCGACTCCAGCGGCCTGGCGCAGCCGCTGGTGCAGTGGGTGTTCGGCCTGCAGCCGCAGACCTTCGGTGTCCTCGGTGTGATCTCCGCGGCGTCCGTGGTGTTCTTCGCCTACATCGGCTTCGACGTGGTCGCCACGACCGCCGAGGAGGCTCGCGACCCGCAGCGCGACCTGCCCAAGGGCATCCTCGCGTCGCTGGCGATCTGCACCGTGCTCTACATCGCGGTCGCGCTGGTGATCACCGGGATGGTGCCCTACGACAAGATCGACCCGGCTGCCGCGCTCGCCACCGCGTTCCGCGACGTCGGGCAGAGCGGCTTCGCCACGCTCATCGCCGCCGGCGCCGTGGCCGGCCTGACGACCGTGGTGATGACGCTGCTCATCGGGGCGATCCGGGTGCTGTTCGCGATGAGCCGCGACGGCCTGATCCCCTACGGCTTCGGTCGCACCAGCCGCACCACCGGTACGCCGCTGCGCATCACGGTCACGATCGGGGCCCTGGTCGCCGTGGTGGCGGCGTACACGCCGATCGGCAAGCTCGAGGAGATGGTCAACATCGGCACGCTCACGGCGTTCGCGCTCGTGTCGATCGCCGTCCCCGTGCTGCGCCGCACCCGGCCCGACCTGGACCGGCCGTTCCGGGTGCCGCTCAGCCCGGTCCTGCCGGTCCTGTCCGCGCTGATCTGCCTCTACCTGATGGTGAACCTGTCGCTGGAGACCTGGCTGCGGTTCGTCGTGTGGATGGCGCTCGGATTCCTCGTCTACTTCCTCTACGGCCGGCAGCACAGCCGCGTGGGCTCGGGTCAGTCGGGCCGCACGTCCGAGCTCACGGACTCCACCGCCGACTGACCCGGATCCGGTCAGCCGGCGAGGTCGAGCTCGATGGTGAAGGGGACGTGGTGGAGTTCGAGGACCAGCGGTTTGGGTGGGGGCTGCCCGGGGATGCGGCGGGTGCCGGTGTGGTCGACGAGGTAGTGGGCGCCGTGGGGGTCGCGCCACAGGTAGATGCCGGGGAAGGGTTGTCGGACCTGCCAGCCGCCGTGGGTCTTGATGCGGTGGTGGCTGGTGGTCATCGGCCCGTAGTTCCCCACGCCGGTGGCACCACCCTCGGCGTGCGGGATGGTGTGGTCGATCTGCATCGAATCGCTGGTGCAGGAGGCGTAGGGGAAGGTGTCGGCCGGCGTCATCAGGCGC
>DASTXB010000054.1:0-35922 GCA_035765695.1 Nocardioides sp. | reverse complement strand
ACTGCCCCACGCCGGGGCCCGCACGCTGATCACCGTCGGCCTGGTCGTCGCCGCGGCCGGAGCCCTGGTGCTCGCGTCGATCGACACCGACCCCAGCTACCTGACCGACGTGCTGCCCGGCTTCGCGCTGCTCGGCCTGGGGGTGGGCCCGATGTTCGTCGCGATCTCGGTCGCCGCGATGAGCGACGTCCCCCACGAGCAGTCCGGCATGGCGTCCGGTCTGATGATGACCGGCCACGAGATCGGCGCCGCCCTCGGTGTCGCCGCCCTCACCGCGATCGCCGGCGACCTCACCACCCCCGCCGGAATCATCACCGGCACCCACGACGCGTTCCTCGCCGTCGCCGTCGGCCTCGCCGCGCTCCTGCTCCCGACGGCCCTGCTGCCCGCTCACGACCCGAACGCTGTCGCCGCGGGCCACGGACACGGACACGGCCACTAACGCCAGAAGCACCGCCGGGCTGCCGGCCGGCAACCCCGGCCGGCAGCCCGGCGACAAACCCGGCGATTTCCCCGGTGCCAGCCCGGCGACCAGCGCCGACGCTGTTACCCGTCCCCAGCAGCACCACCACGACGCCGCTCCGGGGGTCGTGACCACGAACGCCAGCTGAGCTCTCCCGAAGACCGCCCCCGACAACCGCTTCACCCGCACAGCCGCCACCGCACTCACCAGCACCAGGAGCACACAGTGTCCACACTCGAGCAGGGCAACGCAGCGCCCTACGCCGCCGCAGCGACCGCAGCAACCACCGACGCCCGAGCCACCCCGCCCGTCGCCCGCGGCGAGGCGCTGACGAAGATCTACGGCGACGGCGAGGCCCGCGTCGTGGCCCTCGACGGCGTCTCGGTCGAGTTCCACCTCGGACAGTTCACCGCCATCATGGGGCCGTCAGGGTCCGGGAAGTCCACCTTGATGCACGTCATGGCCGGCCTCGACGCCCCGACGTCGGGCCGCGCCTGGATCGGGGACGTGGAGCTCAGCGGCCTGGGCGACAAGGGGCTGACGAGGCTCCGCAGGGACCGGATCGGGTTCATCTTCCAGGCGTTCAACCTGGTGCCGACGCTGTCGGCGCTGGAGAACATCACGCTGCCCATGGACATCGCCGGCAGCAAGCCCGACCAGGCGTGGCTGGACCAGGTCATCGACACCGTCGGACTCCGGCCGCGCCTCGCCCACCGGCCCGCGGAGCTGTCGGGTGGCCAGCAACAGAGGGTGGCCTGCGCCCGGGCGCTGGCCAGCCGCCCCGACATCGTCTTCGCCGACGAGCCCACCGGCAACCTCGACTCCCGCACCGGCGCAGAGATCCTCGGCTTCCTCCAGTCCTCGGCCCGCACCATGAGGCAGACCATCGTGATGGTCACCCACGACCCGGTTGCTGCGTCCTACGCCGATCGTGTCGTGTTCCTCGCCGACGGCCGCATCGTCGACGAGATCGACGCCCCCACCGCCGACCGCGTGCTGGAGCGGATGAAGGCCTTCGACCGCACCGACCTCACCGAAAGCACCGACCCGAACGGAGGAGCGTGATGCTGCGCACCGCGATCCGCAATCTGCTCGCGCACAAGGCGCGGCTGACGATGAGCGGACTCGCCGTCATCCTCGGCGTCGCGTTCGTCGCCGGCACCCTGACCTTCACCGACGCGCTGAACAAGACCTTCACCGACCTCTTCAAGGACGCCGCCGCCGACGTCAGCGTCGAACCCAAGGCTGCGTTCGAGACCGGCTTGACCGGCATGGACATGAACTCCGCCTCCTCCTCCCTGCCCGCGTCCCTCGTCGACAAGGTCGCCGCAGTCGACGGCGTCGCTGCCGCGGCCGGGTACGTCCAGGCCAACGGCGTCTACGTCCTCGACGCCGACGGCCACGTCGCCGACACCGGCGGCGCTCCCGGCATCGGGATCAGCTGGACCGCCGACCCGGAGCTGAACTCCGCCTCGCTGATCGAGGGCCACGCACCCCAGTCCCCCGATGAGGTCGCAATCGACAGCGCGACCGCCGACGACCTCGGCTACCACGTCGGCGATCGGATCACCGTGCTGACGACCGGCCCACGCGTGCCCGCCACCCTGGTCGGCATCTTCCGGTTCGGGAAGGACGGCGGCCTGGCCGGTGCGTCGATGACCGCGTTCGACACCGCCACCGCGCAGCGCCTGCTGCTCGCTCCGGGCCAGTTCAGCGAGATCGGGGTCGCGGCCGCCGGCGGCACCAGCCACGTCCAGCTCGCCGGCCGCCTCGCCGACGCCCTCGGGGCCGGCTACCAGGTGAGCACCCAGGAGCAGAAGGCCGCCGACCAGGCCGCCTCGCTCGAGGACTCACTGAAGTTCATCAACACCTTCCTGCTCGTGTTCGCCGGCGTCGCGCTGTTCGTCGGCAGCTTCCTCATCCTGAACACGTTCTCAATGCTGGTCGCCCAACGCACCCGTGAGCTCGCGCTGCTCCGGGCGCTCGGCGCCAGCCGCCGTCAGGTGACCAGGGCAGTGCTGATCGAGGCGCTGCTGCTCGGCCTCGCGGGCTCGACCGTCGGGCTCGGCGGCGGGTATGCCCTCGCGTACGCGCTCAAGGGGCTGTTCGGACAGTTCGGCCTCACCATCGACACCAACCTGACCCTGACCGGCGCCACCATCGCCTGGTCCTACGCCATCGGGGTCGCGGTCACGCTCGTCGCCGCCTACCTCCCGGCCCGCCGGGCGGCGAAGGTCCCACCGGTCGCGGCGATGCGCGCTGACCTCGTCACCACCCCGCGCCCGCTGCGGGTCCGCACCATCGTCGGACTCTTCGTCGCCGCACTGTCCGCAGCCGGCCTCGCTGGGGGCACTATCAAGGGGACTCTGCCGCTCGTGGCAGTCGGCGCCTCCGGGCTGTTGGTCGGCGTCATCGTCCTCAGCCCGGTGCTCGCCGTGCCGTTCGTCCGCGGCGTCGGCCGGATCCTGCCGCGGCTCGCCGGCACCACCGGCCGACTGGCCAAGGAGAACGCGCTGCGCAACCCGCGGCGCACCGCGGCGACCTCCTCCGCCCTGATGATCGGGCTGGCGCTGGTCACCGGGTTCAGCATCATCGGCGCATCCGCGCGTGCCTCGATCGACCGGACCGTCGACGACGTACTCCGCGCCGACTACGTGATGTCAGCCGCGATGGGACAGCCGTTCACCGCGAAGGCCGCCGACCAGGCCCGCCGCATCGACGGCGTCGGCTCGGTGACCGTCGAGCGGTACGGCACCGCCCAGATCAACGGCCACCAGGGGTACTTCTCCGCCTACGACCCCGCCGTCGTCGGCGACGCCCTCGCGATCCACATGACCGACGGGAAGCTGGCCGACCTGGCCGGGAACACGATTCTCGTCTCGGCGAAGGAAGCGACCCGCGCTGGGCTCTCGATCGGCGACTCCGTGAATTTCGAGGTCGCGAACGGGCAGAGCCGCCAACTCAAGGTTGCGGGCGTCTACGGCGACGACAACGGCCTCGGCCCGTACGTGATCGCCATGGACACCTACACCGCTACCGGCGGCGTCCCGATGGACCAGAACGTCTACGTCACCCTCGACCCGTCCGCCGACGCCACCGCCGTTCACAGGGCTCTGGACCGAGTCGTCGCGGACTACCCGGTCGTGCAACTGCGAGACGCCGAGGCCTACAAGCAGGACAAGCGCGCCGGCATCGACCAGCTCCTCACGCTCATCAACGCCCTGCTCGCCCTTTCGGTACTGATTGCGGTCCTCGGGGTGGTCAACACCCTGGTGCTGTCGGTGATCGAACGGACCCGCGAGCTCGGGCTCCTGCGAGCCCTCGGCATGGACCGCCGCCAAGTCCGCCGCATGGTGCGATTCGAAGCCGTCGTCATCGCCCTGTACGGCGCCGCGCTCGGCATCGGCCTCGGCACGGTCCTCGGTCTGGCGCTCACCACGGTGCTGCACAGCCAGGGCCTCGTCGCGACGGCCGTCCCGGCGCCGCAACTGGTTCTTGGGCTGGTGCTCGGCGGCGTCATCGGGCTCGTCGCCGCGGCCATCCCCGCCCGGCGGGCCGGACGGCTCAACGTCCTCGACGCGATCAGCACGACCTGACCACGAAACGAGGCTGCTCCGAGCACCTCTCGTGACGGGGGCCCCACGCTCTACCCGGCGCGTGGGGCCCTCGGGAGGACGCCCCGACGTCGTTCGCCCAGGCACCCGTCCCAGTCAATTCACTGACCAACCACGGAGCTCAGCCTTGCCCAACACTCCGCCCACGACCCACACCGTCCTCGAACCCAAGGTGCTGTACTTCGGCACCCCGGTCTCGGTGATCAGCACCCTCAACCCGGATGGCACCACCAACCTCGCGCCCATCTCGTCCTCCTGGTACCTCGGCCGCACCGTCGTGCTCGGGATCGGGACCACCGGCCAAACGCTGCCGAACCTGGCCCGGGAGCGCACTTGCGTGATCAACCTGCCCGCCGCCGAGCACCAGCCGGCGGTGGAACGCCTCGCGCCGCTGACCGGCCGGAACCCGGTGCCCGAGCCCAAACGGGGCCAGTACCGGTACGAGCCCGACAAGTTCACCGCCGCCGGACTGACCTGCGCGCCCAGCGAGCTGGTGGCCCCGGCCCGAGTCGCGGAGTTCCCCTTCCACCTCGAGGCGACCGTCGCGGCGATCCATGAGCCCGTCGATGACGAGTTCGCGATCGTCGAGACCCACGTGGCCCGGATTCACGCCGCCACCGACCTGGTCATCCCCGGCACCCACTACGTCGACACCGGCGCGTGGCGGCCGCTCATGTACGTGTTCCGGCACTACTTCGAGCTCGGACGGCGACGGGGCCGCAACTTCCGCGCCGACCACTGAGTCGCAGCCGGCCCCCTGCGCGACCCGCGGCTGTCACGGCGCGACCGCGAGATCGCCACCATCGCAACCCTCGCCGCGCTCCGGCACCGAACCCCAGATGGGACGCGCGGGGGAGCACGCGGCCAGCACCAGCTACGAGGTCCTGCACCTGTCCAGCCCCGAGATCGACGCGCTGTCGTAGCCGTGTTGCTCGAGCCGGGTCGTGGATCCCGGCGATTTTCCCGGTGCCAGCCCGGTGCCATGCCGCGAAGGTTGACCCAGCCGCCGCCTGCCCCGCACCGACACCCGACCGACCCACCCGCGCCCCGGCCCGTCCCCGTCCCCGTCCCCGTCCCACCCAGGAGAGACATGACCTCGCACACCGCCACCACCCGCACGGCCGGCACGGCCGGCACGGCCGGACAGGTCAGTGTTCGACGCGCCGGCGTCGGCGACGCCGCCCTGGTGCGGACCATGCTGCTCGAACTCGCCACCCACGAGAACTCCGCACACGCGGTCCACGCAGGCGTCGAGGACTGGCAGCGGATGCTCGCCAACCCCGCAGTGGTGGTGCTGATCGCCTACCTCGACGACCAGCCCGCCGGCTACGTCAGCGGCATCCACCAACTCAACCTCTGGGTCGGCGAGGAGATCTTCGCGATGGACGACCTCTACGTCCGCGCCGCGGCCCGCAACCGCGGCGTCGGGGGCCGACTGATGGCCGCGCTCGCCGAGCACGCCGCCGAAAGCAACCTCCTCGTCACCTGGGGCGTCCGCGAGGACAACGACGCCGGCCACCGCTTCTACAGGCGTCTCGGCGCCGCGCTGCGCACCAAGGTCGTCGCCTCCTGGCAGCCCCACGCCTACCGGGCCTACCTCGACGCCCGCCCCTGATCCACCCGAACGACCCGCCCGAACGACCGCCGTCCTCGACACCCGACCTCCCCGAGCCCACCAGCCCCGCCCCCCGCCCGCAAGGCCTCACCAGAACCAGGAATTCCCCTCATGCGCATCCCGTTCGCCGCCGCCTCCGCGGCGACCCTCATGACCCTGAGCGTCGCCCTTGCCCCCGCCGCGCTCTCGGCCACCCCGGCGGCAGCGACCCCCACGTCCGCTCGGTCCGCAGCCCCGGCCAAGTTCGTCCGGGAGACCGTCTCCTACGGCGCCCAGGACACCTCGGTGTCCCAGATCGCGCACGTTCGCGAGCTGCAGTACCGGCTGACGTGGGCCGGCGCCTACGACGGCCCCGTCACCGGCTACTTCGGCGACCTCACCAAGGCCGCCGTCCAGCGCTACCAACGCCGCACCCACCTGCCGATCACCGGCACCGCGGACCGCGCGACCTGGAGGCGGTTGATCGCCGCCACCATCCGCGGCCGCGCCGACATCCCCGCCGCATGCGCCGATGGCACCGGCTGGGACGCCTGCTACGACCGCACCCGGCACGAGGTCACTCTCTGGCACGACGGCACGCTCATCAACGCCTGGCTCGTCCGCGGCGGCGCCTCGGACCACCCCACCCGCACCGGCGACTTCACCGTCTACTACCGCGACATCGACCACGTCAGCAGCCTCTACAACAGCCCGATGCCCTACAGCCAGTTCTTCTCCGGCGGCGAGGCGTTCCACGGCTCGGCGACCATGATCGACCCTTTCGCCGGCCACAGCCACGGCTGCATCAACATGTACCACGAGGACGCCCGTCAGCTGTGGAACCTCACCTCCAAGGTCCGTCTCGCGGTGCATGTGCACGGAGCCTGGTCATGACCGAGCGACGAGAGCCCGCCGGGACCCGCGAGCCGGCACCTGCTCCGACGCCGGCGCGCAGCGGGGAGCAGTTCGCCACCGTCGGGGATCTCACCCTGTGCTACGAGACGTTCGGCGACCCGACCGCGCCCACCATGCTGCTGATCATGGGGCTCGGGTTCCAGCTGGTCCACTGGCCCGACCAGTTCTGCCGCGACCTCGCCGGCCACGGGTTCCACGTCGTGCGGTTCGACAACCGCGACGCCGGCCGATCCACCCACATGCCCGACGCCAAGTACACACTCGACGACATGGCCGACGACACCGTCGGCCTACTCGACGCTCTCGATGTGCCCCGCGCGCACGTCATCGGCGCGTCCATGGGCGGGATGATCGCCCAGCTCGCCGCGATCCGGCACCCGAATCGGGTCCTGTCACTAGCGTCGCTGATGTCGACGACCGGGCAACGCGGAAAGGGGTGGACGTCCCCGCTCGTGCTGCGGCACCTGGCCGGACGCCGCCCGCGAACCGAGCAGGAGGCGATCGAGCGTCGCGTCCGGATCTTCACCGCCGTCGGATCACCCGGCTTCGACCAGGACATCGACGAGCTCCGCCGCGGCACCGCCCTGGGCCACCGGCGCGACACCCACGCTCGCGATGGCAGACGGCGCCAGCTCCGAGCCGTGCGCGGCGCCAGCGACCGCACCGCCCAGCTGTCTCGGCTACAGGTGCCCACCGTCGTCATCCACGGAACCGCCGACCGCATGTGCCATCCCTCCGGTGGCCGCGCCACCGCCGCCGCCATCCCAGGCGCCCGGCTCGAGCTCATCGACGGCATGGGCCACGACCTCCCGCCGGCGGCATGGCCACAAGTCATGACAGTCCTGGTCGCGAACGCGCGCGCCGGCGCACATCCGGGTCACCACACCAACGCGCGAGCCGACAGCAACACCGATGACAACACCCACTCCAACACCACCGCCGAGAAGAGGCCACGATGATGCGAGGCACACCACGGACCTTCGTGGGCCCTACCCTGTTCGCCCTTGAAGGCGCCGTCTGCGTGCACGTCGCCGACGCCGTCCGGACCCGTCTGGATGCGATGCCCGGTATCAGTGGCTGCGAGCTCGACATCGCCGCCGGCGTGCTGCTCGTGACGGCAAACGCGCCGGTAGACCGCGCCGACGTCCTCGACGTGCTACGCACGACCGGCTGTCCGGTTCGGGCATGACCTCCGCCCGCGACAGGATCTGTGCGGACCCCGCCCGGCAGCGTCAGACCGGCTGTGTCACCTCCTGGCGGTTGGCTCGGTGACCTACACGGTCAGCGCATCGTGAATCCCAAGACCCGGCGCAAGCCGTCCAAGCCCGCGTCGTCCACCTGGGCAACGCGGGCGAGTGCGGGCGAAGTCGCAATCTCGACCACGCCGTCCGAGGGGTTCACTACTGTGTCGGGGGTGTCTGGGGTGTCTGGGGTGCTGCGGGGTAGGGACCGGGAACGGGCCGCGCTTGCCGATGTCGTGGAGCGGGCGAAAGCTGGGCATGGATCGGCGCTGCTGCTCCAAGGCCAGCCGGGCGTGGGCAAGTCTGCGCTGCTGGACGACGCACTTGCTGCCGCCGACGGGATGACGGTCTTGCGCACTCGCGGTGTGGAGTCCGAGGCTCCGCTGCCGTTCGCGGCGCTGCACCGGCTGCTGCGTCCGACGCTGTCGCACCTCGACCGCATCCCGGCCCGACAGGCCGACGCTCTGCGAGCGGCGTTCGGTGAGAGCAGCGATGAGGTCGGCGACCGGCACTTGGTCTTCCTCGCCACGCTGAATCTGTTGTCGGTGGTCGCCGAGGACCAGCCGGTCCTCGCCGTCGTCGACGACGCGCACTGGCTCGACGACGCATCCGCGACCGCCCTCCAGTTCGCCGCCCGCCGACTCGGGGGCGAGGCGGTCGCGATCGTCTTCGCCGTCCGCGATCAGGAGACCGGCCAGTTCGACCCCCGCGACCTCGCCCTCCTCACCGTCGCCGGGGTCGACGAGGCCGCAGCCGTGGCACTCATCGCCGACCAGGTCAGCACGCCGGTCGCCGCGCAGGTCCGCGCGGAACTCCTCGAGGCCACCGGCGGCAACCCGCTCGGGCTGGTGGAGCTGACACGGGCGCTCAGCCCCGCGCAGCTCTCCGGGGCCGAGCCGCTGCCCGAGCGGCTGCCGCTGACCGAAGGCGTCGAGCGCGCTTTCCTGGACCGGTACCGGCGGCTTCCGGAGCCGGCCCAGACCCTGCTGCTCCTCGCCGCCGCCGACGACTCCGGACGGGTCCTCACCCTCAACCGGGCAGCCGCCCGCCTCGGCGCCGACCCCGCGGCGCTCGACGCCGCCGAGGAGTCCGGCCTGCTCGACGTCGGCGCCAGCGGTGTGATCGCGCTACGCCACCCGTTGGTCCGCTCCGCGATCTACGGCGCCGCGACCAGCAGCCGTCGACGCCAGGCGCACCGCGCCCTGGCCGACGCACTAGCCGGCACCCCGGAGGAGGACCGACGGGCCTGGCACTTGGCCGCCTCGGCCGCCGGCCCGGACGAGGAGGTCGTCACCGCGCTCGACGAGGCGGCCGAGCGAGCCCGGCGGCGCGGCGGCCACGAGGCGGCCGCGGCCGCCTGGACCCGTGCCGCCGAGCTGACCATCGACCCGCAGGCCCGCGCGCAACGGCTGCGCGACGCAGCCGCCTCCACCCTGGCTGCCGGACGCCCCGTCGAGACCGACCGGCTGGTGCGAGCCGCGCTTGTCGACGTCACCGACCCGCTCCAGCGGGCCGACCTGCTCCAACTGCAGGCGCAGGTCGAGTGGAACACCCGCTCGCTCGACGATGGCACCCGGATCGTGTGCCAAGCCGCCCAGACCGCTGCCCCGCACGACCCCTCGCGGGCACGGGTCCTGGCGATGCTGGCCGCGGCCCTCATCTCCTTCGGCGCCCGGCCGGTCGACGCACCCGACCCCGCGACCATCGTCGCGCCACCGCCACCGGAAGCACCACCTGAGGACCGCGTCGCGGGCTGGCTTCTCGACGGGTTCACCGCCGTGTCCGCCGGCGCCTGGGCGACCGCCGCGGCCGCGTTCCGCCAAGCGTGGGACACCCCGCTCGGCCCGAACGCGCACCCGCTGCTGCACACCAACCTCGCCATCGCCACCATGCACCTCGGCGACGACATCCGCGCCATCGAGCTGCACGACCTGCAGCTCCAGCACGCCCGTGACACCGGCGCCCTCAACATGATCGAGCACGCCCTCACCCGCGGCGTCGTGTTCCGCATCGCCACCGGCGCCTGGGCCGACGCCGCCTCCGCCGCCCAGGAGGCGCTGCTCCTGGACCGCAACCTCGGCCTGGAGGAGCTCACCGCGTTCCCGCTCGCCGAGCTCGCCCTCATCGCCGCGCTCCGTGGCGACCCGCAGGCGCCCGCGCAGCTCGACGAGCTCGAGGCCGCGCTGAACCGCAACACCCCGCACGGCGCGGTCAACGGACTGGTCGCTGGCCTCGAGCACTGGACAGCCGCTCGGCAGCTCGACCTGGCCCCCGCGACCGCGCTGCACCATCTCGAGCGCATCGAGCTCCCGGTGGTCCGCGGCCTGGCCGCCCTGGACCGGATCGAGACCGCCGCCCGCGCTGGCCGCCGCGACCTCGCCGAGGAGTGGCTGGCCGAGCTCCGCACGTTCGCCGAGGGCACCGACATGGCGTGGGCGTGGGCCGCCACCTACCACTGCCAGGCCGTTCTCGGCGGCGCCGACGCCGAGGAGAACTTCCGCCGCGCACTGGACTGGCATGCGCGCTCGCCTCGCACTCCCGCCCGGGCCCGCACCCAGCTCGCCCTCGGTGAGTACCTGCGGCGCCAGCGGCGCCGGACCGACGCCCGGGAGCCGCTGCGGGCGGCGCTCGACACCTTCGAGGCCCTCGGCGCCGGCTTCTGGGCCGAGCGGGCCAGCCAGGAACTCCGCGCATCCGGAGAGACAGCGCGGCGTGGCAACGACCTGGTCGCAACCGAGCTCACGCCGTCCGAAGCCCAGATCGCGGCGCTCGTGCGCCAGGGACTGTCGAACAAGGAGGTCGCCGGCCGGCTCTACGTCAGCCCCCGCACCGTCGACTTCCACCTGCGCAACGTCTACACCAAGCTCGGCATCACCTCGCGCACCGAGCTCGCGGCATTGGCTGCCGACCCCGCCTGACGATCCCGCCGCAGGCAATCCCACGCGCCCGGCCCGCCTAGAACTGGCGATTTTCCCGGCGCCACCCCGGCGACCCGACGACCACGATGGAGCTCTACCCCCGGCACCACGCCATCCGGGGAACCACCGAGCCAAGGAGCCCCGTCATGAACACCATCTACCCGATGTACCCCGAGGCCGCCCGCCACGAAGTCGACCGCCGCCTGCGCGACGCCACCGACGAACGCCGTCGCGTCCCCCGACGCCGGTTGCCCTCCACCCGTCGCGCCTGGTTCCGAACCTCGACGATGGCCGCCTGAGGAGCCGCCCCCTGCCGACCCGCCCGCTGTACACCCCGTTCGACCCGCCGTCGGAGGAAGAGATCCGGGCTGTCCCCGTCCACCCGACCGTTGCGGCTCCCTCGAGGTCCTCCCACCCGACCCGTCATGGGCCGATTGGTACACGCTCGTACGCACACGCATCGCCGCCGCGATCGGCGGCTGAGTGCTCGCCCTCGAGCACGTCGGCTCCACGGCGATCCCCGGGCTATGGGCGAAGCCGGTCATCGACGTCGGCCTCGTAGTGTCGACCCAGCCGACGAAGCCGCCTGGTTGCCCGACCTGGAACGCGCCGGTTTCGAGCTCCGGGTCCGGATACCGGACTGGGTGGAGCACCGCATGATGCGCGGAGCACAACCTGCGACGAACCTGCACGTGTTGGGTCCCGGCGCGCGGGAGCCGCCCCGCCGCGTGCTGTTCCGGGACTGGCTCCTGACCCACGTCGAGGGCCGCGAGCGCTACGCCACCATCAAGCGGCAGGTCGCCGGCCACGGCTTCAACGACGCCATGCTCTACAACAACGCCCTGGCCTGGGTCGTCTACGACCTCTACGAGAAGATCTTCGCCGCCGACCCCGAGCACCACCACGACCCGCACCCCGCCCGGCGGACACTGGGTCGCAGTGAGCTGACCGCACGCCGCCGCGACCGCTCCATCGGCTCCACGGTGCCGACGCACTAGGGCGTTCAGTCCGGCGCGATCCTGGCGGTTTTCCCGGCGCCACCCGTCTGGGCGGCGAACACGATGGAGCTCCACATCCAATCACCAATGATCCGGACCACCACATCCCAGGAGACCGTCATGAGCACCTACCCGATGTCCCTCGAGGCCGCCCGCCACGAGATGAGCCGCCGGCTCCGCGACGCCGATGACGAGCGTCAGCGCCGACTGGCCCGCCGCTCGTTCCGTCGCACCCGCCGCGCAGGCGCTGGCACCATGTGCCGATGACGTCGATGAAACGGATCGGGCTGATCGGCGGGATGAGCTGGGAAAGCACCGCTCTGTACTACCAGCTCATCAACCAGGGTATGGCCGAACGGCTCGGCGGCCTGCACTCCGCGGACTGCCTGCTCGCCTCGGTCGACTTCGCACCCATCGCACGCCTCCAGGCCGAGGAACGGTGGGACGAAGCCGGCGACATCCTCGCCGACAAGGCCCGCACACTCGAGGCAGCCGGCGCCGACCTGCTGGTGCTGTGCACCAACACCATGCACAAGGTCGCGCCGGTGATCGGGGCGGCCGTCGACATCCCGCTGCTGCACATCGCCGACGTCACCGCAGACGCCGCCCGCAGCGCGGGCCTGACCCGGGTGGGGCTGCTCGGCACCGCGTTCACGATGGAGCAGCCGTTCTACCGCGACCGACTCACCGCCCACGGGCTGGACGTCGCCGTTCCCGACGCCCCGGCTCGGGCGCTGATGCACCGGATCATCTTCGACGAGCTGTGCCGCGGCATCGTCTCGCCCGCGTCCCGCGAACAGGTCCGCGACATCGTCACCGGCCTGGTCGCGAACGGCGCCGACGGCATCATCCTCGGCTGCACCGAGATCGAGCTGCTGATCACGCCAGAGGACAGCACCGTGCCGGTGCTGGCCACCACAGCACTCCACGCCGCCGCCGCGGTCGACGCAGCGCTCGCCTGAGACCCACCCAGCGCACAGTCACACCAGGCTGCGGCGCGCCGGCATCGACCCGACGGCGGCCCCCACAGCGACCCAGACGTGACCGCCCAATGACGACCGGGAGGACCGTGAGATGACCGACCTCACCGGCGAGCCGACCCCGCATCGAACCGCCGAGCTGAGCCCCAGCTACCAGATCCGGCCGCTGAGGGTGACGACGCGCCGCCACTTGCCGAGGCGCACATCCGCAACCGCGAGCACCTCGCGCCCTGGGAGCCGACACGGCGCCCCGAGTTCTTCACCGAGGGCGCGCAGCGTGCCGACGCCGAAGCGAAGCTCGCCGCCGCCGGGCAGCAGGACCCGTGGCTCATCTGGCACGACGGCGAGATGGTCGGCCGCGTGAACCTGACCAACATCGGCCGCGGCGTCTTCCAGAACGCCTCCCTCTGCTACTGGGTCGACAACCGCCACACCGGCCGCGGACTCGCCACCGCCGCCGTCCGGTTCGCCGTCACCCGCGCCACCGATCTAGGCCCGCACCGAATCGAGCCCGGCACCCTCGCCCACAACGCACCCTCCCCGGTGGTGCTGCGCCGCTGCGGATTCACCGAGTACGGCCGCGTTCCGCAGTACCTGTTCATCGCCGGCGCCTGGCAAGACCACGTCATGTTCCAGGGGATCCTGCACAACCGCGACGCTCCCTGACCGGAGCAACGAGTTAGCCCAACCCTGGCGATTTCGCTGGCGCGACGCCGACCACCTGCTCCTAGCGTCGACGAGACCCGATCCAGCCGCCACAGGAGCTCGCCATGACGACCACCGCAACCACCGCCAGCGCTGCCACCACCGCCACGACCGGGCGCGAGGCCACCGCGGCACCCACCGAGGTCTCGAATGTGTTGAAGCGTCGTTGGCTCACGGCCCTCGGCGTGGCGGCCACCGCCGCCAGCCTCGCGCTGGTCTCCCCCCTGCCCGCTCACGTCCAGACCTGGGTCGGCGCGTGGGGTGTGCTCACCGCGGCGGTCATCTACCTGACCTGGGGCTCGGCCCGCGGCGAGCTCACGGCCCCCCGGTGGCTCACGATCGAGACGGCCGGTGTCCTAGCCTTCGGCGCCTTGGCGATCGCCGCGACCGCGACCAGCCCCGACGCCGGACGCTACGTGCTCGCGGGCGGCTGGCTTGGCCACGCCGCCTGGGACATGGTCCACCACCGCGCCGACCGGGTCGTGCCCCGCTGGTACGCGGAACTGTGCATGATCTGCGACCTCATCGTCGCTGCCTCGCTGCTCCTCGTCGGGACCTTGTGAGTCCTCGCCTGCGTGCCCGAGTGCCCTGGGCCAGACCCCCTGTCTGTGGGATGCCGGACCACCCCGGGTGGCCGCACCATGCAGGGCACCCATTCGACCTCGAGAGGAGACCTCTGGGATGAAGGACCATCTGACAGCCGGCACCCGCGCCGGCGTCTGGGCCGGGCTGCTGGCCACCGCGGCCGGGGAGATCGCCGCCTCAGCCACCCGGCGTGGCCGGTCCCCGGCCTCCGGTCTTGCCCGCGGCATGGTCGACGCCTCGCCCGCCATGCTCGTCGACGGCGGCGTCGCCCTCGTCGGGCAGGCCGACAAACCCGGCCTGGTCGCGATCGCCACCAGCGCCAGCGCAGCGGCCGCGGGCGCCGGCGCCGCGCTCGCCTCCCGGAGTGCCGCGCTGGGCGCGGCCACGGCCGCCGCGCCGCACGCGCTCGGCGGGCTGCTGGCGCTGCGTCACGGTGACGCCTCCACGCCCGGCACCGCCGCCGCGACCGCCGCCGGCGTCGTCGTCGCCACCGCCGCGATCGCGCCCGTGCGGCTGGCCCCACGGGTCGCGATTGCGTCAGCCGCAGCAGCCGGTGCCGCCGCTGTTGCCGCTAACCGGAGTGCCCTCCGTCGCGCCGCCACCGAACTGCGCGACCGAGCGAAGCTCCCCAGCCCGGCACGGCGGCTGCCGCCGCTGCCGACCGACGAGCGGACCCGACCGCGAGGTGTCGCGCCGCTGCTGTTCGAGCCGGGCCAGTTCCCGGTGATCGACATCACCGTCCCCGAGCCCCGCGTCGACCTCGACTCTGGCGACTCGAGGTCAACGGCGAGGTCGCCGCGCCGTTCGCGATGACGTTGCCCGAGGTCCTCGACCTGCCGCTGGAGGAGCGCGACCTGCTAATGATCTGCGTCCACAACCCGGTCGGCGGCGACCGGATGGGCTGCGCGCGCTGGACCGGGATCGCGGTCGCGGACCTACTCGGCCGAGCCGGCGCGACGGCCCAAGAAGACGGCTGGCTGGTCGTGGAATCGGTCGACGGCTATTCCAACGTGCTGCCGCTCGCCGAAGCACGCGAACGCGCGTTCCTGGCAGTCGGGATGGCCGGTCAGCCCTTGCCGCGTGAGCACGGCAGCCCCGCCCGACTGCTGGTGCCCGGACGCACCGGCCAGGACGGACAGACCAAGTGGGTCCGGCGGCTCATCGTGACCGGCACCGCGCCGTTGTCGTACTGGGGCCAGCGCGGTTGGCTCGACGGCACCTACCCGGTGCATCCGTCCGCCCGCATCGACGTTCCCGGCCCCCACGGCCGGCTGGACGCCGGGGAGTCGAGCATTCACGGCTACGCGTGGGCACCGCCCGTCGGGGTTGACGCGGTCCAGGTGCAGGTCGACGACGGTCCGTGGCTCGACGCCACCCTCGGCGTCGACCTAGGTCCCGACGCGTGGCGGCCGTGGTCGCTGACCTGGCAGGCAACTCCGGGCCGCCACCGGCTTCGTGTGCGCTGCCGCCCAGACGGCGGCGACTGGCAGGACGACAACCCTGCGACGACGCCCTACCCGCACGGTGTACGCGGCATCCACGCGGTCACCGTTCACGTCGGTGGCCGCGCCGCCGAAGCCGTTGCTCGTCGGGTGGTGGCCGAGGCCGCCACCAGGTTGAGCTGGGGTATGCGAAGCGTGGCCGCGTGGCGCGATGCTGCCGGACAGCAGCCGGCAATCGGAGGGAGCTGACGGTTGCGAATCAGCATCGAGCGGTACGCCGAGTCGCGCCGGGACCTGGCGTGGTCGTTCGGGCTCGCCGATGACTCCGAGCTGGCTCTCGACGTCTACCTCGACCTCGGCATCGTGTGGGTCGCTCGCACCAGCGACGGCGAGGAGAGGGGGAGGTGATCGGCCACCTACAAGCGGTCCCACGCGCCGACGAGGCCGCCGCCGACACCTGGTAGGTGACCAACACCGCGATGGTCGAGTGGCACCGTGGTCACGGAGTCGGCCGGGCGCTGCTCGAGCACGGTCGACGAGGCACGGACGGTAGGTGTTCGTCGCATCGCGACCGCGACCGCGACCGCGACCGCCGACGTCGGAAATCTGCGGTTCTACCAACGCTGCGGGTTCCGGATGACCCGAGGCAGGCGCGACGTGTTCACCCCGGAAACCGGGTACCCACCGGCACTCGAGATCGATGGCATCCCGCTGCTGGACCAGGTGTGGTTCGAGCGCGTGCTGTGACAGCAGCCGAGCGTCCGCCGCCTCCCGGCGGGAGCGGGCGCAGGTGGGCGAAAACCTCGCCGTATCGGGACTCTCGACCAGGTCTGGCGACCCGGCGGCGCCTCGGATGTCCGATCTCAGTCGCCGGGTTGTTGGTAGGCCAACGGGAGCAGCTCGGGCTCGCGTGCGTCACTCGCGCGGGCGTGCCGCCAGCGTGACGAGCTCGGCGCCCGGACCGCCGGTGAAGTGATGCAGGTTGAGCCCGGCGAGCATGCGCCCATCAGTGGCCCGCACTGCGGCGCCGACGGTGTGGACGCCGACGTCGCCGTCGGGGTTCTCGTCGACGGTCCGTCGGGCGAGCTCGATGAGCTCCTGGTCCTCGGCAGTCAGGGTCGGATGTCGAGGGTCATGTGTCCGATGGTGCCAAGGTCGCCGCGTCGGCCAGTCGCGCGGGCGGAACCACGGCGACGCACGGGGCCACGCTCCGGACGAGGACGAGGCGTTGGGTGGCGCGGGTGAGGCTGACGTACAGGTCGCCGGGGCCGTGCCGGTCGGCGATGTCGTCGGGGTCGAGGACGAGGACGGTGTCGAACTCCAGGCCCTTCGCTTGCGGTGGGGTGAGCACCGCTACGGTCCCGGGCAGGCGCTCGGCGAGGCAGCCGGGGTCGGGCGTCACGACGGCGAGGGTGCCGCGGCAGGCGTCGAGCTCCTCGGCGACCAGGTCCGGCAGGTCGGAATCGGTCAGGTCGGCTACGCGGAGGGTGCCTCCCCAGCGGGCGCAGTCGACGTCGGGGGTGTCGACGCCGGCCTCGTGGAGGCGGCTGCGGGCGAGTCCGAGGTGTTCGCCGGGGGTGCGGTAGTTCACCGTCAACGTCTCCTCGCGCCAGCTGGACAGGTGCGGCCCGAGGACATCGGCCCACGCTTGTGGTCGGGTGGCGGTGCCGGAGCGCTGGTAGAGGTCCCCGACGATGGTCAGCGACCGCGACGGGCAGCGGCGCAGCACCATCCGCCACTGCATCGGGGTGAGGTCTTGGGCCTCGTCGACGATGACGTGCCCGTACGCCCAGGACGGGTCCGCGACGGCGCGTTCGGCGAGCGGCCGGTGGTCGGCCAGGTGGTCGCCGACTCCGTAGCGGCGTACGAGCTCGTCGGCGGTGACGGTCGCACTGACGCCGTAGGAGCTGAGCGTGTCGCTCGCGAACCGGACCGCCTCCCGCTTCGCGGCCGCCTGCACCGCCTCAGCGGCCCGCTCGGCGGCCGATTGCGGTGGCGGCCCGAGCAGTGCCGCGAGCTCGTCGAGCAGCGCGATGTCGTCACGGGTCCAGACAGCGTCACGACGGCGAGCCAGCAGCGCCCGGTCCGCCGCCGGCCAGTCCGGTGCCGCGGCACGCAGCCGACCCTCGTCGGCGAACAGGTCGCGCAGCACCTTCTCCGGGGTAAGCGGCATCCACCGCAAATTCACCTCCCGTCGCACATCGACGCTTCGGTGCAGTACGGACAGCGCCTGTTCCCGTGCGGTGCCGCTCTCGGCCAGCTCGTCAGCACGGAGGTCGGCAGACTGGTCAGAAGGGCGGTCGGCCGGGCCGTCGTCAGCGTCGGGAATCGGATCAGGGTAGCTAGCGCTGCCCAGTGTCGCGGCGAGGAACTGGTCGAGGAGGTCCTCGAGAACGATCTCGGCGTAGGTCTCGCGTGCCCGGTTGTGCGGTTCTCCGCTGGCCCGGGCCGCGTCACGGGCCCGGCTCACCACCTCGGGACGCAGGACCAGCTCGACGTCGTCCACCAGCAAGGAGACTGGCTGGGCGAGGACACGTTGCCGGGCGCCGACGGCGCGCCGCAGCACCTCGACCATCCGGACGTCCGCCTTCAGCCGCGCGACGTCCAGATCATCGACTGCGAGGGCGGGCTCGTCGACCGGGTAGAGGTCGGTCGGTTCCGCGAGGACGACGTCGGTCTCGCCGAGCGCGGGCAGCACCTGATCGATGTAGCGCAGAAAGCCGGCGTTCGGGCCGACGACGAGGACGCCCCCGGCCCGACGGGCCGGCTCGGTGTAGAGCAGGTACGCGGCCCGGTGCAGCGCGACGACCGTCTTCCCGGTGCCGGGTGCGCCGGCGACCACGAGCGCACCCTTGCCGGGGGTGCGGATGATGCGGTCCTGCTCGGCCTGGAGCGTGGTGACGATGTCGCGCATTCGGCCGGTACGAGGTGCCGTCAGGACACGCGTTAGGAGATCCACCCGCCCGGTCGTCGGATCATCCGGCGACGCACCATTGGCCTCGTCTGCCGCCGTGGCCTCCCGCACCCCGTCAAGAGACGTGTGGTCGAGCGTGAGGATCTCCTCGGTGACGTCGACGAGGTGCCGGCCCTCGAGGTGAAGCTGCCGCCGACGGAGCACGGGGCCGGGCGAGGCCGGCGTCGCCTGGTAGAAGTCCGCCGCGGCGGGCGCCCGCCAATCGACCAGGACATGGTCACCGGTGCGCAGGCCCAAGCGGCCGACGTACAGCCTGTTGCCATCGCGTAGGTCGAGGCGCCCGAACACCAAGCGACGTTCAGCGGCGCGCAACTGGGCCAGCCGGTGGCCGAGACGGACGACCTGCGCCTCTCGGTGCGCGAGCTCCTGGGCCGAGAGACCCTCCGAGCACGCCAGGGCCGCCGCCATCTGGTCCTCGGCGGCAGAGATCCGGTCGTCCAGCTGCCGGTACAACGCATCAACAGCATCCGCGTCTTCCTTCACCCGCAGCCGGTCGATCGAGGGCTGAAGGGCGTGTGGGCCCGCGGCAGCAGGCACAGCCCCAGGACGGACAGCGTGGCGGATGTCGGCATATGAGTCGGTTGGCGGAGTCACGACCGACGGAGTTGACGTAGGTCTCATTCTCGATACAGTACCTATACCGTACATGTACGCCAAGAGCAGTAGTGCAACGCCAGAGCTCTTGCCGGAAGGGGCGTGCCTCGGCGCAACGGCGCAAGGGGCGCCCCGAGCGCCCCGGGCTCCGACGGACGCATCTGCCGGAGCCCGGGGCACCCAACCTCCCGACCACGACCCCGACGAACCCGCTCCAGAAAACACTGACGAGCACGACACCGAGCTTTGCGAAGGAGACTGAACCCATGTGCTTCGACCTCGACTCCCAGCCGCCGCTACAGACAAGGCCAGCGGCAGGGGTCACCACCAGCCGCGACATACTCACCGCGGAGGACGGCAACCGGCTCCGCGCCTTCCGCGCCGCCCCGAAGGACCCGGCCGAGCGCGGCGCCGGAGTCGTCGTACTCCCGGACGTGCGCGGCATCTACCCGTTCTACGAGGCCATCGCGGTCGACCTGGCCAACCACGGCTACCTCGCCATCGTCGTCGACTACTACGGCCGCACCGCCGGTATCGACGACCGACCAGACGACTTCGACGCAACCCCGCACGTCATGCGCACCACCCGCGACGGTGTCGCCACCGACATCCGCGCCGCCACGGCGGCCCTGCGAGTCGACGGCGCGGAGGCGGTGGCCGCGGTCGGGTACTGCTTTGGCGGCCGGCACGCCTTCTGGGCCTCCGCGCCGGAGTTCGGGTTCGCCGGCGTCGTCGGGTTCTACGGCGTGCCCGGCACCGGAGGCCCGCTCGGACCCGGACCCACCCAGCACGCTGACCAGCTCGCCGCGCCCATCCTCGGCATCTTCGGCGGTGCCGACGCCTACATCCCTGCCAGCGAGGTCGACGCGTTCGACCACGCGCTGAGCCACGCGGGCGTCGCCCACGAGATAGAGGTCTACCCCGGCGCCCCGCACAGCTTCTTCGACGTCAAGCATCATGAGCATGCCCAAGCCAGCGCCGACGCCTGGCAACGCACCCACCAGTTCCTCGACCGTGTCACCCGCCCGAACCGTTGACCGCGCGACTGTCACAGCGAGCACAGGCCAAACACCACCTCGACTCACCGCTGACCCGCTGAAACCAAAGGACGTCTCGTCGATGAAGGACACCGCCAAGCAGGCGACCAAGGCTGCGCGGAAGAAGGCAGCCGACCGGCCGACCAAGAAGCCGGCCAAGGAGCCGAGCAAGGAGCCGAGCAAGGAGCCGGCCACGGAGCCGGCCCGGACTCGCCGCCCGCGCGGATCGCTGAACCTCAAGGACATCCTCGACGCCGCCCAGCAGATCGTCGAGACCGACGGCCGCGACGCGCTCACCATGCGCGCCGTGGCGACCGCGCTCGGCGCCGGCGTGATGAGCCTTTACAGCCACGTGCGCAGCAAGGAGGACATCCTCGACCACCTCGCCGCCCGCGTCCTCGGCGAAGTCGCCGCGCCACATCAACAAGCCGACGAGACCGACTGGCGCCCCGCGCTGCGGCGCTACTTCATCGACCTGCGCGCCACCCTGGTCGCCCACCCCGAGTTCCAGCGGCTGTTCGCGGTCCAAGGGGCCGCGTCGAAGGCGGCGTTCAACCACGCCGAGGCCGCGTTCGCAATTCTCGCGGGCGCCGGCATCACCGGCGCCCGCGCGGCCCGTATCTGGTTCGCTGCCATGACCTACGCCGTCGGATTCGTCATGTGGGAGCTCCCGCGGCTCGTTGAGGCCGCCAGCGCCGGCCAGGCTCCCGCCCAAGCGCGCCGGGACCGGATGGCCGGCCTGCCGGTCGAGGAGTACAGCCATATCGTCGCGCTGTCCTCGGTGCTGTCGACCTCGACCTCACGCGAGCAGTTCGAGTTCGGGCTCGACGCCCTGCTGGAAGGCGCGACCATCGCCGAGCTCGCCGACGACGGGGCCCACCGTGGCGACTGAGGACGTGCGACTCCGACCCGCTCGCCCGGTGAGGCGCACGCGCTGTCGGAGCTCGCGCTGCGCTCGAAGAGCCATTGGGCCTACGACACCGAGTTCCTCGAGGCGTGCCGGGTCGAGCTGACCGTCGACCCGCAGGCGTGCGCCGACGGCCGTGTCGTTGTCGCCGAGCACGGCAGCGGATCGCTGGGGTTCTACGTGCTCGCCGGCGATCCGCCCGAGGGCGAGCTCGCAGCCCTGTTCGTGGACCTGGACGCCATCGGGCACGACACCGGCGCACGGCTCTTGCGACACGCACCGGATCACGCCACCGAGGCCGGCTTCACGTCGTTGATGTTGGATGCCGACCCCGGTGCGGAGTCGTTCTACCGGCGCCAGGGTGCGGTGCGTGTCGGTGAGGTCGCCAGCGAGTCCATCCCCGGCCGCGTGCTGCCGCAGCTCCGGTTCACTCTCCCCACCGCTTACGCGCCCCCCGGCGCCGACACTCACCGCAGCTGAGCCCACGGTGCCGCACCACTTGCCGGGCGGGCAGGCGGGCCTCGAGAATCCCCAAGCGAGACGTCCTCAAGGCCTACTTCGCCGCTCATGCGGCCTGCCACGGTGCAGACGCTTTCGCGGCTCAACCGGATCTACCCGGGCAAGACCACGCCGATGATCGTCGGCTTCCGCAACACGCCCGCCAGCGTCCAGAAGGACATCGCGTTCTACTACTCCGACGCCCACGTCGAGGACGACGTAGACCCCAACGCGCTTCAGACGCTCGGGGAGCGGATGGCCCCTGCCGGGCTCGACGGGCAGGACGACATGGACGCCGTTGCCGACGCCTTCCTCGCCGACGCGGGCGGCGAGACGATCGCCAAGGCACTCGCGCCGATCAAGGTCAACTTGGGCCACCCAGTGGAGGCAAGCAAGGCTGACGAAGGACAAGATCCTCAAGGAGGAGCTGGAGCAGTTCCGCGCCGACGTGCTCGCCTACCGCAACGCATGGCGTTCCTGAGCCAGATCGTCGACTACCAGGACCCCGACCTGCACCGCCGTGCAATCCTCGCGACGCTCCTGGTGCGCAACCTGCACGTCGACGGCACCGAAGGCGACGACAGCTACCTGGGGGGTGTCCAGCTCTCCGGCGTGAAGCTGGTGCCGTCGGCGATCAACGAGGACCACTCGTTGATCCAGGGCGGCACCGAGGCGATCAAGCTCCCCGAGTTCGACGACGAGCGCCGTGGCTCGACGGGAACCCCGGAGCGCGGTCCCGTGGACGAGGACACAGACCGCGCCAACGAGATGTTCGAGGCCAAGGGCGTCGACGTGAGTCCCGAGAGCGTCTCGGGCTTCATCACGACCTTCTGGGGCTTCCTGGATGCCAACGAGGAGGCGGTGGCGATGGCGCGGAACAACACAGTGGCCCAGCTCAAGGCGTCCGAGCCTGGCGGTCTTGAAGACCTGCCAGGAGTCCCAAGACATCCAGTCCAACATGACCGACCCAGCGTTCATCGCCGACATCGCGAACATCTCGGCGGACGCGCTGCACTCCCAGCACCATCGCGACCAGGCGTCCGGGGGCGAGCCGGAGGCACCGGAATCATGAGCGCAGAGCCCGCTCGCCCTCTGTTCGGCGAAGTCATCCGCGAGGCCCGGAAGAAGCGGGGCTGGTCGCAGGAGGAGCTCGGGCAGGCCGCAAGCCTGTCGCGGCCGACCATCGCGCGGGTCGAGGCGGACAGTGATGTCAGCACCGCGACCATCGGCAAGATCGCGCAGGCGCTCGGGCTCACCCTGGAGCTGACCGATCGCGGCTGACCGCGCTCAGCGGGAACTGTCGGAGGTCCGGCGTAGCGTCCTGACTGCTCGGTCGACCAGCCCGAGCACAGGCAGAAGCAATGGCCAGGAATGCGGCCACCGACAGGAAGCGGAGCCCTAGCCTGACGCAGCGGCAGGGAGGAAGGGAGACACGCCCCCGACCACCACCGCCCCGGCAGCCAGCGGCGGTATGGCGATGTAGCCCGCAGCCGCGATCGTTGCCGGGCGCGCTCAGTTCGACGGCGACCACGGGCGCCGGAGTACTTCAGATCTCGAGACCGTCTCCGCGTCGACCCACGGGTAGATGGTCCGGGGCAGCTTCCGGAACGGCAGGTCCGCGACAACGGGCGACGCGCACCCGGGTGTGTCGGTCTCGCAGATCGTTCCGCCGATGCTGCGGTAGCCGACCCGGAAAGAGGTGTTCGCCTTCACGACGACCAAGTCGTACATCGTCGGCTCGATGCCGAACGCGCGGTACAACTGGGGGTCGCCGTTGCCGGCGATCGTCTCGCAGACCACCACATCGAGGGCACCGAACCTGAGGACAGCCGTCCGGCCCAGGCGTACGAGCGAGCCCGCGCTTCCCACGCCCTGGGGCCGGAACTCCCCGTCGTGCAACGACCGGACATACCCGGTGGCGGTGATCTTCGGGGCCCGCGTGTCGATGGCGCCTCCGATGGTGAACTCGGCCGCGGCTCCCACGCCCAGCTCATGGGCTCGATGCGCGGCCGCACGGTCGGCCACCACCGTCGCCGAGCGAGCGGTGCTCCGACGCTCAAGGATCCGCCGCGCCACCGCCATGCTGTCCCCGGGGGCGCCCGCGTTGTTGGAGTCGGCGGAGTCGACGACGATGACCGGCTTCGCGACGTCGGCGTCCTGGGACAGGTTGACAACGTCGTCCAGGCTGTGCAGGTCCGCCGTGAAGTGGTGGCGGGCGCCGTACAACCGCTCGGCCAGGTCGTCGGCGGCCGCCCGCGCCGAGGCCTCGTCGTGCGCGATCGCCACCACGGCGGAGTTCGGCTCCGCGACGTCGAGCCACGGCTGCATCTGGTAGATCGAGTAGTCCAGGATCCGGCCCGCGCGCACCAAGTCGTCCCCGAAGTCGAACAGCTCGGCGAACGGCCCGCTCAACGTGTTGTACGTCGACGCCGAGACCATCATCGGCACCGGCGCCCAGGCCATGGCCGGCCGGGCGCCCGTCTGGATCGCCGCGAGTCCCAGAACTGCTGCCCGTTCGCCGGTCTCGACGAAGTCGACATGAGGATAGGTGTGGTAGCCACACAGGACGTCCAGGCCGGCCGCCAGGGCCTTGGAGACGTAGCCGTGCAGGTCGGTCGAGGCGGCCAGCACGCACTCATCGCCGACGAGCTGCCGCACCCGGCGGACCACCTCCGCCTCAGCGTCGTCGAACCCGCTCGTCTGCAGCGCTCCATGGAAGGAGAAGAACACTCCATCCAGCGGCCCGTGCGCCTCCAGGGACGGGAGCAGCTGATCGAGGTAGTGCTCCATCACCTCCTGCTCGGCGGTGCCGCCGCTCTGCGCGTACATGGCCGGGCCGTAGACAACCTCGACGTCGTCGCCGCTCGCGGCGAGGGTCCGGATCATCCCACCCAGCGCGCTCTGCTCGCCGCGGTGGGCGTCATGGACCTCGTCGGCGGGCAGCACCCAGCCGGAGCGCCGCCAGAAGCCGAGGTCCGACCGCACCGGGCTCAACGAGTTGCTCTCCTGACGGAACTCGGTGAGCAGGATCTTGCGGGTCATCGCGCGTTCAACTCCTCGAACAGCCCCGATAGGGCCGGATGGATCTGTAGGTAGGCGCCGTAGAGGCGATCGTGGACGGCACGGTGCTCCGGACGTGGTTCGAAGGTGGTGTCGTCCGTCGCACCCCGGGGCACTGCCGTGAGGGCCGGTGCCGCACCCAAGCCGACCACGCTGCAGTAGTACGCCCCGAGCACTCCCACGTGGCGCGGGTTGCGCGGTACGACGACGCGGCGGCCGAGGATGTCGGCCAGCATCTGCATCCACACCGAACTCAGGGCGCCGCCCCCCACGACCCTGACCTCCAGCAGGTGCGCACCGTCTGCGGCCTCGAGTGCATCCAGCGAACGGCGATGCGAATAGCAGATGCTCTCCATCATCGCTCGTACCATGTGTCGGCGGTCGTGAACCGTGGAGAGATTGAGGAACACTCCCCTGGCCGCCTTGGCCAGCGGTGGCAGTTCGCCGTTTAGCCAGTGAGTGGCCAGCAGGTCGTCCGCTCCGGGCGCCACCTGCTCGACCTCGGCGGCGACGAGGTCGTGGATCGCGTCGCCCAGGGCGGCCTTCTCGGCTCGGTACAATTGCTCGACGACCCAGTCGTAGGCCAGGCACCCCGTCTGCAGCGGGTAGACCGCGGCGTCGAAGTGGTCGTCGAGGGTGAACGTCAGCGGCGCTCCCAGCGTCTTGCCCGGCTCGGTCAGCGCAACCAGCCACGAGGAGGTGCCGAAGTACAGGTGGGTGGCGCCGACGCCGACCGGACCGGACCCGACCGTGATGGCAGGCAGGTCGCCGAACCCGCCGAGGACGGGCGTACCCGGAGCCAGCCCCAGCTCGGCGGCCGCCCGGTCGGTCAGCCGGCCCACCACGTCGGTGGCCGGGTGGGGCGGCGGGAACTTCGCCAGGCTGTCGTCGAGACCGGCGGCGGCCAGGATGCGCGCCAGCCGCTCGTCCGACGCCGCCGTGCCGTGGACGAAGTCGTCCGACGGGTCGGTCGTCACGGTCCCGGTCGCACGCCACTTCAGGTAGGTCGACATGCCCATGAGCCAGGCGCTGCGATCCCATACCTCGGGCAGGTTCTCGCGGAGCCACATGAGTCGGGGCCAGTACTCCTGGCCCGTGCCCACGAACTCGCCGAGCCTCTCGTTGAGCCGTCGGGCCTGGTCGTTGGCTCGTCCGTCCATCCAGATGATCGCCTCGGTGAGCACCGCGCCGTCAGCGCTGACCGGGATGATCGCCTTCCACGGAGCCACCATGACGACCGAGCGGACCGCGACCGCGTCCAACCCGGCCCGGGCCATAGCGGTCCGGCCTGCCTCGCCCGCGGCCTCCCACAGTCGGGCGGGGTCTTGCTCGGCCCACCCCGCGTGCGGCTGGCTGACCGGATAGGTGACGGTCGACTCGGCGACGATGTGCCCGCCGGCCCCGACGACGGCAGCCTTCAGGGATGTGGTGCCGAAGTCGTAGGTCATGACGGTGGTCATGTGTTCTCGATCCCGATCGTCACCTCGCCGCCACCCCGCCTCACGTCGTCGAGCATGCTCGCCGGGATCCGGAACACCCGTCCCGGCGATGCCGGCCAGGGCAGTCGACGTCGTGCGCGCACCTCGCCGTCCTGCCGCACGGTCACGACAGGCAGGCGGACAAAGCGATCCACCCAGGCAAGCAGACGGTCCCGTGGCGGGTTGGTGCCATCGACCGCGAAAAGCTGGGGCGAAATCCAGCGGATCGGATCCGCGGGCCGGATCCTGAGCCCGGCACTCCGCGTCGCGGCGCCCTCCAAGTAGCGGACCACCTGGTCGGCGACGGCGGCTCCATCGAGGGCGGCGACGTCGGCGGTATCCACCGGGTGCAAGGCGTTCCCGACCGCGAATACCCCGGGCACGCTGGTGCGCAATGCCATGTCGACCTCGGGGCCCTTGGTGTGCGGGTCCAGGACGATCCCCGCCGAGCGGGCCAGTTCGTTATCGGGGATCCAGTCGCCGGTCAGCACGACGGTGTCGCACTCCACGACGCGTCGTCCTCCGGTGCGCAGATCCTGGACTTCGACCCCGCTGACCTGGCCGCGCCCGAGGATCCGGGTGACCCGGGTGTGCGCCGCGACGGGAGTGCGGAACATGGCCCGGCCTCCGATCCGGAAGGCCAGGTACGACTCGGGGCGCGGGTACTCGGAGGTCATGAGCACGGTCCGACACCCGGCGTGCTTCAAGGTCATGACCGCAGACCAGCTCACCAGTTCGCCGCCAACCACCACGGCTCTGCTCCCGACGCGCCCGCCGTGCAGGTGCACAACGTTCTGGAGGTGGCCGGTCGTATAAACGCCACGGCCCCGGTCCCCAGGGATCAGCCGCGCGCTGCGGGGGCGCTCACGCGCGCCGGTAGCCAGCACCACACAGTCGGCCTCGACCCGCAGGCGACCCTCCGGGGTGGTGACGTTCACAGCGCGTGGACCGGCCCAGTCAGTGACCGTGGCGCCCGTGCGGAGGATCGCTCCCGCTTCGAGGGCCCGGTCGCGGAGCGTGGCGGCGTACCGTGGACCGGACGTGAACCGACCCAGGTCGCGGATCCCGTAGCCGAGATGGTCGCTATGGCGGGGGATCCCTCCGGCCTCACGCTCGCGCTCCAGCACGAGCACCTCACCGTCAAGGCGCGCGGCGAGGTTCATCGCCGCGGTCAGACCAGCCGGCCCCCCACCCACCACGGCCACGCGTGGGCGCAGGAGCCGGCTCGCTCCTCCGCCCTGGTCCGTGCCTTCGTGGTACCTCATCGGACGCCTGCCCGACTGGCCGGACCGCCGGTCGAGGACGTCTCGGTGGCCAGCAACCGAGCCACCTCAGCGCCGCAGTAGAAGCCTTGACATCTGCCGTTCTGGGCCCGGGTACGCCTGCGAAGCCCCTCCAAGGTGGACGGCGGGATCGGGCTGCGGAAGGCGTCCCGGATCTCGCCGGCCGTGACCCGCTCGCAGAAGCACACCACGGTTCCGTACGTCGGGTCGAGAGCGATGCGGGCGTCGTCCTGATAGGGGCGCGGGAATGCCTCCCCCAGGTTCGGCAGCCGGGGCGGCGCAGGCAGGTCGGTCCGAGGCACGAGATGGACCTCACCGGTATCCGCGAGCAGCTGCATGACGTGCTCTGCCACCGCCATTCCCGAGGTGAGGCCGGTCGAGCGGATACCGCCGACGAGCACGTACCGCCGTGCGGGATCGGCCTCCACGAGGTAGTCGCTGTGATCGGTGGCGGCGCGCAGACCTGCGTACGTCGCCGTCACCTCCTCCTCCAGGAGCGCGGGCATGAGCCGTCGGCCGTGGCCGAGGAGGAACTCCAGCCCGCTCTCCGACGTGGCGGTCTGACCGCGGTCGTCGAGATCCTCGGCCGTCGGGCCGAGTATCACGTTGCCGTAGATCGTGGGGCTCACCAGAACCCCCTTGCCGCGAGCGGTGGGCACCGGCAGAACGATCTTGTCCACGAGCGCCCGCGCCTGCTTGTCGTAGACGATCAGTTCGCCGCGGCGTGGTACGACCGTGAACCGTTCGTGGCCGAACAGCTGGTCGATGACGTCCGCGCCCAGGCCGGCGGCGTTGATGACCCAGGTGGCCCGTACGTCACCGGCCGAGGTGCCCAGCACCCAGCTGCCGTCGTCCTCGGTGACCGACTCGACCCGGCGGCGGAGAAGCAGCGTCGTCCCGCGCTGGACGGCGTCCGTGGCGAGCGCCAGGTTCGTCGTCCACGTGCAGATGATCGACTCGTCGGGCACCTCCAGGCCGCCGCGAACGCCGCGGCCTAGATTCGGCAGGACCGCGCGCACCTCGTCGGCGGTCAGGATTCGCGTGCGGCTGTATCCGTTCGCCTCGGCCTTCTCCTGCAGCCGCGGCAGCGAGGCCTCCTGCTCGTCGTCCCAGGCGACGAGCACGGCGCCGGTGCGCTCCACGGGGATTCCGGTGGCGTCGGCGTACTCGCTGAGGATCTCGTACCCCCGCCGGACCAGTCGGGACTCCAAGGTCCCCGGGGTCGCATCGAAGCCGGTGTGCAGGATCGCCGTGTTGGCCTTGCTGGTGCCGTCGCCCACGTCGTCTCGGGCGTCCAGGAGCGCTACGCGCAGCTCGTGGCCGCTCAGCTCCCGGGCGATCGCCGAGCCGACGATGCCGGCCCCAATGACCGCGACGTCGAATGCTGGAGTCGTAACGGGATGTCTCACAGTGCTCTCTCTCATTGCCCGCACGGGGTGGGTCGGTCGTGCCGGTGGCATCGGCGCCGGCGGCTCGCGGACGGTCGGCCGACTCGCGGCCGACTCGTGATCAGGCGGATGGAGCCTCAGCAGCCTGGACGGACTCCGGGGTGATCACGTTGACGCCGGCGGCGCGTAATTCGCCGAGTACGTCGCGGGGCACCGTGGCGTCGGTGATGACCCCGTCCACCTCGTCGAGCCCGACCACGAAGCGCTTCGCCTGGACCCCGAACTTGTCGCCGGTGGCGAGGATGTAGCTGCGCTGGGATCGCTCCACCATGAGCTGCTTGACGGCCACGTCCTCGACGGAGTAGTCGGTCATGCCGGAGGACGGATGGATCCCGCCCGAGCCGATGAAGGCGACAGTCGCGTTGAACTTCTCCAGGTAGGCCAGGGTGTCGGGACCGTACGTGGTCATCTCCCCGACGCGCACGCGCCCCCCGGCGACGTAGAGCTCGATCCTCTCGCGCTCGCCGAGGATGCCGCCGATGGCCAGGCTGTTGGTGATTACGCTGCCACGGAACGCCGGCGTGATCCTCTGGGCCGCCACCTCGACCGTCGTCCCGACGTCCATGAAGACGACGTCGTCGACGCCAATCATCCCGGCAACGATGTCCCCGATCTGCTGCTTCTGCTGGAGGAAAGTTACGCTGCGGTCCGTGCGGCTGGGCTCCGTGGTGTGCGTGTCGGCGGCCAGCGCGCCCCCGTGCACCCGGCGCAGCGCACCGGACTCCTCGAGAGCGACGAGGTCGCGACGGATGGTCTCCGGCGAGACCCCGAGTGTCTTGGCGATGTCCGCCGGCCGCAGGTAGTCGACCTGCGTGGTGAGCTCGATGATCCGGCGCCGCCGCGCGTTGGCGACTCGGTTCCGCTCGTCCACCACCTCAGCTCTCCTTCCGGAGCAGCCGACGGACCGTGCCGCGCTTCTGGCTGATCTCGTCGAGGGCGGCGGCGACGACCAGCGCCGCTCCTGTGGCGATCGACTGCATCCAGAAGGGCACGTTGGTCAACGTCATCCCGTTGCTCAACACTCCAAGGAACAACACGCCCAGGACTACTCCGAACATCGTTCCCCGGCCGCCCGAGAACGCGACCCCGCCGAGGAGGACGGCCGTCAGCACCTCCAGTTCCATGCCGGAGCCGAGCGTCGTGGGCGGTGCCGAGTCGAGACGGGCGGCCAGCAGGACACCACCGAGGCCCGCGGCGAGTCCGATCAACGCGTAGAAGACGAGCGGAAGGCGCCTGGTGGCGATGCCGGAGAGGAACGCGGCGTCGGCGTTCACGCCGATGGCGTAGACATGCCGGCCCGCAGGGGCGCGGTAGAGGAAGAGCGCCCCGATGAGGACCACGGCCAAAGAGAGCCAGACCGCGATCGGGATCCCGAACAGGGTTCCCCGACCGAAGGTGCCGATCACGTCGCCGAAGCCGGCCGGAGGATTCTGGCGAACGCCCTCGGTGATCCCGCGGTAAAGCTGCAGGGTCCCGAGAGTGACGATGATGGGACTCAGCCGCGTGAAGGCGATCAGGACACCGTTGACGCTGCCGGCAACAGTGCCGAGGACCAGGGCGAGGAACATCGCCGACCACGGGTTCATGCCGTGGTCGACCACCAGGACACCCATGGCCACTCCGGTCAGCCCGATGATGGAGCCGACCGAGAGGTCGACGTACCCCATGATCACCAGGACCGCTTGGGGGACGGCGAGGATGAGCAGCACCGAGCTCGACAGAAGGATGTTCTTGACGTTCCCGGTGGTGAGGAACAGGTCCGACGCGGCAGTGAAGTAGGCGACGAGCGCCAGTAGACCGATCAGGAGTGCGAACCTGAGCACGACTGCGAATCGGGACTGGCGCGGCGATGGAGATGTCGCGAGTGTGACGCTGGGGGACGGAGGGGCGGTGGTGGTGGACATCAGTGGGCTCTTCCGGTGGTGGTGGGGTCAGATCAGCTCATGGGCGGACCGCAACAGGGACTCCTCGGTGATGTCGGTCCCCGTATACTCGGCGATCGGCTGGCCGTCGTCCACGACGACGACTCTGTCGGCGAGAGTGACGATCTCGTCGGCATCGGAGGAGGCGAAGAGGATGGCGACGCCTCGACGGGCCAGCTCCTGGCAGGTCTCGTAGATCTTGCGCCGCGCGCCGACGTCCACGCCCTGCGTCGGCTCATCGAGGATCAACACACGCAGGGACGGTGACTGCGTCCATCGACCCAGGACGATCTTTTGCTGGTTGCCACCGGAGAAGTCGCGGGCGGCCCGCTGCATATCGGGGGGCTGCAACTCGAGCTGATCGGCCACTCGGTGGAACGATTCGCGCTCGCGGCGACGTGACCGGAACAGGCCCGAGGCGAACTCACGAAACGACGGCATCAGCATGTTCGCGCTCGCCTCTAGCGTGCCCCACAGTGCCTGACTCGCTCGGTCGGAGGGGACGAAGGCGATGCCGGCGCGGATGGCCGCCGCAGGCGAGTGGTTCCGTACCGGCGTCTCGTCGACGACCACGCGGCCCCTCTCGGCGGCGAAGCCACCGGCGACCGTCTCCAGACACGAGGACCGCCCCGAGCCGAGCACGCCGTATAGGCCCACGATCTCGCCGGCACGGACCTCGACGTCGACAGGGCCGAACCGCGGCCCTTGGAGACCCTCGAGACGCAGCATGGCCCGATCGGTGATGCGGGTGCTCGCGCCGGCCCTCGGTCCCTCGTCGTGGGATCGCCCCGCGATTGCCGCGACGATCTGCTGGGGCTCGATCTCCTTGATCGGACCAGAGAGAGCCACGCCGCCGTCGCGGATAACGCTGACCTCGTCGGCGATGCGATACAGCTCGCCGAGGCGGTGCGTGATGTAGATGATCCGCACACCGGCGGTCTTCATGCGCTCGACCTCTGCGAACAGCCGCAACGTCTCGTCCTCGGTCAGTGCCGAGGTGGGCTCGTCGAGGATCAGCACGCGGATCTGGGTCCGGTGCCATGCCTTGGCGACCTCGATGAGCTGCTTGACTCCCACCGGCAGTCCTCCGACGCGGGTCGATGGCCGCACCGGGATGCCGAACTGTTCGAGCAGGCGCTGGGTCTCCCGTTGCTGGTGGGACTTGTTCACCAAGGGTCCGGCGGTGACCTCGCGGCCGAGGAAGATGTTGTCGCTGACCGAGAGCGAGTCGATCAGGCTCAGGTGCTGGTGGATGGTGGCGATTCCGGCGTTGAATGCCGCGCTCGGCGTCTGACTGTCCAGTTCGTCGCCGTCCAGGGTGACCTCGCCGCGGTCGAAGGACTGGACGCCGCTGATGCACTTGATCAGGGTCGACTTGCCGGCACCGTTGGGCCCCAGAAGCGCGTGGACCGTGCCGGGTCGCACCTCGAAGTCGATGTCGTGGAGCACCTGGAAGGAGCCATAGCTCTTCGAGGCAGACCGAACTGCAAGCATGGAGGGTCCTTTGGTCGTCTGAGGGGGTGGGAGCGCCCCGCGGGCGCTCCCACCCAGACTCAGGAGTAGTCGCTCAGATACTCCGACAGCTCCGGGGAGTCGGCCGTCAGCGCCACGGGCGGAACGTTGAGCCCCTTGTTCTCCTTACCTTCGAGGATGTCGATCGGAACGTTGGCGACCGCCTCGCCGATGTCCTTGATGCGGACCGCGACGGACACTCGGTAGATGCCGCCCTTCGACACCGCGGTCAGGCCTTCCTTGGAGCCGTCCTGGCCGCCCACGAAGATCGTCGGGTCCTTCGGGTCCTTGCCCGCGTTGATGAACGCCTGCTGGGCGCCGAGGCCGGAGTCGTCGTTGTAGGCGAGCACCATGTCCAGGTCGGGGTGGGCCTGGAGGATGTCGCGCGTAACCTGCTCACCGGCGGCGCGGTCGGCGGCCTTCTGAGTGGCGACCACCTCGATGTTGTCGGCGTCGCCTGGAAAGACACTGTTCAGCCCGTCGTCGCGTTGCGCGCCCACGGCCAGGTCGCGGTCCTGCAGGATCAGGACCTTGACGGTGCCACTCTGCTTCTTCGCCCAGTCGAGGGCAGCCTCCCCGAGCGCCTTGCCGCTCTCGGTGCCGCTGAACAGGATCGACGCGTCCTGGTTCTCCAGCGGCGCTGCGTACGACACGAAGACGGTGCAGTTGCTCCGGGCCTGCCTGGCGAGCGACTCCATCGAGGTCGGCTCGAGGGGGTAGGAGACGATCGCCGGCACCTTCTGGGTGACCAGCGCCTGGACGTTCTGGTTCTGGAGCTGGAGATCGTCGTTGTCCGCGGTGTACTTGACGGTGTAGCCGCGCTCAGCCGCGGCCTCCTCCGCGAACCGCTGGAGGTCTCCGTAGACCGACAGACTGGTCAGGGGGTAGTCGAAGTACAGTTCCTTGCCGGCGGGCCGCTCGCAGTCCGCGCCGCCCGCCGCGTCAGCGTTGCCGGAGTCGACGGCGCCGCAGGCGCCCGATCCGAACGCCAGGATGACCGCCGACGCGGCCAGCAGCAATCTCTTCTTCATGTGCATCATCTCTCGAGTGGGGCAGTCGGCGGTCGCCGCTGCTGAGCAGACGGAAGCAGAGCAGGAACCGGACTCACTTGCGAGGAAAGTTCCAACTCATGTGTGAAAGTACACACACAGCACCGACCAGTCGTCAATGACTTCGTGGAAATTTGTTCACTCAAACACCATCCACAGGGCGACTCGCTGTGGATTTTCCCAATGCCCGAACTCTTCGCCCGCGCTCGCAACTGGTGATTGAGCGCGGATCCTCAGCGACCGCTCCGGCCCGGCAACGGCACAACGGGGACCGCAAGCCGCCTGCGTGCCCGGCGCAGCAGGCTCGGGGAAGGACGGACGAGCACGACCTGCTCCACGTGCCGCAGCACGGGAGCGTCTGCCCAGGAGTCGGTGTACATCACGCGCCAGGGCCGCGGAACGTCGCGGGCTCGTAGCGCTTCGTACTTCGCTCCACCGTAGTTGTGCGGTCGCAGCCATGCGCCGAGAGCAGCCGGGGCCACGCGGGAGCCGATGACCTCCGCGGCGGTGAGTCCCAGGTGATCCAGGAGGGTGCGGGCCAGCTGTTCCTCGGTGGCCGTCACGACGACGACCCGGTCACCGCTGTCCAGATGTCGCCGCGCAGCTGTCAGCCCCGGGGAGTTCAACCACTGAGGCGTGGCGACGAACTCCCGGGCCAGGTCCGTAGTCACCATGCGGGTGCTCTCGGGCGAGGCGGCCAGCAAGGCGATTCGAACCAGGTATCGGGAGACGGGCCCGCGCCATCGGGGCCACAGCACTGTGAGGGCAAGGAGGGGTAGAGCCGGCACTGCGAGCAGCAGTCGCCACGGCGACGTCCGCAGCCGGCGTGTCACCAGGGTCGCGAAGGTGTCCTTGCGCGTGAGGACCCCGTCGAGGTCGAAGAGGACCACGCCGCCTTCCGCCGTCCGCTCGCCGAGCTGTCCGGCTTCCGGAACACCGCAGGCAGCGTGGGCGACCTCCGGCCGCACGGCCGCGGGCTCGTCCGACCGATCCGTCGCTCGACTCATCGTTCGACGCACGCCGTCGGCTCGAACCTGCAGGGTTCGCATCGCGGCGCCGCAGGTCCGGCGACAGTCCTCGAGCCCCACCACGTCCCGGGGGCGCTCCTTCCGGCACCGGTCGCAGCGGAACAGGCACCGAGAACGGCGAGTCGGTGAATGCCGGACATGTCCGAACCGTAGTCGGTGCTCCATCCCGGTGGACGCGCCCTGCCTGCTGGGCAATCGAACTATGCGGCGGGGTCGCGTCGACTCTGCGCCCGCAGCCTGGGGGCTCTACTCATCCTCTGCCCGGGGGCCAGCTACCACGAGCGCGCCTACCGGAATGCCGACCTGAAGGGCCGGTGGGTCGAGCTGAAACGGGAGCCCGAGAATTGCGATCGACCGCACCGGCCGGACTGAAGGAGCTTCCGGACGGCGTGCACACCGAGGTGGCTGACGCCACCGACCCGGCCGTGCCCGGTCCTCTCGTCGAGTGGCTCGCCTCCGCACGACTGGGCTTGACTGATCTCACCAAGGCACAGGCCAAGGAGATCGACGACCGCTACCTGCGCGCCGCGCGCGGGAGACCCTCAGGGGCGTACCCGACGCGGCCTGACACCCCTCCTCACGATGGGTGCGTCGCAACTTGACAACTCAGCAGTGACGAAGTCGAGGCCTCACGCGGCCCCAGGGCCCAGCGCGGTGGCCTTGATGCCGCGCAAGATGTCGACAACGGCGTCGACCTCGGCGTCGGGGAACAAGTAGTCCGGACCGGTCGGGGCGTGGTCACCCAGGCGCGAGGTTTGGTGATGTGGACGGCGCCGCAATACGCGCCCACGCGCCCGACCACTGAGACTGACTCACTGAACATGAACTCATCGTGCGACCCGTTGATCCCGTTGCCACCGTAGACGGGATGCGGACCCCCCTTCTGCGCCTTCGCCGGCAGGACGCCCGCTCCGCCACGTGATCGCGTCCGCGAGTCTCGTCGTCTCGAACCCCGTCCGATCAAACATCTCGTGGAAGATCGACTGGGTTAGAGAGTCGAGGTGTGACATGACCCGGCGCCGCTTTACGCGGAGCTCGTCGGTGTGGTCGAGGATCGCGGCGATGCGTCGCTGTTCGGCGAGGGGCGGCAGAGGTATCTGGATCTGCTTCAGTTTGGCCTTGTTCAGAGTCGCGCCCTGACCTCAGCGGGTTGCTGATACCGCCGGACCAGGCACGAGAGCCGCCTCGACAGGTGTCGGAGCGGCTCTCGTTCAAGAGGGCTGGCTGCCGGCGGGTGACCCACCGGGACCGGCAAATTGTGCGAAGAGTGTCCGCTGAATCTTACGAACACCCCTGAGTGGAGCTGGCGGGAATCGAACCCGCGTCCTCGAGCGTCGAACCAGGTCTTCTCCGGGTGCAGTCCGTGATGTCGCTTTTCTCGGCCTCGGGGCTCGCACGGACACGTCCCCGACAGGCTCAGTCACGGAATAGTCCCGCTCACCCTCCGCGACACGGAGTGAGCAGCAAGTCTCCTAGATGACGCCAGGGTCCGGGTCGGAGACGGATACCCGGTCTGACGCTTCGATCACCGCTCAGGCGGCGAGAGCGAAGGAACTGCGCTTAGCGTTGGCAGTTATTGGTTTCCAGCGATCGTTTACGAGATGACGCTGGCTCCTCGACCCGCTTCCCCTGGAACTAACGTCCCAAGTCGAAACCGATCAGCCCCTCTTGAGTTGT